>JBASRS010000082.1:0-116134 GCA_049273945.1 Terriglobales bacterium | reverse complement strand
TGCCTATGCTGATCATTGCATCCTTCATTTTGTGCCTTCACCGATAAATGTCCGTCTCACGGAAACCCGCCTTTTCCGCGAGCGTTCCGTGCTTTCGTACCAAAGCTAAATAGTTTTTGACGCCTCTAGATTTTGAACAGTTTCCTAGCGGCCCGTGCAGGGCGCGGAGCCGCCAAAATTTCATACGCTGAAGGAGCGCGGCTTCCCTTAGGGTAGGTCTTACATTCATTTCGTAAAGTTTCTCCATGGTGGGCTGTGCGCCCCGGTTTTAGCGAAAAATCGAGAAACGCTTTGCTGATAACAATGAACTTGCCTTCGGCGGTGCTCGAAATCCCACTCTAATAGACGGACTCTGAAAGTCGTTGAATGTCGATTAGTAGCGGTGAGGGTCGATCCGGTACGCCCCGACCGTTCAAAGTCTCAGGAGTCCAAGACTCCGCGCGTGGACTCCTGATCTCCTGAACTCCTGTCCGACAGACCGAGAAAGACAGAAGTACAGAAGTACAGGAGTACAGAAAACCCATATCTATTCTTGAACTCCTGTTCACAGTTCCTCCGACGCCCCTACAGCCATCGTCTTTTGTTCTTCCGCTTCCACGGCTTCCAGCACGGGGTCTGGCGTCAACGACATCCAATAGCCGAGGCGGTGCGCCCGACGATCAAGGTGGTAACCGCCAATGTTCTTGAGCGCACGCTTGACGGTGGTGTCAGAGAAGCCCAACTTTAGTGCCTCGGCGTACACCTCGGGACTTCGCTTCGCCTCATCCTTGAGCAGCGTCATCAGGAACATCTCGCACTTGTCCTTCTGCCTGTCACGCTCCATGGGTTTTGCGTTCTGCGCCTTGAGGACATCATCAGCGATGATGTCTGTGGTCTCGCCCCACACGATTTGGGCGATCTCGATCTGCACGCCCTTGTGCTCCACGATTCCGGTCACGGTGCTGTACTTGATCCCGCCTGTCTTCGCGGTGTAGTTCCACTTGACCATCGTCATCACGTGGTGGTGTTTGTCGTCCGACTCGGTGTCACGGCTCAGCATGAACGCCGACTTAGCCGACGCCGCCACGGCTGAACCGCCAGCGATCTTTTCCATCGCCGAGTTGGTCTGGTGCTTGGGAACGTGGACGACGCCCACGAACGCAACGTGCGCCTTCTCGCAGAACTCAATCAGGTCAGCCAGCACGGGTCCGACTTCCATGTCGTGCGTCATACGGGCTTTGCCGAAGATATCGCGGATGGGATCGACGATGATCAGCTTGAACTGTGGATTGGCTTTCAGGATTTCGAGCAGAGCGGGTAGGTGTTCGGTAAGGTCGAGACCCTTCTTGGAGGGTTCGGGATCGCCGTCGAGATGCGTGCGGAAACTTTTGCGGTCAAGGAACTTGATGCGAGTCAGGTCGGCACCCGCAGCGATGAGTCTCGGCACCACCTGCTTTGACAGGCTGTCCTCGAAGCACAGCATGAGCACGTCCACCGCGCCCATGGTGTTCTCCGTGCCATCGGGCCACGCCTTGCCTGTTGTGGCGCACGCCGCGATCTCGATAGTCAGCAGGCTTTTCGCGTTGTTAGGCTGCCCGAGAATCCATGTGATCGCTTCATCGGGGATGCGGTCACGCCACACCCAGCCCATGCGCTCCGGCTGGATTGAGTCTGCGCTGACCGCGACGACTTGCCGCGTGAGCCTGCCGTCGCCGTCTTTAACATCGCCGCGCCATAGTTCGATCTCACCGGACTTAAGCGCGAAGCTCTTCGCCTTGGCTTTCTCCCGGCAGGCGTAGCAGACGTACTCGCCGCTGATCATCTTGCCGCAGCCGCCACGGCACAGACCGTTGAACTGTTCTTCGTCCCGTTGCTCTTTCATAGCCGACTGCATGGTTCTCCGCTTCGAAGCGGATGCGGCTGCTTTACCATCCGCAGTTCCCATTTTGGAAGCGCGGGACGGCTTGCGGTCGTGCTCTTTCCATTTCTCATCAGCGTGGGCGTAGCAGGCGACATTCGCGCCGTAGGTTACGTCAGCGTAATTCGAGCAGTAGAGGCACTGGTTGAGCTTGCTGTTGGGTAATTGCTTAGGAACCGTGCCTGCGGGGTTGAGGATTGCAAGCACTTCCTTACGACTATATTTTCTGTCAGTCATTCGCTACCTTTTGCCTTCCGCCACCTTTCCGCCAGCCGTGGCGTGCCGTGGAAACCTGTCGGGGCGGGCGGTAGCGTGGAACCCGCCCCCGGTCTTGATCTCTGGTCGCCCAAAGACCCGGCTATCTAAGGAATACTGAAGTCAGGTGATTTTTTGAGCTTTTCATCCGGCATCCACCTATCAAGACGAGGCCCGCCTTTTCGCCGGGTCAACCCCATCTCGTTAGCCCAATAGCCCAAAGTCCTCAGGCTTACCCCAAGCTCCTTGGCAATCTCCCCGTACGGAACCCCAGCCAAGTAGCGTTCGCAGAACAGTTGTCGTATCGCGTCTGACTTCATACCTAAGGTCGCCGTAGACAGTTTTGCAGCGACTGTCGCCTCCAAAATTGCTGCTATGGAGTGCTTGTGTAGACGGACGAGCAATGCCACCGGAAAAGCAGACGGTGTCCCCGCGCAACTTCAACTGCCCGCCGCCTACGGAGACAACTATGGTTAAGAAAGACGAGCCAGAAACGCCGAGGTGCGAATACAAGGGATGCCTGCCCCATCCCGCCATGCCCGCTTTTGTGTTGATTTGGAACCTGCCGAGCGGCACCGTCGTGAAATGGTCGTGCGCGGATCATCGGTTCAGCTTTGGCGGGAACCGAAAGCCCGTGGTGGCGAAGGTGGAATGGTTAGAGGAGGAACCGTCTTGCTCACATTGCGAATCTGGCGACGGGACGGTGCAGGCGACCTGCGTCGATCCCGAATGCGACGAGTGCCAGAGGCGGTGTGAGGACGAGCAGTGCGGCAAAGCCGCTGCCGCCGCAGCTACGGTTCGTCCCCAGAAGAACGAGACCTCCACGGCTCCGACCGAGAGCACGTGCATACGCTGCCGCATGACCCCGGCGCTGGCGTATCCGCTGGGCTGCGGCGGGCAGCTATGCCAGCGGTGCGTCGATTTGCAGAACGCGGAGTATCGGCAGTGGGTCGCCAAGCAGAGGGCGCTCGGCAACATCCCCTTCGGCAACGGCGAGCCGGAAACGCGGTTGGTGCGCTGATGACTAGCGAGCGCTACACCGTCGCTAGGGCTGGGGAAGCATCGTCCCCGTGCCCGCGTCGAGTCGGTGGGTTGTGACGCTCCCATCGTTCGGTGGGAAACGACCCGGCGCGGAAGCTGCGGCTGGCGAGATACCCTTCAAGTGGATTTGAAGCAGTGCTTCGCAACACGCAGAACCGCAGAATCCGGCAAAAAGACGAAAAATGCAGTAACTAAGAAGAAGGTTGACCGGGGCGGGAGTCGCGGCAATGGACTAAGAAGGCGAAGTTCAACAATGCAAGAGCAGTTCTATACCGTGGCGGAAGCTGCGGAGATTCTCAAGGTTAGTACGGACAAAGTCACAAGAATGTTTGGGGATGAGCCGGGTGTGCTGGATTTGGGGCAGGCGGAACAGTTGCACAAGCGCAGGTATCGTGTTCTGCGTATCCCCCATTCCGTATTCAACCGCGTGCTTCATAAGAAGCGAATCCAATGATTGCCTTGGCGATTAGCTTCGACCCACGACGTCTCGCGGGCACGGAAGTAGGCAAATCACTCATTGCACTTCGTCTTTGACGGGGAACGTCGCCGTTGGCAGTTGCATGTGCTTCCACGCGTCCTTCACCTCGATTACGAGTTTCTGCTGACGCTCCTTAACCCACGCGGAGTAGTATTTCTCGGTCGTTCGCACCGTCTTATGACCAAGCAACTTGCTCACCCGCTCAATACCGACCCCTGCCAAGAGCAGTTCGACGGCAAATGTGTGTCGGAAGCGATGGCTGAGCATTTCGGAGGTGCTGTGAGCCACACCCGCTTTGTCAAAAACGGTCCGCAGCCAGTCACCGAACATAGCTACGATGGACGTCTTCTTCATGCGGTCTGGATTCCAGAAGAAGTATTCGGGATGATCACTGGGCAGCATACGAAGCATTTCTGCGACGCGATCAGGAATCGGCACAAAAACCCCATTATCTGTCTTGTTGCGTTCTCGCGAGATGTTGCTGTCTTCACTCAACGCCAGACGGCTTAGCGTCGCAGCATCCATGCACGCCAATCCCGACCATCGCTGGAGCAGAATAAAGCACTTCACGCGATAGGTAATTTCTGGCTTAAAACCGCACTGATCCACTGCTGTCAGAATTCGGTCGAACTCGTCACGAGAGAGAGGCAGGACTTGGTGCCGACCGGACGGAAGCGACTTCAGCTTCGCTGACGGATCAGCAGCGATCAGATCGGTGGCGAATGCCCACTTGAAGAACGTCTTGACAACAGACCAGTGGACAGCGGGGCTGTCGCTCTCTTTCTTGAAAGTCCAGCCGCTTCGCCACTCCGTCAATAATCGGGCCGTGACATCCTTGAGCAAGATTACATTCTTCCCGTTGGCATAGTCCTGAAGGCGAGAAAGCATGCGCCGTGCCTTGGACAAGTCTTTGATCCCCCGCTGAGCCATGTCGCCCAAGTACAGATCGGCAGCCGACTCGATGGTGATGTGGTCTGGCTTCTTTGGAGGCTCGATGCCATTGGCTGCCAGTTCGAGTTCTTGTTCGAGCTTGCGTGCCGCCTTTGTGGCGATGTCCCATGATCGCGTCCTCGCCGACTTCTTGTCGTGCTTGCCCCACCGCAGCCACAGAGGACACTTGCACCGCTTGTATTGCCCAGTGTTCCTTTCTCTTGATTTTGGACACTTCGCGCCGTGCCTTGCGTAAACCGTAACTGTCATACGTTTTTCCCCGATGACCTTTAATACTGAAGAACTCCCGAGAACCCAGTGTTCGAAGGGCTTCGGCAGTACAAAAGCAGTACAAAAGTTTTGGATTTTACGTAAGCGGTTGGAAACGCAGGGGCAAAAATTGGCTCCTCAGGTAGGACTCGAACCTACAACCCTCCGGTTAACAGCCGGATGCTCTGCCATTGAGCTACTGAGGAGTGTGGCGCGCCTTGAGCAGCGCGCGTTGACTGTCTTAAAAATCATATCATCCACAGGGGGGATTGGGAACTGGCGCAGTCCGGCTTGAATCCAAATTCCTCGGTCATTTGGCCGCGACCATTTGCGGCGCGCTTCGTCCAACCCCCGGACGTTCCTTGTTCTGTTAACCTATCTTTTCCATTCGGGAGGCGCTCTATGACGGGAGGTCTTCGGTTGCTTGCCTTTTTCCTATTGTTGCTGACGGGCGCTGTGGTCATGGTCTGGGCGGCGGACGCTACTGCGCCCTCCGGTCCGCCGAAAGCAAAGGTGGCCCCGGTTGAAGACACCGTCCAGGGACACAAGATCGTCGATCGCTACCGCTACCTCGAGAACGGCGACGACCCCGATACCAAGCAGTATGTCGAGCAGGAATTGGCTTACACGCGCAGGCTCCTCGACCCGCTGCCGGGACGCGACCGCATCAATGCGCGCCTCTCGCAGTTGCTGACCATCGGAACTATTGGAGCGCCGCAGATCGGCGGCCAGTATTACTTCTATACCCGCCGCGAAGGCCACCAGAACCAGCCCGTACTCTATGTCCGCGAAGGCCTGAAAGGAACCGATCGCGTGCTGGTGGACGTGAACAAGATGTCCACCGATGGAACCGTGGCGCTCGACTGGTGGTTCCCCGCTGATGACGGCAAGTACGTGGCCTATGGCACTTCGGCAAATGGCTCCGAAGAGAGCACTCTGCGTTTGGTGGACAGCGCAACCGGCAAGCTGCTGCCCGATACCATCGAGCGCACGCGCTTCGCCAGTGTCGCCTGGAAGAGAGACGACTCCGGCTTCTACTACACCCGCCATCCTAAGAAAGGCGATGTCCCTGCTGGCGAAGAGGTTTATCACGTCAAGGTCTTCTACCACGAACTGGGCAGCGATCCGGCCAAGGATCCGCTCATCTTTGGTGAAGGCCGTAACGCGCAGGATATCCCCGGCGTCGGTATTTCGGAAGACGGCCGCTGGCTGCTGATTACGGTGTTCGAGGGCTGGACGAAGACCGAGATGTATCTGCAGGATCTGGCCTCGAAGAATCCGCCGGTCGAGATCACCACCGGCAAAGAGTTTCTGTACGGCGCCGATTCCCTGAACGGCAAGCTCTACATCACGACCAACGAAGATGCCCCGCGCTATCGCGTGTTTGTGGCCGATGCGACCAATCCCAAGCGCGAAAACTGGAAGGAACTGATCCCGCAGAGCGATGCGGTGCTACAGTCGGCGAACGTCACAGGCGGGAAGCTCTTCGCGCAATACGAGCACAACGCCAGTTCCGAGTTAAAGATATTCGATCTTGATGGCAAGAAGTTGGCCGACATCCCCTTGCCGACGATCGGGAGTGTCGTTTCTACCGGCGGCAAGTGGGATAGTAATGAAGTCTTCTTTGGCTTCCAGTCTTACACGGTGCCGCCCTCGATTTACCATTACGACCTGAGCGCCGGCACGACGTCTCTGTGGGCCAAGGTGGACGCGCCTTCCATCGATCCCTCGGCCTTCGAAGTCCAGCAGGTCTGGTACAACTCCAAGGACGGCACGCGCGTGCCGATGTTCGTTGTCAGCAAGAAGGGAATTGAGAAGAACGGCAAGAATCCCGTGCTGCTGACCGGCTACGGCGGCTTCAACATTTCAGAGACCCCGACTTTCAGCCGTGCCATGTATTTGTGGATGGAGCACGGCGGTGTCTACGCCGTCGCCAATCTGCGCGGTGGATCCGAGTTCGGCGAGGACTGGCATCGCGCCGGCATGCTCGACAAGAAACAGAATGTCTTCGACGACTTCATCGCGGCTGCCGAATTTCTGATTGCCCAGAAATACACCGACAAAGATCATCTTTCCATCCTGGGCGGCTCGAACGGCGGCCTGCTCATGGGCGCCATGATTACCCAGCGTCCCGATCTGTTTCGTGCTGTGATTTGCGCCGTGCCGCTGCTCGACATGCTTCGCTATCAGAACTTCCAGATCGCGAAACTCTGGATTCCCGAATACGGCTCGGCCGACAACCCGAAACAATTCGACTGGCTGTACGCTTACTCGCCCTATCATCACGTGAAACAGGGGCAAGAGTACCCGGCGATCCTCTTTATGACCGCGGATACTGATACCCGCGTCGATCCCATGCACGCCAAGAAAATGGCTGCGCTCATGCAGGCTGAGGCCAAGAATGGCGCCAGCAAAGAGAAGCCAATCCTGCTGCGGATCGAAACCAAAGCTGGCCACGGACAAGGCAAGCCGGTCACCAAGCAGATCGAAGAGAATACCGACATGTATTCCTTCCTCTTCTGGCAGCTAGGGGTGAAGCCATAAGGGTTGTGTAGGGACGGGTCTCCGACCCGTCCAGCGGCGCAGGCGCGCTCTGTGCTCGCCCGCGCCCTCTGTGGTTAAATGAGGACGATGCCTGACCCCAAGATCCGCGTCCTCGTCGCCAAGCCCGGCCTCGACGGCCACGACCGCGGCGCCAAAGTGATCGCTCGCGCCCTGCGCGACGCCGGCATGGAAGTCATCTACACGGGCCTGCGCCAGACCCCGGAGATGATCGTCAACGCCTCCCTACAGGAAGACGTGCAAGTGATTGGGCTCTCCATTCTCTCCGGAGCGCACAACGCCATCGTGCCGCGCGTCATGGACCTGCTCAAGCAAAACAAAATGGACGATGTGCTGGTGCTGGTCGGCGGCATCATTCCCGACCAGGATGTCGAAGGCCTGAAGAAGATTGGCGTGGCAGGCATCTTCCAGCCCGGCACACCCATGGACGACATCGTCAAGTTCATCCGCGAGCATGTGAAGCCGCAGGGTGTAACGGCGGGGTAATAGGCGCGACGAGCTGGCACTTAGCATTTAGCACTTAGCGTTCCGCACCTTGTTCAAGCCCGGCCGCGAGATTCCAACGGCTCCCCGCGATGGATCACCCGTTCTTCCAAATTGAGCACGTCGAAAAGGCCAACCTGCTTCGGCTCGTGTCCGACGACGCCACCAACCGCCTCACGCGCGCTTGCCGCGCTTGATCGGGAAAGGCCGCGCACTGGAGCTATTCGTCGCGGCGGAAAAAGTAACCGCCGCACGTGCCCTGGACATCGGCCTAATCGACGCCATCGCCGACGATCCCGGTAGCCGAGGTATTCCGGAGCTTTGTGGCTTCCCGGCAAGGCTAGATGCGGAAAGAATCCCAGCAGGACAACGGCCGTCCGATGTTGTCCTTTCGTGACGCTGCAATCCCCAACGCCGAGCGTCATCATTAATCAACTCACGAGCAGGCTTGCCCCAACTATGGAATGCCCACACTGCCACAGGCAAACAAGCCTTCGTTCCAATAGCTGCGGATCCTGCGGTGGCACCATTCCGCCTGCCCAGCATTTGCTTGAGGAGTCAGGCATAGTCGCGCCCGCGTCCCCGACCACAAGCGCGCCGCCCAAGCAAGTTCAGCGAGAGCAGGAAGACGACCCCTTTTACCGAATGGCAACCCTGGGCGATCGCTTGATTGCCTTTGCGCTCGACAGCACCTTCCTTTTCGGAGTGTTTGCCATTGTGGATGCCTGGGCCTTCATGCGCTGGGGCATCGTCGACGGAACGGAACTAAAGCTGACCCTCGCCGCGCTCGTTGTCGCAGCAGGTCTCAATGCCGCGACTTTCTTCCTCTATCTCTGGCTGCTGGAAGCGAGCTTCGGTGCCACCCTGGGGAAAGCAATGGTCGGCATCCGGGTTGTCCAGACGACCGAGCGCAACCCGCTCGCGGCTCTAGCAATTCGCAATCTCCTTCGCGTCGTGGACGGACTCGGCTTCTACCTGGTGGGTGCCGTGGTTGCGGGTTGCTCCAGGATGCATCGCCGCCTGGGAGACATTTGCGCCGGCACTGTCGTGATCGAAGAACATTTCGGGTACGGGGTGAAGATCGCGGCCATCGCGCTTTGGACCGCCGTTCTAGCGGGCGCCGTCTGGGCTGTTCCTCGGATCTGCGAGACCAACGCCGCGCTGCCTTCTCGTTACCTGAACCAGGTGGTTGTCCGGGTGGGGCGAAGCGAAAAATCCACTTATTTCACGATCGCCAGTTTCCACGTGGACGTCCAGCTAGGTACCGGATCGGCGCGGTAGGCTGCCGCGCGCTGGGAGGGCGCTTGTAAAATGAGTTCTAGAACACCAGCGACCAGTTCAGAAACGCCCACATCCACACCACGTTCAGAAATCCGAAAGCCGTCAAGTAAAAGCCGAACTGCTTCCAGTTCCAGCGCCGCTCCGCATAGCCAGCCAGCACCACAAACGCCGGATACACGGGCAACAAATACCGCGCCGCCCCCAGCAGCGGCCGCCCGGTGTACATCAGCATCTGCAAAATGACCGCCAGCGCAAACAGCTTGTCCTCAAAGCGCACTGCGCGGCGCAAGCTGAGAACCGCCACCAGCACGACAAGCCCCAGTTTGATCGCCAGCAACCCATCGTGCTCCGTTACAATCAGCCGCAGCGCCTCCCATACGCTCGCCCATGGCGGCGCAAGCGTCGAACCTTGGTAGATGCGGTAGGCCTCAACCACCGAGAGCCGTCCCGACCACCGCAACCATCCCCAATAGCCCAGCAATCCCACCGGCGTGAGCAGCACGACCAACGACGAGAGCCGCCGGCTGCGCAGAGCCAGCAAAGCCAGCGGAATCGCCACCAGCACGCCCGAGGGACGGCCTAGTCCCGCCAGTACTCCGCAAGCGGCGGCGGGCCACCACCGCCCGGCGCGAGCAAACACTACTACCCAGACAATCAAGGCCAGAGTCAGCGACTCGGCGTAGCCCGCGAAGAGCACAAAGCTGGTCGGCCACACGCATACCAGCAGCAGCATCCGCAGCCGCCCCACGTCCGACAACTCAGCCCGCGCCAGCCGCTGCAGGCCCCAGAAGAAAAAGAATGCCGCCACGGTAGACACGAAGAGTGCTGCCGCCGTCGCCGGCAAAACCAAACTCACCACTCGAATCGCCGCCGGATAAAGAGGATAGAAGATTACCGCCCGCGGCAGATCGTACCCGTGCTCCGCGATCCGCAAATACCACAGCGTGTCAAAGCGTTCCCAGATCCCGAGCAACGCGTAGTACAGGCTGCCCGGCGCAGGCAGGTTTTCGGTGAGCGCATTGCTATGGATGAGCGCCGGATCCGGATGTAAAAACGGCGCCAGCGCGGCGGCCATCGCCGTATAGGAAACACGCAAGGCCACCGTGAGCGCGAGAGCAATCTTCCAGTCCCGCCAGGATTCGACCCTGCGCAACATTTCAAGGATTGTAGCGCCCGGGGACCCCGGCCGCCGTAGCGCCGTCGGCCAAGGAGCCTCCCACCGCCCTGCATTGCGCCTTCCGCGCTGCTGTTATAGGGTAAGTTGTTTCGGACCCGCTCTCATGGCTGAACGCACCGACTCGACCGCGCTGTCCGTGAACAACGTCCTCACGACCAAACTGGACCCCAGTTCTCTGCGCTTCGAGTCCAACATGCGGGCACTCGCCGACCTGGTCGCCCAGGTACGCAATGAAGAAGAAAAGATCCGTGAAGGCGGCGGCCCCAACGCAATCGAAAACCAGCACGCCAAAGGCCGCCTCACCGCGCGCGAGCGCATCAACCTGCTCGCCGATCCTGGAACTTTCTTCGAACTCGGAGCCTATGCCGCCCACGGCATGTACGAAGAGTGGGGCGGCGCCCCCGCTGCGGGAGTGGTCACCGGCCTCGCCCGAATCCACACCCGCCTCGTCATGCTGATCGTGAACGACGCCACCGTAAAAGCCGGCGCGTTTTTCCCGATGACCAGCAAGAAAGTCATCCGCGCGCAGAACGTCGCCATGGAGAATCGCATCCCCACCATCTACCTCGTGGACTCTGCCGGAGTGTTTCTGCCTCTTCAGGAAGACGTCTTTCCTGACACCGACGATTTCGGCCGCGTTTTCCGCAATAACGCGGTCATGTCAGCCATGGGCATTCCGCAGATTGCGGCCATCATGGGGATGTGCGTGGCGGGCGGCGGCTATCTGCCGGTGATGTGCGACAACGTGCTCATGACCGATGGCAGTGGCCTGTTTCTGGCGGGACCGGCGCTCGTGCAGGCGGCGATCGGGCAGAAAATTTCGGCCGAGGAACTCGGCGGCGCTGCCATGCACTCTGCCATCAGCGGCACGGTGGACTTTCGCGAACCCAACGACGAGGGGTGTTTGGCACGTATCCGCTCGCTGGTGGAGAAGTGGGGATACCGGCGGCGATCGCTATGGGACCGCAAGCAGCCCGCCGATCCGGCCCTGACCGCGGAAGAAATTTATGGAATCTACGATGCATCCCCGGCGCGTCCGTACGACATGAAAGAAATCCTGGCGCGCGTCGTGGACGAGAGCCGCTTCGACGAATACAAGCCCGAGTACGGCAAGACGCTGATCTGCGGCTATGCGCGCATTGGCGGTTTCGCCGTGGGCATCGTCGCCAACCAGAAACTGCACGCGCAGCAGACCGACCACGAAGGCCATAAGCGTGTGGAGTTTGGCGGCGTCATCTATACCGAGTCGGCCGAGAAAGCCGCCCGCTTCGTCATGGACTGCAACCAGAACCTGGTTCCTCTGGTCTTCTTCCACGACGTGAACGGTTTCATGGTCGGCCGCGACGCTGAATGGAGCGGAATCATCAAAGCGGGCGCAAAGATGGTCAATGCGGTTTCGAACTCGGTAGTGCCGAAGATCACGGTTATTGTCGGCGGTTCCTTCGGCGCCGGACACTACGCTATGTGCGGCAAAGCCTATGATCCGCGATTTGTCTTTGCCTGGCCAACGGCAAGATACGCGGTCATGAGCGGAGACTCGGCGGCGGGCACGCTGGTGGAAATCAAAGTGAAGCAACTAGAACGTGGCGGCAAGAAGCTGAGCGAAGAAGAAAAAAAAGAATTATTCGATTCCGTAAAGAAGACCTACGACGAGCAGACGGACCCCCGCTACGGCGCCGCCCGGTTGTGGATCGACAAGATCATCGATCCCATGGAGACGCGGCAGGCAATTACGCAGGCGCTCGAGGCCGCGGCGCTGAACCCGGAGGTGCCAGAGTTTAAGGTGGGAGTACTGCAAACGTGATTCACCACGGAGACACGGAGGCACGGAGCAAACTTCTTCAGGCCAGCGTTAATGCAAGGCGGCACCGTAAGGAAGGTTCTTTGAAACTTGTTGGTATTCTCGGTGCCTCCGTGTCTCCGTGGTGAACATGCCTGAGAACGTTAAACTCGTCGAATGCCCGCGCGATGCCTGGCAAGGCCTCAAGGGCCAGATCCCCACCGATCTGAAGGTCAACTATCTGCAGGCGTTGATTAGCGCCGGCTTCAAGCACATCGATGCCGTCTCGTTCGTCTCGCCCAACGCCGTCCCGCAGATGGCCGATTCCGAAGACGTGCTGAAAGAACTCGATCCGCCCGATGACGTCGAGATCATCGGCATCGTAGTCAACGAAAAGGGCGCGCAGCGCGCCGTCAACACACAGGCAATACGAACGCTTGGCTTTCCGTATTCGATCTCGCCGACGTTCCTCCAGAACAATCAGCGCCAGACTCTCGAAGATGCCATCGAAGAAATGGAGAAGATCGAGAAAAAGGCGGCCGAGGCCGGACTGGACAAGGTCGTTTACATTTCCATGGCCTTCGGCAACCCCTACGGCGACCCCTGGACCGTGGGCGAAGTAGTCGAAGCCGTCGGGTTACTCGAGGTGCAGGACATTCACATGATCTCGCTAGCCGATACGGTGGGGCTTGCGTCACCAGAGAAGATCAGAGAAGTAGTTTCTGCCGTGATGGCGAAGTACGACTATCTCGAAATTGGTGTACACCTACACAGCCGCCCCGACGAAGCAGTCGCGAAGATTCTCGCGGCGTATGATGCGGGTTGCCGCCGCTTCGATTCCGCGATCGGTGGCTTGGGTGGATGCCCCTTCGCGCAGGACGATTTGGTGGGAAACATTCCGACCGAAAAAGTCCTCGAAGCTTTGCGCGGGCGCGGCGCGCAGTTGCCAGCGCTGAAGCCGCTGGATGCGCTGTTGAGAGCGACTGCAGAAATCGGGCACCGTTACAAAACGTCGTTGGCTGCGGATTGATGATGACAATTCGAAGAAGAATGAGCCTGGCTGCAGAATGAACTTCGGCACACTTCAAATTTCGTTTGAGCACGGCATCGCCACCGTCACCCTCAATCGTCCCGAAAAGCGCAACGCCATCAGCTACGAACTGATTGACGATCTGCTGCGGGCGCTTGAGGAAGTGAAGAACTCGCCGGCCCAGGTGTTGATCCTCACCGGGGCAGGGAAGGCCTTCTGCTCGGGGATGGACCTCGACAACCTGAAGGCTCTGACCGGCCGCACGCCGGAACAGAACCTCGAAGACTCCAGGAAAATGGCGAGCCTCTTCCGGTCGCTCTATGACTTCCCCAAACCGACGATCGCCGCGGTGAACGGAGCGGCAGTGGCGGGCGGTACGGGCTTCGCCACGCTTTGCGATTTCACACTGGCTGTGCCGGAAGCTAAATTTGGCTATACGGAAGTGCGCATCGGCTTCGTCCCCGCGATTGTTTCGACGTTCCTGCTCCGCCAGGTGGGGGAGAAGATTGCGCGCGACCTGCTGCTGACGGGCAGGCTCTTCGACCCGCAGGAGGCACTCCGCATCGGCCTCATCAATGAAATCGTTCCAGCGGACAAACTAATGGAGCGCGCGCGCGCCCTAGCCCTGCAGCTGATGGAGAATTCGCCGATGTCGCTGGCTTATACCAAGCGCCTGCTCAGCGATCACGCGCGGGCAGAGCTCGACGCGCAGATCGAGGCCGCCATCCTCGAGAATGCCGGCATTCGGGCGACCGCCGATTTCCGCGAAGGCGTGACGTCGTTTCTCGAGAAGCGCAAGCCGAAATGGACGGGCCGATGAGCGAGCAGACCACGGCAGCGCCCTCCAAGCCCCACCAAGCGGTCAACGAAACGCGCATCCGCGTGCGCTACGCCGAGACCGACCAGATGGGCATCGTCTATCACTCGAATCACTTCATCTGGTTCGAAGTCGGACGCGTGGAACTGCTGCGCCAGCTCGGCTTTACCTACAAAGAGATGGAGAAGGAAGACGACTGCCACATCGCCGTCGTCGACGCCCGCTGCCGCTACAAGGCCCCCGTGCTCTATGATGACGAAGTCGTGGTGCGCACCTGCCTGAAGAACATCCGCGACAAGATGATTCACTTCGGGTACGAACTGTTGCGCGCGGAGAGCGGCCAGCTGCTGGCCGAGGGCGAGACCACACACATCGTTGCGGATTCGGATATGAAGCCCCGAGCGCTGCCAGAAAAATATATGAAAGTGTTCCGGGAAGCGGCCGGGAAGTAGCGCACTTCGCTGAAGACTGAGAACTGAGAACCGGGAACTGAGAACTGATCTTGAAAGCCCTGCACATCAACGGAAACGATCTCACTCTGGAAGCCGTCCGCGAAGTCGCTGATCTTAGCGCCCGCCGCCCCGTGCTGCTCGACCCCGACGCGCGCGAGGCCGTGGGCCGCGCCCGCGCCGTGGTGGACACGCTCGTCGCCAACAACAGAATTTCGTACGCCATCACCACCGGCGTCGGCAAGTTGAGCGATGTCCGCATTGCCGGGGAGCAAATCCGCGAACTGCAGGTCAACCTCGTGCGCTCGCATGCGGTCGGCGTCGGCGAGCCGCTGGCGATCTCCGAGACGCGCGCCATGATGGTCCTGCGCGCTAACTCGCTTTCGAAGGGCAACTCGGGCGTGCGCGCCGTCACCATCGACACCATCTGCGAGCTGCTGAACCGCGGCGTCACACCGTTTGTTCCGTCGCAGGGCAGCGTGGGCGCCAGCGGCGACCTGGCTCCCCTCGCCCATCTGGCATTGGCCTTGATCGGTGAGGGCGAATGCTTCGACGAAAAGGGCGTGCGCATATCGAGTGCCGAAGCGCTAAAGCGCGCGCAAATCAAGCCGCTGGTACTCGAAGCCAAAGAAGCTGTCTCACTGATCAATGGCACGCAGGCGATGCTGGCGGTGGGCGCGCTGTCATTGCTCGCGGCTGAGACGCTGGTCGATACGGCTGATGTCATCGGCGCGATGACGTGCGACGCGCTCAAAGGCACCGACGTCGCCTACGACGAGCGCATTCAGAAAGTGCGCCCGCATCCGGGCCAAACCAAGACCGCTGCCAACCTGCGGCGCCTGCTCGAAGGCAGCCAGATCCGCGAGTCGCATCGCGACTGCGGACGCGTCCAGGACGCCTACTCGTTGCGTTGCATTCCGCAGGTGCACGGAGCCGTCCGCGACACGCTCGCCCACTGCCGCGAAGTGTTCGAAACCGAAGTGAACTCCGCCGTGGACAACCCGCTCGTCTTCGTAAAGAACCTCAAGGCTGCTGACGGCGAAGGCGACGTCCTCTCCGGCGGCAACTTCCACGGCGAGCCGTTGGCATTCGCGCTCGACTTTCTCGCGATTGCGCTCAGCGCGCTGGCGGGGATCAGCGAACGACGGCTCGAACGGCTGGTAAACCCCGCGCTCAGCGAAGGCCTGCCGCCATTTCTCGCGCCGGGCGCGGGGCTGAACTCAGGCTTCATGATGCCGCAAGTCACCGCCGCCGCCCTGGTCAGCGAGAACAAAGTCCTGGCGCATCCCGCGTCGGTCGATTCCATCACGACTTCTGGCAATAAAGAGGACTATGTTTCGATGGGCATGACGGCGGCCATCAAGCTAAAGAAGATCGTCGAGAACACTCGCAACACGCTGGCCATCGAAGCCATGGCCGCCGCGCAGGCAATCGACTTCCTCGCACCACTCAAAACCTCGAAGCCGTTGCAGCATGCGCACGCGGCGATCCGGGCGGTGTGCCCGACGATGGACAAAGACCGCGTGATGTACCAGGACTTCGCGCGGATTGCGGAGGCAATCGCGGCGGGGAAAGTGGCGGAAGTCGTGCGGTGACCCAATTCTTGCGGGCAGACAAGGATGGCAGTACGATACTTCTTCAGCCCAAACCAGATCAATAGCCCCCAGGAACTTACAATGTCGCTAACCACAGTGCCCACTTACGAGCAGTTGATGTCTCCTTTACTAAGTGTAGCTGCGGATGGCCAGCCTCACCGGATTCGCGAAGTCGCGAAACAAGTTGCCGACAGTCTGTCGCTTCCAGAAAACTTGAGAGAGGAAGCGCTTCCTGATGGTCGAAACAAGCTGATTCATAGGCTAGAGTGGGCTCGGACCTACCTAAAGAAGGCTGGATTGCTTGAATACCCAAACCGGGGAATGTTCAAGATCACCGAGAGGGGAATCGCAGCACTCAGCAAGGGCGCTGACGGAATCAACAATCGATTCTTACAACAGTTTCAGGAGTTTCGTGAATTCAAGGGCAAGAAGAGCGATCGCCACGACCCGATTGCGTTGGACACGCATGACCTTGATCCGGAGGAAGCGATAGAGAATGCCTATCAGTCTGTTCGTGCCGCCGTGGAGGATGACCTTCTCAGCCGTCTCAAGGCGGCTCCGCCAGACTTCTTCGAGCGATTGGTCGTCGATCTCTTGCTCAAAATGGGATATGGAGGATCTCGGAAGGAAGCTGGGCGTGCCATTGGAAAATCGGGTGACGAGGGAATTGATGGCGTAATAGATGAGGATCTTCTCGGACTCGACGTTGTGTACGTCCAAGCTAAGCGCTGGTCGGATCAATCTGTCAGCAGGCAGCACATTCAACAGTTCGTTGGAGCACTTCAGGGCAAACGAGCGCGAAAGGGAGTATTTATCACCACCAGCACCTTTACTCAGAGCGCCCGCGACGACGTCAACACAATCGAGAACAGAGTCGTACTCATAGACGGGGATACGCTAGCGGGTCTACTCTTCGACTACGGCATTGGCGTTTCAGATGTGAAATCGTATCGCTTGAAACGCGTAGATTCCGACTACTTTGACGAGTAGGTATAACACCCGCTCACGCTGTCTTCGCCGCGTTTCCATCCAGCCCCAACTCCCTCGCCATCCCCTTCATCGCCTCAATGCAAAACGCGATGTGCTCCTCCAACTCCACTCCCAGATCGACTGCGCCGTTCACGATGTCGTCCCGATTCACGCTTCGCGCGAAGGCTTTGTCTTTCATTTTTTTCCGCACAGACTTGGCTTCTACCTCGCCCAGCGATTTTCCCGGCTTGACCAGCGCGCAGGCGGTGATGAATCCAGCAAGCTCGTCGCACGCGAACAAGGCTTTCTCCATCGGCGAGACCCGCGCCACGCCCGAATACTCGGCGTGCGACATAATTGCGCGCCGGATTTCCTCCGACCAGCCGCGCTCTGCCAGAATCTCGTTCCCGCGATACGGATGGTCTTCGAGCCGAGGCCAGCGGTCGTAGTCGAAGTCGTGGAGGAGTCCGACCACGCCCCAAAGTTCCTCGTCCCCGCCCAACTTCCGGGCATAAGCCCGCATGCAGACCTCGACCGCAAGTGCATGTTTCCGCAGGCTTTCCGACTGAGTGTACTCAGTTAGTAAACCCCATGCCGCCGCGCGCTGATTCATGGTTTTATACCTGTTTTCTCCTTGTTTTCGCCGTCTAATTAGGATTTTCTTATCGAAAGACCGTGTTTTGCCCTACTTTTTCCTTGACTTCCACAGGGCCTATCCAGCAGATTACCCTGCAGTTGGCTTTGAGAGTAGCCCTCTGCTCTGGCACTCCCAAACCCTGAATGGCCACTACACTCGCTCCCGTCGATTCACGGGAGGTTGTCCGCTGCGACCGTTGCCTGCTGGTTCAATTCCGCACAACCAATAATCTCTGCCGCCGTTGCCACTTGTCTTTGGATGAGGACGAGGCCGAGTTGGTCGCGCCCACGCCCGCTCCGGTGGTGCTACCGATAAATGGCAACGGCCACGGCCATCTAAACCTGGCGAATTCGATTCGTTCGCTGCGCCTGCGCAGTGGCCTGAGCCAGCGGCAACTGGCGGGCCGCATGTCGGTGCCGCGCACCTACGTGTCGAAGATCGAAAACGAGAAAGCCACGCCCACGCTGTCTTCGCTGGAGCGTCTGGCCCGGGCGTTGGAAGTTAGTGTGCCCGACCTGCTCTCCGGAGGCGAACGCAGCCGCCAGGAAGAGGTGCGCGAGCTGATGGAAGATCAGTTCATTGCCGATATTCTTCCGTATGTAGCACAGCTGAACGGCATGCAGATGTCGAGCATCCTGACGCAGGTCAGAGATCTGACCGTAAGGCCGCGACGGAGCGCATAGGCGCAGCTGCGAGCTGCGAGCTTCGAGCCGCGAGCGAACACCATCTCATGGCGCCTCATAAAGTTTATCCGGGCAACCAGCTAACTGGACAGCCGGAACCTTCGGGTTCCGGCTTTTTTGCGTACCCAGCAACTGCCCTCGAGGCCACATTCCTCGTCCGACGTGACGAAAGTGCTATCCCCTCCCCTGTACCTAACGTTCTTTTCCCCGCGACGGAGCGGAACTAGACTGTTAGCAGCACCTCATCGTGAACTGAAGCGTTAGCTTGGTTCCCTCAGGGCGAAGACCGCATCACGAACCCCTGAGCGGCGCGGCTGGAAACCGCGCCCTCCCCATAGATGAGACTGCTTCTAGAAAAAATTGATCTCTTTTTCAGGACCTCCTGACGAGGCTGACGTGAACAAACTTCTGGCCGTGCTGCTACTGACCGCTGTTTCTCTGGCAACCGCGCAAACCCAAACGTACGCTCCGGCGAAAGCGGACGCTGTCGTCCGCACCACCAAGGCCATGCACTACCGCCCCGGCGGAACCAGCAAGATCGAGTTCCAGGGAACCGAGCTCATGCAGCGCGGTTCGGGCGAAGCGCGGGTCGAGGGCAAGAAGAGCAACATACAGATTGAAGCCAAATTCGAAGGGATGGAAGACGCCACCAAGTTCGGACTGGAATATCTGACTTACGTGGCGTGGGCAGTGTCTCCGCAAGGACGCGCCGTCAACTTGGGTGAACTTACCCTCGACCACGGCAAAGGCCGCCTGAAAGCTTTCACCGATCTGCAGACATTCGGCATGATCGTGACCGCCGAGCCGTATTCTGCCGTGACCCAGCCGGGCAACATGGTGGTAATGGAAAACGTCTTCGCAGCCGGCGCCGGCGGCGAAGAGATCAGCGCCAAGTATGAACTACTCCGCAGCGGCACTTACTCTTCGACCAACACACATATTCAAGATGCCATCTTCGGCATCGACCCCAAGACTCCCCTGGCGTTGTTTGAGGCGCGCAACGCGGTCCGCATTGCGCACGTAGCGCAAGCCGACCGGTACGCGGCGTCCATCCTCACGAAAGCCGAGCAACAACTGCGCCAGGCGGAAGAAGCCTACCGGCAGAAGCAGCCGCGCACCTCGGTCGAAGCGGCCGCGCGCGAAGCCGCGCAGACCGCCGAAGAATCGCGTGTCATGGCTGTAAAGCAGAAAGCCGAAGAAGAAGCGCAAGCCCAGGCCGCCGCAGAAAAGCGAGCCGCCGAAGAGCGAGCCATCCGCGCACGCCAAGAAGCCGAAGCGCAAACCAGGGCACGAGCAGAAGCCGAAGCCGCACGCGCCCAGGCCGAAACGGCACGGGTGCAGGCGGAATCTGCCAAAGCCGAAGCCCAACAAGCCGCCGAAGAAGCCGCCCGCCAAAAAGGGGAAGCCGAAAAAGCCAAAGCTGAGGCTGTAGCCCAACAGCAGGCTCTTGCCGTGGAAGCGGACAAAGCACGCAAGGCCGCCGCCGAGTCCGATCAACTGCGCCAGCAGGCAGAAAAAGAAAAACAGGAAATGCGTGCGCGGCTGCTGCAGCAACTCAACAGCGTTCTCGCTACCCGCGACACAGCCCGCGGCCTGATCGCCAACATGTCCGACGTGCTCTTCAAGAGCGGCAGCTTCGAGCTGATGCCGGGCGCTCGCGAACGTCTGGCCAAAGTATCGGGTATCGTGCTCGCCTATCAAGGCCTGCATCTGGCGGTAGAAGGTCACACCGACAGCATCGGCACCGACGAATACAACCGCCGCCTTTCCGAACAGCGCGCCGACGCCGTCCGCGACTACCTGGTCGCGCAGGGCATCTCGTCCGCGGCCATCACTGCCAGCGGCTTCGGCAAGAGCGAACCGGTCGCCTCCAACGACACTCCCGAAGGACGCCAGCAAAACCGCCGCGTGGAACTGGTGGTCTCGGGGAATGCGATTGGCAATGCGACGGATGCAAGCGCGGAGCCCAGCACCTCTTCCAAGTTACAAAAGTAGGCTCGGGCCCATCCGCAAAGCGGCGGATATGAGAGCCGGGGCGTAAGCCCCGGGAAAGCGGAAGTACGCCATTGAGCCCGCAGGGGCGACACTGGTCAGCCATCTCCGCATGCTAGACTCCACCCAGGACCGCGCCCGATGCCCGACAACCCGCCCAGCCCCCAGGCCCCCCGCGAGGCCGAAGACCACTACTACGCCGCGCTCGATCTGGTGGCCGAAGGACACCACGAGCAAGCCGTCGCCGAATACCGCAAATCGCTGGCCGCCGACCCCACCTTCACCGACGCCCTCCACGGCCTGAGCCGCGCCCTGCAAGACCTGAACCGCCTGGACGAAGCCATCGAAGTCTCCCAGCGCATCTCCGAACTCGATCCCGACGACGTCCTCGCCCACACCAGCCTTTCGATCCTGTATCAGAAAAAAGGCATGGTCCCCGAAGCCGAGGCGGAAGCCAACAAGGCGCGGGTACTGGGGTGGAAGCAGCAGTTGAAGAAGAGCGGTGGTTAGTCGTCAATGGTTGGCTGGCGGAAGAAGTCTCCGAGATACAAAAGCAGCTTGACATCGCCCCGCAAGTGCATGGATCACATTTCCGTGTGACTACGTGGTCGGCGGTTCATCGAGGCTGGGCAGCTTTTTCCGATGAAAGACTGTGAGTCTCGAGGTAGTGCTGGGCCTGGTGAAGCACCTTGCGTTCGTTGCTGTACGCCAGTTGGCTCGCAGCCTCGGCAAGTGGGACCCAGAGCGCGCGCTTGACTTCGATCCGCATTTCGGAGGTGATGTCGTCGATCTCTCCCGAAACATAGCGCAGCAAGTAGAAGCTCACGATCTTGAAGACGCGTTCGCCATCGCCCCAGGTGCGGACATACACGTACTTGATGTCCGCCAGTTTTGTGATGGGCTCCGCAATGATGCCAGTTTCCTCGCGCACCTCGCGCACGGCCGTGGTCTGCGGCTTTTCGCCCGGGTCCAGCAACCCTTTCGGCAGAGCGAGGACAGCCCGAGTGCGCTTGCCGGGCGATTTTGCAGTAGTAGCGTTTTCCTTCTGCGGTTCGATCAAGGCGACGTGCCACGCACCGGAGACTTCCCGCAGCACCACACCGCCCGCCGAAATTTCGCGCACCATAGCGCCTCACAATATCAGGATTTCCCAAGCTGCGCAGTCGCCCGCTGGATGAGCTGCCAGGCGCGTTCGACATGGCGGGCTTGGGTATGTGTTTGTCCTACGCACAGGCGCAGCGTCATCTTGCCATCGAGCTTCGTGTGCGTGAGGTACAGGTCTCCGCTCTGGTTGAGACGGTCCATCAACTTCTGATTGTCGGCATCTCCGGAGCGCAGGCGGAAGCAGACCAGGTTGAGGGGAACGGGAGCGGCCAGTTCGAACCGCGCATCGCTGCGCACCCACGCGGCCAACTGCTGGGCGAGGCGCACGTGCTCACGAACGTGTTGCTGCAAGCCCTCGATCCCGTAGTGCCGGATCACGAACCACAGCTTGAGCGAGCGGAAGCGGCGTCCCAGCGGGACTTGCCAGTCGCGGTAGTCGATCACCGCGCCCGATTCGGTGGCCTGGTTGCGGAGATATTCGGGCAGCACAGAGAGGGTTCGAATCAGGTGCTTGCGATCGGCGACGTAGAAGCAGTCGCAGTCGAAATTGGTGAGCATCCACTTGTGAGGGTTGAAGCAGTAGCTGTCGGCGAACTCCATGCCGTCGTGCAGGAAGCGGAACTCCGGGCAGAGCGCGGCGGTGCCGCTCATGGCGGAATCTACGTGCAGCCAGAGATTGTGATCCCGGCAGATGCGTGCGATTTCGGGGACGGGATCGATGGCGTTGGAAGAGGTCGTGCCCAAGGTGGCGCAGACGAAACAGGGGACCAGGTCCGACTTCTTGTCGGCCTCGACTTGGCGGGCGAGGGCATCGGGGCGCAGGGCAAAGTTTTGATCAACCTCAATCGCGCGCAGGTTGTCCGATCCGAGGCCCGCGATCTTTACTGCCTTTTCGACTGACGAGTGTGTCTGTGTGGAGGCATAAGCAACCAGGCGGCCATCGCAGCCTTGGCGGTTGCTGGCATATTGCGTCGCCCGCTCGCGGGCCGCCAGCACGGCGCAGAGCGAAGCGCTGGAAGCGGTATCGTGGATTACGCCACCTCCGGCGCTGGTGGAGAGAAATTTCTCCGGCAGACCGAGCATGGGGACTAGCCAGTCGAGAACGTGCGTTTCCAGTTCGGTGCAGGCCGGGCTGGTGGACCACAGCATGCCCTGGACGCCGAGTCCCGTGGAGAGCAGATCGCCAAGAATAGCCGGTCCCGACGTGCTGGTGGGAAAGTAAGCGTAGAAGTTCGGCGATTGCCAGTGGGTGATGCCGGGCAAAATGATGCTCTCGACATCGGCGAAGATTCGGTGGAATGGCTCGCCCTGTTGCGGCGGGTCTGACGGCAGCTTGGAGCGGATTTCTCCCGGTTGAACGCGCGAGAGAACGGGAAAGCCTTCGACCCGGGAATAGTAGTCGGCGATCCAGTCCACGACGACGTGGCCCTGGCGGCGGAATTCCTCGGGAGACATGTGGAGAGAGTTTGAGTCGGGCATAGAAAATTTGTAATTGGTAATTTGTAATTGGTGATTGAAAGCTGGTGCCGACTGTGCGATCGCCGGGTGCCAGCCAGAAATTACAAATTACCAATTGCAAATGATCACTCACTCAACTTTCCATAATAGACCCGCGTGTTGTATTCGAATTCGACCACACCCTGCCGCGCATGCACGCGAAAAATGCGCTGCAACTCCCCCATCATCGGCAGGTGATTCGGGTGGTCTGCGAGCGGGGCGTACGAAGACGACAGCAGACGTCCGGCGGCGCCTTCGTAGTCGAACTGCTGCCGCAGATCGAAGACGCGCTCCTGGTACGGCGACGGCGCAAAGAACTCATGGATCGTGGCCGTCGTGCGCTCGTGGCGGACTTCCTTGTAGTCGGTGCCGTATTTCAATAGGAGCTGTTCGTAGTCGTGCAGGAAAGGCGTATCCTCGGTCCGGCGCTCGTTCCAAATCAGGACACACCATCCGCCCGGTTTGAGGATGCGGACGAATTCCCCACGCGCACGGGCGCGATCGAACCAGTGCGCGGCCTGAGCGGCAGTGACAAAATCCACGGACGCTGAGGGCAGGGTTGTTTCCTCGGCGGTGCCTGCCACCGAGGTGAACCGCGCGAAGGAGCGCAAAAGGCGCCCGCCCGCTTCGCGCATCTCCGCATTCGGCTCGACCCCGAACACCGGGTTCCCGTTTTCCAGGAGAAGCCGCGTGAACGCTCCTGTACCCGAAGCGATGTCGGCAATCACGTGCGCCGGCCGCAAGCCGCACTCCGCGCGCAGGAGATCGAGAACCTTGGGAGGATATCCGGGGCGGTAGCAGAGGTAATCCTGCACCCGGTCGGAAAAGCGCTCGGTTGGCGCCTTGCTCATGACTTTTCAGTGTACCCCGTCGGCGGGGCAATCCTGCGCACGGTACAATCTTCGTTTCATGGCGAAAGAGCGAGTGCGAGGAGTCCTCGACGGCGGCGCGCTGAGCATGGGCGACACCGCGCCGGACTTCGAGTTGCCGGCGTTGATCGGAGGCGTCCGGAAGATTTTCCGTTTGAGTGACTACCGCGGCAAGACCGTGGTGCTTGCGTTCTATCCGTTCAACTGGCAGGAAGCCAGCGTGCGGCAGATGGTTGGCTACCAGGCGCAGCGCACGCGCGTGCTGGCGAGCAACGCGGAGACGGTCGCCATCAACGTCGAGTCCCTCATGAATACGACGGCCTGGGAGCGCGAAAGCGGGCCCTTCGACTTCCCGCTGTGCAGCGACTTCTGGCCGCACGGCGAGGTGTGTGCGCGCTACCGCGTGCTGAGGGAATCCGGTCCAGGGGCGGGCGCCAGCGCACGCGCGATCTTCATTGTGGATCGCGAGGGCCGGGTCGCGTTCCGCAAGATCTTTGGGTGGGACGAAATTCCACTGCTCGACGAAGTGTTTCCCTTGCTGGAAAAAGTCTGAATCGCGCCAATTGTTTTATAGGAGCCTCATGAAACTTGTTTCGGGTGGAGTCCTCTTTCTAGTGTTGCTCGGTTCGAACCTGCGGGCATTCAGTCGTCCCGACAAAGAGAATAGTCAGCCGGATAGCGCAACCATCATGGGGTTTCGCGATGCGAACGGCGAGCAGGAAATCGAGAGGCGTTTCCTGGCCGTGCCCGACCCGAAGCTGGCCGAGGAGCACCTGCGCATCTTGACGCAGGCGCCGCACATTGCCGGATCGCCCGAGGACAAAGCCACGGCAGAGTACGTGGCGAAGAAATTCCGGGAAGCGGGGCTGGAAGCGGAGATCGTCGAATACAGGGTCTGGCTGAATTATCCCTCCGAGATCAGCGTGGATCTGACCGCTCCGGCGGGCGTCGAGATGCACGGTCCCCGGCGGGAGCATGTGGACAGCGACCCTTTCCAGGACGATCCGCGCGTGGTCAACACGTACAACGGCATGTCGCCGTCGGGCGATGCCGAGGCGGAAGTTGTCTATGCAAACTACGGCTCGCCGGAAGACTTCGACAAGCTAAAGCAGATGAACGTGGATGTGCGGGGCAAGATTGCGATCGTGCGCTACGGCCAGAATTTTCGGGGAGTGAAGGTCTACGTGGCGCAAGAGCGGGGAGCGGCTGGGGTCATTATTTATTCCGATCCTAAAGATGACGGCTACTACCGTGGCGACGCGTATCCCAAGGGGCCGTGGCGTCCGGCGAGCGGGACACAGCGGGGCTCGGTCGGATACATGTTCCAGTTTCCGGGCGATCCCACCACGCCTGGAGTGGCTTCGGTGCCGTCATTGCCAGATTCCAAGCGCGTTCCACCTGCCGAGTCGGCACAGTTGTCGAAGATTCCTGTAACCCCGCTTTCCTATGCCGATGCGTCGCCGATTCTGGAGCATCTGGCCGGACCGCCCTCGCCGAGAGAGTGGCAAGGCGCGTTGCCGTTTACGTATCACGTTGGTCCGGGGCCGGCGAAGGTGAAGATTCACCTGAAGCAGGACTACCAATTTCGCGTCATCTGGGACGTCATCGGTAAAGTGCGGGGCGCAACATCGCCCGATGAGTGGGTGGTGGCCGGGAATCACCGCGACGCGTGGGTTTATGGAGCAGTTGATCCCAACAGCGGCACGGCCGCCATGCTCGAGGCGGTGCACGGCATTGGCGAACTGCTGAAGTCAGGATGGAAGCCGAAGCGGACGATCGTGATCGGAAGTTGGGATGCAGAAGAACAAGGTCTAATCGGCTCGACCGAATGGGGCGAAGATCACGCGGCAGAACTGGCGCACGCCGTCGCCTACTTCAACATGGACGTAGCGGTTTCGGGACCGAAGTTCGGGGCTTCGAGCGTGCCGAGCCTGAAGCAGTTTATCCGCGACATCGCGAAGACGGTTCCGTCTCCGCAGGGCGGATCCGTGTATGACGTCTGGAAGAAGACGAGCCAGCCCGGCCAGGAAAACTCTCGTTTTCAGGAGTCGCTGACCGGCAGCTATCGGCCTCCAGCAGCGCAAGTGCGCGGCGATGTGCCGGTGGGCGATCTTGGCAGCGGCTCCGACTACACCGTGTTTCTGCAGCACCTGGGAGTGCCTTCCACCGATGTCGGTTCGACCGGGGACTACGGCGTCTATCACTCGGCATTCGACAATTTTGCCTGGTTTAAGAGATTCGCCGACCCCGATTTCCGCTACGAGCAGCAGATGGCGCGGGTATACGGACTGGAGATCGTGCGCATGTCCGGCGCCGACGTGCTTCCGTATGACTACGAGAATTACGGGAAGGAAATTCTGGTGTATTTGGATGCTGCGAAGAGCAAGGCTAAAGAGCGCTTCGGAGAGAAAGCGCCGGATTTCTCCGCGGCCGTGGAGGGAGCGCGTCACCTGGAGCAGGCGGGCGCGAAGATGCTGCAGAAGCAGCGCAAACTCTCCGGAGATCACGAGCGCATGAACGCAGCATTGCGCGAAACGGAACGCGCGCTGTTCATCCCCGAGGGACTGCCCAACCGGCCGTGGTATCACCATGCCATCTACGCTCCGGGGCAGTACACCGGGTATGCCGCGGTGGTGATCCCAGGAGTGAACGAGGCGATTGATGGCGCCGACTTGCGGCGGACCGAGCAACAGATTGCCGTGCTGGCGGCTGCGCTGCACCGCGCGGCCATGGCGCTGGAACAGTATCGGTAACCGCGGGCTAGAGCGGATTCACTTCGCTGGAACGGACGCTTTGGGCGCGGGCGCGCCGCGCAGCAATCCTTCCGTGCTCAGGTCCTCGTCCAGGTCGGGCCAATGGATGCCATAGCCGCCGCCGGCAATCTTCCAATTCCGGCGCTGCGCCGGCGTAGCGTTCAGCAGACGCGGATACCATACCAAAGGCACCGTAATGACGCGGCCATCCCGCAGACTCACGCTGAGCGTGTCATCCGTGGACTGCACGTCGAGCACGCGCTCATCTGCCACCGATGCCGAAAAACTCATTCCATGCCTCCAGGAATTCTTCCCTGTGCCTGGTCACCATCGATTGTATCGTGCGCAGTTCGTTGGCGCGAAACCCAAAATTGCTCACCAGTTGGACTGGTTCGAGCCAGAACTTAGCCGACAGGTCGTCGCGATCGACATGAATGTGAGGCGGTTCGTTCGGTTCGTGACTATAAAAATAGAACCGATAAGGGCCGGACCGCAGAACCGTCGGCATGCGCGAATTCTACCAAACCACATGTGTGCCCAACTTAGAAGACCTCCGGCCATTGCTGTGCGCCGTGGTAGATGGCGAGGATCACGATGCGGTCATGATTGATGGCGTAGGCGGCGATAAAGGGTATATTCGAAATGACCAGCTCACGAGTACCCGGAACCCGGCCCAATCTGCCCGACATGGGGAAGGTGGTGAGCTGTTGAATGCTGGTGACGATCCGCATCGCGATCCGTTCGGCCACTTCCTCGCTGTTCGAGAGAGCGATGTAGTCGTGGACCTGATCGAGTTGCCGGGTCGCCTGCTCGGTCCATTCGATCGTTGGCCGAGTCATCGGTTCGACAATCGGCGAGCGCGCCCCGACCTCTTGAGCCGCTTGATGACTTCCTCATGGCTTACGACGCGGCCTTTCCCCATCTCCTCCAGCCCCTTGCGGACCAGCGCGTCCTGGTAGGCGTGCAGCTCGATGTAGTTGGTGATCGCCTCGTTGATGAGATAGCTGCGCGAACGGTCCTGCGCGGCGGCTAGCGAATCAAGCGTGTCAATCTTTTCGGCGACGGCGCGGAAGCTGATGGTTTTCTCGGATGTGCCCATAATGCAGAAAGAATATCACGTATTATTATATATTACAAGATGGGGGTCCCAACCGTCGTCGGGAGTTAATTCAGTGAGCGGCGCGGTCGGCCGCGGAGATGCCCACTTCTCGAAAACCGCGAGAAGTGGGGCATCTCCCGTTATTTCGGTCGATGTTGAAGGATGAAACCCGCGTTATACTTCCCGGTTAAAGTGGCCCACCCTCCAACGGGCCGGGATTTATGCTAATCCTGTTCGCATCATAAATAGGGGAGGAATTGATGAAACTGTTCAGGGCAGCTGTATTAGTTGGTTTGCTGGTCAGCGCAGCAGCAGGAGAATTACCAACATGTGGATCTGGTTATGAAAACCAGATGATGGATGAAGATTCTCTTGGCTACTGCACAAGAATCCCTAGTTTAAAAGAAGAAGCAGACAGAGCCGAAGCCTTCCTGAAGCGTGGAATTCCTTCGTTCATGTATGCTTGTGAAGTTGCCAACCATCTCAGCTCTAAATGTATGACTAAGCGAGACGAAGCTCTTGCTCATGGCAGAGTTGAATCTTACAGAACTAAGATTGAAAGCATGGGGCTACATGCCATGCAATCTGTCAGACAGTACGATAAGCCAGAGTATGTAAGACTTATGGCAGCGATTCAGAAAATACAGGATGCCGCCAAAGAATGTAGTAAGAAATAGGAGGAAGCGACATCCAGGTATGTCCGGCTCGCCTGTGGATGCAACGCGCTCCGTGGCGTTCAATACACAAACGGAACAGCATTTACTTCTGCTAGCCGTGATAGGTTTCTCGGTGTTTATTCTGAACAGATACAAGAGGCGCAAATAGGCGGTGGTTGGAAGGGTGAAGTCGTGATGGCCCTGTACGACTCGTTGCAGTGGTCACCGGAATAGCGCAAACGCGAGGCTTGGCCGCGCTCCTGACACCGGCGGCAGGGAGTGTTGATCGCTGCCAAGCGAACGGTAAGCAAAATTCTGCATCCAGGCGATACCCAGCGCATCCAATTTGCCAGTGCAAACCCAAAAGGGCAGCCGTGCCCAGACAGGAGACAACATGCAAGTTAATTCAGAGTGAAAGAGGAAGAACCATGAAGAACAAAGAAGCCGATCTGGCCAAGCCGTCCGGCATGGCCGAAACCGTTAACATCCGTCCCAAACCCCAACCGCAACCCCAACCCCAACCCAGCCCGACCAACTCTCCCCAGAACTTCAAAGAGGAGAGGGCGTTGACGGCTGCGGGAGAATACTTCAGGCTGTTCAAACAGTATCGCGGTTTTCGGCCAGTCGCGGAAAATGTTGAATCCGGCGCCGACGGAACCACTCGCATTAAGATCCGCGGTTTCGCAGAAGTAGTTATTGGCAGCATGGGTGGTTGGGCCATGACCGACGTGAAATCTTATCCTGAGGGAAACGATTATGAGCCCGCCAGAAGACTCGGTTGGCCCGGTGGCCGCGGCTGGGCCGCTAAGATCGCGTGTATCTTCGCTGATTTCTACGCCCAAAAGCGCGGTCCCGTCGAGAGACCTCCTTATTTCCGGCTCTCGCCCGCGGCCTACCTTCGAGAGTCTTCCAAGAAAAAGTGAGGGGACGGCCCACCGCTTCCGCCAATTCCAACTCCCGAGGGTGCCCCGTCTGCGTTCTGTGCAGACACAAGGACGGGGCACCCTCGATAGTTACCTACTTGATCGTGACCAGCTTCTCCACCAGTTCCGAGTAGTCCTTCTTCTCCAGCCCATGCACCTGCTTGTTGTACTCATCCACCTTGCTCGAATAATTCATGGAACAGAACTTCGGGCCACACATGGAGCAGAAGGCTGCCGTCTTGTATCCCTCTTCGGGCAGAGTTTCGTCGTGCATGGAGCGCGCCGTCTCGGGATCGAGAGAAAGTTCGAACTGTTTTTCCCAGTCGAATTTGTAGCGGGCATAGCTAAGAGCATCGTCGCGGTCGCGGACGCCCGGACGCTGGCGGGCGACGTCGGCGGCGTGAGCGGCAATCTTGTAGGCAATGATCCCGTCCTTAACGTCTTTCTCGTTCGGCAGGCCAAGGTGCTCTTTGGGCGTGACGTAGCAGAGCATCGCGGCGCCGTACCAGCCGATCATGGCGGCGCCGATGGCTGATGTGATGTGGTCGTATCCGGGAGCGATGTCGGTGACCAGCGGGCCCAGCGTGTAGAAAGGAGCCTGGTAGCAGTACTCGTTTTCCAGTTCCACCTGCTCCTTGATTTTGTGCATCGGGATATGGCCGGGGCCTTCGATCATGACCTGCACGTCGTGCTTCCAGGCAATCTTGGTGAGTTCGCCGAGGGTCTTGAGTTCGGCGAATTGGGCTTCGTCGCTGGCGTCGGCGATGCAACCGGGACGGAGGCCGTCGCCCAGCGAGAAGCTGACGTCGTACTTCGCGAAAATCTTGCAGAGATCCTCAAAGCCCTCATACAGAAAATTCTGTTTGTGGTGATAGGCCATCCATTGGCCAAGGATCGCGCCGCCACGGCTCACAATGCCGGTGATGCGCTTCGAGACCATCGGCAGATATTGAATGAGCACGCCCGCGTGGATGGTCATGTAGTCCACGCCCTGCGCGGCCTGCTCTTCGATCACTTCCAGCATGACGCTTGTGTTCAGATCTTCCACCCGCTTCACGCGCGACATGGCTTCGTAGATCGGCACAGTTCCGATGGGAACGGGCGAATGCCGCAGGATGGCTTCACGGATCTCGTGAATCCCGCCGCCGGTCGAGAGATCCATCACCGTGTCGGCGCCGTAATGCACGGAGGTGTGGAGCTTCTTCAGCTCTTCTTCAACGTTCGAAGTCACTGCCGAATTGCCGATGTTAGCGTTGATCTTGCACAGCGACGCCACGCCGATACACATCGGCTCCAGCTCTGGATGGTTAATGTTGGCGGGGATGATCATGCGCCCGCGAGCGACTTCATCTCTCACCAGTTCGGGCGTGAGCTTCTCGCGGTCGGCAATGTACGCCATCTCCTCGGTGATGAGGCCTTGCCGGGCATAGTGCATCTGGGAGAAGTTGCCGTCGCGGTTCTCGGCCTTGCGTTTGTCAATCCACTCCGCCCGCGGCTTGAGCACCGCGCTAATGCCATTGCCGCTGGGACCACTCGCCGAATTGTCATTCACCACCGACATTGCGCTCACACTATCCTGGAGAGTTTCTAAAGAACAAATTATACGCCGCACCGTCGTCTTAGCCAGTGGCGGCGGCTGAAGGCAGCGAGCGGTGAGCGCGCAAAATCTGCACGCCGGATTCGCGCTGTACATAAAATGAGTCGCTCCCCGGTTGTACGGAATCCTATCCGGCATATAGTTGTTATAACGAATACTTTGGGGGACAGGCCGTTTGTCTCCACCCTGGAGGAGAGATGTTCAAGAAACTGGTATCCACGTCCGGCGATGTTACGCTGACGATGCTGCGGCTGACCCTGGGCACCGTTTTCTTTGCCCATGGCGCGCAAAAAATGCTGGGTTGGTTCGGCGGCTACGGCTTTAGCGGGACCATGGGGTTCTTGACCCACCAGATGGGAGTCCCCGCGCCACTGGCCTTCCTGGCGATCGTGACCGAATTCTTCGGGGGACTCGGGCTGATCGTCGGCTTCCTGACCCGTATTCCGGCGTTAGGTATCGCGGTGGAGATGATCAGCGTGGTCTTGATGTTTCACCTGCGCAACGGATTCTTCATGAACTGGCTCGGCAACCAGAAGGGTGAAGGCTATGAATACCACCTGCTGGCGATCGCCATCGCAGCCGTGCTGCTGCTGCGTGGGGCAGGCGCCTTCTCGGTGGATCGAGCGTTGAGCCGGATCTAAGCTGAGTTGAAGGAAAAGCCGCGCCCGTTCTTGGCGGAGTGTGATGACGCATTCGTCCAAGCGATCCTGCACGCACAAACAGGGCCCGTCCCTTTCGTCCGGACTCCACTCAAATTCCATTTTCCGCCGGAACTGGTTGTTCGGACGTTGCTCGGACCAAGCCCTGTGGTCTTGACGTAGCCGCGCATAATGCCATGGACAGGTAAAACAGACCAAACCATCGTTCATCCCAGTTCGGGAGCACAACGAAATGGAGAGCGACATAGGCCATTGCGACGGCTGCAACAACCCGTAGCCTGGAATGAAGAACCAGTCCTATCGTTCCCAGCAGCATGAAAGGAATCAAGTAACTGTCGGCTGCCAACGTGAGCCCAGACCTCAAGGCCCCCAAATAGTCTCGAAACGAGAAATTGACGGCCATCTCCCCCGGCGCGGAAGGGGTCCCGACGAAATTTCGGTAGTACAGCATCTTGATTCCGTAATCACCCGCGAAGTGGTTGATAGCCAGGACCGAAGCGACCGCCAACGCAGATAGGACTCCAGCCTGCCAGAAGTCGATCTTGCGCCCCCACCACAATGCTAGAAGCACCGGGCCGGCCAATACAACAAAGTCGGTACGAAAATAGATAGATGCCAGCAGGAGTGCAAGGCCGGGGCAAAGGCTTTGCTTCTCGAAGATCAGGTAAAGGGCCGAAAGCGCAATGAGAGTGGCCAATCCGTCGGCTGTGTTCTCTCGCCCAAGACTCATGATGGGAGGGCTGATCATCACGAGAAGAGCTATGCAGAGGATAGAGATGTGAGGCAGATGCTTGGTCAGCCATCGAAAAAACAGAACGCCCAGCAAGTAGTGGGAAAGAGCGGAGAGAACGATACCAGCTCGGAGCAGGCCCAGTCCCGTTTTGCCTATCCAATACAACACGATGTTGTACATGGGGCGGATCGCAAATAAGGGAAGGAATTCTGCAAAACGATAAGGATTGGTAGCACGCTCTTGGCGGGACTTGTTCTGGTCCTCAGGTGCGCCGAGTTGATGGCCCAGCAGGTTCCCGCGAGCAATTCGAGGAATCCTGTCATCGATCTCCGCATAGACTCTTTGGTGCACTTTTACCGGGTCCGTCTCCTCCATCAACGTCGCATTTCCCATGTACTGCAGTGCATCCATGCTGTAGATGGGAGTGCGATAGGCATGGAAAGAGATGCTTCCCAGAAGGAGTAGATACAGGACTGCAATTGCGGTGTTCGAGACTGCAGAATGGGCGCTTGTTTGTCCGGCAGGCGATCTGGAAACAAGCTGCAAAAATCTCATTCTGGGATTCTGCTCGTTTGTTGCATTTCCCGCAACAATCTTCGGAGTTGCCGCGGGGACAGTCATTGCAAGACTCAGTCTACTGCGTGCGCGAAGGATGTGATCCTCTTCGTGACTCGTCGGCCGGTTCGATCTATGGTGAGCGACAGCAGGAAATATCGACGTGCCCGGATACAGCGCCGCGGCCATCACCTGCGCATTATTGCGAGTGCTTGCACGAGTCCGTGGCCTAGAACTCGGAACACGTTACGGTGGGCCGGAACAAATCGGACGGTTTCGCCGCCGAAGCCTTCCTTGAACCAGGCCGGGCCTGAGGTCGCACCCGGCGTGTACCCCCCGAAGTCGTACTCGGTGCACCCGTGCGCCTTCGCCCACAGCAGGGCTCGCCACTGCAGTAGTTGGCCGGCACTGAACCGGTCATTCTTGTCGCTCGCTCCCCAAATATACCAGCAGCGCTTTCCCGAGCGCACGATCACGGCCCCGCCCGCAATGTTTGTTCCGTCGCGAGCCAGCAAGAGTGCTCCGCGCGACGGTTCGGCCCTCAACCAATGGAGGATGCTCCGAACATGAACGGGCGAATCGGCTGCAAATCCTTTACGCCCGGCAAGTCGCACATACAGATTCAGAAAAGCTTCGATATCCTCCTGCTCTGTAGCAGGACCGACGGCCAGGGCAGCGCGTTCGGATCTGCGTACTTCATAGCGTGTGTTTTTGCGGAATTGGGCGAAAAGTTCGGCAGGAGTTTTTGTCAGATCGAGGCGTAGCGAGACACGGCCCTCAGCTAACGGCTTCCAATCCTGGCCAAATTCCGACACGGAGTGAGGCTCTTGCCCTCGTAGCCAGTCCGGCGCAGCGTCGAGGTAAACCAGACCATCGCCACGCATCTGTTCGACCAGTTCATTCAATCCGGCTCGCCAGACTTCACGATCATCGCAAACCGGGCCACGATTGACCGTCGTGGCCCGAAACCACGCGAGGCGGGTTCCGAGCGGGAACTGCGTGCCACAATTCGCAAACCAGACAATCTGATTCTCGTCACGCAAGAGCGCAAAGCGAGTGCTCGCGTCTGCCCATTGAGGAAACTGGAAAGGATGGCTGGTCGTCTGGCTGTCCAGAAAGCGCACCATCTCCTGCGCCAGCGCGGGTGACAGCTCCTTGGGAGTGAGAAACTCGAGCGCCATGCTGGCGATGATTCTAAGGGGTGGGCGAGCGGGTCACAAATTCCACGATTCTAGGCGGCGTTGCCCCCGAACGAGCGGCGGATTTGCTCCTTGGCGCTTCGGGCTAACATTCGGTCGTTCGCGTCCAGACCGATCGCAAGCGAGGTGAGCAGGAAGATTGAGTACCCCGCGATCAGCGCGGCGATCAAGATCAAGAAATCGTGGTGCGAACCGCGTAGCCCGTAGCGTAAGAGCCCGATGATGGCAACTGTGGCCAGGGCGGGCAGCAACAGAGAGAAGTATCCTCGGCGGCTTGGGTGAAGGGACAAGGTGCGGTGTACGTCCTGCAAGTAGAGTGCGTTCAAGAGAGCGTTGGTGACGGCGGCCGCAATTGCGGCTCCCATCAAGCCGATGTGCGGGATGAGCAGCCAGTTGATGGTCAGGCCGATTGGAACAGCGATGGCCTGAGCGCGGATCATCTTCTGCTGTTGTCCTGACATTAACAGTAGTTGTCCCACGGACCCAACCCCGCAGTTCACCAGCTGGCCAAGGGTTGCGATTACCAACACCGGCCACCCCTCGCCGAATTCGCGGCCGAAGATTTCCATGAGAGGCCGGGCGAAGATCATGATCACGAAAGCCAGGGGCATGGTGAAGCCGAGCACCCACTTGGTGAGCGTCTGGTAAAGATTGAGCAGGAGTTCGCTCTGCCGGCTGGCGTGCAATTCGGCAATAATGGGAGCAAAGATCTGGTTGATCGACTGTAAGAAGATCGAGACGAATGCCACCAGCGCGGTTGCAATCGAGTAAATCCCGACTTCGCGGGCGTTCAGATAAATACCGAGCATCACCTTGTCGGCCTGAGTCGCGAGAAACTCCAGTCCCTGGACCGCGAAGAGCACCAAAGAGAACAAGACGATTTCTCGTTCCAGGATCGGGAACCCGAACGAAGGCGCGCGCGCCGGTTCCGGAGTGAGTTTCCGGGTGGCCTGTGCCAGAAGAACCAGCACCGCCAGCGCGCTGAAGATCTGGGCGATGAGATATCCCTTGAAGCCGAATCCCATCGTGAGCAGCGCGATTGTGCACCCCATGGTCAGGGACTGGCCGATAAAGCCGGTGATGACCGTGCGCCGGGCCACGTCTTTGTAGCCCGCTAGAGCCTGTCCCAGAAAGCCGGTCAGAGCCCCGGTAACCATGATGAGCACGAAAAAGTGCATGTACGAAGCCAGTGCGGGCGTGTGATAGAGAAGCAGCGCGATCCAGGACTTCGCCAGCAGCAATAGAATGCCGACCAGCAGGTTGGCGACAAGGAGCACCGTGAGCGCCGACCACAGAAAGCGGCCCAGTTTTCGGAACTCGCCCGTGGCGGAATAGACGGCCACGAAGCGGCTGGCCGCTTGCGGTAATCCGGCAGCTGCGACTACGCCTGCGAGACCGACGACGGTCATCCCCAACGCGTAGATGCCGAGTGCTTCGGCGCCCAGAAGGCGCGCCAGATAGATCTTGAAAAAGTAGCCGACGAGGGTTGTAAACAGGGTCCCTACCAAAAACACCGAAGACTGCTGCGAGATGTTCTTGACGTGGCGCCGGAAGCCAGAGGGCGGCGCAGTCGCGATGGGCGGAGTGGTCAATGGATGTCAGTATTTTCGCGGATTGCTGAGCGACATGGAAGTGAGATGGTGGGCGCGCGGAACATCATGATCGGAACGCGCGCACCTAACGTCGAATACCCAACTGGAGTAGCACGGCCTTCTCCACCTGAAGCATGTCGGCTGGGGAAAGGTTGCCGATCCTGTCCTGCAGTCTTTGCTTGGCGGCCGTCATAATTTGGTCTGCCATGGCCTTCCGCTGTTCTCCGTTCAGTGTAACCAGCGCTTCCGCCGGATAAACCTTAGCGGTCTGGCTGGTCAGCGGAACCACGGTGACCCGGTTTAGAACCGCATTTGCCGCATTGTTGCTCAGAATCAGGGCGGGGCGGGTCTTTTGAATCTCTCCTCCGAGCGACGGATCGAACGACACCCACCAGACCTCACCTCGGCGCGGATGCATCACCAATCAGCCCTTCCGACCATTCCTCCGCTTCGCGTTCGCGGGTCTCGTCCTTGGCCATCTCGGCGTATCTCTCCAAGAGTCCACCGGGGTCGGTGTGGTTAAGTTCCTCAAGCCTGTCCAGGACGGCGTTTTCCAGTTCTACCGGAAGGATGAACCAGGTGGCATTTCCGCGGGACTGCGGATTACCTATCCCCGGCTTGTCATCATCGCCGTTCCACCGAATTCCGATCCTGTCTTCGTGATCCCAATTCACTCGTGCGACCGACCACCCTTTTTGCTTGGTGTTGTAAAGAACCTCGACCGAACGAATTGACACCTTCGGCGCCCAAACCGTGGCTGGTTCCACATATGCCATGACATCCCCCGCAAATCGCCATACATCATATCAATACGTATATCAGTACGTCAATAACAACGTAATTACGCATGTATAAGTTCTAATTTCTCAGCGTCTTGCCGGTCTTCAGCATGTGCTGGATCCGCTCCTGCGTCTTCCGTTCCCCGCACAGCGACTTGAAGGCTTCGCGCTCCAGGTCGAGCAGATATTGCTCGCTGATGGGAGTCCCGGAGGTGACATTTCCGCCGCAGATAACCTCGGCGATCTTGTTGCCCAGCTTCTGCTCATGATCGCTGATGTACTCGCCCTGCCGCATCAGGTACACGCCCATCTTGAGCGCGGCGAGAATGTTCTCGCCGGGCGCGGGAATATCCGTGCGCATCACCGGCGGTTCATATCCGGCGCGTACCAGTTCCAGCGCACGCGCTTTGGCGTCGGAAAGCACGCGCTCGCGGTTCATGGTGATGCGATCGGAATCGGATAAGAAGCTAAGCCCGCGAGCTTCGTGCGCTGAAGTCGCAACTTTCGCGGTGGCGATGGTCTCGAAGATCTTCTTCATTGCTTCCAGCATTTCGACGGATTCGCCGCGGCCGTCGGGGCGGATGGCACTGGCATTGTCCACGGCGCGCAGCAGCATCTCCTTGCAGCCGCCGCCGCCGGGCAGCAGGCCCACGCCCACTTCCACCAGGCCGATGTAGAGCTCCGCGTGCGGTTGGCGAGCGGCGGCGTGCAACGAGATCTCGCAGCCCCCGCCGAGCGTGAGCCCGAAGGGCGCCAGCACGACCGGCTTGACCGAGAACTTGATGACCTGTGCCATGCCCTGGAATTGTCGAATGCCGAGGTCAATCTCGTCCCACTCCTCTTCCTGAACGGACATCAGCAGCATCACCAGGTTCGCGCCAACGGAGAAGTTCTGCGCATCGTTGGTGATGACGAAGGCGTCGAAGTTGTCGCCTGGACCACCGGGTTTCAGGCTTTGCGTGATCAGAGAGACGATGTCTCCACCGATGGCATTCATCTTGGAATGAAACTCGATGCAGCCTATGCCCTCGCCCAGGTCCACCAGCGAAGCTCCAGCGTTCTTCTTGACCACGCCGTTGGATTTCTTGGCGACTTCGACCGACCAAACTCCGAGCGGGACAGCGACCCTTTGCCAGTTGCTGGTGGCCAGATCCCAGTATTTCCGGCCGGAGGCGGCCGTGGGATCCTCCGCGTACCAGGATTTTTGTCCCGAGGCGAGCAGCTTCTCGACATTGGCCGCGACCGGATGTCCTTCTTTCTTCATGCGGGCGACAGTAGCTTCCACACCCGCTCCGTCCCAAAGCTCGAAGGGTCCAAGCTCCCAGTTGAAGCCGAGACGCATGGCGCGATCGATTTCGACCACCGAGTCAGAAATTTCGGGGATGCGATTGGCCGAGTAGGTCCAAAGGTCGGACAACGCCGCCCACAAAAATGCTCCGGCCTTGTCGCCTTTCTGGGGACCGCCGCCATCGAGCCCCAGCAGCATACGCACACGCGCGCTGGCCTGCTCCACGTTCTTGGCCATTTCCAGGGCGGCGAATTTCGGCTTTTGCCGTGGGCGGTACTCTAGTGTCTTCCAGTCGAGAGCGAGGCGATCCTCTTCGCTGCCTTCTTCGCCTTTAACCTTCTTGTAGAAGCCGCCTTTGGTTTTGTCGCCTAGCCACTTTCGTTCGAGCATCTGACGGTAGAAGTCTGGAAGCTTGAGATCGCCACGTTCGTCAAGGGCGGCGGGCGAGGGCGCCCGCCCCACACCTGCACCCACACTGGTCATGTTTGAGACCACATGGCCCAGAATGTCGAGGCCCACCAGATCGATCGTGCGGAACGTCGCCGAGCGCGGCCAGCCCAGGGCTTGGCCGGTGAGCGCGTCGACGTCCTCGATGCTCATGTCCATTTCCTGCATGAGGCGCATGACATTGAGCACGGAGAATGTGCCGATCCGGTTGGCGATGAAGTTGGGCGTGTCTTTGGCGAGCACAACGCCCTTGCCCAGCTGGGTATCGGAGAAATGCGCGACGGCTTCGATCAGCGCCCGGTCCGCTTCGGGCGTGGGAATCAGCTCCAGCAGCCGCATGTAGCGCGGCGGATTGAAGAAATGCGTGCCGAACCACGAACGGCGGAAGTCCTCGGAGAAACCTTCCGCGATCTTCGCCACCGGCAAGCCGCTGGTGTTGGTGGTAACGATGGTACCCGGCTTGCGGATCGCTTCGACCTTCTTCAGCAGCGCGCGCTTGATTTCGAGATTCTCGACCACCGCTTCGATAATCCAATCCACGCCGGCCAGCCGTTTCAGGTCGTCCTCGAAATTTCCGACCGTGACCAGCCGGGTGAGCCAAGACTCGAAAAACGCGGCCGGCTTGGACTTCTTGGCCGCTTCCAGTCCGGCGGCGGCGATCTGGTTGCGGGCGGGGACGTCGGCGTCGGGTGGCACGATGTCCAGCAAGAGAGAGGGAACTCCGGCGTTAGCGAAATGGGCAGCGATACGGGCGCCCATGGTGCCGGCGCCCAAGACAGCAACCTTGTGAATCCGTTTCATTAATGCGTACTCCGTATGACAAATGACTCTTTCAGGAAGTCTCGAACCGAAAACAAAGCATCGGATTAGTCGAGAAGGCCGACAGTCTCCAATGAATCGCGAACGACGAGCGACCGGCGACTAACGACTCTATGGAAGTTTATCTACCGCCCAGTCGTTCTTGCCAGTGTTGACCACGATGATTTCGGAAAAGCGGCGGCGAATCCGCGCCCCCTCGGAAGTCACGAGCACAACCCCAAAACGATAGCGCCCGCGGTTTCTCTGGCCGCGTGCGATTTCAAAGGCGCGGTCGCTGCTGCCGGAAAAGAACTGCTCGAACTTCTCGGGGTTTTGCGAATGGCGCACGCGATCGCTAAGTAGAACCATGCCGGTTTCGAGGTCGCCGGTCTGCCAGGCGTGCAGGAAGCGGTTGGCGGTTGCCAGGGCGAACACGTATCCCGGGTCTAGGGGCGTGGTTTGCTTGGAATGCTTGTGCGAGCCGCCTGCCAGCAGTTGATGCGACAGGAGCAGGATCGCAGTGGCCGCCATCCCGGATTTCAAGCGGTGGGCGTACTTCCGTTCCACTTGAGCAGGGGGCTTCCGGCCGCAGCAGGTATGGGATGACGTCACTTTCACCCTCCATTGTGCTCGGCTGGGGGCCCAACTTCAAGGGCGCAGGCCGCGCCCAGGATGCCGGAAGTCGTTCCCGTTTGTTCCTTCCACCCAATACCCGTGGCGGCTCGAACGTCCCCGCGGATGGCGCATGGGGCGTATCATGGTCGCGTGGGGGTAAGTCATGAGTTCGCCCTATGGACTGCAAATAACGGAAAATTGTGTCTTTTGCAAGCTGCGTCATTCCGGTTTCTTTTGTGATCTTCCTAAGCAGTCGGTAGAAGACCTCGACAAAATCAAGTATGCCAGCGCCTTCCCGACCGGGGCGGTCTTGTTCGTGGAAGGCCAGTCGCCGCGCGGTATTTATGTCATCTGCAGCGGTCGCGTCAAGCTGACTACCACCTCGCGCGATGGCAAGACGCTGATCTTGCGTATCGCCCACGCTGGAGAAGTGCTTGGGCTGCACGGTACGGTGTCGGGGAAACCCTACGAGCTGACAGCCGAGACGCTGCAGCCCTGCCAGCTGGATTTCGTCAAGCGGGATGATTTTCTGAAGTTTCTCCAGAGTCACGCCGATGCTTGTCTGCACGCCGCCCAGCATCTGAGCGATAACTGCCAAAGCGCCTACGAGATGATCCGTTCGCTGGGCCTGTCGCATTCCGTGTCCGAAAAGCTGGCCCGGCTGCTGCTCGAATGGGCCAGCGACGGCGAGGAGACCAAAGAGGGCATCCGGATCAAGGTGGCCCTGACGCACGAAGAGATTGCTCAGCTCATCGGCACCTCGCGCGAAACCGTGACCCGCGTGCTCGGCGAATTCCGCGACAAACAGTTCGCACAGCTCCGCGGCTCCACGCTGCTCATCCGCAACAAGGCCGCGCTGGAAAAGCTGATCGGGGCATAGGCGGCCGGATTCGCTGTCAATACGTTCAGGGTGCTTTCTCTGTGTTCCTCTGTGTCCCCCGTGGTGAAGCCTTTCGTCAGGGCTACCCGACCGCGTGATAGACTCCGTTTTCTTCTAAGAAAGTAATGTCGCAATCAACCTTGCCCTCTGCCAGCCGCATTGCCTCCGGCATCCGCTCGAAGGCCATCTCCCCGGTGGAAGTTGCCCGAGTTCACCTCGAGCGCATCGAACGGCTCAATCCAAAACTGAATGCCTTCGTGGACTGGCAGCCCGAAGTCGTGTTGCAGCTGGCGCGGAACGCCGAAAGGGCGGTGATGCGCGGCGATGCGCTCGGACCACTGCACGGCGTTCCCGTTTCCATCAAAGCTTCGATTGACGTAGCTGGACATCGCTGCGAAGCGGGCACCCGCCTGCGCGCCGGATACATCGCCGCGCAGGACGCGCCGCTCGTCTCGCGCTTGCGCGCCGCGGGAGCGCTGATTCTCGGTGTGACCAACACTCCCGAGATGCTCATGGCGTGGGAGACTGACAATCTTCTTTACGGCCGAACGAACAATCCCTGGGACCTCACCCGAACGGCCGGAGGATCGAGCGGCGGAGAAGCGGCGGCCATTGCCGCTGGACTTTCCGCCGGTGGCGTGGGCAGCGATGGCGGCGGCTCGATTCGCGAGCCTACGCACTTCACCGGCATTTGCGGACTGAAGCCCACGCCCGGACGCATACCCTCCACGGGACACTTCCCCAAATCCGGCGGCCCGTTTGCGCTGCTGGGAGTGGTCGGACCGATGGCGCGCACGATTGAAGACGTTCGAATTCTCTTCCAAGTGATGACGGGCGCGGACGATGGCGATCCTTGCTCCGCGCCGGTTGAAGTGCGCGAGATTCACGAGCCGGAACTCCGGACGGTTGGCATCGGCTTCTTCGTGGACGATGGCAGAACCCCGGTCACCGCGGAAACCAGCTCGGCCGTGACGCACGCGGCGCGTATATTGTCGCAGAGCGGTTTGCAGGTTGAACAATTCCGTCCCGAGGGCCTGGAAGAAGCCCGCCAGTTATGGTGGAAATTCTTCGGCGTCGCCGGCGGCATGATCCTCGGCCCGATGCTGCGCGGCCACGAGTCGGAACTCAGTCCCCTCCTGCGCGAATTTTCTTCGTGGACGTCCGCCGAACCGGCGCACACCGGCGAGTCGCTGCTTGCGACCTGGCTCGGACGCGACGATGTCCGGGAGAGAGTTCTGCTGCAGATGCGGAAGTATCCCGTGCTGCTCTGTCCCACGGCGTCGATTCCCGCCTTTCGTCACGGTGAGCGCGAATGGCAGGTGCAAGGGAAGACGGTGAAGTATCTCGACGCCTGGAGCTACTGCGAGTGGTTCAACCTCCTGGGCTTTCCCGCTGTGGTTGTCCCGATGGGGCGATCCGCGGAGAGCCTTCCCATCGGCGTGCAGATCGTGGGGCGTCCTTGGGAAGAAGAGCTTGTGCTCGCGGTCGCCGCGGTGCTTGAGAAAAGTCAGGGGCCATGGCCGCAACCCCCGATAGCTTAAACATAAAAACGAACCCTAGTATTTTTGTACTATTATCCGTCGCCTACCGATGGATTAGGCTGTTTAACCTGCGGGCTGGCGCGCCGTCTTGCGTGGGACAAGCGGCACTTTTCTGACGCGAAGCACAATTATGTCGGGTTCCAACCTCTCCACTACTCAGAAGATGTTGCGCGCTCTTGTGTGCGTCCTGGTCGGCACCGCCGCCTATTTGTATCCCTTTCCCCAGGCCAACATCCTTTACCCGGCAGTTGTGCTGCTGCACGTGTTCGGCGGGATCCTGGCGACGATTCTCCTGGCGGTACTGCTGTGGCGTCTTCTCAGAGAGGGCAATTTCGTCTGGAAGATGGGCTGGCTTTTCCTGGCGGCGGGAGCGGTTCTGGGATTGGTGCTGCTGCGCACCGGCACGCCCCACAGCGAGTTCAAGTGGCTGTACGCGCACATCATTGTGAGCGTGATCGGAGTCGGCTGCTTGTTGGCCGAGTTGCTCGGGCGCCGCGGCTGGCTGAGTTCCAACGCTGCCGTCCGAGCAGTGGTCTGCCTCGCTGTGCTGGCTGGCCTGGGCTGGGCCGCGCGCTATCAGCGCGAGACGCACTGGCTAAGCTACCACCTCATCAAGAATCCAGCGCTCCCTCCCGCGAGTATGGACGCCGAGGGCGATGGCCCCAAAGGCCCATTCTTTCCCAGTTCCGCGCAGGTTTATGGCGGCCAGAAGATTCCCAGCAAGTTCTTCATGGAGTCTGACTCCTGCAAACGCTGCCACGAGGACATCTACAAACAGTGGTACAGCTCGGCGCACCATTTTTCTTCGTTCAACAATCAGTGGTATCGCAAATCGGTCGAGTACATGCAGGATGTGGTCGGCACCACGCCCTCGAAGTGGTGCGGCGGATGTCACGATCCGGCGGTGCTTTACGCCGGCAAGATGGACACTCCGATCAAACAGATCGTGCACACTCCGGAAGCGCAGGCCGGACTCGGTTGCATGATGTGCCATGCCATCGCCGACGTGAAGAGCACGATGGGCCAGGGGGATTTCTACCTCGAGTATCCCAAGCTGCATGAGCTCGCGGCCAGCAAGGACCCGCTGGTCCGCACCATGCACGACTTCCTCACCAAGTTGAATCCCGAGCCGCATCGGCGGGTTTTTCTCAAGCCGTTCATGCGCCAGCAGACCGCCGAGTTCTGTTCTTCTTGTCACAAGGTGCACCTGGACGTTCCGGTCAATCACTATCGCTGGATTCGCGGCTTCAACGAGTACGACAACTGGCAGGCCAGCGGCGTCTCCGGCCAGGGCGCGCGGTCGTTTTACTATCCGCCCAAACCGCAGCAGTGCACCGACTGCCACATGCCGCTCGAGCCGTCGCAGGATTTTGGCAATGTCGCCGGCAAAATACACTCGCATCGCTTCCCGGGTGCGAACACCGCACTTCCGACCGCGAATGAAGACGCCGAGCAGTTGAAAGTCACACAGGATTTTCTGACGAGCGGCGCTCTCACCGTGGACATTTTCGCTCTCTCGCCGGCGCGCGAAGTGACGGCGGGAGCGACAGCGCAGCACGAAGTCGCAACCACGTTTGCAGTCGGCGAGGAAGCCGAAGCGAAAGTCACGCCCGGCACTGGAGGCGAGGCCTTGCCGGTGACGGCGCCTCTCGATCGCGTTCATCCGGCCGTCCGCCGCGGCGACACGGTACGCGTGGATGTGGTCGTTCGCACCAAGAAGGTCGGCCACTTCTTCCCCGGCGGCACGGTGGATGCCTACGATACCTGGCTGGAACTGAAAGCTGTGGACGACGACGGCCAGGTTGTCTTTTGGAGCGGCGAGGTCGAGGACAATGGTAAAGGCCCGGTGGAGAAGGGCGCGCACTTCTATCGCTCGCTCCAGGTGGACGCCCACGGCCATCCCATCAACAAACGCAATGCCTGGGCGACGCGCGCGGTGGTGTACGTTCGCCTCATTCCTCCCGGTGCCGCCGACACTGTTCACTTCCGCATGAAAGTCCCGTCCGCGGCCGGCGCCGTCGGCAGCAAGATCACCCTGACTGCGCGTCTCTGTTATCGCAAGTTCGTTTGGTGGGGGACGCAGTTTGCGTTTGCGGGAGTACCCGATCCGAACCAGCCAACGTCACAGTTCACGCCTGATTACGACGACCGGAAGTTTGTTCTCACCGGTTCCCTTCAGGGAGTTTCCGCGAAACAGGAAAAGATTCCCGATCTGCCGATCGTCACCGTAGCGCAGAACCAGGTCACGCTTGACGTTCTGCCCCCCAACGCTCCCGCGCCCCGCCCCAAAACTGATCTTAAGAAAGAAGACTGGCAGCGTTGGAACGACTACGGCATCGGCCTGCTGCTGCAGGGCGACCTGAAAGCCGCGCAGGCGGCGTTTGAAAAGGTCACGGAAGCCGACCCGCAAAATCCCGACGGCTGGGTAAACATCGGACGCGCCGCTCTACAAGAAGGCGATGTGGCTCGTGCTCGCACGGTTCTCGAAAAGGCGCTCGCTCTTAGCCCCGATCTCGCGCGGGCCCATTTTTTCTATGCCGGGGTCTTGCGTCAGGCAGGGAACTACGACGGCGCCGCGCGACACCTCAGAAAAGTCCTGGCCCAGTATCCGCGCGACCGCGTAGCAGTCAACAATCTGGGACGAGTGCTTTTTCTTCAGCGCAAGTACTCGGAAGCGGTGAAAGTCTTGGAGCAGGTGCTGGCCATCGATCCCGAGGACCTGCAGGCGCACTACAACCTCATGCTTTGTTACAACGGACTGGGCGACGAGAAGATGGCCAAAGAACACCAGGCGCGCTATCTGCGCTTCAAAGCCGACGAAGCCTCCCAAGCCATCACCGGCCCCTATCGCCAGCTCAATCCTGAGGACAACAACGAGCGCCAGAGCATTCACGAGCACGTGTCGGTACCGCTCGGCTCTGCGAAGTCTGTGACCGGCAAGTCCCACGTAGGGGCGGGTGCCCTCACCCGCCCGGCCGGGCAAAGCCCGGCAGTTGCCGGCCGCGCCATGTCAGCGGGGTCTGGCCGGTGATGCGCTCGTCGGCGGGAAAATCTACCACGGAGTCACGGAGCGACAGAGAAACCCCCAAGTTCCGTTTCCCGGTTTTCCTCCGTGTCTCCGTGTCTCCGTGGTGGGTGTTGTTCTTGCTGCTGGTCGTGACAAGCTTCGCGCCCGCCCAGAACATCACCTTCCGCGACATCACTGCCCAGGCCGGCATCCGCTTCACCCACAACAACGGCGCCTTCGGAAAAAAATGGCTGCCCGAAACCATGGGCCCCGGTTGCGCGTTCATTGACTACGACAACGACGGCTATCCTGACATCCTGCTCATCAACGGCCAGGACTGGCCCGGCCATGCCAAGAGCGGCCCCACAACGCCGAAGCTCTACCACAACAATCACGACGGCACGTTCACCGACGTCACCCGTAAGTCGGGACTTGGGATTTCTCTCTACGGCCTCGGCGCCGCTGTCGGAGATTACGACAACGACGGCTTCGACGATGTCTTCATCACCGCGGTCGGCCAAAGCCATCTCTTCCGCAACAACGGCAACGGCACATTCAAAGACGTCACGGCAACGGCAGGTCTCTGGGGGCCGAACGAATTCTCGACCAGCGCCGCCTGGGTGGACTACGACCGCGACGGCAAACTCGATCTCGTCGTCTCCAACTACGTGCGGTGGTCGGAGCAAGGCGATCTCTACTGCACGCTCGACGGCGCGCACAAGTCGTATTGCACGCCCGAGTCGTATAAAGGCACGTCGGCGCGCTTGTGGCACAACCTCGGCAACGGCAAGTTTGAAGACGCCACCCAGAAAGCGGGCTTCTCCGATCCCACCTCGAAGAGCCTGGGCGTCGCCATTCTCGATTACAACAACGATGGCTGGCCTGACATCCTGCTGGCCAATGACACGCAGCCCAACAAGCTTTATCTGAACAAGAAGGACGGGACGTTCGAGGAACGCGCCGTTTCGGCCGGCATCGCGTTCAGCGAAGATGGCGTCGCCCGCGCCGGCATGGGCGTGGACGCCGCTGACTACGATCGCTCCGGTCACGCCAGCCTGATCATCACGAATTTCGCCAACCAGATGCTCTCGCTCTACCACAACGAAGGCAACGGCCTGTTCGTGGACGAGGCGCCGCGCTCGGAAGTGGGCCGCGCCACGCTGGTTACGCTGGGCTTCGGCTGCTTCTTTTTCGACTACGACAACGACGGCTGGCAGGACATTCTGGTCGCCGACGGTCACATCGAGAATGAGATTGAGCGCGTGCAGAAGCGCGTCACTTACGCCGAGCCCCCACACCTGTTTCGCAATCTAGGCAACGGCAAGTTTGAAGAAGCGACCGCGAAAGTCGGAGCCGCCTTCTCCGCTCCGAAAGTCGCGCGGGGCGCGGCTTATGCCGACATCAATAACGACGGCGCGCTCGACGTATTGCTTAGCACGAACGGCGGCCCCGTACATCTCTATCTCAGCGAAGGCGGCACGAACCAGAGCTTGCGGATGAAGCTGGTCGGGACGAAATCGAATCGCGACGGCATCGGCGCGGTCGTCCGCATAATTGCCGGCAGTGACAAGCATTGGCTGATGATGAAGTCCGGCTCTAGCTATCTCTCGCAGAGCGAGCTGGTGTTGACCTTCGGCCTGGGCGCGAAGACAAGAGCCGACACCGTCGAAGTGCAGTGGCCCAGCGGCCAGGTGGACAAACTCTCAAACATTGCGTCAGGGCAGACAGTGACGATTGAGGAAGGGAAGGGCGTGATCAACTCACGGGCGTACGCAAAGAAGTGACAGCCACGTTCCGAAGAAACTTTCTAATGCTGTCATCCTGAGCGGAGCAGGAACATTCGCGAAGCGAATGTCCTGCGGAGTCGAAGGACCCCTACTCCGCATATCCCCCGACGCAGTTCTGAGGCATTTCGGCCACCGCCCGACGCTCAGATAGAATCGCTCGTACGCACGATGATCAGGAACCTCAGCATCGCTTTCATCGCCACGTTTCTCCTTGGTCTTCTGGTCGCTCTCATTGGCGCCGCCCCACCACCCGATCCCCAGGAGGCCGCCCGCCTCAACAATATCGGCGTCGCCTACATGAACCAGCAGTTGTTCGAGAAGGGACTGAAAGCATTCGAAGAGGCTGCCGCCAAAGATCCGAATCTGAAAATCACCACGCTCAATCGCGGCGTAGCTCTGCTGAACCTGCAGCGCGTGGACGAAGCGAAGGCTCTCCTCCAAAAAGCCGCCCAAGACGACCCCAAAGACGCCCATTCCTGGTACAACCTCGGCCTCTACTACAAGAATTCCGACAGTCCGCAAGCCGCGATCGACGCCTTCCGGCGCGTCACCGAACTTGACCCCAACGACGCCGACGCCTGGTACTTCCTCGGCTCGACCCACGCTCAGCTCAAGCAGTACCCGGAGGCGATTGACGCCTTCGAGCACGCGTTGAAGATCGACCCGCTGCACGCCTCAGCGCAGTTTGGAATCTCGCGCGCCTATCAGCAATCCGGACAAGCCGACAAAGCCCGCGAAGGTCTGAAGAAATTCCAGTACATCACGCAGAACAAACTGGGCGCGCCGATCAGCCTGGCGTATGGGGAGCAGGGAAAGTATTCGCGGGCGGAGGAATCGCCGGTGGCGGTGCAGAAGGTGGGGGCGGCGATACCGGTGAGGTTTGTGGATGTGACGAAGGAGGCGGGAATCGCTAGCCGTCCTGGAGCGGAGACGGCGTCAGGCGCTCGTTACCTCGGACCAGGAGCGTGTTTTCTGGATTACGACAATGATGGGAACATCGATCTGCTTTTGGCGGACAACGGAACTCAAGGCTCGATGTCGATGTACCACAATTTGGGCAATGGCAAGTTTGAAGATGTGACCAAGAAGGCCGGTCTGGATGGCTATGGACCGGCGATTTCCTGTACAGCGGCTGACTACGACAACGACGGTTTGGCCGATCTCGCCGTGAGTCTCGGCAATCGCATTCTCCTCCTTCACAATGAAAAGAACGGAACGTTCCGGGACGTGACGGAACAAGCCGGAATCAACACGGAGAAGAGTTTGCCGCCTGCTAATCCGCTCGCGGGGAAACCTGAAGTCACCGGTCTGACGTTCGTCGACTACGATCATGACGGTGATCTCGATCTCTACGTTACCCGATTGACCCCACAAAGTGTTGGGATTTGCCTCGATAAGAAAATCTCGTCTCCAGGCAACAACATAATGTGGCGCAACAATGGAAACGGTACGTTTACCGATGTCACCGAAACCACCGGTCTTAACGGCCTGAACTCCACTGACGCAGCGATTGGCACCGACTTCAATAATGATCGAGCAGTAGACATTGTGACGACCGGAGATGCATGTGGAGTTGGCGCCGAGGGTTTGTACGACCACAAATCCCCAGTTATGTTCGAAAATCCGAGAGAAGGAAAATTCCGTCAACTATTGTCAATCGAGTCAGGGGTGACTTATGGCATTGCGCCACTCGACTTCAACCATGATGGCTGGATGGACTACGCCTTCACGCATTTTTTCATGCCCGGGATCAGCCTGTGGCGTAACAACCACGGCAAGACCTTCGAAGGGGTGAAGCTACCCGAATATGACTGGCAACGTGGCTGGGGCGTCGTCGCTTTCGACTACGACAACGATGGCTGGGTGGATTTGGCCTTCGTAGGCGAGAGGGCGATACTTCAGTTCAAACCAGAGAAGTTCGAAGTCCGCCTCTTCCGCAATCTCGGCCCCGACGGATGGAAAGACGTCTCCGCTGAAACGGGCCTCGACAAGATTCAGCTCAAGGATCCGCGCGCCATCATTGCCGGAGATTACGACAACGACGGCGCTGTCGATCTCCTGATCACGCAGAATCACGGCCCGGCTGTCCTCCTTCGCAACGAAGGCGGCAACAAGAACAACTCGCTGCGGCTCGCACTCAAGGGCCTCAACGACAACAAGAGCGCCATCGGGACGAAGGTCGAAGTGTTTTCTGACGGACTGCGGCAGAAATTTGAGGTATACGGATCATCTGGCTATCTCGGACAGAACTCGCCGTATCTCACCATCGGCCTCGGACAAGCAAAAGAAGCTGACGTCGTCCGCATGCTCTGGCCTACCGGCGTGCTGCAAGACGAAATCGAAGTCGCCGCCAACAAGGTGCAGAACATCCTCGAGATCGACCGCCGAGGCAGTTCCTGCCCTACGCTCTTCGTCTGGAATGGCGATCACTACGAGCTGGTCGGCGACATGCTCGGCGCGGGCGTCGTCGGACACTGGGTCGGACCGAACGAGCGCAACATCGCGCGGCCAACGGAATACATCAAGCTTGACCGCAACACGGTTCACGAGAAAGATGGCCCACTTAGTTTCCGCTTCATGGAGCCGCTGGAAGAGTCGGTGTATCTCGATCAGGTGCAGTTGCTGGCGGTCGATCATCCCGCCGGTGTCGAGGTCTATCCCAACGAGTACTTCGCCAGCAATCCGCCGTACCCGCCGTTCAAGGTTGTCTTCAGCCGCGACGCCCGTCCGCCTGCTGGCGCCTGGGACGAGCATGGCCACAACGTGCTCCCCGACCTGCTGGCGCACCGCTATTTCGGCGATTTCAAGGTGCTATCGTTCGCCGGGTTCACCGAGCCTCACACTCTCGAACTCGATCTCGGCGAGCCCTACCGCGGCGGTCCGCTCTGGCTGCTAATGCACGGCGAAATCGAATACTTCACGGCCACCAGCATGTACGCGGCCGACCAGGCGCACCTGCAGCCGTTCGCACCATATGTCGAAGCACAGGACGCGAACGGGAAATGGGTCCGCGTGATTGACGATCTCGGCTTTCCCGCCGGCGGCGCGCGCACCATGACCGCCGACCTGGCCGGCAAACTGGCGCAGGGCACGCGGCGCATTCGCTTCACGACGAACCTGCAAATCTATTGGGACAGCATCCTGATCAGCCGCACCAATCAGGCTCAGAGCGCTCGACTGACGCCGGTCCCGCTTGCGCGTGCTGATTTGAGCTTCCACGGATTCCCGCTTAAGATCGAAAACCAGCCGCCCGGCAACGTGAAATACATCTATGAGCAAGTTAGCGCGACCGGTCCCTATACGCGTCCGGCGGGCGCCTACACGCGCTATGGCGATGTGCGTCCGTTGCTGAATGTGAGCGACGACAAATTTGCCGTCTTCGGATCTGGCGATGAAGTTGCGCTAGATTTTGATCCGGCCGTTTTGCCCGCGCTCCCACATGGGTGGGTGCGCGATTACTTCTTCGCGGCTCACGGGTACGAAAAAGATATGGACTTCTACGCCTACCGCGGCGACACGGTCGAGCCTCTGCCGTTCCGCGACATGGGTACGTACCCATACCCCGGCAAGTCGTTTCCTGACGATGCTGAGCATTTGAAGTATCTTCTGGAGTACAACACGCGCTTCATGTCGGGGAACGAAGCGAGTGGATATTCGTTCCGCTACCCGGACCAGCGCTGACGCCGATTCAGTTTCTCGCTGCGACGCAGGTTCTCGTGTCTTTTATTAGATTGTCATCCTGAGCGCAGCGAAGGACCTGCTTTCGTCAGCACATAAGAAAACGTGAGCAATCGACCGTCGTGATCACGCTACAATCACTCTGCATGCAAGCCGGCCGTATTTCCATTCTGTTCATCCTCGTCACCGGCTTATTTTCAGCCCCGGCTTCGGCGCAGTCGAAGAATGCTCCCGCTAGGGAGCAAACTCAGGTAGAAGGCGAACCACCGACGCCCAAGCTCCTCATCCCCATCTTCCGCGACATCGCCGCCCAAGCCGGACTCACCGCATCCCACACCTCTTCTGCAGACAAGCACTACGTGGTCGAGTCCATGAGCGGCGGCATCGGCCTCTTCGATTGCGACAGCGATGGCAAACTCGACATCGTCATGGTGAACGGCTCGACCGTAGATCGCTATCGGCAGAGTGGTGGCGACCCGCTCGTCACGCTCTGGCACCAGGACGCTGACCTCAAGTTCACCGACATCACGCAAAAAGCCGGACTCAGTCGCAAAGGTTGGGGGATGGGCGTCGCTGTGGCCGACTTCGACAACGACGGCAATCTCGATCTCTTTGTGACCAGCTACGGCGGCAACGCTCTCTACCGCAACCAAGGCGGCTGCAAGTTTGAAGACGTCACCGACAAGGCGGGGGTGCGCGGCGGCGGATTCTCAACCGGGGCTGCGTGGGCGGACTATGATCGCGACGGCTACGTTGATCTGTTCGTTTCGCGCTACGTTCACGTGGACATGAACAACCTGCCTGCGCCCGGCTCAACCAAGTTCTGCCAGTTCAAGGGCGTGCCCGTGCAGTGCGGGCCCTGGGGCATGGAAGGCGAGACCGACTTGCTCTATCACAATCGTGGCGATGGCACGTTCGAGGAAGTTTCAAAGAAAGCCGGCGTGAGCGATCCCGACAAATACTACGGCCTGGGCGCGACCTGGGGCGACTACGACAATGACGGCTGGCTCGACCTGTTCGTTGCCGACGACGCCACGCCCAACCATCTCTACCACAACAACCACGACGGCACCTTCACCGACGACGCCATGGTCGGCGGCATCGCCATGAACAGTGAAGGACAGGCGCTCGGCTCCATGGGCGTGACCTGGGGCGACTACGACCACAGCGGGCGCCTCTCCATGTTCATCACCGAATTTGCGGATCAGCCGAACACGCTCTATCGCAATGAGAGTGCGCGAGGATTTGAAGATGTGGCCATGCAGTCGCGTCTCGGGCAGGTAAGCCTCCCGTTAGTCGGCTGGGGCACGGCGTTCTTTGACATGGACAACGACGGCTGGCTCGATCTCTTCGTAGTCAACGGGCACGTCTATCCGCAAATGGACAACGTGAAGGGCAGCGCCGCTTATGCCGAGCCGATGCTCTTGCATCGCAACCTGCGGAACGGGACGTTCGAGGAAGTCTCCAAGCCGGCGGGTCTTGCCGACATGCCGCTGAAGTCGCGGCGGGGCGCAGCTTTCGGCGATATCGCCAACAACGGCAACGTGGATGTGGTGGTGCTGAATGTCGGCGAGCCGCCGTCGCTCTTACTCAACACAAACCACCGCCCGAATCATCGCGTACTCTTTCGCCTCATCGGGACGAAGAGCAATCGCGCAGCAATCGGCGCGCGCGTAACCCTTCACGCGGGAGGAGTAACGCAGTTCGATGAGGTACGCGGCGGCGGCAGCTATCTTTCACAGAACGATCTGCGTCTGCACTTCGGGTTGGGATCGACCGCCAAGATCGATTTGGTTGAAGTACGCTGGCCGACGGGGAAAATCGAGAGCTTCAAAGACGTAGCCGCCGACAAGATCTACACCATCGTCGAAGGACAAGGAATCAAAGATGCCGTGCCCTTCAGCGAGGTCGCGGCTCACTTGCCGTAATCTTTCGGAAGAGCCTTCGCCAAGTCCTTCCATCCCACGAGTACGAATCCCTGGTCTTTGAGAAATTTCTGGAATTCCGCGCTCTTCACCATGTCGAGATCGTGCTGCCGCCAGGCTGCGCCCCAATCCGGATGGTCCCAGGTCGCGCCGCGCATTTCATCGTCGTCGTAGGCAAGGTGGAGAATGACCTCATAAACTCCGGGTTGCAGCGGCGACAGCTGGCTTTCGTACCACGCGGTCCAGTTTTTCGCATCGATTCCCGGGTCAATCGCAATCACTTTTTGCACCAGCACTTCTTCTGCCGGCGGAGGCGCATCCTGCGAGGCATGCGATCCCGCGAAGGTTTCCAGGATGGGCAGGCCGTATCGGTGTCCCATCCCTTGATACATCTTGTACAGGTCGGGTGTGTCAAACAACGCGGCCATGTGCGTATCCAGATGGGTCACGTGGACTCCCTTGGAGAGCGCACGATCGATCTGCGCGCGCAGTTCGGCCTCGGCCTCCGGGATCTTGGCATTTTTTGCGACGGCATCCGTCTCGAGCGGCAGATATCCCTCCGCATCCAGCAGGCTCGGAACCTTGTCCACCGGACTCACCGGCCCCCAGCGCAGCGTGGTCCACTCGCTGTTGAGCGCCTGGTGGATGCCGAGATCGGCATCCGGGTGCTGCTTGGCCCAGGTCACTACTTCCGGAAACCACGGACACGGCACGAGGATGCTGGCGGAGGTGATCCAGCCTTTCTCCAGCGCCTCAAAGGTCGCGCGATTGACCGAGTGATTCATGCCCAGGTCGTCGGCATGAAGCACCAGCAAGCGCGCCGACGCCGGGTAGCCCAACCGCTCCTGAACGCTTTTCACAGGAGGTTGCGCGAACAGCGGCAAACTCAGGCACAGCAGAGCCAGCAACGCAGCGATTTGTCTCGTGTATCTTTGAGTCATAGGGTTCGGCCGTCCTCAGGGTTATTTTCGCCCCTGGCTCGTCTCTAGTAAAGAATCGTTTTAATAGCTTTTTTTGAGGTTGACAGAATGCCGCTGCCATATCAGAATCCACTGGCACTTTTTCCGGCTACAGGCCCGGAGATCCCTTCCCGACCCCGTTATCTCTGCTGGATAATGGGGTTTTGATTTTGAAGGTGCGTAAATGAGTTCTACAGCAACCCCGGCCGAAACCCCTCGCCTGCGGCGCTCTCTGACGCTCTGGGACTTGATCCTTTACGGCGTCATCGTCATTCAGCCGGTCGCGCCCATGTCGGTGTACGGCGTGCTCAGCCAGCGCGGCCGCGGACATGTGGTCACCACCATTCTGATCGCGATGGTCGCCATGCTGTTCACCGCTTTCAGTTACGGGCGCATGGCGCGCGCCTATCCGAGCGCCGGTTCTGCGTTCACTTATGTCGGCCAGGAGATCAATCCTGCCCTGGGCTACGTCACTGGCTGGAGCATGGTCATGGACTACCTGCTCAACCCGATCATTTGCACCGTCTGGTGCAGCCAGCAGGCGCACGTCTTCGCGCCCGGGGTGCCGTACTGGGCCTGGGCGGTCTTCTTTGCGGGGGTTTTTACCGCGCTCAACATCCAAGGAGTCAAAACCTCAGCCCGGGTGAACTCGGCCCTGGCCGCCGGGATGGGCGTGATCATCGCCATCTTCTTTGTGGTGGCGGCGCGCTACATCTTTGGCCATGCGCACGCCGAAGCTGGTTTCTTCACTCGTCCTTTCTACGATCCCGCGCTTTGGAACACCAAGGCGGTGCTGGGGGGAACTTCCATCGCGGTTTTGACCTACATCGGATTCGACGGCATCTCGACGCTCTCCGAAGAAGCTGAGAACCCACGCCGCAACATCCTGCTGGCAACCGTTCTCACCTGCCTGGTAATCGGCATTCTTTCCGCCGTCGAAGTCTATGGCGCCCAGTTGATCTGGCCCGCTTCCCAGCCCTTTCCCAATGTCGATACCGCTTTCGTCCACGTCGCCGGCCGCGCCTGGAAGCCGATGTTTGCCATTCTCGGATTCACGCTCTTGGTGGCCAACTTCGGCTCCGGCATGGGCGCGCAGATCGGCGCCGCCCGCTTGCTCTACGGGATGGGACGCAGCAATGCTCTTCCCAAGTCGTTCTTCGGAATGGTGGACGCCAAACATCGCGTCCCGCGCAATAACGTCTTGTTTGTTGGCGGCCTGGCGCTGGGGGTGGCCTTGCTGGTGGAGATCGGAGTGTTCAGCTACGGGCTGGGCGCGGAGATGCTCAATTTCGGCGCTCTGATTGCTTTTATGGGCGTCAACCTGGCTGCTTATCTCAGGTATGACGTCCGCGAGCAGCGCAGTTGGCTCGCCAAGTATGTGGCTCCCGGGTTGACCGGCCTCGTCATTGCTTGCTTCCTTTTCGCTGGCCAGCTGGGGTCGGCGGCCTGGCTGATTGGCGGTGCCGGCCTGGTCCTGCTGACTCTTATCGCTCCGCCCATGGCCGGCTTCGTCATCTGCTTCTTCCTGTGGTGGAGCCTGAGTCGGCCCGCCAAAATTGCCGGCAGCATCTGGATGCTGGCCGGCATCGCCTTCGGTGCGTGGAAGACGAAAGGTTTCCGGGGAGACCTGGTCAACTTTGATTTGCCGCCGGAAGAGTGAGAGCGAGGTCAGAAGTTAGAGGTCAGATTGCAGAGGTAAAGACTCTCGATGAACACGGTACCGCCGAACCGAGAGCTGCTACCTCTGCAATCTGACCTCTAACCTCTGCAATCGCTCTACTCCACGTTCCACCCCTGCACTTCGACGTCCGGCTTCGCGCCGCCGAGGTCGGCGATGCGATACATGGCCGTGATTTCCCGTTTTTCTCCCGGTAGCAGGGAAACGTAATTGTCCTGCCAGACCACCGGCAAGATTTCCTCGCCGCCCTTGCCCTTGTTGACTTTCAATCGGACGAAGAAAGCCACGCTCTTGCTGGGATTCTCGAGCGTCACCCGCGTGACTGACTGATGTCCCTTGTTCTCCGTGCGGCTGGAGACATGCAGCTTTACTCTGGGTAGTTGCGCGAGCGCAGTGTAGTCCGCGTACGACTCGGTCGGAGTCACGTACCAGTTCGATTTCGCCCAGTCGATGGTCTCGGGCTTGGTCGAGAGCCAGTAGAAGTTTGAGCCGACCAGTTTCCCGCCGGCGTCGGTAACGCGCAGATCCAGGAAATATGCGGGAGAAAGCCCGTCCACCTGAGGCAATTCGAAGACCTTTGCCGTGCTGTCCGCCGCTGCGTCGAGCGTGACTTCCTTGGAAAATTTCTCGGTCGCATCCACGTTCAAGATTCGCGCCGTCAGTTTCAGGCCCTTCGCGTCGGCGTACTGGCTGCTGACCAGCCACACGGAATGATCGTCATACCCGTAAACCGGATCGAGCGCCTGCATGGCTCTCTTCGCACCGAAGTATCCTCCGCCGGGCCGCAAATAGTAGTCATACAGATGCCAGATCATGGAAGGCCAGCCGTTGTTCAGCATCCACTGGATCACGCCTGTGGAGGTGTACTTGTTCCGGCTGTAGGCCTCGTACATCGCGCGCACGCCTTCGTAAGTCATCAGCTGCGACTTGTAAGTGAACTCTCCGGCGCTCGCGGCCTTGCCGTAACGGTTGTCCTGCGCCTCGGTGAAGACTCTGAGGGTCTTGAACGCCCCGCCACCGGCGTGAAAGTTCCAGTAGTCGTCGATCGGCCAGAGATGGTCTTTGGGAATCATCCGCCGGACGCTCTCGATCGGCGGCACGGCCGGCCCCATGCTGGTTTCAGAGTTAAATCCGTAGGCGCCGCCGCAACCGCCCGCGTTGCAGCCTTGCTCCGACGTCGGACGATGCGGATCTGTCGCCCAGTACGAAGGCGCAACGTACTCGTATGGCCCCGACATCTTCACGCCGCTGGCCCCAGTGACCGCGGCTGGCTTCGCGGTCGCCGAAGAGACGATCGGATTGGGCCACAGCAAATCCTTTTCGACTTTCAGATACGTCTCTTCCACGTCCGGCGGCGGAGGATTGTCGCTGCCGTTCAGCCACATCACCATGCTGGGATGGCTGCGCAGCCGGTAGATCTGGTCCCGCAGGGAAGCCTTGCTGATCTCGAAATCCTCCGGCGCCCAATTGCCCCAGTGCTCCCAGTGATCGCAGCAGCACCAACCGGCCATCACGAGAATGCCGAGCTGGTCGGCGGTTTCGTAGAACAGTTCGGGCTCGAGCTTGCCCTCCAGCCGGACGGTGTTCAAGCCCATGTCCTGTACGTAGCGGAATTCGTCGGCCATGCGCTGCGGATCGAAACGCACCATCATGTCCGGGGTCCAGCCGCCGCCGCGAATCAGAATGTTCTTGCCGTTGATCTTGAAGAGACGCTTAAAGCGGTTGGGCGCGTGCTCGTCAACTTCGGATGTGATTTCACGGATGCCAAACTGAATGTGCGCGAAATCGGAAGTTTTCCCGCCGGCCTCGAATGAAATATCGAGATCGTACAGGTTGGGTGTCCCCATCTGCGCCGGCCACCAGAGGCGCGGACTCGCAACATTCAGTTGCTGGAACTTGTCGGGATCGAGGGCGATGTCCTTGCTCTCTCCGGGCCCGAGTTCGACTTCCTGTGAAAGCTCGATTTTCTCAATTTTGCCTTTGAGCGTTCCTTTTACGGGTTGATCGCTGCCGTTCTTGAGCAGGGCCGTCACCGTCAGGTGGGCTGCATGGTTCGCCGTCGAATCTACTTTGGACACGACCGCCGGATACCGCAACGCCACCGGCCCACTCGCCCTCAAGTACACGTCGCGCCACAGTCCCATGTTCTTGTCGGGCGGCGCCGGGTTCCAATCCACGAAGGTAATGGCCAAGCTCTGGTCGGTAGGAGCCCATACCTGCGCTGCAACCACATTTACCCCCGGCTTTACGGCCGAGGTCACGTTGAACTCATAGGTGCGCCAGGCCCCGGCGACCTGGTCCGAGTTCGCGATCTGTTTTCCGTTGAGCCAGATATTCCCGCGATAGTTGATGCCGCGGAAATTCAGCCACACCGTCTTTCCGGCAAACTCTTTCGGCAGCGTGAATTCCTTGCGATACCACCACGAGACCGCATAAGGACTGTCGGGCGGCATCGGCAAGTTCGAGAAGTTTGCCCCCACGGGGTACGACACGCCCGGATATTGCCGCAGGTTCATTCCGTAGAAAGGATCGGGCAGCAATCCGCTCTTTACTTGGGCCGCAACCACGGTCGTGGGAACGTTCGCCTTGATCCAGTCTTTGGGCTGGAAGGACGGGCTGGCGATGGCCTCGCCCTTTTCCGAGACCTTGGTAGAAGACTGCAGTGACCACCCTTCATTCAGAGAAAACTGCCAGGCAGGCCTGAAGCCAGCCTGCGCAAGACCTTGTACACACAAAAGAATGGGAACCAGGAGACGGAAGAGTTTCATGAATATCCTCGATGAAAAATGGTTGTCCGAAATCTATTCTGCCGGAAGCGCCGCCAGCTTCATAGCACGATTATTAATTCGTTTCAATAGGGACTCTTGGCCAAGAACGAGGGTTTTCAACAGGTGAGAGCGCGGAGCCCGCCGAGAGGCCCGCGTCGCTGGTTTATAATGAGAAATTCACGCCTTCCGCGTGGAGTCCTCTACTTATGATTCGAACCCTACAAAGTGCTGGGCCAACCCTGAAGATCATTCTGGGTGGTCTGCTCCTCATCATTTGCGCCGGAATGATCATTACCCTCATTCCCGGCGGCTTAGGCGCCAGCTTTGGCATGGGCGCCCCCGGCCGCGGTGTAATCGCCCGCGTTGACGACCAGGAAGTGACCGTTCCCGAGGTGCAACGGACGGCTCGCCTCATCATCCAGCAGCGTTATCCCCAGGCCGGCGCCCAGGCTAGCATGTTGTTGCCTTTTGTTCTCCCTCAAGCCGCCGAACAACTGATCAGCAAGAAAGCCCTGGTCGTCGAAGCGCACCGCCTGGGCCTGCGGGTCAGCGACGAGGAACTTCGTGACGACCTTCAGCACGGAGGGCTTGGCGCCACGCTTTTTCCCGACGGCAAATTCATTGGTCAGGAAGAGTACGAGAATCTCGTCCAGCGTAATTTCGACCTCACCATCCCTCAATTTGAGGAACTCGTAAAGGACGACATCGCTATTCGCAAGCTGCGCGCCCTGATTTCGGGCAGCGCTTTTGTGGGCGACCCGGAGATCCGCACGGAATTTGAGCGCCGCAACACTAAGGTAAAGTTCGACTACGCGGTGCTCACGCAGGCCGACATCCTGAAGGCGCTCCACCCCACCGAGCAGGAGCTGAAGGCGTTTTACGACCGCAACAAGGCGACCTACAGCAACTCCATCCCAGAGAAGCGCCAGATCAGGTACGCGATTGTTGAGACTTCCAAACCGGCGGCGACGCCCGTCACCGATCAGGACTTGCAGGCCTACTACGACCAGCACCGCGACGAATATCGTCTCCCGGAGCAGGTGAAGGTCAGCCACATCCTGATCAAGACTCCGCTGCCCGGCGCGGATGGCAAGGTCGATGAAAAGGGTGTGGAAGCAGCCCGCAAAAAGGCCGAGGACGTCCTGAAGCAGGTGAAAGCGGGCCGAGACTTCGCCAAACTGGCGGGACAGTATTCGGATGACCCCGGAAGCGCGAAGAACGGTGGCGAACTAGGCTGGATTGGCCGTGGCCGCACGGTACCGGAATTTGAAAAGGCTTCCTTTTCTCTTCCCAAGGGACAGACCAGCGACCTGGTCAAGAGCAGCTACGGTTTCCACATCATTCGCGTCGAAGACAAGCAGGACGCTCACGTCAAGGCGCTGCCTGAGGTGAAGAGCGAGATTGAAGCCCATGTGAAAGAAGAGAAAGCCACGCGCGCCACCGAAGTCGCTGCCAACGCCTTGCTCAGCCAGGCTCGTATCGACGGACTCGAGAAAGCCGCCGCTGCCAAGGGCGCGCACGTGGTCTCGACTGGATTTTTCAGCCGCCAGGACAGCTTGCCCGGCGTGAGCGCGACTCCGGAGCTAATGGAGACGATTTTCAACGAGCGTGAAAAGGCGCCCGCGGACGTAGTCCAGGTCCCGCAAGGTTACGTGGTCTTCGAGTTGGTTGCCACCAAGCTTCCGGCTACGCCTACGTTCGAGGAGACTCGCTCTCGCGTAGAAACCGAGTTCAAGAACGAGCGCGCCAGTTTCCTGCTGCAGCAGAAGACGCAGGAACTCTCCGACCGCGCTAAGGCCGAACACGATTTGAAGAAGGCCGCCAGGGAACTAGGGGCGACCATGAAGACCAGCGACCTGGTTCTGCCCGACGGCCAGGTGCCTGATGTCGGTTCCTTGTCGGGCGCGGCCAGTTCGATTTTTGCCCTGAAGCGCGGCGAGATCAGCGGACCCATCAACACCGGCGTCAACGGCGTGGTCGCGCAGCTTCTGGAGAAACAGGCGCCCACCGACCAGGATTTTGCCGCGAAGAAAGACCAGATCCGCCAGTCGCTGCTCGACAACAAGCAGAACGAGCTGTTTTCGCTATTCGTGTCGAACCTGCGCAAGGAGATGGAGAAGTCCAACAAACTCAAGGTCAACCAGGAAGAAATGAAAAACCTGACCCGCAGGGGAGCGGAAGAGGGATCGTAAGCAGTGGCAAAGCTTTCAGCTATCGGCTCTCAGCTCTCGGCCGATTGACTCGGAAGCGGTTTCCTGAGAGCTGAGAACTGAGAGCTGAGAGCTGTCCTTCCCGCGCGCCAGCGGAATTCTGCTCCATCCCACCTCGCTGCCATCGCCCGGCGGGATCGGCGATTTTGGTCCGGCCGCCTATCTGTTTGCCGACTATCTGGCTTCGGCGAAACAGGGCCTCTGGCAAGTGCTGCCTCTGGGACCTCTGGGTTTCGGATACTCGCCCTACTCTTCCACCTCTGCATTTGCGGGAAATCCGCTCCTGATCAGTCTGGAGCGGCTCGCCGACCGCGGCTGGATTGACCGCGCTCAGCTCGACGCGCTCCCCAACGGCATCGGGCCGGTGGACTACCGGCAGCTTTTCAAAAGCAAGATGCCGCTGCTGTTTGAAGCGGCGCACAACTTCCTGCGTTCTGCCCCGCCCGGTCCCCGCTCCCGATTCGAGCACTTCTGCCAGGAGAACCGCTGGTGGCTCGACGATTTTGCCCTCTTCGACAGCTTGCGCGCGCACCTCCGCCTGGAGTGCTGGAACTGCTGGCCGCATGATCTGGCCCATCGCGATCCCGGCGCGCTTGAGAAGAAGCGTTCGGAATTACATGACGACATCGCGGCGCGCTGCGTCGTTCAGTTCTTCTTTTGCGAGCAGTGGCAGGCGCTGCGCGCTTACTGCGCGCAACGCTCGATCCGCATGGTCGGCGACATCGCCATCTTCGTGAACCTCGAAAGCGCCGACGTCTGGACTCATCCCGATCTCTACCGCTTGAACGCCGACCTGGAGCCGGAAGTGGTCGCCGGAGTGCCCCCGGACTTCTTCAGCACGACCGGACAGCGCTGGGGCAATCCGCTTTACCGCTGGGATGTGATGAGAGACCAGGGCTATGCCTGGTGGATCGACCGCCTGCGCTGGGCAACCCACAACTTCGATTACGTCCGGCTCGATCACTTCCGCGGCTTCGCGCAGTTCTGGGAGATTCCCGCCGCCGACGACACAGCCGTCAACGGCCGCTGGGTGGACGGTCCCAAAGACGACCTGTTCGACCGTCTTCGGCAAGCGCTCGGCGGTCTTCCGTTTTTCGCTGAGGACCTGGGTTACATTACGCCCGACGTGCACGCCCTGCGCGAAAAACTCAACATTCCAGGCATGGCGGTGCTGCAGTTTGGCTTTGGCGATGCCGGCGCCCACATCCACCTGCCGCACACCTTCACGTCGGAGAAGGTCGTGTACACCGGGACCCATGACAACGACACCATCCTGGGATGGTGGGAATCCGGGGCGTCCGAGCACGAGCGCCGTCATGCCCGTGCCTACCTGGGCCCGTGCGAAGACGGAGTGAACTGGGCGATGGTTCGCTGCGCGATCAACTCCGTCGCTAGTCTCTGCGTGGTTCCGCTGCAGGACGTGCTGGGCTTGGGAAGCGATGCCCGCATGAATATCCCCAGCCAGCCGGATGGAAACTGGCGCTGGCGTTTTCGCGCCGAGATGCTGCGGCCAGAGATAGCCGAGAAACTCGCCGCTCTGGCCGAGGTTGCCGACCGCCTGCCAAAGCCCGCAAGCCAAATCGTCAACCAAGAGTGGGCGGCGTGAACGTTGGGAGATAGGCCGCTCGTCAACGCCCGGATCGAACCCCCGGGAACAAATGACAGAAGTCCTGCCAGCCGGAGATCCTCCAAAGTACTGTGACCTCCGTCACCGAGAGGCATGACATATCCTGTATCCTCAAAGAGTTACTTCTGGGACACTGTTCACGAACCTTTAACCGTTTCTTTACACGGTTGCAAAGAAAGCTGGGCGAAAATTTGTTATGCGGAGATCGCCAAGCGTACGTGAACGGCGGCGGGGCTTCTGGAGCGGGTCGCCGAAACTTCCCGGTCTTCCAGGATTTGCCGGCAGGCTGATCCCCATGGCCGAAGTGCGCGAGCTTTACGAGCGCGTGCGGTCGGCTCCGGACGGTTTTCGCCTGGAGACGCTGCTGGAGGAGATGCAAGTGGACCTGCAGCTCCAGCCGGCTGATCTGGAACGCATCCCCGCCAAAGGCCCGCTCGTGGCCGTCGCCAACCATCCTTTCGGCGTGCTCGACGGCGCGGCGCTGGGTGTGCTTTTGTCGCGCGTCCGGCCGGACGTGCGCGTGATGACCAACTCGCTGCTCGAAGGGCTGCCCGAGCTGCGCGAGCACTGCTTCTTCGTCGATCCTTTCAACACCGCGTCTTCCATGGAGAAAAACCTGAAAGCCCTGAAACAGGCGATCGAGTGGCTGCAACGGGGTGGTGCGCTTGCCGTGTTTCCGGCGGGCGAGGTCTCGCAGTGGAATGTCGGCAAGGGGCAGGTATCCGATCCGGCCTGGAATACCGTGGCCGCGCGCCTGATGCGCAAGACCGGCGCCAGTGCGCTCCCCGTTTTCTTCTGCGGGCGTAACAGCGTGACTTTCCAGTTGCTCGGGCTCATTCATCCGCGCCTTCGCACCCTGGTTCTCATGCAGGAATTTCTGCAACAGCGTGGAAAGAAGATCGAAGTCCGGGTGGGGACCTCGATCCCGGCCGAGTTGATCGCCAACATCGACAATGACCAGGAAGCCACCGAATACCTTCGCCTGCGGACCTATCTGCTCTTCTATCGTGGCAAGAAACAGATTTCCATTCCCACCAAGGTGCGCTCGGTGCTGCCACGCAAGGCGCAGGAGACCATCGCTCCCGCGGTACCGCAGAGCCTGCTGGTGAGTGACATCAAGGCGCTTCCACCCGAGCAACTGCTTACCGAGAACAGCGAGCTCGCGGTCTATGCGGCCCGCGCCAGCGAGATGCCCCATCTGCTGGACGAACTCGGGCGCCTGCGCGAGGTCACATTCCGCGCCGCCGGCGAGGGTACGGGCAACTGCGCCGATCTCGACCAGTTCGACAGCTACTACTGGCACCTGTTGCTCTGGAGCAAGGAAAAGCAGGAACTCGCGGGCGCGTACCGAGCCGGCAATACTGACGAGATCATCCGCAGCCACGGCATCAAGGGCCTGTACACCCACACCGTGTTCCGCTACGACGAGCGCTTGTTCCTGAAGATTGGCTCGGCTCTCGAACTGGGCCGGTCCTTCGTGCGCACCGAATACCAGCGGCAATACGCTCCCCTGTTGCAGCTGTGGAAGGGAATCGCGCGCTTCGTCGCCGCCCGTCCACAGACGCCCGTGTTGTTCGGCGCGGTCAGCATCAGCAACGAATACAGCCGCCTCTCGCGCGAGATGATCGTCCGTTACTTTGAGTCGCGCGATGACGGCCGCGAGTTTGCCGACCTCATCCAGCCCCGCACGCCCTTCCGCACTCCCAAGCTGCGCCGCTGGGACTGCCGCGCCCTGTGCGACGCCCTGCATAATCTCGACGAACTGGCGGAGCCAATTTCCGACGTGGAAGAAGACGGCAAGGGCTTGCCCATCCTGATCCGGCAATACGACAAGCTGGGCGGCAAACTGGTTGGGTTCAACCTCGACCGGAAGTTCTCTGACGTGGTGGATGGACTGGTGATCGTGGACCTTCGCCAGACCGATCCCACCGTCCTCGAACGCTACATGGGCAAGGAAGGCTACGCCGGCTTCCGCCGTTTCCACAAGATGGACTAGTCGTCGGCTCACCTACCGGTTTTGGGGGCAGTGCGAGCTGTTCCCCGCGGAGGGAGGATACATCCCTGAGTCGCGCTTTCCAGGCTTTGCTTCAGTTGTTCCCCGAGGGTCTTCATGTCTTCGGCAGGCAGCAGCTTCTGCAGCGCTTCGAAGAGCTGACGCTCCTCCTTCCGGATGTGGCCGGAAAGCAGCTTGGCGAACTCGGCAAGCTCGGACGGGTTCATCTTGCGCGCTCCGGCGCGGGCGAAATACCCCCGCAGCTGTTGGTGTTCCGCGAGCAATTCGTCCACTAATCCCGCGAGCTCGGGGAACCCTCTAGCGGCGGGAAACAACCAGCTCTCTTCCGCCGCGAAATGAAACTGGATTTCCTGGGTGAAATGCTGCTCGATTTCTTGCTGCCACGCTGGCACATCGACGCTGCCGGTTTGGAGCGCCCGCTCCAGCCTTACGCACAACGCCAGCGCATGCTGGTGCTGATGGGAAAGCGTAATCAGGTTGCGGTCGCGTAGCATGGCCCTATTATGCGGGACTTCCCCGGCAAAAGGGGGACTCCGCCTTTACTAATAGCTTCCGCCCATTGAAAATGAGAGGTTCCCCAGACTGCGGCAGCTCGGTTCGGGCGCCGCTCTTTTATCGGGGACGCAAGGAGCCTTCATGCCCGCAACCGGTGAACTCATCCGCATGATGAACTACGTTGACGACATTTCCGCCACGCTGCGCCGCGTCAGCACCAGCATTCCAACCATGACCGACGAGGAACGGGTGCGGCTCGCAGAGTACATTCGGAAGTCGGACCCGAACTACGATGACGTGCTGAAACAGCTGGAAGGCGGAGGCAAGTAGTGGCGGAGGTCAAAACCGTCGCCGTCATCGGCGCCGGCATCATGGGCCGCGGGATTGCCCATGCGGCGGCCGTCGGCGGCTATCGCACCATTCTTGAAGACCTACTTCCCAACGCGCTCCGGAAAGCGGAGACCGAGATCCGCGCCAATCTCGACAAGGCCGTCGAACTGGGCAAACTCAGCGCCGGGGCCGCCGACACCGCTTTTGACCGCGTGGAGTATGCCGGATCCGTAGAGCAGGCGGCGCGCGAAGCTGATCTCGTCATCGAAGCGGTTCCCGAGGAAATGGAATCGAAGATCGAGATCTTCACGCTGCTCGACAAGATCTGCCGTCCCACGACGATTCTGGCTTCGAATACGTCCTCGCTCAGCATCACCGAAATCGCCAGCGTCACCTACCGCGCCAAGAAGTGCGTCGGCATGCACTTTTTCAACCCCGTGCACAAGATGAAGCTGCTCGAGGTCGTGCGCGCGCTCGAGACCGACGCCGACACGCTGGCCACTGCGGTCGAAGTCGGCAAGCGCATGGGGAAAGAGGTCGTGGTCATCAAGGAGGCGCCCGGCTTCATCACCAGCCGCATCAACGCGATGATCGGCAACGAGGCCTTCTACATGTTGCAGGAAGGCATCGCCAGCGCTGAGGACATCGACAAAGCCCTAAAACTTGGCCTCAACCATCCCATGGGCCCCTTCGAACTGGTGGATCTCGTCGGCCTCGACACCCGTCTGCACATCCTCGAATACCTGCACAAAAGCCTGGGAGAGAAGTTCAGACCTTGCCCGCTGCTGGTGCAGTACGTGAAAGCGGGTCGGCTGGGACGCAAGTCCGGGTGTGGAGTGTTTGAATATCCCGACTTGGCAAAGAAGGAAGCCGCAGCGGAAACCGCGGGCGTGAAAGCCGACTAGAACCCCTCGGTGTACGAGTAGCGGTCGCTGCGGCTAGTTGGACCCTTTCGGCCGTTCGCCCGCTTCTCGGCGCTCGGTTGAGGCTGCCTGCAATACAATGCAAGCGAGTTTTATGGACTTTATCCAGGAGGCGACACAATGAGGAGCCTTGCTCTTACTCTGGCGTTACTCGCTGGGTTATGCCACGCTCAAACGCCGTCGTGCGGTGCCATACATCCGGTGGCTGGAACTGCCGGAAGCGCGGTTTTATCAACAGTCAGCGCAAACAAGCCGCGGTCCGCAGCCGAGAACGGCGTCGTTTTGTTCGGCATCTACATTCCATATGGGTGCGTTACCACCGGTATCGTTTACATTGTCGGAACCGCTGACAACACTGCGAACCATCTCTACGGTTTCGGCCTGCTCTGTGCTGCCGGCTGTTCGGGCGTGGGTACTCTAGTTGCACAAACGGGTGGGCTACACGGAAGTACTGTAGCGCCAAGCACAACCAGCCACAACCTCGCTTGGTCCGGCGGCACTGTAACCTTGCAACCCGGCATCTATGCTTTAGCGGTGGGCAGCGACTGTTTAAGTAATTGTGCGGTTCTACGGGGAGATGCCGACAGCGGCGCCTTTTATGCCTTCATTGTACCCAACACCGGCGCGAACATTCCCTGGAGGTTCGACAGCTCGGGATTTTCTTGCGCCGCACCACCCTGCAACATGCCCACGATCGGTCCTCCCGTGAACGTAGCGGTGGGTGGAGTGAACCGGCTACCAACCACTCCGAACTTCATTTTGTATTGATATGCCAACGATATGAGCACATTTTTCCGCCTGGTTTTCATTCTCGCACTCCAGATCCCACAGCAGTCGATGGAGACTCCGGCTCGCGTTGTTCCTGGAGCTACGGTCGGTTCTCCACAGCCAGCGCCCAGCTTACCGTGCTTCTTCCAAACGTCTTGGAACGTAGCAACGCAGTCGTATTTCGGTAACAGCACAACTCACGACTCCAAGAGTAACCCCGTCGCAATTTACAACGGCGCCGGGTCCAACTACTTCATTTTCGACGGGCCGCTGTTTTACGTCGGCACTCCATGCAAAACCACAACGATCAGCTTCCTGGTCTCGAACGTCGATCCACTCGGGTTCCACTACATTTGTCAAGGTGGTAAGGCGGACAACGGAGTGAGCTGCACATCTGTGTCGGGCACCACTGTGTCTCCAAATCCGGCGGCGTGTACCGAAGGGGGATCGTGTAAAGAAAGCGAAAAAATCCCCAATACCTACGACCTTGGCCTGTACTGCGTCGGGGGAGGACAATGTACGTATGGAAAGCTCTATGCGGAGACGCTTTCACCTGTCACCGGTCTTCCTCTCCCCGTGTCAGATTTTTTCCATGACTGCGCTCATTACCCTCCACCCTGCTACACACAAACTGGCCATCAACCCGCATACCGAGTCGATCTAGATTTCGTCGGTGGCGCCACTATTCTTCCGACTGGTGAGTACGCCATTGGCATGGCAACGAATTGCGACAACGGTCATGGAGGCGGAGGCGGCGCCTGTGCTCTTGGTAAAGGTGAAGGCGGACCAAAGGCTTACAACGGTGGCCTCGGCCCGGACGTGGTGGCTGCAGGGACTGAACTTCTGACATTCAAATATTTCACCGGTGACCTAAAAGCTACGAAGTGCCTCTTGTACGACCCCTTGCATGACAACAGCATTGGGTTACCACCGGCGTTAACTTCCTATGATGTCGGCGGTCCCAATGGTTGCACCGCAGTCAATAATGGACAATCGGTCCGACCCAGAGTCCATCCACTGAAACCCCATATCCTGAACTTCGTGATTTGGAGCAAGTAGCGAACCTCCGGCACGTCTCCTCCGGCGGCAGGCGCTACCGACAAGAACCAGACATTCCACGAAAACCGAGCTCAACGGCCGCCGCCTGGATTCCTGGCCATACCTGCAGCCCCATTTTCGCCTGATCAACTCCAGCGGACGAAATCTACCCAAGCCGCGCAACCATGTGCTTGCGCGGCCTATCAGTGCTATAGTTCATATCCGCCACGAGTCACCGCGATCTCTGATTTTCAAACACTTAGAGGTTGCGCGACGGAGGGGAAAATGGGAAGTACACGATTTTTGCGTTTCGTGAGCAGGGTTCTGACCAACTCCGCGGCAGTCACGATCCTGGTGGGCGCCGCCTGGGCGGCTGGAACCCCGCAGGTAATCTACAGCCTCGCCGGAGAAGATGATGGCGAGTACACCGACACCGATTTAGTGATCGACAGTGCGGGCAATCTCTACGGCACATCAGTGCTGGGTGGTGCTTTCGGTGGCGGCACAGTCTTCCAGCTTTCACCTTCAGGCAATGGCTGGACCCACACCGTGCTCTACAGCTTCACCGGCGGTGCGGATGGAGGAGAGCCCTACAAAGGCGTCACGCTCGACAGCCAGGGCAATCTCTATGGCACAGCGGTCACCGGTGGCGGCGGATTTTGTGAAGGCGGCTGCGGCGTCGCATACAAGTTAACCCACGTCGGCGGAACCTGGACTCAGAGCGTGATTCATACCTTTACCGGCGGCAACGATGGATCGGGTCCCGGTGCAGGGTTGACGCTGGACAAGCACGGCAATGTCTATGGCATGACTCCCACCGGTGGAGCGGATGGCCTGGGCGTCATCTTCCGGCTGCAACAGCAGGCAAGCGGCGTCTGGAAGATAAAGGTGCTCCACACCTTCACCGGTGGCGACGATGGCGCGACTGGTTCGGCCGGCCGGCTGCTTCTTCGCTCCGGAACTTTCTATGGTGCGGCGACGGTCGGCGGGGCAAATGGACAAGGGACTGTTTTCAGTCTCAAGCACATTCCCGGGCAATGGCAATTCAAGACGCTTTATTCTTTCAAGGGTCAACCGGACGCTGGCTTTCCCTATGGCGGCTTGACTTTCGACCAGGCAGGCAATCTCTACGGCACCACGTACTACGACGGCGCCAATGACTTCGGCGCTGTTTACCAGTTGTCTCCCCAGCCCGACGGCTCATGGAGCGAAAGAGTCCTCTACAGCTTCAAAGGTGGAAAAGACGGAATGGGTTCCATCAGCAACCTCGTTCTTAGCAAGAAGGGCGCCCTGTACGGCACGACCAGCGAGGGTGGCGCGAGCTGCAGTTGCGGCACCATTTTCAAGCTGAAAGTTGACGCCCAAGGGAACTGGACAGAGAGAGTGGTTTATCGTTTCACCGGCGTTCCCGACGCAGGCTTTGCCTATAACGGAATGGTGGCCGATGCAGCGGGCAATCTTTACGGTGCAACAGTCCACGGAGGCACTAACAACGACGGCGCAATTTACAAGTTCACGCCGTAGGTCGATCCGCGGAGTCATAATTCAGGAAAGAACGGGCTGCCGGTTCATCACTGAACCTGCAGCCCTCTCTTCTGTTGCCTCATCAACCAATCACTGGCTACTGGTTTATATCCTGCTTTGTTTCCAGCTTCTTGACCAATCCATCCACATAGCTCTTCTGATTGTCCGGTGCCTTTTCCAGCGCCAGTTTCATCTCTTTCGCCGCGTCGTCGAACTTGCCCTGCGACGAGTAGATTCGCGCCAACCCGGAATGCACGAACCACAATTCTGGATGCTTCTTGGCGTTGTCGCGGAAGATCGCGTAGGCCTCATCGGGGCGCTTTTGTGCTTGCAAGCCACGGGCGTAAATGTGGATCTGAAGCGGGCTTGCCATGGCCAGTGCTTTCTTCTCAGAGGCCGCAGCATCGTCCTTGCGGTTCAGCGCCGTCAGCACCTGCGACTTGGTCATCTCGTTGTCGTAGCGGTCTTCGTTTTCGATGGACTTGTTGGCATAGTTGAGAGCATCGTCCAGGGCGACCTTCTCCGCGAGCAGGTAGTTGGCCGCATCGTCCCAGCTCATCCAGGTGTACTGCGAAAGATTGCGGAGCTGCTTCTTCAGGCTTGCCTGGACGACGTCGTGCACGTCCACGCCGACCTTGAACGGAACCGCAATCTTCTCCCACTCCAGCACCACCACGGCCGAATCGGGCTGCAGTTGGTCAATGTCGTAGGTCAGGGCGTTGTGGGTTTCCGCGGGTTGCGGCTTGACGGTCACGCGCAGCGCGTCTTCCGCCTCGTTGTACGTGAACGCGCCCCAGGAGGTGGAATTCCTGGAAAAGATGATCGTCCACTGATCGGCCGCAGGGATCATGTGCAGACCGTAGGTGCCTTTGTCGAGCGGCTTGCCCTCGATCGTCACTGGATCGCTGAACGTGATGGTGGTGTTCTCATTGGCTCCGGCGCGCCAGACTTTTCCGTACGGAACCAGGCCGTCCCAGACCTTGCGGTTATTGACCAGCGGACGGTGATAGGAAATGGTGATGTCGGTAATTCCGACCCGTTGCGTAATTTTCGCCCCCTGGCTTTGCCTGGGCAGATCCAGAACGAACGATTGCGCCGGGCTGATGCCGGACATGGCAGCCATCAGCAGACAGAAAAATACTCCTCGTAGAGCTTCTCGAATCATGGGAGAACGCCTCCTCTTGGGTAGATATTTGGTCGCAACTGAAATCTCGCGGACCCGGAGCGTGGAACCCGGGTCGCCATCCTCGTAGCCCTGCTTAGACGTGCTGCGATCTCGGCTGTGAGCACAGATATGGAATCCAGTCGGACTGCCCGGACCAATTCGCCGAAGCCTCCAATTAGCCGGGCCCTGGCGATCTTTCCCCGCTTCCCCTGCTAACCCAGAACCCGTTTCCGGAGTCTAGTTTAGCGGGAGCGGTGTGTTTTTTGTGGAACCCGGCTCCCCTTCCTCCCGTATCAAAACTAGAGTAGTAGCGGAGGCCTCTGTCCTATGGGCCGGCGCAACCCCGCAGACTTCAACATGCGAATGCTGATCGAGATCGTGCGCCAGTCGCTGGCCACCCTGTGGGCCCATAAGCTCCGCTCCTTCCTGACCATGTTCGGGATCGCCTGGGGAGTAGGTTCGTTGCTCTTGCTGGTTGGCCTGGGCGAAGGCTTCCGCAGCGGACAATCCAAACAGCTCGCCAACCTGGGTCAGGACATCATGTTCATGTTCCCGGGGCGTATTCCGGCTGTCGAAGGCAGCACCCAGTCGGGACGAACCTACCACTTTACGTACCAGGACTATCTCGCGATCCGGCGGGACGCGCATTCCCTGAAGTACCTGTCTCCGGTGCTGAACCGGGAAGACATTCGCGCCGTCAGCGACTACGGTTCCACCAATGGCCAGGTGTTTGGGGTCGCGCCCGAGTACAACCAGATTCGCAACGTTCCGGTCGGCACCGGACGCTGGTTTAACGAGGGTGACAACAATGAGACGCGGCGCGTAGCGGTCGTGGGCTGGGAGCTCCTGAAGAACATCTTCCCGGGCCGTCCGGCGGTTGGTTCAACCATCCTGCTGAACGGCACCCGCTTCGATATCATCGGCGTAGTCAGCAAGGTCGGCCAGGACGGCAACAACGGCACCAACGCGCGCATCTTCATCCCCGTTGAAACCATGCGCGGCCTGTTCCCGCTGAAAGAGCGGAACAGCGAAGACGCCATCTCATTCCTGAATTACCGTCCGATTGTCCCGGCGCAGCATTTGCAGGCCAAGAACGAGATCCATGAGATCCTCGCCCGGCGCCACGGCTTTGATCCCAAGCTGGAAGAGTCTTTTGAAGACTGGGACACGATTGAGAACAACCAGCGCGTGGGCAAGATCTTCAACGCTATGGACTGGTTCCTGTGCCTCGGCCGTCATTGCCATTCTCGCGCTCCGCCATTGCCGGCATTGCCGCCGGTCTTTATCCGGCCCGTCAAGCTGCGCTGCTGCAGCCGGTAGAGGCCTTGCGCCAGGAGTAGTCATGCTTCTCGAACTCGGCCGCCAGGCTTACAACGCGCTCAAGCACAATCGCCGGCGGAGCATCCTGACCATGCTGGGAATGGCTTGGGGGATCGCGACGGTCGTGCTGCTGCTGGCCTACGGCACCGGATTCGAGCGCGGCTTGTGGGTCGCCTTTCGTTCCTGGGGCACCAACCTGGTTTTCATCTTTCCCGGACGCACTTCCTTGCAGGCCGGTGGCACGAAGGCTGGGGCCGAAGTCAAACTCACCGTCAACGATCTGGACTACCTGCAGGCCGAGGTCCCCCTGCTCAAGCGCATTTCTCCGGAGTCGTCGAAACAGAGTACGGCCGCCTTCGGAACCCGTAGTGGCAGCTACAGCGTCAGCGGAGTTTATCCCTACTATTCGCGGATGCGCCGCATGGAAGTCGAATACGGCACATTCTTCACCGAGCTGGACGAAAACACCCACGCGCGCGTGGCGGTCCTGGGTGCCGACGTCAAGAAAAAGCTGTTTTCCGGTCAGAACGCGCTGGGCGAGAAGGTACGTCTGGACGGGGTCTCTTACGAGGTCATTGGTATTCTGAAACACGTCATCCAGAATGGCGACGAGGATCTGAACAGCAAGGTGTACATCCCCTTCAGCGCCATGAGCGACATCAAGAACACCTACTACCTGAATGCCATTGCCATGGAATACGAAGGAGACCACGAGAAAGTCACGACGGCCGTGCGCCAGTCCATGGCGTTTCACCACGAGTTCGATCCCAAGGACAAGCGCGCTGTCTTTGTCTTCGACGTTTTCGCCGACCTGCTTGACCTGCGCGTGATCACCACGGGTATCAAGATACTGCTCGGCTTCATCGGCCTGCTGACGCTTGGCATCGGCGGGGTCGGCTTGATGAACATCATGCTGGTCTCGGTCACGCAACGGACGCGCGAAATCGGAGTCGAGAAGGCGTTGGGCGCGCGCAGTTGGCACATCCTGTTCCAGTTTCTGGCGGAGGCTCTGGTCATTACACTGCTCGGCGGCCTGGCGGGGGTGGTATTGGCTTACGTCGTGTCGTGGTCGGTGGGGTCGCTTACGCTGTGGAGCGCTTTCATCGAAAATGCCGACGAAGGTGACATTCATCTCACGATCGATTCCACCACCCTGATCGCGTCTTCGCTGATCCTGGGATTTGTGGGCATCGTCAGTGGCATGCTACCCGCGATCAAGGCGTCGCGCCTCGATCCCATCGAAGCCCTGCGCTACGAGTAATCGGGTAGGGCGGACACTCCTGTCCGCCACTTTGCGGGAGCCGATTTACCAGCCACCAGCCGCTAACCGCTAACCACCGTCCTCTTGTGATATATTCGTGCCGTTTTCCACAGGAGGAGCCATGCGCCCACTTGGCGTCACTTTGATTGCTATCTATCAGATCTTGCGCGGAGTCCTTGGAGTGTGTTTCGCGCTGGGCCTCTTGCTGTTCAGCGGGCTGGCCTCGCGACTGGCCTCCTTTGCCACTGAGACCAATGCGGTGGAGCGCATGTTCCACAACTTCGGACGCGTGGCGGGCCTCGGCATTCTCGTGTTCGCCGTATTACACGTGGTGGCCAGCCTCGGCCTGTTCAAGATGAGGAACTGGGCCCGCCTTCTAACCCTGTTGTTCTCCGCGATCGGCCTCGTCATCCTGCTGCCGGTCGTGATGGTCTCGCACGGGTTGCCCCTGGTATTCGGGATCATCAATGCCGCCAGCATCTTCTACCTGGCCGCGCCTCCGATCAAGCGCGCCTTCCACGCAGGCGGGCCGGCGTTGCGAGCGGCAGCCTAGCGAGAAGCGCAACTTGGTTTTTGGGTGACGCAGCGCTTCAGCGGTGCGAGAACGGCGCTCTCTTATCGCGGACTTCAGCCCCTGAGGGCCGGGTTTGGACTTCTCCGCGCTCTGTTAGCCTTGGAATGCGATCTGCGTACCGATCCCCTGTGAGTAGAATGGACGCGTGTCAGACTCGGGAAATTTGATCAAGGTCCGAGCCCACCTTCAGCTCTACGACCATCCCCTGCTCAGCTTTTCCGCGCAGGAGAACGACGGCGCGATCGAAGTCTTGATCGATCTGAAGAATTCGACCGTCCCGGTGCACACCTATCGCTTCCAGATTCACCCGCGCGACCTGGAAACCCCGCAGTTCGCCTGGAATCTCCAGCGCCAGCTCTACGACGCGCTGCACGACTATTTCGTTGAGATGTTCACCCGCACTCCGCAGGACCGCAAGGTGCCGCGCAGTTCGAGTCCCGGCACAGAGGGCTAGCGCGTGGCTCTCCGCGCAAAAATCGAACAGGAAATTCGCGATCACGGTCCCATCCCGTTCTCCCGTTACATGGAAATCTGTCTCTACGATCCCGCCGCCGGGTACTACTCCCGCAACGCGGAGCAATTCGGCAAGGCGGGAGATTTCTACACTTCGAGCGACGTTTACGCCGTCTTCGGACGCTTGCTCGCCCGCCAGTTCGACGAAATGTGGCGCGCCTTGGACTGTCCAGCGGAGATCGAACTTCTCGAAATGGGTCCCGGGCGTGGCCTTTTTGCCCGCGACGTCCTGGACTGGTCGAAGAAGAAGTTTCCCGGCTTCTTTGCCGCGCTTCATGCCACTCTCCAGGAAGCCTCACCCGCGCTGCGAACGAAACTGCGAGAAACCCTGCGCGAACACATTCCCACTGGCAAGGCGACAGTTCCGGAAGAATGGCTGAGCTTAGCCCAGCGCTGCCGCGCTGGGAACGGTCAGAACAAGGACCAAGTCTCAGAGGGACGACCCACTCGTATCCTCCGCACGCGTCCGTCCCACATTCCGCTCATCATCTTCGCCAACGAATTCTTCGACGCTCTTCCCGTCGAAATCCTCGGCGCTCAGGGCAAACTACATCTCGCCCTCGAGAACAGCCGGTTGCACGAGGTCTGGCTTACCCCAACTGCGGACGAACTCGAATTCCTCCACCGCTACGGCGTCCATCCCGAACCCGGCGAGAGAATCGAAGTGCCGCTTCTTGCGCAAGACTGGATTACAGACATGGCACAATCCATCTCGCGAGGGTTCCTGGTGATCGTTGACTATGGGTACACCCGCGCGGAACAGCTTGCCGGACGCCATCGCGGCACGCTTATGGCATACCGCCATCACTCGGCCAGCCCCGATCCCTACCAGGCTCCGGGCGAGCAGGACCTCACCGCTCACGTGAATTTCACAGCACTCGCAGCGGCCGCCAATGGCGCCGGAATAGACAGGCGGGCCTTATGCACGCAGGCACAATTTCTGATGCGGGTCGGTGAGCCGAATCAGTTCGCCGACGCCTTCGAAGGCTGCCGCCTGCCCCAGGAGCACGCCAAAGTAGCCCTCCAGCTCAAACACCTCATCACGCCCGCCGGCATGGGAGAGACCTTCCAGGTGCTGGTCGCCAGCCGCGGCGTGGAGATTGCACAATGAGGGAGCACGCTAATTCATGAAGAAAACGATTCTCAGCTTGCTGGTTGCAGCCATCGTCAGCTTGCCCACTGGCTGGATTACGGCCATGTTGCTGACACCAGTTCTGTGGCGGCTGGAGCCGGTTCTCAAGATAGAACTCGCCGGACACTCCGGGCCTTCAGACTGGGTATTTGTGGTGATCTGGGTCCTCGTTACAGCTGCGCTTTTCCTAGTGTTGCGGCGGGTCTTCTCGAATTCGAAGGCCAGCGAGTAGGACGGTGGACGGCCAACGATCAGGGCATCGACCGGCCAAAGGCGCAACACCAAAATGCACTATTTTCGTTGCTATTTAACATCGCTGAAATATCCTGGCAGTACACTGCAGGAGCAGGATGGGTACTTCACGGACAACACGATCGGCATTGCCTCTGCAGGTGGCTGCCGTCTGCTACCGGCGGCGCAACTCGCACGCTGAGTTTCTGCTGGTCAACACCAATGGCGGCGGCAAGTGGACCTTCCCCAAGGGAGCGCCCGACGCCCGTCTCTCGCACAGTCAGGCCGCCGAACGCGAAGCAAGCGAGGAAGCCGGCGCCACCGGAATCATCGAGCCGCGCCCCTTTCACGTCTATGTTCACTCCAAAGGCGTTTTCTGGCAGAGAGGAGGGGTGCAGGAATACGTCGTGAAAGCCTTCCTGATGGAAGTGCAGCAGACTCGCCGTCCCGACGAGGCCTTCCGCAACCCCACCTGGTTCGACCCCGACCAAGCGCGCGTAACACTGGCCAAGGGCAGGGAAGTTAAGTATGCCCGCGAACTCCAGACCGTGATCGACCGGGCCCTGGCACAAATCGGCGCCACCCGCCTCGCCCTCACCCGCTGAGCGAAGACCAGAAGCTGTCTCGTAAATGGCTCGGCAGGATGCCGGCCTTTGCGGGTGACGAGAGGTCGGCGTGCACACTCAACTTCGGGCACTTAGTTGTCCGTCTGTAAGCTTTGCAAGCCAATTTGTCCTTCCTGCGGAGTGCCCCACTCTCCCACCCAAATGACTCGAAACCGTGCCTCGACGCCGTCTGACACTAGATGAACGACATCCCCGGCCTTCAGATGGAATGCAATGCTGCCGATCCGTGCGCCGCGATGGCTGACATTGATCATGGAAGTCGTCTGGCGAAAGGATTCCTGATGGTCCTGGTCCCACACTTGTACCGGCAGCGACACGGCTATTCTTGGTTCCCGGCGTTGATGAACGGTCGGTTCGGATAAGTTGAGTTCCGATGCGCTTCTGGGGGACTGTGCCACCTGGTGCTTTTCGAGTTCAAGAAGAAACTGCCCTGTGGGAAGGGTGGCCCCCGTGCGGAACAATTCCAGGAGAGGATCGTGTTCAACTTTGTCCTCGGGTGAGCGTGTGGTCTCTCCCGACGAATCGGCGGCGCCATCGTCCCAATCGAGTCCCTCCGGCTCAACCAACACCTCGGCAATGGCGTCTGGGTTAGCAGTCATCTGTTGGATTAGCTCTTCCAATCGATGCCGGTGCTGGAGCGTCCGGGTCAAGAACTCGATCCCCATACCTAGCTCGGGATCCATAACCCGTACTTTTCCTTCCGCCTTGACCGAACAATCCGCAGCTCGGAGCAGCAAGTCGACCCGCGTTTGGGCGGGGAAGGGGGACTGGGTTCGCAAGAAGCATCCACCAAAACTGAGCGCCATCAGAGAGCAGCGGATGGGCGGATCGTGCTTTTCTCCGCTTTGCAAACGCAGCCATTCTTTCAGGCTGTGGTGCGAGGCGTCGGAGAGCGTCGCAAACTGAATGCCGGCACGTTGGCGCGAATCCTGCCAGGCAATCATCCCGGTGGCTTCGATCACGGTTGTAGTGTCAGGTAACGCAAAGCAGATGCCGATCAGGCCGCTTTTCTTGTCAGGCGAGCTGGCAAATCGGACCGAGATCCCGCCCTCGCTCAGCCCAGAGATGGAGGCCTGCTCGCCTTCCCGATTCTGGAATCGGAAATATGCGGGGATACTAACTGGCAGCCGCGCGGACCGGCGCCGCTCTCGTTTCATGAGAGCTCGGGCAGCCCGAAAACTCGACTTAGCCTTCTCGGTCGAGATCGGTTTGTAGATGACAAAGTTCGCCCCCAGCTTAAACGCAGTCTGCAGATTGGTGCGCGCGTCGATAATCGCTATCGCCACCGACTTACTGTTTTGTGGCCCAGAACGGACGCTTCTCAGCAGCCCGAAGCTGCGCTCGTCTTTGCAGTCAATGATGACCGCTTCGAAGCTGTGCTGCGCCAGCTTTTTCGCGGCGCTCACGTGGTCCGCGCAGTGCTCGACATGAATTTCCAATTCGCCCAGGACGTTGCGAAGAACGCGGAGGGCCCGGTCGTCCGAACAAACCAAGAGTGATTCGAGATTCATGTCAGTATGAAAAATGGTAGGGAAAAAGCAAGAACATCCAAAGTTACGGCGGTAATGCCAATGTGGAGTCGGTTGCTGGTTGGCCTAACATCCCCATTTCACCCGCAGCCGCTGGGGCAACATATTCCTGAGTGAGTGGATGAGTTCCAATCACCAATCACGAAACACCGACCCCTGACTGCCCCATCTACGCCGTTTGTGTTTAGATAACTACAGCATGATTCAACTCTCTGGCGCCGGCAAACGCTATGGCCACAAGCTCCTGTTCGAGAACGCCGACTGGCTGGTCACGCCCGAGTCGCGCATCGGTCTGGTCGGAGCCAACGGCACCGGCAAATCCACCGTGATGAAGATTCTGGCCGGGCTCGAATCGCTCGACTACGGCTCGATCTCTCGTGCCAAGGGCATCTCCGCCGGATACCTGCCGCAGGACGGCCTCACCCTCACCGGTCGCTCCATCTTCGCCGAGTGCATGTCGGTTTTCGCCGGACTCCATGCCATGGAAAAAGAGATGGAGTCACTCGCCCACAGCATGGCCGAGCTCGAACACACCAGCGCGGCCTATGCGGATGTCGCCGACCGTTATCAAAAGCTGGAACACGAATTCCGCGCTCGCGATGGGTACACGCTGGAAGCGGAGGTCGGCAAAGTGCTGACCGGCCTCGGATTCCACCGCGACGACTGGACCCGCCAGACGGAAGAGTTCTCCGGCGGCTGGCAGATGCGCATCGCGCTCGCCAAACTCCTGCTGCAGAAGCCCAACCTGCTGCTGCTCGACGAGCCCACCAACCACCTCGACCTCGAAGCCCGCAACTGGCTCGAGGACTATCTCACCAGCTATCCCTATGCCTATGTCCTGATCTCGCACGACCGCTACTTCCTCGACGTGACCGTCAAACGCATCGTCGAGATCTGGAACAAGCAAATGCATTTCTACGCCGGCAACTACGACCAGTACGTCGCCGCCAAGACCATGCGGAAAGAGCAGCTCGAAGCGGCCTACAAAACGCAGCGCGAACGCATCGAGCAGCTTGAAGTTTTCATCAACCGCTTCCGCTACCAGGCCACCAAAGCGAAGCAAGTCCAGAGCCGCCTCAAGGAATTGGAAAAGATCGAGCGGATTCAGATCCCTGAAGAGGAAAAAACCGTCCGCTTCTCCTTCCCGCAGCCGAAGCCCAGCGGACGGATCGTCGCCGAGTTCTCCAACGTCGCCAAGAGTTACGGCGACCATCGCGTCTTTGACAAAGTGAGTTTCATGATCGAACGCGGCGACCGGATCGCGCTCGTGGGCGTGAACGGAGCGGGGAAGTCCACCCTGATCAAGCTGCTGGCCAGCACCGAGCCGCTGACTGCCGGAGAATTCAAGCTCGGCCACAACGTCCGGCCCGATTACTTCGCGCAGGACCAATACAAGGAGCTCGACCCCGAGGCGCGCATCCTGGAAGACCTGGGAGAGATGTCGCCTTCCTCGACGCAAACCGAGCTGCGCAGCCTGCTCGGCTGCTTTCTTTTTTCAGGCGACGACGTTTTCAAGCGCATCGGTGTGCTCTCCGGCGGCGAGCGCAACCGTTACGCGCTGCTCAAGATGCTCCTGCATCCCGCCAACTTCCTGCTGCTCGACGAACCCACCAACCACCTCGACTTGCGGGCCAAGGACGTCCTGCTCGAGGCTTTGGAGAAATACACTGGCACCGTCGTCTTTGTGTCGCATGATCGCTACTTCATCGACAAGCTCGCGACGCGCGTGTTCGAGATCGGCGATGGCAAGGTCGAAATCTATCCCGGAAACTACGAAGACTATCTTTGGCGCAAGCAAGGCGGAGCCGCTCAACTGCAAGCGCGGACGGCCAAGACTGCGGGTTTGTCAGCCCCGCCGACAAATGGCAATCAGCCAGGAACAGTCTCCGAACCGCGTGATCCCAAGGCCAAGCGCCTGAACCCGATCAAGCGCAAGCAGATGGCAGATCGGCTTCGCGAGGCCGAACAGGAGATCACAGAGGTCGAAGCCGTGATTGCCTCGTGCGAAACTCAGCTGCAAAGTTTTGTCAGCGCCGAAGAGACGCAACGGCTCACGAAGGAGTTGGAGCGACAGAAGGCGGATCTCCGGGATTTGATGAAGGAATGGGAAGTACTCTCAGAATCCCTAGCCTGAGAACTGGGAACTGAGAACCGGGAACTAAGAACTGCCTGCCTACCCGCCCTGCTTCAACTCTGTCAGCACCTGCCGCGCAATCTCCTTCAGTGTCTCGAACACGCCCACGCCCTGGAACGCGACGGACTCGATGACTGCCTCGTTCTTCTTGCGCAGATCTTTGGAAAGTTTGGCCACTGGCAGGACGTTCGGCAGGTCGCGCTTGTTCAGTTGCAGCACGTACGGGATCTTGTGGAAGTCGTAGCCGTGCTCTTTCAGGTTGGCCATCAGGTTATCAAGGGCTTCGACGTTGGCGTCCATGCGCTCCTGCTGCGAGTCGGCGACGAACACGATGCCATCCACCCCGCGCAGGATCAGCTTGCGGCTGGCGTCATAGAAGACCTGGCCGGGAACGGTGTAGAGGTGGATCCGGGTCTTGAAGCCGCGCACCGTACCCAGGTCCAGAGGCAGGAAGTCGAAGAAGAGGGTGCGGTCGGTCTCGGTCGCGAGCGAGATCATCTTGCCCTTCTGCTGGTCGGCGGTCTTCTGATAGATGAACTGCAGGTTCGTCGTCTTGCCGCCCAACCCGGCGCCGTAGTAGACGATCTTGCAGTTGATCTCGCGAGCTGCGAAGTTGATGAAACTCAAACGTTCCTCGGAGACGACACGGAGGCCCCCGACCGCGGGAGTCTGGCCGCAACATATTGCAGTATCGGATCCTGCACGTTTTTATATCACACCGGAAGGGCTGGACGCAGGTTACCCACGTTACCAAAAGGCCACAGGCTCATACGCTTAAGCAGTCTTGAAGTACAAATGCGAGAAGGTCTCAGGTGTCAGGTCTCAGGTGTCAGGAACGCCGTTCCTGGTTCTGCATGCACGCTGACACCTGACACCTGACACCTGACACCTGACACCTGCTCTTCTCACTTCGCCGTGGGCAGCGGATAGTACCCGTCTTTGGCGTAGACGTTCAGATCCGGCCGCCGCACAACCACTACGATGCGGCGATACCCGCCGGCGCCTGGCTTGGCCGTATAGCCCAGCGTGTACTGGTTGCGGGCGTCCCCGATCGCGCGGGCGTAGGCACGCTCGATATCGGCGCGCGCGTACTCGCTGTAGACCGTCCCACCGCCGGTGGCGTTGACATACTTGGGGAGGATGTTGCCGTATCCGAAATCCGTCCGCCCCAGCTTCGGCACATGGATCTTCTGGAGTGTCCCATAAACCGGAATGGCGGCGCCCTCCACTGCCACGGCGTAGACGATGATGTTCTGGGTCAGCAGGACTTTCAGGGTATCGGCGTAGCTGGCGTCGCTGCCGTACTCGCGCCCGTCGCTGACGATAAAAATGATTTTCCGCCGCGTGCGGTCGCGCCTCGAAAGATCGCGCGCGGCCATCAGAATGGCGTCATTGGTCACGCGAGCTGTTCTTGGCGGAGTGATGACGGGCTGCACCGACTGGTCCACGGGCTTGCCATTGATGATGGGCCCGTGCGGTCCCAAGGGGCCACCCGTAACGGGTGGGCCATTGTTGGCGCCGGTGTAGGTCTTGAGCTGGTTCAAGACGGCAGTCAGTTTCTGCCCCACGGCGGCGAAGTCGGAGACGCGGCTTACCGTGCTGCTATAGGTGTAGATCGCGACCTCGTCGAACTGGCTGAACGCGCCCTGCAGAGCGGGCAGTGTCTCCTGGATCTTTCGCACGCCGTTGTCCGGCATCCCCAGGTCGAAAATCACCGCCGCCGAGAGCGGAGAAGCGTCGCTGCTAAAAAACTTCAGTGTTTGCTTTTGGCCGTTTTCCAATACCGTGAAGTCTTTAGGCAGCAGGCCGTTAACGAGCCGGCCGCCGTTGTCTTTCACCGTCACAGGAACCAGGACGAAATTGACTTGGACGGGAGGCAACTTGTACAAGTCGTCGCGGGCAGTCTCAGAATCCGGCGGCACGCTGCCCTCAGGAACCGTCGTCACCGGCGGCATGGGAGGTGGCGGCGACGTCTTCTCGTCGGCGTCCCCCGTACTGCTGTGCGGAGGTTCGTTGGCAGGGGGCGCTTCCTTTGGCTGGGAACGGGATTCGTCTGCGCCCGAGGTATCCGGCCTGGTCTCCTGGCCGGCCGGAGATGTGGTGCTGGGCAGTACCGGCGGCGGCACTGGCCGGCTGGCCGAGGGCGCGTCCGGGATCTCCTCCGGCTTTTGCTGTGCCCAGGCGGCTCCCGCCCAGAGCAAGATCAGCACCCCCAGCACGACCGCGCTGGCTTTCTTCGCCATTCCCGGGAATCCGCCCTTTCCTTCCGATTTCAATGGAATTTCTATGCCCTACCGCTTGAGATGCCCGCGCACGCTGCTGTGGTGCATCTAACCCCTACAGGATAGACTAGCAAAGTTTCGGGATGAAAACCCCCATGCTCAAAGTTGATTCCAAGGTGTACCTCGCCGCCTCCGTTGCCCTCATCGCTGTCTTGTCGCTTCCCATGACTGCCCAGCAAGCGCCCAGCCAGACCCAGTCCGCGGAAGATCAGTCCACGCAGACCTTCAAGGTCAACGTCGAAGTTGTGCAGCTGTTCTTCAACGTCAAGGATAAGCATGGCGCTCTGGTTCCCAGCCTTACCAAAGACAACTTCGACGTCTTGGAGGACGGTAAGCCACAGACCATCAAGTACTTCAAGGCAGAGACGGATCTTCCCCTGACGCTCGGAATCCTGATCGATGCCAGTGCCAGCCAGAAGCACGTGCTGGAGATTGAGAAGGAAGTGGGCGGGTCATTTCTCGAGAACACTCTTCGGCCGAAAGACGTCGCTTCCGTCTTTAGCTTCGACGTAGATGTCAATCTGCTCCAGGACTTCACCGGTTCGGTGCCGCGCCTCAAGAAAGCGCTCAACGAGGTCAAGATCAACGCCGGCACGGGCGCCTGCGCCAATCTTCCCGGCCTGGGCGGCGGCCCCATCCCGTGCCCTTCGACCGGCCCCCGCGGCACCGTGCTTTATGACGCCGTCTACGTGGCCTCGCACGATGCCTTCGCCCAGGAGGTCGGCCGCAAGGCGATGATCCTGCTGACCGATGGCGAAGACTACGGCAGCCGGCTGAAGATCAGGGACGCCATTGAAGCCGCTCATAAAGCGGATACCATCTGCTACGTGCTGCTCATCGCCGACCGCGGCGTCGGCTTTGGCTTCGGGGGAGGCGCCATGAAGAAACTGACCGAAGAGACCGGCGGCCGCGTGATCGAAGTCGGCAACAAATTCGAAAAGCTAAAACAGGCCTTCGACCAGATTTCGCAGGAGCTCCGCAGCCAATACAACGTCGGCTACACGCCCACCAACACCACCCGGGACGGATCGTTCCGTAAAGTGGAAATCAAACCGAAACAGGGCGACTACAAAATCCAGGCGCGCAGCGGATACTACGCCATGCCGCGCAAAGACGATTGAACGGCAAGGCCCCTAGTGTTTCGGCCGGTTCTTCAACGGGATCACAAACTTCAATCCCGACCAGACGTCGGTGACAGCGCACACCTTCACGTCCACCAGGCCGGTTTTCAGCCCGATCTGGCGGATGATGTCCTCGGTGAGATCGGTGGCGACGCCCGAACTCTTCTTCGGCCATGAGATCCATAGCATGCCCGTCGGCGCCAGCGCCCTCGCGGCGCGCTGCATCTCCCGCTGTAGCTCCGTGCGCGATTTGGAAGATAAAAAAATGAAATCGAGTGGACCGCGCATATCGCTTGCAATGCGACATCCCGCGAGCGCGTCCCGAAGTTCAGCTTTCACCTCGGCGGGCACGCCCACCAAACCAACGCCCAGACCTTCCTTGATGCCCAGCTTCTTGGGAAGCGGTGTTCCTGAATATCCCGGCATAGAGACAGCGCTAGGGTGAGTTGTAAGCTTTCAACTGGCTCCTGGGTATTGCCACTGACTACGGTTTCGGCGCGTAGTACCCCTTGCGGGTGCGCACGCGAAATGCCTTTTGTTGCGCCAGAATCTCGATCGTGCGGAAGCGTCCGTCGGCGACGAAGTCCGCCGGCTTGTACGACATCGCGTACTGGCTGCGCAGTTCGTCCTGGATCGAGGCGAACGAATCTGACACATCGCGGACCTGGAACGGGAAGAAGGCGCGGCCGCCCGTCGCTTCGGCGATGCGTTCCATCACTTTGTCGAACTTCGTCTTCGAGCCGGTGATATTCGTGCTGATGGTATAGACGATCACCTCGGCGCGCTGCGCCATCTCGATCGCTTCTTCGCGGGTCACGTGGCTCGAATTGTCGTCGCCGTCGCTCAGCAGAATAATGGCGCGCCGCACGGGGCCGGTCTGCTCTTGCTTGAGGAGTTTGTCCCGGCAGGCGAAATACAGGGCGTCGTACATGGCGGTGCCACCGCCCGGGCGCAAGGCGCGCACGCCTTTGGAGAGCAGCTCGGTGTTATCGGTGAAGTCCTGGGTAACGTCCGGGGTGGAGTCGAAGCCGACGGTAAAGGCCTGGTCGTAGCGGGGGCGGACGACGGAATTCAGGAACTCGATGGCCGCCTCCTGCTCGAACTTGAAGCGGTCGCGGATCGAATTGCTGGCATCGATCAAAAGGCCGACTTGCAGCGGAAGATCGGTTTCGCTATGGAAGCTGCGAACCTGGTCGGCCGGCTTCTTGTCGTCGATGACTCGGAAGTCGTTTTTCTTCAGATCCTTGATGTAGCGGCCGTGCTTATCGGTGACCGTGAAGATGACGCGCACTTCGTTGACTGGTACGCGGATGGTGGTGACAGGTTCGTTGGTATCGGGCTGCTCCATATTTTGCAGCTGAGGTGTGCCCGGTGCCGGCGGCGGAGCCGACTGCCGGGGAACAGCGGCGGGCGTCGTGCCGGGCGTCTCCGCCGGGGCCGCGCTGGCCGCAGGCTGCGCGTTTTGTTTCCCACTATCTGCCGGTGGCGGCGCACTTTCCTTCGTGCTGTCCGAGGGCTTTAGTTCCTGGCTTGGCTTCTGCGGATGTTGCTGCGTCGGAGCCGGAGCCGAAGGCTTGGTTTCATTCGGAGGCGACTGCTTGGCAGGGGCGTTCTGCTGGACGGTCGCGGAAGGCGCCGAAGGCAGGTTCTGATCCGAAGCCTGGCCGGACGAAAAGCGGGCAAATACCAGCAGGAAAGCCAGTCCGGACGAAAGTGCGCACGATTTCATGGGGACTGTGATCATTATAGCCGCCGGCAGACCTCGGCAAAACTCGTGTCGCAACGCAGTCTAACAGCCGGGAAAATAGAATCCCCGCAAGGCCTCGGGAAGCACGGAGAGAACCGTCAGGTGCGGCACGGGTCTCCGTCCAGGTTCGCCAGCAGCGCTTCGAGTTCCTCCGGCAGCGGCCGCGAGAAGGACAACCGTTCTCCTGATCTCGGATGCTTCAGCTCCAGCGCCGCCGAGTGCAGAAAATTCCGATCGAGAGCTAACGTCCCTGGCTGCCCCGCCGCTCTCATTTTGCCCGACTCAACTTTCAGCTCCCGCGCCGCACCATACAACGTGTCTCCAACAACTGGATGACCAAGCGACGACAGATGCACGCGGATCTGGTGCGTGCGTCCCGTCTCGATCTTGAGTTCGAGCAGGGCGAATTTGCCGTAAATGGTATTCAGTCTGCGCTTCACGACGTAATGCGTGATCGCCTCCCGCCCGCCCGAGCGGCGTGTGGTCATGCGCGTACGGCGCTGCGCATCCCGGCTGATCGAGCTCTGAATCGTACCGCGCGCCTGTTTCGGCCAGCCATGCACCAGGGCCACATACGTTTTGTGCACCTCGCGGCTGGAGAACTGCCGCGCCAGCCGCCGATGAGACTCATCGTTCTTGGCCACCACCAGCAATCCGCTGGTCGCCCGGTCCAGCCGGTGCACAATTCCAGGCCGAAGTTCTCCGCCGACTCCGGAGAGCGCGCCGAAACGATGCAGCAGCGCATTCACCAGCGTGCCGCGGTTGCGGGCGTCTTCGGTCGCGCCAGCCCCGGTGTGCACCATCATGCCCGCGGGCTTGTTAACGACGGCCAGGTCGTCGTCCTCATACACGATGTCGAGCGGAATCTCCTCCGGGATCGCGCGCAGTGGAGGAGCCTGGGGCGGTTCGTTAACCGTGACTTGCTCGCCGCCACGAAGCCGCAAGGATGCTCGGGCCGCAGTCCCGTTTACCAGCACGTCGCCCTTCGTGATCAATTGCTGGATGCGCGCCCGGCTGACTTCCGGCACCTTCGAGGCGACATACTGGTCCAGGCGCTGACCGGCGTCTTCAGCCGCGGGCGTAAGGGTGACGGAGAACTCAGGCATGAACGTCAGGTCTTAGGTCTCAGGTGTCAGGTCTTAGGTCTCAGGAAAACCTTGGCCTTGGTATCCCTAAGACCTAACACCTGACACCCGACACCTGACACCTGACACCCGACACACCCGACACCTGACACCCGACACCTGACACCTGACACCTGACACCTGACACCTGACACCTGACACCTGACACCTGACACCTGACACCTGACACCTGACACCTGACACCTGACACCTGCCACCTGCCCTCCTACTTGATCTCCTTCATCGGCAACATGGAACCGTAGTCCCGTCCCGAAGGCTCGACCGCGCGGGCTACTACGCCATCGAAGGCGTCGCGAAACTCCGGGAATTTTGCCACCAAGCCCCGGATCACAGCCATATTGTCTTGGAAGGCCTGGACAGTGTTTGAGACATCCGCAACTTGGTATTTCACGACAACGTGCAGATCGTTGCCCACCGCGAGCGGAAACATCTGGGTGATCGAATAACTCTTGCCCGCTTTCGCCACACTGAACTGTTCGGTTTGCTTTTGCTGGTGTTCAATCACGTATTGGTCTGCCGGACTAATATGCCCAACTACAACCAAAGGGTGGTCGGGCGAGGGCAGATCGCTCGGTTGCACCGCCTGCGCTTCGTCATAGAACTTGTCGGTGGAGAGCGTGCTCATGAAGTCCGCCGGAGCGGTCAGGGCGATGGCCTCGCGGTAGTACAACCAGGCATTGCGGTTCTGCCCTTTGGCCTTGAACTCCCGGGCATGTTGCGCGAACCACCCGCCGTCGTGTCCGTTTACCTGGGAGGAGCGGACATAGAACCCGGCCAGCTTCCAGTCCGTGCCCACTTGTTGCAGGATCAGGGTTAGCGTGCGGGCATCCTGGCTTCCTTTTGCATCCACGACGGCCACACTATACTTGCCCGGCGGGAGATTGTTGAGGACGAAGACGGCGCTGTTACTGGTCTGGCCGAAGCGCCCAAAGACGCCGCAGAGAAACTCGGCGCGCGCCAGCGGCTCGGTGCCATCCGCCACCAGAAAAAACGGCGGTCGCACCGTCACTTGCGCTCCGGCGAATGCCTGCTGGTTATCTTTAACAGCGGCCTCGATTCCACCAAAACTCGCGGCCACCGCAGGAATGGAATTCTGCTGCAACCCCGCCGAATCCCCGCGCGACGCCATATCGAAGTAGCGCTTGGCCGTCGTCTCCAGGGCGGTCCGGACGAAGGCATCCATGTCGGCGGCGCTCTGACAGGTCTGGGCTCCGACTGTGGCCACCATCCAGAGCGGCAGGAACCACAACCATCCGTGCCAGGGCCGACGACCCCACGACGCCCTCCGCGAACCACTGTTCACGAGCCAGTCTCCTCCTGCATTTTACGATGCCGTCGCACGCGAAGCGCCTGTAAATGCTTACGGAAGTTATACCTGCAAAAGCACCCCGGGGAGCCCCGTCGTGCAAGAAATTAGGCCCTCGGACGTTCTCCAAAGGGTGCTAAGATTTATCTCGAACGTGACCCGCTACTTATTGCAGCGGGCGCGGGGTCTGGGGGTACCATGCCGCGTACGGGTAAGTGGATTGTATTGATTTCTTTGGGCCTTCTGCTGTTGGCGGTCTCTTCTTTCGGACAGGCCGCTTCCCACCGCCCAGACCTTCGACGCTTGCGGCAACCGGTGGCGCAAAGAGGAGTCCAGCTGTCGGTCATGCCCAGCGGGCCCCTGCCTCAACTTCCCATGGATCAGCTTCCGGCCACGCCCCCGCAGGTTAGCTATCAGGATGGCATGCTCACCATCGTCGCCCAGAATTCGACCCTGGGAGACATCTTGCGCGAGGTGCACAAGCGCACCGGAGCCGCGATCGAAGTTCCGCCGAACGCAACCGAGCGAGTTGCCGCCCGTCTGGGTCCGGGACCGGCCAGGGACGTGCTCGCAAGCCTCCTGAATGGCTCGGCTTTCAATTACGTGATGGTGGGGTCCGCCTCGGATCCGATGGCCCTGGCGAACGTCGTTCTCAGCACAAAGGCGGCTGGGGGAGCGACCGGGACCGCCGCCAACGCCTACCAGCCTCCTCCCCAGTACGCGCCTCCGGAACGCGCGCAAATGGCCCCCGGAATGGGCCCGGGCGGGCCGGTAGTGCAGCAACCGGCTGATGAAGAGGCCGACGCCGAAGAGGCCGACGCCGAGGATACCGCCGACCAGGATCAGGCCGGGGGCAATGGCGCAGCCGCGCAGGATGGTTCGCAACCCAACGCAGGACCGAAGACCCCGGAGCAGATTCTGGAGATGCTCCGCAAGCCACAGCAGGTGCCGCCGGGACAAGTAGGACTGCCACGGCCCAACCAGCAGCAGCCGCCGCCGCCCGACAACCAATGAGTTAGCAGAAAGTGGACTTGTGGGAGCGGGAGCCTCGCGGGGATCCTTGCTCGGGACGGCTGTGTTCAGTCACCACTAGCCGAGGTCTGGCGAGGCATGAGGGCAGGGAGCGAGGCTGTGGGTCTGGAAGGGTTACAAGCCGCCAGCAGTCCGGTCACAGCGCAATAAGCGCCGAATACCCCCAGTGCGACACACACAATTGCGGTACCACCGATAAGAAGAACAACGATTAGAGCGTTCACCGTTCCCGCACCTTACCAGCACCCGCCTCACCGGGCGGCTGCCAACCCTTTACTGTAGCCGCGTTTGACGCCCGCCTCTGTTAACGACTAAGATACGGTAGTCGCACTGCGTATTTTCACTCTCCAACATTTCTGGGGACCCGTCCACGTTACGGAAGTCCAATATTTTTACGTCTGATGGCGATCACAAAGATCTCGGTGCGCGGCGCGCGCCAGCACAACCTGAAGAACATCGACGTGGAAATCCCACGTAACACCCTGACGGTTATCACTGGGTTGAGCGGGTCGGGCAAGTCTTCGCTCGCCTTCGACACCATCTATGCTGAGGGGCAACGCCGCTACGTCGAGACTCTTTCCGCCTACGCCCGCCAGTTTCTCGACCAGATGGAGCGCCCCGACGTGGACGCCATCGACGGCCTGAGCCCCTCCATCTCCATCGAGCAGAAGACCACCAGCCGCAGCCCGCGCTCCACCGTCGGTACCATTACCGAAATCTACGATTACCTGCGGTTACTTTATTCCTCGATCGGCGTGCCCCATTGCCCGAATTGCGGCAAGCCCATCACCCGGCAGTCCGCCGAGCAGATCGTCCAGCGCGTCCTGGCGCTCACGCCTGAAGACCGGGTGATGATCATGGCGCCCATCGTCCGCGGCCGCAAAGGCGAGTTCAAGAAGGAGATGGAGAAGCTCGTGCAGCACGGCTTCAGCCGCGCCCGCGTGGACGGAGAACTTGTCAACCTGGAAGACGATATCCGCTTGGACAAGCGCAAGAATCACACCATCGAGGTCGTGATAGACCGCCTCCTGGTCAAACCTGGGATCGAACATCGGTTGGAACTCTCGGTGGGACTTGCAATGAAACTAGGCGGCGGCCTGGTGTTGGTGGCGGTGGTCAACGGTGAGGAGACACTATATTCGTCGCGCCTCGCCTGCCCGGATTGCGGCATCAGCGTCCCGCAACTCGAGCCGCGCTCGTTCTCGTTCAACAGCGCCTACGGCGCTTGCCCGGAATGCCACGGCCTGGGCAGCCGCTACGACTTCGATCCCGGAAAGGTCATCGTGGACTGGTCCAAGCCTCTGCTCGACGGCGGCCTGGGGCCCGGCTCGGCTTCGCAGAATCTGAATCACGGGCTCCACCTAGTGGCCGCAGCGTACGGCATCGATCTGGCTACGCCCTTCGAAAAGTTGCCGGACAAGATCCAGAACTTGCTGCTTTACGGCGAACCCGCGCGCGGTGGAAAAACGGGCTTTCTTGGAATTCTCGGCCATCTGAAGCAGAACCTGGAAGCCTCCACCTCCGACACCTATCGCGAGTATCTTCTGGATTACATGTCGGCCACGGAATGCTCAATTTGTCATGGCAAACGGCTGCGCCCGGAGAGCTTGGCGGTGAAAGTGAATGGCATGTCGATCGCTGATTTCACTGCGCTGCCAGTTTCTCGCGCCTTCGAAACTGCGCAGAAAATCAAACTGACCGGCCGGGAAGAGACGATCGCCGGCCGCATCGTGCATGAGATCACCGAACGTGTGCAATTCCTGCATGCGGTGGGCCTGGGCTACATCTCGCTTGACCGATCGGCGGCCACGCTCTCCGGCGGAGAAGGCCAGCGCATCCGCCTGGCGACTCAGATCGGCTCCAAGCTGCGCGGCGTGCTCTACGTCCTCGACGAGCCCTCGATCGGCCTGCATCATCGCGACAACGGACGCCTGTTGACCGCGCTCGAAAATCTGCGCGATCTCGGCAATACCGTACTGGTGGTCGAGCACGACGAAGAAACCATCCGCCGCGCTGACTATGTCATCGACCTCGGACCCGGTGCCGGCCGCCACGGCGGCGAACTCGTCGCCAGCGGCACACCCGCGCAGATCGTCGCTTCCGCCGAATCTCTTACCGGCGCCTACATGGCCGGACGCCAGCGGATTGCCATGCTTCCGCAGCGCCGCAGCCCCAACGGCAAGGCGATCACGGTCCTCGGAGCGCGCGAGAATAACCTGAAAAATCTCGACGTTACTTTTCCACTGGGTGTGATGACGGTTGTGACGGGCGTTTCGGGATCAGGGAAATCGACGCTCGTGAACGACATCCTGTACCGCGCTCTCGCCAAACACCTTTACCGCTCTCGTGAAGAGCCCGGCACTCACAAGTCAATCAGCGGCTCGGAGCTGGTGGATAAAGTAATTCGCATCGACCAGTCACCCATCGGCCGCACGCCGCGTTCGAACCCAGCGACCTACACCGGCATCTTCGCGCAGATTCGCGATCTCTACGCCATGCTGCCCGAGTCGCGCGAGCGCGCCTACAAGCCCGGACGCTTCTCTTTCAACGTCGCGGGCGGACGCTGCGAGGCTTGCCAAGGCGAAGGCCAGCGCCGCATCGAAATGAATTTCCTGCCGGACGTGTATGTGCAGTGCGAAGTCTGCGGAGGACGACGCTACAATCACGAGACGCTCACGGTGCGCTACAACGGCTTCTCGATCGCCGACCTGCTCGAGACACCGGTCGCGGACGCACTGCCGATTCTCGAAAACATCCCGCAGGTGAAACAGAAGCTGCAAACACTGGTGGATGTCGGCCTCGGCTACATTCACCTCGGGCAGTCGGCGGTCACGCTTTCCGGCGGCGAAGCGCAGCGTATCAAGCTGGCCCGCGAGCTCAGCAAACGCCAGACCGGCAAGACTCTCTACCTGCTCGACGAGCCCACCACCGGCCTGCACTTCGACGATGTGCGCAAGTTGCTGGATGTGCTGCACCGCCTCACCGACCTCGGCAACACAGTCATCATCATCGAGCACAATCTGGACGTGATCCGCAACGCCGACTGGATTCTTGATCTCGGCCCCGAGGGCGGCGAAGAGGGCGGCCGCATCGTGGCCCAGGGCACGCCGGAACAGGTGGCGCGCGTGAAAAAGTCCTACACTGGACAGGCGCTGGCCTCATATTTCAACGGCGCCAAGCCGGGTGTAAACGTGCAACCGAGCCCGCAGGAAGTGCATTGAATCCTTTTCCTGAAAATCCTAACGCGGTGCCAGCGACTCATTCGCAACTGACGCCTGCGATCCCGGTTGGCCTGCCCGCCGAGCCGGTTTCCGCCCCCCTTCGGGATCCAGTCTGGAGCGGTTGGGATGTCCTCCGCATTCTCCTGATGGCACTGGTTGCTATGCTAGCCACGGTTCTGGTGTTGCTCGGGATTGTTCCGGGCCATACGCTTCGGGAAAGAGCGAGCCACCTGAATGCCCTGCCGGAGCTGCAAATACTTGGGCAAATGGTCGCCTATCTTGTGCTGCTCGGCTACATGTATGTGCTGGTTACGAAGGAGAGACGCAGCCCCCGGTTTTGGCAATCCATACATTGGAGTTGGCCCGCAACCACTTGGTCTTACCTGTTAGGCGGGATGGTTCTGCAAGGTGCGTTTCTCTTGGTTGAGCGGTTCCTTCCATTTCCGAGGGACACCCCCTTCGAAGCTCTTCTCAGGCGGCCTTATAGCGTTTACCTCATTGCGGTTTTCAGCGTGACCCTTGGACCGCTCATGGAGGAGCTGTTCTTTCGGGGTTTTCTTTTCCCGGTTTTGGCGCGTCGGTTCGGGGTGGCGACCGGCATTCTTACGAGTGCGCTCGGGTTTGCGCTCATGCATGCGACCCAGTATGGATACTCTTGGGCGTCGGTCCTGCTCATCCTTGTTGTCGGGATAGTCCTCGGTACGGTGCGAGCCAGGCAAAACTCCGTCGCGGCCGCGTTTCTCGTGCATGTGGCCTATAACGGGACAATCATATTGATCATGTTGATCGCCACCGGCGGCTTCCGCCATCTGGAGAGACTCAGTCAGTAGGGTTCTCAGTTGCCAGTTCCCAGGTCTCAGAAAATGCCACCACCGCAGCTGAACACTGAGAACCGAGAACTGGGACCTGGGAACTCGGGCCTTGAGCCCATGCTATCGTAGAACTTCATGTCCACTGCCCGCCAAGAGTTGCTGGAAATGCTCGCGCAAAAGTCATTTCGCCTCGGCGAGTTCAAGCTGTCGTCGGGCGCGACCAGCGACTACTACATCGACTGCCGCACCACGACGCTCGACGCCCGCGGCGCGCAGCTCACCGGCCAGGTATTTCTTGAAGAAATCCGCGCGCAGGGCTGGGAAGCCGACGCCATCGGGGGCCTTACCATGGGTGCTGATCCCATCGTGGTGGCAGTCGCCGTCACCAGTGGCACGATGCACGGCTTTCTGGTGCGCAAGGTGGAGAAGCAGCATGGCACAGGCCGCCGCATCGAGGGTTTTGCTGAGAACGGCGCGCGCGTGGTGATCGTGGACGATGTCTGCACCACCGGTGTATCGACCGTGCAAGCCATCGAAGCGGCCCGCGAATTTGGATTCGAAGTCATCGGCGTGATGTGTCTGGTCGAACGCCAGGACGCGTACGGACGGGACAGTGTGGAAAAAGCAGCGGCTCCGGCGCCGTTTATCGCAATCTATAGCGCCAATGAAGTAAGAAAGGAGCACTTAGCACTTAGCACTTAGCACTTAGCATTTGGCCAAGCCCTTTTTTCTGCGCACCTTGATGACTGGTCTCACCGTTGGGTTTGGCTAAATGCTAAGTGCTAAATGCTGAGTGCCGCTGAGAACCGAGAACTGAGAACTGCTTCATGATCCAAACCCTCGAATGGACTGACCAAGGCGTGCGCTTCATCGACCAGACGAAGCTGCCCAGCGAAGAAGTGTACGTAACCTGCACCACGCACCAGCAGGTGGCGGACGTGATCCGCAATATGGTGGTGCGCGGCGCGCCCGCGATCGGTGTGGCCGCCGCCATGGGCATCGCGCTCGGCGTGAAGAACTCCAAAGCCGAGAACGGCGCCGACCTCAAGCAAGACCTCGACCAGATCTGCGAGACCATCCGCCAGACACGCCCGACCGCGGTCAATCTGTTCTGGGCCATCCGCCGCATGCAGGAGAAATTTGAAACGCTGCGCGTACGCCCGATTGCTCAGATCAAGCAGGCGTTGATCGAAGAAGCGCAGCGCATGCACGCCGAGGATATCGCCGCGAATCAGGCCATGGGACGCCACGGCGCAACGCTAATGCCCACGAGCGGCGGCGTGCTCACTCACTGTAACGCCGGAGCGCTCGCCACTGCCGGTTATGGAACCGCCCTGGGTGTAATTCGTGCCGCGGTCGAGCAAGGCAAGAAGATCCACGTCTACGCCGATGAGACGCGTCCTTTCCTGCAGGGCTCGCGCCTGACCGCGTGGGAACTGATGAAAGACGGCATCCCCACCACCGTCATCTCCGACAACATGGCAGGCGCCATGATGAAGCAGGGGAAGATCAGCGCGATCGTGGTCGGCGCCGACCGCATCGCGGCCAACGGCGACGTCGCCAACAAGATCGGCACTTACACGCTCGCCGTGCTGGCCAAAGAACACGGCCTTCCGTTCTACGTCGCCGCTCCCATCTCGACGGTCGATCTCGAAACCCCCGACGGCAGCAAGATTCCGATCGAGCAGCGCAATGCGAAAGAAGTCACACACATCGCCGGTAAACAAATGGTCCCGGACGGCGTCGAAATCGAAAATCCCGCCTTCGATGTGACGCCCGCGAAATATGTCGCCGCCATCATCACCGAGCGTGGCATCGCCCGAGCGCCGTACTCCGAATCACTACGAAAGCTGTCGGAAGTGCAGGCCGCCGCCAGTTGATCAGCTCACGCAAGGGTGGACGCCCGCGCTCGCCTAGCCGGGCTCACGTAGGGACAGCCGCCTCGGCTTTCGAGCTGGGCGAAGCCCGGCAGCGGTCAAGACTGCAAATGCTCCCCATGACCCCATCCCGACTCACTTTCCAGAGCGGCTTAAAGCCCATCCGCCTTGATGCCTACCTGCCCGAATCAAACGGAAAGCTCCCCGCCGTTCTCGCCCTCTACGGCTCCGGAGGCGGCCTCTCCGGTATGAACGAGCCTGCCAACATGCTGGCCGCGCAAGGCTTCGCTGTCTTTGTACTCCACTACTTTGACCGCACTGGCACCACCCAAGCCAACGACAAGCAGACCATCTTCCGCAACTTCCCGGCTTGGGGAAAGACTGTGTGGGACGCGATCAGCCACCTCTAGCAGCATCCGCATGTCGACGCCAACCGCATTGGGCTGCTCGGATTCTCTCTCGGCGCCTACCTCGCGCTCTCCGTGGCCTCCGTCGATCCACGCGTGAAGGCCGTCGTCGAATTCTTCGGAGGACTGCCGAAAGAAATGAAGCTTTTCATGCGCTGCCTCTGCCCGGTGTTGATCCTGCACGGTGAGACCGATCCGACGGTGCCGGTCGAAGAAGCCTACGCGCTGCAAAATCTGCTCGAGAAGAAGGGAATCCCCTACGAGATCAAGATCTATCCCGGCGTCGGACACCGTTTCGATTCCAAGACTTGGCAGGACGCAGGCCAGCGGAGCTTGCAATTCCTCCAGAAGCACCTAGCCTTTTCTGAGACCTGAGACCTGAGACCTGACAGCTGAGAGCTGACAGCCATACCGGAACTTTTTCCAGGATGTCTCCGTACCTACTCATGCGGAGGTGTCCCTTGGTCGCGTTTCTGCTTTGGTGCCTTCTGTTCGTGCTGTGCTGGCCGCTCGCGCTACTGGCACTGGTGTTGTATCCGATCGTGTGGCTCCTGCTGTTGCCTTTCCGCTTACTCGGGATCGCCGTGCACGGCGTACTCGCCCTGGTCTGGGCCGCGGTGATGCTGCCCGCGCGGCTGCTCAGTGCGCCGTTCCGGGTGTAGCTCTTTTTCTTGTTGTCATCCCGAGCGAAGCGAGGGATCTGCAGTTGGCTCGAGCTAGAGAAAGCGTGGCGAGTTGGAGACTCTACGTCGCCATCTCCTTCAGCTTAGGATTGACAATCAGCTTTGGCTCGGTCGCGCGCTGCACATCGTCGGCGGTCAACCCCGGCGCAACTTCCTCCAGCACCAAGCCTCGCGGCGTCACGTTGAGGTAGGCCATTTCCGTAACGATGGTGTGCACCACTTTCACGCCGGTCAATGGCAGTGTGCACTTCTTCAGAATCTTCGGCTGCCCGTCTTTCGTCGTGTGCTCCATCGCGATGATGACGCGCCGCGCCCCCCCGACCAGATCCATGGCGCCGCCCATGCCCTTGACCATCTTGCCGGGGATCATCCAGTTCGCAAGATTACCCTGCTCGTCCACTTCCATCGCGCCCAGGACGCTCAGGTCAACGTGCCCGCCGCGAATCATGGCGAACGAATCGGCGCTCGAAAAGTAGGCCGTGCCCGGAAGCTCGCTGACCGTCTCTTTTCCGGCGTTGATCAAGTCGGCGTCCTCCTGGCCCTCCAGCGGATACGGCCCGATGCCGAGCATGCCGTTCTCACTTTGAAGGATGACATCCATCCCCGCCGGCACGTAGTTGGCGATGAGCGTCGGCAGACCGATGCCAAGGTTGACGTAAAATCCATCGCGCAACTCGCGGGCGATGCGCTTTACGATCCGTTCGCGTGTGTCTTTGGAGGGCTTGGTCTCGACTGCCATGGCGCCTTTCGTGGAGAAACGTCGTTAGTGGTTCGCACCGATCGGGTCGACGCCGTCCCGCGAACGACCAACGACTAACGACCAACGACTGCTTTTCTCACTGTCCGCTTTTCAATCCGCTTCTCAAACAGCACTCCCTGGAAGATGCGTTTCACAAACACGCTGGGCGTGTGCACCATGTCGGGATCGAGTTCGCCCGGTTCCACCAGGTGTTCGACTTCTGCAATGGTGACTTTGGCGGCGGTCGCCATCATAGGGTTAAAGTTGCGCGCCGTCTTGCGATAGGTCAGGTTCCCCCACTTATCGCCCTTCCAGGCCTTCACGAACGCGAAGTCGGCTTTCAGCGCGCGCTCCATGATGTAGGAACGGCCATCGAATTCGCGGGCCTCTTTGCCTTCGGCAACCACGGTCCCGACTCCAGTCGGAGTAAAAAACGCGGGAATTCCAGCGCCGGCGGCGCGAATACGTTCGGAAAACGTCCCCTGTGGAACAAGGTCGAGTTGCAAGGTTCCATTCAGCACCATCTGCTCGAGCAACTTGTTTTCGCCGACATAGGTCCCAATGTGTCGCCGAATCTGGCCATTGGCCAGAAGCAGTCCCATGCCGAAGCCGTCGACGCCGGCATTGTTGCTGATGGTGGTCAGGTTCTTCGTGCCCTTGCGCGCCAGTGCCCGGATCAAATTCTCCGGCATCCCGCACAACCCGAACCCGCCCACCATGATGGTAGCGCCGTCAAACACGTCCTGAATCGCCTCTTCGGCGTTCGCGACGACCTTGTTCATAGCGTTGCGATTCTAAATGAAAATCCACCACGGAGGCACGGCAGCGCTTGCAGAGGTGACGGCGTACGAGTCTACTTCTGAAATCTGACTTCTTACTTCTGCCTTGATCTTTTCTCCGTGCCTCCGTGTTTCCGTGGTGGATTCTTTCTCAGCTGGTGCGCGCGCTCAAATTCCTCTGCTAGTTGCTTGGTATCGAGATTCTCGCGGATATGCGCCAGTCGCTGTTCCAACTTCAGTAGCGCCCGCCCGAGATTGTCTTTGTTGGTGATGGCGATGTCGCGCCACATCGAATACGGACTGCCCGAAATGCGGGTCAACTCGCGCAACGCACGCCCGCCGATATCGAGTAAGGGCGCATCTTCGCCGAACTCGTCCACCAGCGTTGCCGCCAGCGCAGTCGAGATCATTTGCGGCAGATGGCTGATCCAGGCGCAGAAGCGATCGTGGTCTGCAGGATTGAGAATCGCGGCCTTCGCCCCAATTTTTTCCACGCAATGTAGAAACTCTCCGCACAGTCCGGCGTGAACGTTCTGGCGGGGCAATGGTGTGAACAGCCAGGCCGCGCCCTCGAAGAGATCGGCATCGGCGTAGTCCACGCCCGCTTGCTCTTTGCCCGCCATGGGATGTCCCGCGAGGAAGCGCTGCCCAGCCGTTCGCCCAAACGATTTGACGGCACGCTTTGCAACTTCTGCCTTGGTGCTGCCTACATCGGTGACGAGAGTGCGCGGCGCGAGCGCCGGACCCAGGCGCCCGATGTGATCGAGAATCGCCAGCACCGGCGTCGCTAGCACCACCAGATCGCTGCCGCGTACCGCATCGGAGGGATTGATGGACCCCGCGTCGATGGCGCCGTAATCCCGCGCCCGCTCCAGAACCGGCGCGCGATCGCAGCCCACGATCCGGCCCGCGAGACGGCGCTTCTTCAGCGCCAGGCCGAGCGAGCCGCCGATCAGCCCCGTGCCGATAATCGTAACTTGCTTAAAGACCATGCCTACTCTTCATTGTTGAGGTCTGGGCCGGCGAGTCGCCGGCGCTACTACGCGATCTCGCGTCCGACTGCCGGCGCGATCATGCGCAGTTCGTCCATGAGTTTCGCGAACTGCTCGGGGTAAAGCGACTGCGCGCCGTCGGACAACGCCTTCTCGGGCTGATGATGGACCTCGATCAGCAGGGCATCGGCTCCGGCCGCGACCGATGCGCGCGCCATGGGCGCAACTTTGTCGCGGCGTCCGGTGCCGTGCGATGGGTCGGCCGTCATGGGAAGGTGGGACAGCTTGTGGATGATCGGAATCGCCGAGATGTCCATGGTGTTGCGAGTGTAGGTCTCGAAGGTGCGAATGCCGCGCTCGCAAAGAATGATCTCGTAGTTGCCGCCAGAGAGCAGGTATTCGGCCGAGAGCAGCAATTCTTCCAGCGTCGCCGCAATGCCGCGCTTCAGCAGCACCGGTTTGCGGACCTTGCCGAGTTCGCGCAGCAGGTTGAAGTTCTGCATGTTGCGCGCGCCCACCTGGAAGATATCCACATAGGGCATCATGAGCGGAATCTGCGAAATCTCCATGACCTCGCTGATCACGAGCAAATTAAATCGGTCGCCGGCTTCGCGCAGCAATTTGAGCCCATCGGCCCCCAGTCCTTGAAAAGAATACGGCGACGACCGCGGCTTGAACGCGCCTCCCCGCAGAACGCGGGCGCCGGCTTTTGCGATCTGCTCAGAGACGGCAAGCATTTGTTCGCGGGATTCCACCGAACACGGTCCGGCCATCACGACGACCTGCCGGCCGCCCAACGCCAGTCCGTTTGCAAACTTTACGACCGTGCCCTCAGGACGAAAATTGCGCCCAGCCAGCTTATAAGGTGCTGAGATGCGGTGGACTTCCTGCACCCCCGGCATCATTTCGACTTCGCGGGTGTCGAAATCACGCGGCGCCCCAACTCCGCCCAGCACCGTCTGGCGCGCTCCCGTGGAGCGGTGAACTTCAAAGCCCATCCGGACCAGTTGATCGATCACATGCTGGATCTGATCTTCGGTGGACGATTCCTGCATGGCGACAATCATGAGCTCATTTGCCTTCGTCGGCCGGCGCGCCTGGAGACCAGGTCTTCCCTGGCGCGGCCCGCTTTCTAGTCCTCGTATTGCGAATCAATCTCCGTGCCGCGGGACGGAGGCTCAGAGTCCGGAACGATCTCGTGCTTTTGGATGCTGCGCATTACGTCCATGATGCGCTCGTAAATCTGTGCCAGGTCCCGTGCGGCGAGCGGCCCGCCGTTGCACTTCTGGGCGTTGGCGATCACCTCGCGCTCGCGTTCCGGTTCGTATATCGGAAGGTCGGTATTGCGCTTCAACCGACCGATCTCAATCGCAGCGCCTGCGCGCTGGTTCAGCAGTTCCACCAGCTTGCGGTCGAGTTCGTCGATTTTCTTGCGCCAGTCGGAAATGTCCATATGAGCTGCGAGCTACGAGCTGCGAGCCACTAGCGATCTCACAAATTCTGCCACAGCGGCGGGTTCGCGTCCGGGATTTCGTTCGATTGTCTGCACAATGGCGCTGCCCACGACCGCGGCCTCGGCGAACTTTCCGACGCCAGCGAACTGCTCGTGCGTGGAGATTCCGAACCCGACCGCGACGGGCAGCTTCGTAAAGCGACGGATACGCTTCACCAGTCCGCTCGCGTCTTCCGGCATTTGATGGCGCGCGCCGGTCACACCCGTGCGGGATATCGCGTAAACAAAGCCGGTCGATACCTCGGCAATTTGTTTCAGGCGCTGGTTAGTGCTGGTGGGGGCCGCCAGGAAAACCGTCACCAGGTCGTTCTTGCGCGCTTCGCGCAGATACTCGGCTGACTCTTCCACGGGAAGGTCGGTGATCAGGGCGCCGTCCAGACCTGCGTGCCGCGCGACCTTGCAGAACTTCTGCATTCCCATCTGCAGAATCGGATTGAGATACGAAAAAGCAATCAAACCGACCGACTGCGAGTGCTCACGGATTTCCGACGCCAGCTTGAGCACCTGTTCGAGCGAGGTCCCATGCTTCAGCGCTCGCTCGCTGGCCCGCTGGATGACGGGACCATCCGCCAGCGGATCACTGAAGGGCATGCCCAGCTCAATGATCGCCGCGCCCGCCTCAATCGCAGCAAGAACGATCTCGCGCGTGGTTGCGAGGTCGGGGTCGCCGCAAGTGACGTAGGCGACCAGTGCTGGCTTGTTCTCGAAGTGGAGGGGCATGAGAATTGTTGATGGTTGATTTTTGAATGAGCTAGGTGTGGTATTCAATCAAAAATCAACAATCAAAAATCGATCAATCCAGTTTCAGGTTCTCCCGCAGAATGCCAACATCCTTGTCGCCACGCCCCGAGATATTCACCACCACCACATCGGATTTCTTCATCCTCGGGACCCGCTTGATCGCTTCCGCCACCGCATGCGCCGACTCCAGCGCGGGAATAATGCCTTCGGTTCGAGCCAGTACGGTTGTCGCCTTCAGCGCCTCAGTGTCTGATGCAGGCACATACTGGGCGCGGCCAGAATCCTTGAGCATGGCGTGTTCCGGGCCGATCGAAGGATAGTCGAGACCGGCCGATACGGAGTGCGTGGTCGCAATCTGCCCAGACTTGTCCTGCAAAACGTAGGAGTAGGTGCCTTGCAGCACGCCGGGAGATCCGCCGCGAAAACGCGCGGCATGCTGGCCAAGCGCTTCTCCGCAACCGCCCGCTTCCACCCCGATCAGTTCGACCTTCTTGTCCTTCAGGAAGTCGTAGAAGATTCCGATGGAATTCGATCCTCCGCCCACGCAGGCAATGATCGCCTTGGGAAGTTTGCCTTCGGCTTTGAGAATCTGCTTCCGCGTTTCGCGCCCGATCACGCGATGAAAGTCGCGCACCATCGTGGGATAAGGATGCGCCCCCAGCACGCTGCCGAGCAGATAGTGTGTGGTGCGCACGTTGGTGACCCAGTCGCGCATCGCCTCGTTGATGGCATCTTTCAGCGTGCGCGATCCCGATTCGACTCCGCGGACTTCCGCTCCCAGCAGCCGCATGCGGAAGACGTTCAACTCCTGCCGTCGCATGTCCTCGGTGCCCATATAGACGACGCATTCGAAGCCCAAGAGCGCGCACACTGTAGCCGTCGCCACGCCGTGCTGTCCGGCGCCCGTTTCAGCAATCACACGATGTTTGCCCATGCGCTCGACGAGAAGCGCCTGGCCGAGGCAGTTGTTGATCTTGTGCGCGCCGGTGTGGAGAAGGTCTTCGCGCTTCAGGTAGATCTTCGCGCCGCCCAGCTTCTCGGTGAGCCGCCGCGCGAAGAACAGCGGCGTCGGCCGTCCGGCATACTGTTTGAGCAGGTAGTCCAGCCGCTGCTGAAACTTGCGATCGTGCTTTGCCTTCTCATATTCGCGCTCCAGCTCTTCGAGTGCGGCCATGAGCGTTTCGGGCACGTAGCGGCCGCCGTAGACGCCGAAACGCCCGGCCGTCGCGCCCGGCTTCTTCGGGGTCGTGCTGCGTGTGCGCTTTGTGACGCTCGCCGTCGCCATGATCAGTCGCTCTCGTCCGCGGCGCGCACGGCCTGGACAAATGCGCGGATTTTCTTCGCGTCTTTCCTGCCCGGCGCGAGTTCGACGCCGGTCGAAACATCCACGCCCCAGGGATGCAGAATGTGAATCGCCTCTTGCACGTTGTCCGCGCGCAGGCCTCCGGCAACGATCAGCTTGCTGATGCTGTTGATCACACCCGCCCAGGGCTGCACTCGTTCCCAGTCGAAGGTCCGGCCGATCCCGCCGCGCTGCCCCGAGCCGGACGAATCGAGCAGTACACCCGTGATCACACCGGGGCGAAATCCGTGTGTCTCCAGAAAAAGGTCACCGTTTTCGGCCACGTGGATCTTTTGCACCCGTTTCCCCTTATAGGCTTCATCGGGCTCGACCAGCCCGCTCGACACCGGATCCCAACCAACGCTCTGGTCGGCGGGCTTGTCGAAGATGTGCGCCGCGCAGGTACGGAAAATGATGGGCCGCCGCAAGCCCTTTGACATCAGACGGAAAAGCGAGCGGGAGAATTCGGCATCCTCCTCGCCGTGAAGCTGAACCGCGGTGAGGCCGGTCTCGGTGACGATCCGTTGTACGCCTTCCACGGTCTCGTTCACGAACACACCGATCTTTTCGACCTTCAGGGGTAAATCGGCGACGATGGATTTCACGGTCTCGACCGTAACCCGTCGCGGACTCTTCTGGTAGAACACAAAACCCAGCGCGTTCGCGCCGGCGGCTACCGCCGCGTGAGCGTCCTCACGGTTCGTGATCCCGCAGATCTTGATCCAAGTCATAAGAACCGTCGCTAGTGATTAGTGGTCAGTGGTTAGCAAGAATCGGCGCTCGTTATCCGCTAACCACTGCCTTCGCTTCTTCCATCAGCTTCTGCAAAAACACTCCCGGGCGTTCTGCCTTCATCAGCGATTCACCGATCAGGAAGGCGTCGTAGCCAGCGGCCCGTAGGCGAGCCAAATCGGCGCCGGAATGAATTCCACTTTCGGCGACGCGCACGCATCCCGAAGGAACTTTCTCGGCTAGCCGGAACGCCGTGGCCAGATCGACATTGAAAGTTCTGAGGTCGCGGCTGTTGACGCCGATCAAGTCGCATCCGGCATCGAGCGCACGCTGCAGTTCTCCTTCGTCGTGGACCTCGCACAACACGTCGAGGTCGTGCGCCTTGGCGCGGCGCGCGAACGCGACCAATTCCTTCTGCTCGAGGGAGGCAACGATCAACAGGATGGCATCAGCGCGATGCGCGCGCGACTCGAGAATCTGGAATTCATCGACAATGAAATCCTTGCGCAGGCAGGGAAGAGAAGTTGCAGTTGACGCCTGCCGCAGGTAGTCCAGTGAGCCCTGGAAAAATTCCTCGTCAGTCACCACCGACAGCGCTGCCGCGCCCGCCTGCTCCAGTTCGCGCGCCAGTTCCGCAGGGTGAAAAGCGGCGCGGATCAAGCCCTTTGACGGCGATGCCTTCTTCAGTTCGGCGATGATTGCGGGCCCGCCCTGAGCGGTCCGGCGAAGTTGTTCGCGAAATCTTCGCGGTCTGTGCTCCGCTGCCTTCTGCTCCAACGCCCGCAGGTCGGCGCTTCGCCGGCTTTCGGAAACACGCTTCCGGGTAGCGGACACGATGGAGTCGAGGGAGGCAGGCATGAAACCTAATTATACGGAAGCGTCCCCTGATTACGGATTCGGAGATGCCGAGCTGCGCCCTATTCGCCTTGCGCCCTTGCCCAGAATTCCGCCGACGTGACTACTGGAACGATTTCAAAGTCGACCAGGTCATTCCATCGCCGGACCCATTCGTCCAAGGATTCCAAACTCGGCGCCTCCATGATCTGGAAGCACCGCCCGGCGACGGGATCGATCCAACTAGCCTGATAGACCACACCTTCGGGCAACATGCGGCCCTCTCGCCGGAACCGTGCCCCAATCGGCTTGGGGTCGCCGCCTTTGAAGCGTTCGATGACCATAAAAAGCATGCCTGGCAGTGTACTCGTTCCGTCGCCACCGCCGCGGCCCTGCTATTCGCGCCCTCCGTTGACCCAACCCTTTTCAAGATGCTATAAACAACTGCCTTGTGCCGGAAGTGTGCAGCCTGTTATGCAGGCGGCGTACCGGCGGCATGGGCATTCCGACGCGGCCAAATCGGCACTCCTAAATTTTGTCTTGCGGCGGAAGCGTGTTCGGAACTCCGGCGACCGGCCTGCTGCGACGGGACCATCTCGCGCGGGCAAGACTTCGCCGGGCATAAATCACGCGTCGTGATCCCTGATATCAGTGACGGATCCCTGGAGGATTCTAATGCGCACCTGGATGGGAACCCTTGCGTCCGCAGGATGCCGGTTCTCGAAGACTTTCGCGACCCTTGCAACTCTGCTCCTGACCGCCGCCTCGGCGCTCGCCCAACCCGCCGGAGAAGCTGGCGGCGGCGAGGCCGCTCTCAAACTTCCCGACCTTTCATCGGTGTCGTTCCTCGGCATGAATGGCCACCGCATGCTTACGATCGGCTTGCTGTTCTGCGTTTTCGGCCTGGGTTTCGGCATGGCCATCTACATGCGCCTGAAGAACCTCCCGGTGCACCGCGCCATGCGGGAAATTTCCGAGCTCATCTACGAAACCTGCAAGACCTATCTGTTGACCCAGGGCAAATTCCTGATGCTGCTTTGGGCCTTCATCGCCGCCATCATCGTGCTTTACTTCGGCGTGCTGCGGCATTTCGAAATTCCGCGTGTGCTGATCATCCTGGTGTTCAGCCTGGTGGGCATTGCGGGCAGCTACGGTGTGGCCTGGTTCGGAATTCGCGTCAACACGTTTGCGAATTCCCGCACCGCCTTCGCCTCGCTCCCCGGGAAACCGTACCCGGTGTATCAGATCCCGCTGGAGGCCGGGATGTCGATCGGCATGATGCTGATTTCGGTCGAACTGCTGATCATGCTCTTTATTCTTCTGTTCGTTCCGGGTGACTATGCGGGACCGTGCTTTATCGGATTCGCGATCGGCGAATCGCTGGGCGCGGCTGCGCTGCGTATCGCGGGCGGCATCTTCACCAAGATCGCCGACATTGGCAGCGACCTGATGAAGATCGTGTTCAAGATCAAGGAAGACGATGCCCGCAACCCCGGCGTCATTGCCGACTGCACCGGTGACAACGCCGGCGACTCGGTCGGGCCCTCCGCCGATGGTTTCGAAACTTACGGCGTCACCGGTGTCGCCCTGATCACCTTCATCCTGCTGGGCGTGAAAGATCCGATGATCCAGGTACAGCTTCTGGTCTGGATCTTCGTCATGCGCATCATGATGCTGGTGGCCAGCGCGTTGGCCTATTTCATCAACGGCGCCATCGCCAAAGCGAAGTACGGCAACGCCAACGTGATGAATTTCGAGCACCCGCTCACTTCGCTGGTGTGGATCACGTCGATTGTTTCGATTGTCGCCACCTACATCGTCTCGTCTCTCATCATCCCCAACTTGGGCGGGGACCCCTCGCAGTGGTGGAAGCTGGCTTCGATCATCTCTTGCGGAACCCTGGCCGGAGCGGTGATTCCTGAGCTGGTGAAGGTGTTCACCTCGGTGGATTCGCGGCATGTGAACGAGGTAGTGACCTCCGCCAAAGAGGGCGGCGCATCGCTGGGAATTCTTTCCGGTTTTGTGGCCGGCAACTTCTCGGGCTACTGGCTGGGGCTTTCAATGGTCGTTCTGATGTCGGTCGCCTACTTCTTCAGCACGATGGGCTTGGCAACGGCTGCCACCATGATTGCCGCGCCGGTGTTTGCCTTCGGCCTGGTGGCCTTTGGCTTCCTCGGTATGGGCCCAGTGACGATCGCTGTCGATTCGTACGGCCCAGTCACCGATAACGCCCAGTCCGTCTATGAGCTGTCGCTGATCGAGCAGGTACCCAACGTCAAGGCGGAGATCAAGAAAGACTTCAACCTGGACGTGAACTTTAACCGCGCCAAGGACCTGTTGGAAGAGAACGACGGCGCCGGCAATACCTTCAAAGCGACCGCCAAACCGGTGCTGATTGGAACCGCTGTAGTGGGTGCGACCACCATGATTTTCTCCATCATCATGGCGCTGACGAATGGGCTGACATCGAATGTGGACAAACTTTCGTTGCTGCACGCTCCATTCTTCTTGGGCCTGATCACCGGCGGTGCGATGATCTACTGGTTCACCGGCGCATCCACCCAGGCCGTGACCACCGGCGCTTACCGGGCCGTCGAGTTCATCAAAGCCAACATCAAACTTGAAGGCTCGCAGAAAGCTTCTGTTTCCGACAGCAAGAAGGTGGTGGAAATCTGCACCAAGTACGCGCAGAAAGGCATGTTCAACATCTTCCTGGCGGTGTTCTTCGGCACCCTGACCTTTGCCTTCGTAGAACCGTTCTTCTTCATCGGGTACCTGATCTCGATTGCGATCTTCGGTCTCTACCAGGCCATCTTCATGGCCAACGCGGGTGCCGCCTGGGACAACGCCAAGAAGATCGTGGAAGTGAAACTGAAACAGAAAGGCACGCCGCTGCACGACGCAACCGTGATCGGCGATACCGTGGGTGACCCGTTCAAGGACACGTCCTCGGTCGCCATGAACCCGGTCATCAAGTTCACCACGCTGTTCGGATTGCTGGCGGTCGAACTGGCCGTCTCGCTCACGCGCGACCAGGGCACCGGCCTGACCCACATTCTGGCACTCGCCTTCTTCGCGGTCTCGGTCTCCTTCGTGTACCGCTCGTTTTACGGGATGCGAATCTCATCGGAGTAAGCCGGCGTCCGCGAAGACGACGGATTGCCAGGCTCTTCGAGGCAAAACTGCAAGAAAGAAACGCCATCCAGCACCGCTGGATGGCGTTCCTGTTTCGAGGCGATCTACTGTTTCGTGAATGTGGGCGTGTCGAGATCGCCCGCGCACAGCCCGTCGACCACGTCGTACGTGCCCGTCATGTTCTTGGGCGCCGATGCGCTGTCGAGCAATACGTTGGTGTAAGAGAACGATCCGCTGGAGCCATCGGTTTCGTTCGTACTGCCATTCACCACCAGGTATGGACCGGCAATAAACGCGTTGCTGACGGTGCCATCAACCGAGCAAGTGGAGTTGGCAAACGTCACATTGCCCGTGAGCGCGAAGGTTCCATCCGTCGAAGCCATCGCTGCCTGCGTGAAGGCGATGGCGAGTGTGACGTTCGCTCCACCCGAGCCGATTACGGGCCGCTGGGATGGCTGGCCGCGATACTTGCCCCGCCTCCGCCCGACACCCATCAACTAGCGCTCGGAGCCCTCGTCATCTGGATTACAGTTCCGTGGGCGGGCTGGGCCGACGCTCACCGCGAACCACTCGGGCCCTAGCGTAGAGACGGCTTGCGGCGCCTCCGGCGGCGTCTCCCGAATGCTGGCTCAGTAAGCGTCCTTCATCTTGTCTTTCACGCTTTTCGCCAGCTTCTCAATCTCCTGCGCCTTCTTGATCACATCCATGGACAGGATATTCGGACTGGTCTTATCCACGTTTTGCTTCAGTTCCGCAGCCAGGCTGAGCAGCTTTTCGGTATCGCGCCGCAGCGCCAGTTGCCGCTCGCGAAAAGCGTTCGCGATCTGCATCCGCTCCAACTGCTGGTGCGGATCCACCCACGTGGAAACGATCGCGGCTGGATGAACCTCGGCTTCATGGGCCATGGGCTTTCTTTGGATTTGAGCGACTTCCAACGCCGTAGAAACCGGCTGTGACTGCGCTTGGACGGTTGGAGCGCAAAGTATCAACGTCAGAGGTAGAACATGCTTCCACATACCATGCTCCTGCATCGTCGGCCCGCATTCTGCGGGCGACAAGCGTTCTTTAGCACGGTCTGCTTGTGGAAAGGATGCGCGAATGTGGCCCTGTGCGCACCAAGGTAACGCCGCAGGAACCAGTACGGGCCTTGAAGTCTGCCCAGTTTCTTGCCGAAGTCTGGAGGAGTCGACGCAGAAGTCGACTCCAGCCGTTACTACAGCGAGCTCATGTTCGACAAAAACTCACTGTTGGCCCGCGTCTTGGAGAGCTTATCAATCAGCAACTCCATCGCTTCCACCGGCGACAGCGGGTTCAGCACTTTGCGCAGCACCCAGATGCGCTGCAAGTCTTCCTTCGGAATCAGCAGCTCTTCCTTACGAGTGCCCGAGCGCTGGATATCAATGGCCGGGAACACGCGCTTATCCACCAGCTTGCGTTCCAGGATGATTTCCGAGTTGCCGGTGCCCTTGAACTCTTCAAAGATCACGTCGTCCATGCGGGAGCCGGTGTCGATCAAAGCGGTCGCAATGATCGTCAGCGAGCCGCCTTCCTCGATGTTGCGGGCCGATCCGAAGAAGCGCTTCGGACGCTGCAACGCGTTCGAGTCCACGCCGCCGGAAAGCACCTTGCCCGAAGGCGGAACGATGGTGTTGTAAGCGCGCGCCAGACGGGTGATGGAATCGAGCAAGATGACCACGTCCCGTTTGTGTTCAACCAGGCGCTTCGCCTTTTCTATTACCATTTCGGCAACCTGCACGTGGCGTGCCGCGGGCTCATCAAACGTAGAAGAGATGACTTCACCCTTGACCGAGCGCTGCATGTCGGTGACTTCTTCCGGGCGCTCGTCAATCAACAGCACCATGAGCACGACTTCCGGATGATTGGCGGTGATCGAATTGGCCACATTCTGCAGCAGCATGGTTTTGCCGGCGCGCGGCGGCGAAACGATCAATCCGCGCTGGCCTTTGCCGAGCGGCGTGAGCAAATCCATGACGCGCGCGCTGACGTTCTCGCGAACGGTTTCGAGCTTCAACCGCTCCTGCGGATACAGCGGGGTCAGGTTGTCGAACAGGATCTTGTTGCGCGCTTCGTCGGGCGATTCAAAGTTGACCGCCTCGATCTTCACCAGCGCGAAGTACTTTTCGCCCTCGTGCGGCGGACGCACCTGGCCGCTGATGGTGTCGCCGGTTTTCAGGTCGAACTTGCGGATCTGCGACGGCGACACGTAAATATCGTCGGGCCCGGGCAGGTAGTTATAGTCGGGCGAGCGCAGAAAGCCGTAGCCGTCCGGGAGGATCTCCAACACACCTTCGGCGAAGATGTGCCCTTCTTTTTCACTTTGCGCCTGCAGGATCTTGAAGATGAGGTCCTGCTTGCGGAGTCCGCTGGCGCCCGGCAGTTCCAGAGATCGGGCGATCTTGGTCAGCTCGGTAATATTTTTTTCTTTCAGTTCAGCGATGGTCATATTCACCTACAGGATGGATTTTCTCGGGAGGGATTCTCTCGGGGGAGTTTAGCCGCCGTGTGGGCACACGGCGGAGCCGCTTAAGCAGCCCGCCTTTGCGCCTCAGCAAAATTTTCCGGTTCGCTCAAAATGTCATGGCGTTCCGCTCCCGCGATCCGGTCAAACACCTGGTTCATGGTTTCCTGAATGCGGGTATTCGGCCGGTGAAACCTGCGCGTTGCCTTCGAGGCAAGCTGGCAGAGCATGTACCGGTTCCGCAAAGTCTCCACTGCATCAAATACACGATCAGAGCGCATTTGCTGTCGTTCTCCTCTGGGGATTAATTCGGCTCTTGGGGTCCCACCTTCCGCCCACTGGATGATGGTCGCCTGCTGGCCAAGAACTGCATTTGGGCGGGGTTGGTGAAAGGACAGCCAGAGTCACCCAAATAGATGCTGCACCCAGCTCGAAAGTTGCTCAATTCGTTGGGGTTTGTTGCGCTTTCGAGCGGAGGTCCGTCAGGACGGCCAGAACTGCCGTATTTCCGAGGAACGGGTAAGTATAGCAAATGGTTGCAGCGGGTCAAGTATAAATTTCGGAATTATGCCTTTTACAAACCCATAGGATAATCGCACAATGAGAATGCCGTGACAGGACATGACCGTTCGCTTAAATTTCGCTACTTGAAACTTTAGTTTGCGGTAGGCATCATATACGTAGATTCAAGCTGGCTGCGAAGCCAGCCTTTCCCTGGTCCCGGGGCAACGGGCGAGTTCGGCCACCTTAGCGGGTGGCCTTACTTTTGTGGCCAGAATGGTGGCAAAGCGCAGTACTTGTGAAGGGTCGTTGACTGGTCAAGAAAGGATGTAATAACGATCCGCTGGCCGCAGTGCCCAATCGCCGTAAATACAAGTTTCGTATCCGAACCGGACCTGTCGTATCGCTTGAAGTAGACCTCTTCCCCCTCGACTTGTGCTGCGCAATTCGGATGAATGCCATCGGGGCGGCAGATAACGTCCTCAATCCAAAACAAAGTGCGGAGACGGGCAGGTTGGTCGCTGAAATGTTTTGCCTCGTCCAAAGTCCCATTGCGCAACGGCTCCAATACTGCTTTTGCGCGTGCCCGCACCGCTGGCTTGTTGGGATCTGGCCGAAACATCAATTTGACCAGCTTTGGAAAGTTCTCCTCAAGAAGAGTAACCGCGATGCCGCGAGGATCTTCAAAGTCTTTCCCCGCATACTCTTCGCGATACCTCGCAAATGCTTCCTGGATGTTCCCCTTAAAGTTGCCGGGGAAACCGGCTCCCTTGGATGGAACCACGATGAGTTCTCGTCCCACTGAAAGCGGAGAAGTCTCACCGATAGCGGATTTTAGTTTCGCGGCGAAATCCGAATCCATATTTGCCCCACCCAATGTTGTTTACCAATCGCATACCTCCGCGCACGCTTGTGGATGATTTCCACAGCCTTTGCACTTGACTTGTTCGGGAGGTTCGCTAAGATGGGATTGCAATCTTAGAAAGAACTTTCCCGACCCGGCAATCAGAGACGGCGAAAGATTCTCGAAACGGCGGCCTGCCAGGGCTGCCGTTTCACTTTGCCGCCAGAGTGTATTGTATGCATGGTAAGCCTTGTGGATGCAATGCACTTCTGTGGAAAAGTGCAGCAGTAATTGTGCAAGTACTTCAAAAGTAACTGCCGCGGAAAGAGTGCAGAGAGGCGAACTTATTTCGATTTCTTCGGTGCCTTTGCTGGTGGCTTCACCTTGAGCACATCAGCCATCAGTTCCTTGAACGGAAGCGGGATGTGCGGGATCGGCTTGGAGTTGGTGATTCTACGTGGCTGATCCATCTTAGTTTCCTTTGGCGTCATACATCTATAAGCCCGGCATTATCGGTCAGAGGCCCGGCGATCCGTCGCTTGGGAGGTTCTGGTCCAATCACGCGTAGATTCTTGATGCCCAGTTGCCCGGGCCTCTTTCGTAGATTTTCATCTGTGCTGTACATCTCCACACACCCGATCAGTTGAGCGGTTGCGAGGTGAAAACAGTCCCATTTCCTTCGCCTGTTTTCGCAAATGCGCTCAAGCTTTTGCTCTTCCGTCTCTGGCTTTCGCGGGTCACGTTGCGCTTCGCTCTCCGCTGTGATGTCTCGCAGTCCGGCTTCGTGCTTAGCCGCCGTCAAAGCTATGTCCTTGGTTAGGCCGTAAATACGTGCGAGAGGATGGATGTCACCGTAGGTATCTCGCCCAGGAGCACCTTTCCGATATGCAGCCACAGAGAATTCCTGGACTGTTAGGATTGACGTGTATACCCGCGCCTTATCCGCGTTCAAATCACTGAGCAAACTGTTGATGTTCTTGGCGTGCTTACTTTTCTTGGTGCCCATCTCCAGAAAGATCGAGGTGTCGAAATAGACTTTGCGGCGCGGCATCTTGCTACCCCCGAATGTCCTTTAGAATTTCTTGCGGATCACGGTCCCCGAATATCGCCCGGTAGTTCTTGCGGAATCGCTTAAATCCGGTAACGTAGTTGCGATCCTTGTCCGGGCCTATAGTCTTGGCGTCGAGCCGAGGATTCTTGGTCTTGAAATAATTGGCATCGCCGGATACTACAACCTGTTGCCTGAATAGATTTTTCACTTTCTGCAGGTCGCTTTCGGCGAATCGAACACGCCAAATATTGCCGTTGTCCTCTACCAACTGACCCCAGATAGCTCCTTCCTCGTCATCTCTGCCGAAGTCTGCAAGTTTTTTGAGCTTTCCATATAGAGTCACGGATTCAATGGCGAAATCGGACGCACTCAATGCCCGCAGAGCTTCTAGGCCGTTCTTGGAAAGATTTGCCTTGTCTGTGATCTTCCCTTTTTGGGCGAGTTGAAGGTGCAGTTCAGTCTTGTTTCCTTCCTGAATATCTCCGATCTTCGCCAAACGCCGCACGACTGGCGCACCATATTCATCTACGGACGTGACCTCCTTTTTCTCTACAATCGCTGTTGTTCCGATGACGCGACTAACTGTACGTACACCATTTTCGATGTCCTTCGTTATCAGCAAATGAGACTTTATGCTACCCTTCGCAAACGCAATCCCAGTAGACCCGGCGAGCAATTCCATGCCAAAGTCTCCATCTGGATTCTCTACGCCACTATCCCGCTGCACCTTCTTGCCAAGTTCTCGGATCATCAGATCCAACTCTTGAAGAGTGCCAAGAACGTCTGCAAGGGGTAGGCGATTGCGCGTTGCCGTGCCCTTCTTAAACTCGACTTGAAACACAACTGGTTCGGTTTTTCTAGGCATGGCAGCATCCTTCTGTTATATTGGTGCTGCCGGTGGATACACGTATACTGGCCCGTTCGGGGAGAACGCGGAGAGCGCCGCCAACAAGTTTAGATTCACTGCAAAGGTCAGCCTGCCAGCTGGCCTTTTGCAGTTTTAGCAACTTTGAAATTCGGTTTCTTCTCTCCTAGTTTGGCTTTGAGTCCCGCAGCATCAGCCGTTTTCCGCCCGCTCCACTGAGGGCCAACAACGTCCGGTCTCCGTCCTTCTCTTTACGAGAGTTGTAACGAAAATCAAATTCGCTCAAGTAGCGATGCAGGTGCTGCTTGCCGACGTGATGGTACACCCCATTGATGCCGCGCTTCAATGTCGCAAAATAGCCTTCAATCGCATTTGTGGTGATGCACATCCCATCCTCGTACCGGACGTATTCCTTCGCCTTGTGATTCACTTGATCATGCTTGCGACCCATCAGCGCGCCCGCGAGCACCGTGCCAGAGTCCGTCATAATGTGCGCATCTTCTGCAACCATCTGCTCAACCATCGGCTTCAGGTTCTCAGCGGTCACACGCTCGACATGCCGGGACTGCACGCGTCCACCGCGTTGTAGTACAGAAACGACCGGAGCCTTATCCGCGAAAGGGCCAAGACGATCCTGTGCCCTGTCGCCGGGTTTTACGGTCTGTGGCTGCTTCTGACGCCGCCTTCCCCCAATGTACGCCTCGTCGATTTCTATTACGCCTTGCAGCTTCGATGACAACGGTTCCTGACTCATCGTGTAGCGAATCCGATGAGCCATGAACCATGCACTCCTGTACGTCACCTTGAGCATTCTGTGAAGCTGGTGAGCACTCATGCCCTTCTTGCTGGCACAGAGCAGGTGATAGGCAAGCAACCATTTGCTCAGGGGGATGTGGCTGTCCTCGAAGATCGTTCCAATGGTGACGGTGAACTGCTCACGGCATCCGCCACACTTCCAGACGCCTTTGCGAACGTGGGTGTCTTTCTTGGAAGCCTTCGGCTCTAGACGGTAGGCATTGTTTATTTCGCCGCAGTGTGGGCAGACAGGGCCATCAGGCCAACGCAGCTTTTCAAGGAATATTCGCGCCTTGTCTTCATCGCTAAAGTGCTGAGCCAGAGCAACTAGATTGAGTTCGTTTTCCATGCCCGCAAGTATGCGTCAAAGGCATGGGTTTGTCAAGTATATAATTCCGATAAATTTAGAGGCTGCCCGACTGCCTTCTACGCCTACTTCAGCGCGCTCAAACGCTTCGAGAGGCGGGACTTATACCGCGACGCCGTGTTCTCGTGCAGAACGCCCTTCTGAATCGCCTTGTCGAGCGCCGAGACCGTCTCCCGGTAGATCTGCCCGGCGGCGGCTTTGTCGCCTTTTTCCAGGCTCTCGCGCATGCTGCGCAGCGCGCTGCGCAAACGCGAGGCGCTCGCCCGGTTTCGTTCGGTTCGTTTCACGGTCTGACGGGCGCGCTTCAGCGCCGAAAAATGATTCGCCATGTCGCTCAATTACCTTCGATTGTCCTAGATTGCGCTAGGAAGATATTCGGGGTGGGACCGAACTAATATTCTACGGGAGCAACTCGCGCCCGGTCAAACACATATGAATCCCCTCGAACGGCTCAAGGTCCTCATCAACTCCTCCACCCCCATCGTCGTCATGGAGACGGTCGAGGAAGTGCGGGCCCTCGCGCTGGTGCGCTCCGCTTGTTCCGAACTGAACATGGCGGTTTTCGAGTGGACGGTTGCCGACGGTCTGGTGCGCTCCGGCGCCGGCGCCCCCGCCGTGCCGGCTGACCTGCAAGTGCGTATCAACCTTGCCCGGCACGCCGCTGATCCTGGAGCTCCGGACTCGAGCAAAACTGCCATCTACAACACAGTTGATCCGGTACAGGCTCTGGCGAACCTGGAAGCCATGACCCTGGAAGCCGTATTTGTCCTGAAGGATTTTCATCGGCATCTGGATAACCCGGTAGTCGTGCGCCGCCTGCGCGATGTTGGCCAGAAGTTCTCTGCCAACCGCCGGACATTGATTCTGACCGCGCCCTCGATCGAGATGCCCCCGGAACTCGCCAGCCTGGTCGAGTTTCTCGACCTGCCGCTCCCCGATGCCGAACGGCTGCGCGACATCATCCGCGAAACCTACACCCGCTTGGCGGACACTCACGCCCTGAAGCTGCAGCTCGATGCCACCGGCGTGGAAGCCATGGCCGCTAACCTGCGCGGACTGACGGAGGAAGAGGCCGAGCGCGCCATCTCGCAGTCGCTGGTCGCTCGCTACGCACTCGCGCCCGCTTGCATTACGGACGTTCTGGAAGCGAAGAAGGCCCTCCTCAAGCGCTCCGAGATGCTCGAATTCGTGGACGCCAGCGACAACATGGCCAGCGTCGGCGGCCTGGAAAATCTGAAAGCCTGGCTCGCGCAGCGCCGCGACTCCTGGGACCCGCAAGCCCGCCAGTTCGGGTTGGAGCCACCCAAAGGCGTCATCATTCTCGGCGTGCAGGGCTGCGGCAAGAGCCTCTGCGCCCGTGCCGTCGCCGGCGAGTGGAAGCTGCCGCTGGTCAAGTTCGATACCGCCGCCGTCTACGACAAGTACATCGGCGAGACCGAAAAACGCATTCAGAAAGTCTTCAAGGTTACCGAGGGGCTCGCGCCCTGCGTGTTGTGGATCGACGAACTGGAAAAAGTCTTTGCCGGCAGCGGCCCTGATTCCGCCTCCGCAGACGCGGGCGTCTCTTCGCGGCTGCTCGCTTCGTTTCTTTCCTGGATGCAGGAGCGCAAATCGCCGGTATTTGTCGCCGCCACTTGTAATAACGTGACGGTACTGCCGCCGGAGTTAATCCGCAAGGGACGCTTCGACGAACTCTTTTTCGTGGATCTGCCCAACGCCGCGGAACGCAAGCAAATTCTCTCAATTCAGCTGATGAAACGAAAACGCAATCCAGCGGACTACGATCTCGACCGTGTCGCGGCTGCGGCCAAAGGATTTTCTGGAGCGGAAATCGAGTCGGCGGTCCAGACTGCCCTCTATGCCGCGTACTCACGCAAGCAGGAGCTTGCGACCGAAGACCTCATCGCGGCGCTTTTTTCTACCGTTCCGCTATCGACGACCCGCGCTGAAGAGATCGCCGAGTTGCGGAGTTGGGCGCAACAGCGCGCGGTGTGGGCCAGTGCACCAGAGGCCAAGCGGGAGGGCGCATGACGAAACCGCGTCACGCGATCCGTCGAGTCCCAGTTCTGTGCTAATGGATCTGCTTCTGAGTAGCCCGTCATCCGCCCGAGGCGGCGCGGATGGCCTGAAGCGGCAGTTCCCGTATTTCGGCGAAACCCCTTCGAAACGCCGCGATCAGTAGAAGCGCACGCGTGTTCATCGACGCACCTCTGGTCCGCAAAATGGGTCCAATTCCTGTTCGCTCACTCGCGCCCGACATTCGTCAATCCTTCCAGCAGAACGATGTCGGAATCGCCCTCGGCGACCGCGGCCAAGATAGAGTGCCCGTCGGAGGACCAGGACACGCGGCGGGCGATGAACGTCGCGCGTTCGCCGAAATCGGTAATCTGACGCCATTCGCCAGTCGTTGTCGAGAGCGCCCAGAGGTTGGTGGTAAACCCGTCGGTCAATGCTTGTGCCAGCCATTTCCCGTCGGGCGACAGCGTGGGATTGCAGATCTGCCAAATCGGCACCCGCGTGCCTGGAATGCGCGCGAGCACGCGAAACGGCGCGTCCTCGGGAGTAGCGGCCCGGATTTCGACTTCCGGCGTGCCGTCGACGAGCGGCCGCTCGACGGCGTAGTACAGAGTGGTGCCATGTAACCCGATCACGTTGCGCAGCCGCTCGGTCCTCACGGTGACGGCCGGTCCTCCGTCAACAGGCACTTTTTTCAGCGCGACATCGGTGGCTGGCGCGCCGCCCCACGTCGAGTAATACACCCAGCGGCCATCCGGCGACCAGGCAGGGCCGAGACCGGGATTCGCGACGTTGCGCAGGTTGCTTCCATCCGAATCCACCAGCCAGACTCCGAACGTCAATCCCCGGTTGCCGCGCGAGGAGACGAAAGCGATGGTGTGGCCATCGGGCGACCACAGCGGGACCCCCACGGCCACGTTCGGATCGCGCTCGTAAGTGATCTGGCGCAGCCCGCCAATCTCGGTGTTTGCGACCCACAGGTTTGCATGACCGCCGCTGTCGGATAGAAACGCGACCTCTTTGTCGTCGGGGCTGGCCGTGGGGGTGAGGACCTGCCCGGTCTGTCGCGTCACACGAACGCCGCGGCGCACGTTCTCGGTGGGCAGACCGTCGACCGGGAACTTCCAGATGTCGGTCTGCAGCTTCATGCGGCTGACCACTATTGCGCCATTCTTAGAAATGTCCGGACTCGCATACGACGTCTCGCCCGATGTGACCCGCCGGACGCTTCCATCATGCAATGTAACTTGCCACAGGCCTAACGTCGGCAAATAGGGCATCGTGCCGCCGCGGCTTGAGCTGTAGACGATGCCCGTGCTGTCGGGCAGCCAGGCAAAACCACTCATCATGTCGTTGTCATGCGTTAACTGGCGCGGTTGCCCTGCAGTTGCCGGGGCCACGAAAATGTCGAACCTGATACTGTCTCCGCGCTGAAAGGCAATCCATCTGCCGTCCGGCGACCAGCGGGGATACAAGTAGTACGTGGCGGGCGCGAACTCGGCGACCACGTCGAATCTGGAACCGTCCGGTGGTGTGGTCACCAACTGGATGCCCTCCTTCGCCAGCCGGAAGAGCGCAAGCCGCCCGTCCGTCGGGCTGACGTCGGCGCATCCCACGCTGTTGACGACCCGCCGTGGCACGCCGCGAAGC
>JBASRS010000073.1:0-24723 GCA_049273945.1 Terriglobales bacterium | reverse complement strand
GTTGGCAGTGCCGTTATACGTCGCCGTGATCGTGTTGCTTCCCGCTGGCAGCGAGCTCGTGGTAACGCTCGCCTTGCCTCCGCTCAACGTGATCGTCCCGAGATTTGTAGCTCCCGCAGTGAAGGTCCATCATCCAGGTCGTCAGTCAGGCCACCACGACCAGGACCATCGCTCAGGCGATTACACCAACTATTGAATCTCAGTGGGTTCCGAGGTTTAATGACACTTCTCAGGGGGCTGAAGCCCGCGCTCTTTCAAACGTCTTACGCGGCCCTGAAGGGCCGCTCTTCCACGGTGAGCACACCTTGCCGCTCTTCCGGTGATGCACACATTTTAGAGAGCGCGCCCGGTCATTTAACTCTTAACTCTTGCCCTTGAGCGACGCCATATCGATCACGAAGCGGTACCGCACGTCGCTTTTCTGGACGCGCTCATAGGCCTCGTTCACCTTCTGGATCGGGATGACTTCGATGTCGGAGGTGACGTTGTGTTTCGCGCAGAAATCCAGCATCTCCTGGGTCTCCTGAATGCCTCCGATGGCGGACCCAGCTAGGCTGCGACGGCGGGCGATCAACGGCATCGCTCCGACGGGAATTTTCTTTTCCGGAACGCCCACCAGGACCATCGTGCTGTCCAGCTTTAGCAGGCCGAAATATTGGTTCCAGTCGATTTCCGCCGAAACTGTGTTGATGATGAGATCGAAGTAGCCGGCCAGCTGGGTGAAGGTTTCTGGATCGGACGTGGCATAAAAGTGGTCAGCTCCCAGACGCTTGGCATCGTTCTGTTTCTTCAGTGACTGGCTGAGAACTGTAACCTCGGCGCCCAGAGCATGCGCCAGCTTGACGCCCATGTGACCGAGCCCGCCGAGGCCGACAATCGCGACTTTTTTTCCGGGGCCCGCCTTCCAGTGCCTGAGCGGCGAATAAAGCGTGATCCCCGCGCATAGCAGTGGCGCGGCCTTATCGAGGGGCAGATTGTCCGGCATGCGAAGAACGTAGTTTTCGTCCACCACAATCTTCTCGGAATAGCCGCCAAAGGTCGGCGTGTCATCGTACTCTCGCCCGTTGTACGTCCACACCGAGCCTACGGCGCAATACTGTTCGATACCTTCCCGACACTGAGCGCAGGTGCGGCAGGAGTCCACAAAGCAGCCGACGCCCACGTTGTCTCCGACCTTGTACTTGGTGACTCTGGCGCCGACCGCCGTGACCACTCCGGCGATTTCGTGTCCGGGGACCATGGGAAATATGGATTCCTGCAAGAAATCACCCCATTCATTGCGGGCCTGATGAATGTCGGAGTGGCAGATGCCGCAATACTTGATGTCAATGACGACATCGTGCTCGCGGGGCGCGCGCCGTTCAAACGAATACGGCGCAAGCGGAGCCTTGGCGGTCATCGCGGCATAACCCTTGGTTTTGCTCATGCTTTCTCGCTTCCGGGGAAATTTTGGAGCAGTGCTCTTGAATAGATGCAGCTGAGCCGCCCGCCGCTTCAATGACACACCTGCCGACACCGAGGCTGGTCGGCAATCCGCGATTTGGTAACCTTGTTATTGCTAAGGAGTCTTGGGCAGCGGCAATGACGCTTGGCCAAACATGTATCGCCATCCCGCCGTCGTCCGCACATAGGTGTCGCTGAACCACAGTGTCTTGTCGAAGGGCTTTCCATCCTGCGTGCCTTTCTCCCACAATTTGGCCGTGACGACCGCCGTGTCGCCCCAGACGCGAACCGTCTGTTCCGTGTCGCTCTGATGCTCATAGACAACCTTCCCGCTGTGCGCCTCGCTCAGCAAGTCAGCTTTCGTGTATGTCTTACCGTTTCCTGTCACCAGGATGAAATCATCGGCCAGGATGCGATCCATTGTGGCCGCGTCGTTCTTTTCAACCGCCGCCTGGTACTGTGTGTCGAGCGCGGCGACGGCCTTCTTGTCGTCGTCGGACGCGTTCACGCGATTCACACCGATCGCCGCGAGGAGGGCGAGTGCTAAAGCTGATGTAAGAAACGACGTCTTCATTTTCATCTCCATTGCTTCCAGTGTTCTTATCAAACCCGGACCGCACAACACCGAATCACAAATCCCGCAGCTTCCGCGCCGACAAGTTCGCCCCCGTCAGCAGCAGCAGCCCGGTCAGAAACGCCCAGAACATCAAGCTCACCGAGATCGCGAACGGCCCATACACTTCGCCGAAATTCAGCCAGGGCAGGGCATAGATGTAGGCGTACTTCAGCGCTTCGGACAGCAAGCCCATCAGGATGGCGGTCGGCAACACGGCGCGCGCCGGGACTTTCCCGTTGGGCAGCAGCCAGTAAATCAGAAAGAAGATGGCGATGCTGGCGGCGATTGCGAAGACCTTCATGGTGATGAAGCCCACCAGTTGCACAAACCAGATGCCGTGGCCGTGCAGGGCCGTCTTCAAGAAAGTGACATTACCCGCGGTCAAATAGATCGAAAGCAGCGCCAGCGATCCGCTGGCGAAGGTCAGTCCCAGCGAGATCAACTGGTTGCCCACGTACGACCGGTTGTTGCGAAATCCCCAGATCCGGTTGAGCGCCACTTCGAGCGGCAGGAAAACTCCGGTCGAAGTAATCAGCAAGATCACCAGCGAGAACACCTGCGCCCGCTGGCGCGCCTCGACCAGCGCGTTCAGATTGCGGATGACGAAGTCCTGCCCGGCCGGCACATAATCGCGCAGCAGACTCACGACGACGTCATACATCACGCGCGAGTGAAACACCCGCCGGATCAGCGTGAGCAGCAGCAGCACGAACGGAAAAAACGAAAGAATTGCATTCGCCGCCACCGAGAAAGCGAACGTGTGTACCTCGGTCCGCAGCAGATAGCGCGCGGTCGAGCTCAGCAAACCGTCGCTCTGCGCCTTGACCATGCCGGGCTTTTCCCGCGGGTGGGTCTTCTCTGGAATCTCAACTGGACCGATGGAAGTCACTTGTTTTCCAATCTTATCAGATACTTACGGCTACTTTCGTTTGGCACAACCCGGCCGGTGATCGCGTTCCGCATCGCCAGACCCCGGCATGGCAGTCATGTCTGGTAACAACTTGCCTCTTGCCAAGAGCTATCTTCCTGCTATTATCTTTGGCTCGTCAGCCGGGAGAGCGGTTGGCGAGAGTGCAGTTTCAGGTTGACGTTCTGTGTCGGGCAGTTCGATATCGCGCCTTCATTTCGCGGCTCCACAGCGTTTCGTCGCTCCCCATTGGGCGGACGGAATTTCTGGGAGCCGTTTCTGCTGGTCGCGGTTTGCCCGTACGCGGCGACGCCACCAAATTCTATCCGTCCTTTGAGGGGGTGTCCCGCTTCCCCGGGACAAACAGATAAGAGACGGAAGAATAATTCTTAGCGATCAGGCGAAAGGAGTTTCTTTGTGAGAGAGAAGGGTACTGTCAAGTGGTTTAACGGAGCGAAGGGGTACGGCTTCATCCAGCGCTCCACGGGCGAGGATGTGTTCGTGCACTTCTCCGCCATCCAGGAGAACGGCTACCGCACACTGAACGAGGGCGAGACCGTCGAGTTCGATCTGCTCAAAGGCCCCAAGGGCTTCCAGGCAGCCAACGTCGTACGTGCGTGACCTACCACCCAGTCAGTTCCCAAACCCTCTCAGCGCGGGCGAGAGGGTTTTTTGTTGCCGGCAACTGACTTCGCACTCACAGCCGCATCATGTGGGGCGGACACTCTCGTCCGCCGCAGTTGCCTCTCGACTTGCTGTCGCCAGCCCGCGGAAGCAACGAAAGCGAATTATCCACCCAACAGAGAGTTGCTGAGATTGACACCAGAGGGCGCCTGGCATATGGTTTTGCGCCAAAGAGAAAGTTGATATCGGAAATTCCGCGTAAATATTAAGACCAGCCCCAGACTGATGGGAGGAAATTCGTGCCTCAGACTACACGTGCGCTGGCAGCTGGGGAACGCATCGGCAATTACCAAATCCTTGGATTGATCGGCGCCGGCGGAATGGGAGTCGTTTACAGAGCCCTCGATCTGAAACTGGAACGCACGGTTGCGCTCAAGTTTCTGCCGCACGACCTGAACGTTGGGGAAAAGGACAAGGAACGTTTCCTCCGGGAGGCCAAGGCCGCCTCGGCGCTCGATCACACCAACGTCGGCGTGATTCATGGCGTCGAGGAAACCGGCGACGGGCAACTCTTCATCGTGATGGCGTATTACGAAGCAGAGAACCTTGCCCAGAAAATCCGCGGCCGGCCGCTCCCACTCGACCAAGCAGTGGACATCGCCATCCAGATGGCGCGCGGTCTGGCCGAAGCCCATGCCCACAAGATTGTTCACCGGGATATCAAGCCGTCGAACGTCATCATCACCAGTCAGAATGTGGCGAAGATCGTTGACTTCGGCCTCGCCCGCGTCATTGCGACGCCGAGTATGACCCAGAGCGTGGGAACCACCGGAACCTTGGCCTATATGTCTCCGGAGCAGACGCTGGGCAAGCCGGTGGATCAGCGGGCCGACATCTGGGCCCTGGGAGTTGTTCTTGCCGAGATGATCAAGGGGCAGCTCCCGTTCCGTGGGGACAGCGCTCCTGCGGTGATGTTAGCCATCCTGAATCAACCTCCGGCGCCCCTGGGGGACGTGCCCCTCGAACTGCAAAAGGTGATCTATCGCGCGCTCTCAAAGGAGCCAACATCGCGATACCCGAACTGCGAGGAGATGCTTACGGACTTGGAAGCAGCCCGCGCGCACGTGACACCCTCCGCGCCGCGCGCTCCGGAGGATGAAGGTCGGGCCCAATCCATCACGGCAAAAGAGTTCAAAAAGTACGTCGAACAAGCGTCCGGCTCAGCCTGGGCTGCGGCGGCCCCGGGAAAGCACGGCTGGCAGCGGTGGCTCTTGGCGGTTGCGATCCTCCTGGTTGCGATCGCGGGGCTTTCGTCCATCCCGTCGATTCGCCGGCCGATTGCCGACCGTCTCTTTGCCGGTGGGGAGAAACATATCGCCGTGCTTCCGTTCGACAATATCGGGAACGATCCAGCCAATGCGGCCATTGCTGAAGGCCTGATGGACAGCCTGACGAGCCGACTATCGAACCTCGAGGTCGGCCAACAGTCGTTGTGGGTCGTCCCCGCCAGCGTGGTTCGGGGGCGGAAGGTGAGCGAGCCGACGGCGGCCTTGCGCGAACTGGGAGCGACGCTCGTGGTCAAGGGAAGCATTCAGCGCGAAGGCCAGGATGTTCGCCTGACGGTCAATCTCATCAACTCGAAAACCCTGCGGCAGGTCGGCTCGGCGGCGCTCGAAGACCGCGCTGGCGACCTCGCCAGCCTCCAGGACGAAGCCGTCTCCCGGCTGGCGCGGCTGATGAATATCGCGGTGACGCCGGAGATGCTCCGCACCGGCGGCAGCGTTGCCCCGGCCGCTTACGAGTCCTACCTGAAGGCTCTCGGCTACATCCAGCGGTGGGACAAGCCGGGCAATCTGGACCTCGCCATCCAGGTGCTCAACGGCGCCGTCCAGAGCGAGCCGCGATTTGCGCTCGGCTACGCCGAGCTGGGCGAAGCCTACCGGCTGAAATACACCGCGGACAGGAATCCGAAATGGAGCGACGAGGTAGCGGCGAATTGCCAGCGGGCCACGCAGCTTGACGACCGTCTGCCGGCCGTTTACGTGACGCTCGGCCGGATGCATTCCTGGCAGGGAAAAGCCGACCTTGCGCTCCAGGAGTTCACGCAGGCGCTCAAGCTGAATCCGCGCCACCCGGACGCGCTGCTGGGGATCGCGGGCGCCTATGAACGCATGGGACGCATAAGGGAAGCTGAAGACACTTTCAAGCGCGCCGCAGCCCTGCGGCCGGACTACTGGGACGGCTACAACAGCCTGGGGCTCTTCTACGTCCGGCAGAAGCGCTTGACCGAAGCCATCGCCGAATTCCAGCACGTGATCGAACTGACTCCCGACAACGCGACTGCCTACAACAACCTCGCCACCGCTTACATGGAAATGGGTAACCCGAAGGTCCTGCCGCAAGCCGCCGAGGCGCTCGAGAAATCCGCGCAGTTGAGCCCGAGTTACCCGGCGTATGCGAACCTTGGCTCGTTGTATATCTCGACCAAGCAGTATGCCAAATCGACGGCCATGACGGAGAAGGCGCTCCAGTTCAATGACAAGGACTTCCGCGTGTGGGCCAACCTCGCCCTGGCCTACCAGTGGCTTGAGAAACCAGATCAAGTCCGCGCGGCGACCGAAAGGGAACGCGCGTTGCTGGAAGACTACGTGCAGCAGCACCCCTCGGACGCATTTGGCCAGTCGGCACTCGGCGTTCTCTACGCCGAATACAACCAGCGAGACCGCGCGCTCACGCGCCTGGACGCCGCACTCGCGCTCACCCCGAAAGATCCACGGATTCTTGCCGATGCAGCGGAAACGTGGGAGGGCCTCGGCGACCGACAGCGCGCCCTGCACTACGCCGAGGAATGCTTGAAGAATGGCTCCACGCTCGACGATCTGCGTGACCGGTTTGCGCTCCAGAAGGTTTTAGCCGACCCGAAGTTCCGACCCAATCCTAAGTAAACGATTTGGTCAGGTTCGACCACCGTCACGTCCGCTGGCCGGCGAGCATCAAGAGCTTCTGCCGGATCGGACATTCGCGCCGCTCCACACCGCCCTCACATCGTCTTCACATCCAGACTCTTCCACAAATACCAGCACGCGATCGACCGATACGGCGCCCACGGCTTCGCGATTTTCTCCATCACTGCCGGCTTCGGCCACTTGCGTTTCTTGTAGTGCTTCTTGATCGCGGCCTGCACGCCGTAATCGCCGGTGGGCAGAATGTCCGGACGCCGCAGTGTGAACATCAGGAACATGTGCGCCGTCCACACGCCCACTCCCTTGACCTGGGTCAGATGCTCAATCACTTCTTGTTCAGAAAGCTCCGGCAGACGCTCGAATTCCAGTAGTCCCGCCTTGGTTTTTTCGGAGAGATCGCGCAGGTACGCCGTTTTCTGCTTTGACAGGCCCACCCCGCGCATCTGCACGTCGGTCAGCTTCAGAATGCCCGCAGGCGTCAGCGGATCGCCGGCCAGATCGGTGAACCGCTTGAAGATCGTCACCGCCGCCTTGCCGTTCAACTGCTGATACAGGATCGCCTCGGCCAGGCTGTGAAACGTAGGCTCGCCAAACTGCATGCGGCAGGGCCCGATCCGCTCAATGATCGCCGCTAGCACCGGATCCGATTTCTTCAGATGATTGATTGCTTTGCGCATCCCGACCTCGCTTGGACACGCAGCATATCACAAGGGCGAACAATTGGCGAATCGCGCAAAGGAGGTGCCACTCCCCTGGCAAGTGAGCGGTCCAGGCTATACCGCATTGGCCTGCTTCTCGGCCATGTCGCCGATTACCGGAAGCTTGAACATCTGGCCCTGGTAGGCTTTCAGAAGCAGGATGATCCAAAGGATCAACTCGCCCAGGCCGATCAGAGGCCACAACAGAAAAAGGACAGCCCAGCCCAGAAAAGGAATTTGCGCGATGATTCCCAGCCCAACCCCAAGCACGGTGAAGGCGATCGCCAGGAAAATGCACTGAAAGGAGTGAAAGCGGATAAACCGGTTCTTGTTGTACGGTTCCAACACAAGAAACACGATTGCGGGAATCAGCAGGTACGCCAGCATTCCTGCGATGTTATCCGCCATCCCGGCTGCGGGAGCCGGTGCTGCTGCTTGCGGACTGCCGCCCGCACAATTTGGACAAGCCGCTGCGCCTGCCGGCATTTGCGATCCACAATTGGGACAGAAAGCCATGGGTTCTCCTTTACGGAAGGGTTCGCGCTTCACCGAAGGGACCGCCGGGACACATCGTTGGCGGTGAGGCTTCGGTACAGACGGGAGGCACGTTACCAGAAACGCCGGGGTAAGCGCAATGACGGCTCCGCCGCGATGCGGAGGCAACCAGCCAGCCCACAACCGTAGGAAAAGCTATGCCAGGAACTGCAGCGTCTTTTCCCTGATTGTCCACTCACGACGGAAAGTGAAAATGGACATCGTGCTTCGAGGCGACCGGCACGCCATCCAGCGTGGCCGGCTGGTAGCGCCACTGCCGCAGCGCAGCCACGATCTTCTCATCGATCCCGTGGCCGATAGCCTGCAGAATTCTGGTCTCGACCACATTCCCCTGGGAGTCGATGGTGACTTCGACAATGACATCACCCTGCAAGTCGCGTGGAACTTCCGAACGCGCCACCGGGGGATCCGGGAACACGACCGGGTAGGCCACGTGGACTTCATGGCCTTCGATCGGCCCATCAATCATGGTGCCAAGCGCCGAACCGGCGCGCGCGTTGCGGTCGGAAGCTTCCGCATCGGCGGGAACCTGGAGGTGGTCCGGCGCCGGCTTGGGCGACGAGGCCTTCGGCCGCCGGTGGGGCGCAGCCGCTGAATGCGCGAGCGCCATCTTGTCGTCGGCGGGAGCGTCTTGACCGTCGGGTGGAGCATAGACCACACGATACGACTGCGTCCCGCTTCCATTCGCCAGCCACGCCGGAGCCAACTCGATGACCGGCGGCCGATGAAACAGAATCGCGGCTAGCAGTCCTAGATGAGCCAGCACGGATGCAGCCACTGCGCGACGATCGCAAAACCGGTCCGTCGCAGGATAGATTTCTCCGAACATGCTATCCATACCTTACCCTGATCTGACGTTTCGAGACGAAAAAGGTTGCGGCAGCGTCCTTCCGGCCGGGTTACTCCCGTTTCCGATTTGCTCGGAAATCCGTGTCGCCTCTATGATTCCAAGCACACGGAGGAAGCGTTTTTCTCCGTGCATTCATCCCTGAAAGGCTCTAATGATCACGATCGTTTCCGGCCTGCCCCGCTCGGGCACTTCTCTCATGATGCAGATGCTCGCCGCCGGCGGCCTCCCTATTCTCTCCGACGGCGAACGCAAAGCCGATACCGACAACCCGCGCGGCTACCTGGAATGGGAGCGCATCAAGCAACTTCCCAAAGACCCCGCCCTGATTGCCGAAGCCGACGGCAAGGTTGTCAAAGTGATCTCGCAGTTGTTGCTCTCGCTGCCCAACGGTCACGAGTACCGCATCATCTTCATGCAGCGTCCGCTGCCTGAGGTTCTGAAGTCGCAGGAGGAAATGTTGCGCCGCCGCGGGACTCTCGATCCCACCGTGGACTCCTCGCCCATCGAAGAAGCCTTCCAACGGCACCTGATTGAAGTCAACCGCTGGCTCAACGGCAAGCCCAATGTACAAGTCTTCCGCGTGCACTATCACCGCACGCTACGCGAACCCAAGGCCACCGCGGAAGCGGTCGCAGAATTCCTGAAGGTCCCGCTGAACATCGAAGCCATGACCCGCGAAGTGGACCAGAACCTTTACCGCAATCGCATGAAGTAGTGGTGTGGCGCGGGCGCCCTCGCCCGCGTGGCGCCCGGCCCGAAGTGCCCGCCGGCTGCGTCCAGACGCACGCCTAATCGACATTGACTGTGAACAAAACTGAACCGAGGCCGGCAGCCGATGCCGTGACCGTCACCGGACCGGCATGGTTCGGAGTGGTGTAGCGTGTTCCAGCGATCCCCTTCGCGTTCGTCGCAACCGGATCGGGCGCAAAGCTGCCGCCCGCGCCGCCGTCGGCGAAGCTCACCGAAATCCCGCTTACCGGGTTTCCGTACTGATCGGTGACCTTTACCTGTAACAGCTTGGGTGTCGCCGTCCCCGCCTGCACCGTCTGGTTATTGCCCGAATAGATGCTGAGCGAAACTGCCGGTCCGGCTAGCACGGTTTCTTTGAAGACAACCGGAGTGAGTCCCGCAGCGGAGGCCGTAATCTTCACCACACCCGATTTGGTCCCGGTCGTATAAGAAGTAGTTGCAACCCCGGAAGAGTTGGTGGTGGCGGTTGCGGGAGACAGCGAACCGCCCACACCACCGTCATCGAAGCTGATCACCACGCCGGCAACCCCGTTACCGTTGGCGTCCTTGGCTTTCACTTTCAAAGGAGAAGGCAAGGGCGATGCCAACGGTGCCTTCTGCGAATTGCCGGAGGAGATCGCCAACGCAGTGGGCGTCCCGCTAATTGCCGTCGCCAGAAACGTCGCGCTGGCATAACCAGGGCTGGACGCGGTGATGGTGTAGGTTCCGGACTTCGGGGGAAGAGTGTACGTCGTGCTGGCGACACCGAAGTTGTTCGTAGTGGTGTTTGGATTCGAGAAAACACCGCCCTTGCCGCTGGCGGTGAAAGTGACCGGAATCCCGGCTGCATGAACCGCCTTCCCGGTGTAGGGATCTTGCAGTCCCGCCCGCAAAGCGATCGGTAGTGGCGTACCCGCGACGCCTGTCTGATTGTCGCCCCCCACCGGAGTGAAGAAAGACAACAGGCCAAACACGGTTAGTTGCGTTTGTCCGTTAACGTACACTCTGCCGTTCGCCACGATCGGCATCCCAAAATGAACCAAGGGGCCGAGAGCGTCGCGCGTCCCTGCCATGCTGTTGTTGTAGAGCTCCACCGCCAGGTTGGTTGCATCGAAGGCAAACAGCTTCTTGGTGGCGGAAGTGACGTACCAGAAGATTCCGTCCTGTTTGTCGTTGGCCGAGACGATGCCACCCTTTGGAGTGGAGGTCACAATCGGAGTTTGCGAAATCGGCTGCGTGGAAAGCCGGCCATTGGTGAATGAGTACGCCATGACCGGGGTCTGCTCGGCCTCGAGATAGACGGTGTTGTCCCAATACGTCAGTCCGGCGTGCACCTCGCCCAACACCGGAGCGGCGACTTCCTGCGGAATCTGGATGTCGCCCGCGGGATCGTACTGGCCCATGTTCTCCTGATCCAGCAGATACATCACTCCGTTCTTTCCCACCGCCAGCGTGAACTTACCGCTTTGCTGTTCGGGTAAAAGGAGAACCTGGCCGGAAGCGACGTCGAGGTCGTTATCAAAGAGGAATTGCTGGTTGTACGGTGTAAAAAAGTCTGCCAGATTCAGGACGCCATTACCCTGGCTGAGTTTAAGGACGGTATCTCCAAAGTGGCTTCCGCCGATGTTGGCATCGAACAGACCGTCCCCCGTGCTGAAGTAAACGTTCCCCGCCCCATCCCCGACTAGGCCCGCGCCCGACATCCAAATGGCAGAAGCGTCCACACCGGGCGAGACATTGAACGCCCCAACCTGCTGGAGCGTATCCGCGTCGTATGCCATCACCCAGCCCATCTCAGTAGCGATGTTGCAGCCCGGGCTGCCGAAGGCGATGTACACCGTACCGTCCTGCAGCAATAGTCCGGGACGTTGTTGCTGGTATTTGTCTACGAAAGGATAGGTCTGGCCGTTGATGGTCACCGATGCAGTGACAGTAACGGGCCCGCCGAACAATTCCGCTCCCGTGCCCAGATCCAAAGCATGGAGCTTATGAACGTAGCTGCCATTTTCTTTGGTCATGGCCAGCATGTAAATGGCATTCCTGCCGACGTCGATGACGGGCGTGCCCTGAATCCCGAACTCTGTGTAGGCGGTCACAAAACATTTCTCATCGGCCACCGGAACCGTAGTGACGCCGTTTGCCGGATCGAGGAAATTCACCTGCCACAGAGGCAAGGCATTGCTGCCCTGGTTGTTGTCAGCATCGAATGCATACACACTGTCGTGTAGGGTTGCGACGTAGACCACATTGTGGGTTGAATTCAGCCCCGGTATGAAAACATTCGGGACATAAAGCGGCTGGGCGGCTTCCATACCGTCCAGACTCTGCGTGAAGAGCTTGCCGAACTGGCTCGGATTGACGTTGGCATGAGTCAGGATGGTCTCTTCGGTGTTTTGACCGGTGCGGGCGTTGTCGTAATGCTGCGTCAGGACGCTGACTTGGCCATAAGCGGGAGAAATCAAAAGCTGGCAAATAGTGGCGGTAATCACGAAAAACAGGGACCTGCTCAAGTAAATAGATCCGGAACAAGGCCTTCCGCCGCGCAGCGTGTTGACAGCCATGTACTTCTCCAACGTGATCTGAATGGGGATCGTTAGCCCTGGGGGAAGTCCAGGTTCGGCCACGCTTATTCGTAAGAGTACGTTGGATTATTCCTGGATGCAAGGCTGCAGTTACGGCCCGCTTGCCACCGGCCTATGGCGCCGCATCGTTCTGCTTCAGCATCCGCAGATACAGCACAATCTGCCAGCGCTGCAGTTCAGGAAGCCGGCTGAACGACGGCATACCGCGGTCCGGATTGCCATTCGTGATCTTCCAGTAGAGCGCGCCATCGCTCTGGTCCTGCACCACCGGAAGTTGCAGGTCGGCTGCCTTCTTCACGCCTTCTCCAGTTTGTCCATGACATTCGACACAATTCCGCGTGAACAGTTTCTTGCCTCCAGCTGCCAGTTCCGGCCGTTCCGCCAGCGGATTCTTCTTGTCCGCGGCATCGGCGGGCGCTTGCCAACTGGGATCCTGCCGGTACTTTACGTTCTGGGCCAGGAGGAACCCCACCGCCAGCAGGACAAACCACAAGCCAGTGTGGATGCTCTTCACGGTTTGTCTCCGAACAACTGCGCCACTTTGCGTCCGAAGCCGTGAATCTCGTAGCTGTATCCGAAACGCAGCAGCGCCGGATTGCTCAGGTGCGTCAGCCCAATCGCCGGCGAGAAGTGCACGCTGGCGTTGTCGCTGAGCTGCCACGAGATCACCGGCGCCAGGTAATGCGCGGTGTGGTGGAACCCGAAGCCATTGCTGCTGCCCAGTCCGCCGTAGAGTTCCAGCCCGGCCGTGAAGTTCTCGCGGCAGAAGCGGCACGGTGCGCCGGAAGCGAGCTTCGCCAGCGGCCGCGCCAGGCCCAGCGCGTAGCCGAATTCGAATCCTTCGCTGGCCGACAGGTTCTTCTCCACGATAAAATTTCCCGCCAGATTCCAGTCGTGGACGTTGCTCGACAGAATCAGCTTGGTTTCGATTTCGTGCGCATGCACGTCCGCCAGCTCGGCATTGTTCTCGCTGGAAGTCTCTGCATTTCCGACGATCTCTTTCTTGATCCGGCTGGCTTCGTTGATGCTCTCGTATTCGAAGTAAAGAATGGGATTGATCCAGTGCTCGCGCTTGAGCGGCTTGAAGCGGTTCTCCAGGCGCCAGCCGGTGAAAACCGCGCTGTCGCCCGAAGTGGACTGGGCTTCCAGATAAAGCTCGGCGGTCCAGCGCCCGGTCACGCCATAGCCGATTTCGGTGTAGGGAGCAAAGAACAGACGCTGGCCGTCGCGGGGAATCCCCAGCGTGCTCGTGCCCGCAATTTCCAGGTTTCCCGGTTCTTCCAGATGATGATCGTAAGTGACGAAGTACGGCGGCTCCTGTGCGCTGGCGCTGGTTGCGCTTCCGGCCAGCAGCGCCACAACAATCATCCGGGCCATCAGCCGCAGCGCCCGCCAGGAAAGAAGACTCACGATGGCGTTCTCCTAAATGAAAATGAAAATGAATTTCAATTTCAATTAAGATTCTACGATAGCGGACGAATGATCTCTGTCACAGTTTTGTATTCCTAAGGGGAAATCGTTGCAGTAGCGAGCTGGCCAGAGTCGCAACGACCACCGGTCACAATGCGCCTCGCTTCGCAGAATTTGCCGGCACGCTGGGCGCGCCGGGAGAACATTGTCAGAAAATTGGAGATGACTAGGATCCCATCCTCGCGGGAGGCGATTCGAAGCCGATCCTGCGGCGGGGGCTCGAGGGCGGATTCATCAGCCTTCTGATCGCATCGATGATTTCCTGAATGGTGCCGTCATGGTTCTCCAGGCGCTTCTCCAACTCCTCGATTCGGGCAGCGATTTGCCGATTTGCGGCCAGCATCTCCCGCAGCCGCACAAAAGCGCGCACCACAAACACGCTCATCTGGACCGCTCGTTCGGAGTTCAGTACCGTCGCCGCCATGATCGCTCCATGCTCGGTGAAAACCTGGGGAAGAGTGCGCCGGCCGCCGCGTCCAACCTTTGAAGTCGCAATTTGCGACCTCAAAGAATCGCGCTCTCTGCGGGTCACCTGGAACATGAAATCCGCCGGGAATCGTTCCTGGTTTCGCTTGATCTGCTCGTTCAAACGCTTAACAGATACTCCATAGAGTTCAGCCAGGGCCGTGTCCAGAATGACTTTCTGCATCAGGATGTTGGATTCGATCGAAACCACGACTCCTCTCTTGCGTGGCGTGATCCGGGTTGGGACAGAATTGGCCATTGGATCGCAGGCTTACAGCCCGCGATCGTAGCGGCAACCGCTGATTCGGCGCTGTGACGGAGAAGAGTCTCGATTGTGATGAAAACGAAAGGATCGGCCGCGCCCGCGCCACGGGTCCAAACGGGAGCCTACGTAATGCTCACTTCCGTATACGTCCCATACACTTGCCGCAGCGCTTCGCAGATTTCTCCCACGGTGGCGTAAGCGCGAACTGCGTCCACAATGTAAGGCATAGTGTTGGCATCGGAGATGTTGCCGTTCGATCCGGCGGAAGGCGTTTTGGCGGCGGCGCGCTTGAGCGCGTCCAGCCGGCGCTGGACTTCTTCGTTCGAGCGGCGGGCGCGCAGGGCCTTCAGCTTCGCTTCCTGGGCGCGCGCAACGGATTCGCCGATGTAGAGAATCTGCGGCGACTCTTCTTCGATCGTGAAGTCATTAACGCCCACGGTAATCTTCTCGTTCGCCTCCACAGCCCGCTGGTACTGATAGCTGGCCTCAGCGATTTCTTTCTGCGGATAGCCGCGCTCGATGGCCTTCACCATTCCGCCCATCGAGTCGAGCTTCTCGAAGTAGTCGAACGCGCCTTTTTCCATGTCGAGCGTCTGCTTTTCGACGAAGTACGATCCGCCCAGCGGATCAACCGTCTGTGCCACGCCGCTCTCGTACGCGATGATCTGCTGGGTGCGCAGCGCAATCCGCGCGGCTTCTTCGGTCGGTAACGCCAAAGCTTCGTCGTAGGCGTCGGTGTGCAGGGACTGCGTGCCGCCGAGCACGGCCGCCAGCGCCTGGATTGCGACGCGCGCAATGTTGTTCATCGGCTGCTGCGCAGGCAGCGAGACGCCGGCGGTCTGGGTATGGAATCGCATCAGCCGCGTGCGATCGCTCTTGGCGCCGAAGCGGTCTTTCATCAGCCGATACCAGACTTTGCGCGCGGCGCGGTACTTGGCGATCTCTTCGAAGAAATCGTTGTGCGCGTTGAAGAAGAAGCTGAGACGCGATCCGAACTCGTCCACCTCAAGCCCGCGGCGGCGCGCCCACTCCACATACTCGACGCCGTCGTAAATCGTGAACGCCAGTTCCTGCAGCGCGGTCGAGCCGGCTTCGCGAATGTGATATCCGGAGATGGAAATCGTGTTGAAGCGCGGCGTGAACTTCGATCCGAACTCGAAAGTATCAATCACCAGCCGCATGCTGGGTGCGGGCGGATAAATGTATTCCTTCTGCGCGATGTATTCCTTCAAGATGTCGTTCTGAATGGTGCCCGAAATCTTCTTCCAATCGGCACCCTGTTTTTCGGCGACCACCAGGTACATCGCCCACAGCACCGACGCGGGCGAATTGATGGTCATAGAGGTTGTGATTTTTTCGAGATTGATGCCGTCGAACAGGATTTCCATGTCTTCAAGCGAATCAATCGCCACGCCGCACTTTCCCACCTCGCCTTCGCTTGCGGGATGATCGGAGTCGTAGCCCATGAGCGTGGGCAGATCAAACGCTACCGAGAGCCCTCCGCCACCGTGCTCCAGCAAATACTTGTAGCGCTGGTTCGTCTCTTCAGGCGAGGCGAAGCCGGAGAACATGCGCATGGTCCAGAGCTTGCCGCGATAGCCGGTCGCGTGAATGCCGCGCGTGTACGGAGGCTGTCCGGGATAACCCAGATATTGGTCGTAGTTCCAGTCGGCGGGAAGGTCGGCCTGGGTGTAGAGCCGGCGAATCGGGACGTCCGAAATTGTGCTGAAGCGCGCGTGGCCATGCTCGTCGAGATTGGTGCCGGTCGCCGCGCCAATCGGTTTCTCGGGAGCCTTCTCGAGCGTCGGCGCCAGCGTCTTCTCGGCCCAGTCTTTTTCCGACGGGGAAGGTTGGCGGTCCTCAAACACATCCGCAATCGGGCTGTCGGCGACTCCCGGTTTGCTCTGGCCGGGTTTCGGCTTGTTTTGAGGCATGCGGCTCCCTACGCTGAGTTTGATGATAGAAGAGCCCTCGAGGTGCGACAAGGTTACCAAACCGACCGAGCGGTTCGTGACGGCTACCTTACAATCGCCCCATGACCCCCGCCACCATCAAGCCCGCGATCATGCTCGACGTCCTCAATCAGGTCGACATCCGCGTAGGCACGATTCTCTCCGTCGCCGCAGTGCCCAATTCCGACAACCTCATGCAGTTGCGCGTCAACTTCGGAGATCACGAGCGCACGATTGTGGCCGGGATCAAGAAAGAGCGCGCCCACCCGCGCGAGATCGAAGGCAAGCAGGCGCTCTTCGTCGTGAATCTGGAGCCGCGCACGATGCGCGGCGTGCTTTCGGAAGGAATGCTGTTCGACATCGGCTACGGCGACGGCGTCACGCCGGTGCTCGCCGTCCCGGAGAACCCGGTCCCCAATGGAACGCGCGCCGGCTAGCTGCTGCTATTCTTGGTTGCGAATCCGCGGAGGACACTCTGAAGGCGTTCCGGCGATTGTTACAGAAGACCCCAGTTTACGGCGCCTACAAGGCGTTGGGCCACCATCCCGACTATTGGTACTGGCTTCTGCGCGGCCGTCCCGCCCGCTCTCCTCACCTTCTGAAGCAGAAAACCGTGCGCGAGTACGGCGAAAAGTTCGGTCTCAAGACGCTGGTCGAAACCGGAACCTACTACGGCGAGATGGTCGCCGCGATGCGGACCCGCTTCGACCACATCTACTCCATCGAATACGTGCCCGAGCTAGCCGAGCGGGCCACCAAGAAATTCGCCCGCTATCCGCACATCCGAATTTTCTGCGGCGACAGCCGCACGGTTATGCCCGAGGTGCTAGCTCTGTTGAAAAGCCCGGCGTTGTTCTGGCTCGACGCCGGCTACTACGGCTGGGTCGGCAAGCAAGGCGACCGGCAGCGTCTCTCGGCCGAGCTGGAAATGATCCTCAGCCACCCCTACCCGCACATCATTCTCCTCGACGATGCCCGCGGCCTGACCGGCCAGAACGGAATCCCCTCGGTGAACGACGTGAAGTCCTACGTGGAATCGAAGTTTCCGCAAAGGCAGGTGGAAGTTGAGTTCGACATCCTGCGGATTACCGGGCGGACCTAGCGGCGTCCGCTGCCGGCGGAACCGTACGCCCTCGCACATTTATTGTAGAGACGCGGCTTGCCGCGTCTCCCTCGCACACGGAGACGCGGCAAGCTGCGTCTCTACTCTGATTTCTTGTTCGCGAGTTCCCACGCCTTGGCATATTTCCACGAAACGTACACCGCGTGGTAAAGATGCAGCAGCAGCCCTTCGCGCCCGTCAAGGAATCCAAACCGAAAAAAGTAGTTGTAGATGAATGTCGCCGCCGGCCGCAGCACGATGTTGAACACACTGAAGCGGACGCGCCCCTTGGCAACCACCATCTCCGCGCCCAGCGACGAGTAGCGGTTCATGTGGTCGAGGTAGTCGGAGAGCGTGGGGTAGGAGTGGTGGAGAAGAGAGCCAGTGGGGAATTGGCGAACATTTCCCGTTACCTGCAGCGTCTCATGCACCGCCCGATCCGCAAATTGTCCAGCGCCACGGCGGAACAGGCGCAACTTCGGGTCAGGCCAGTAGCCCCCGTGTTTGATCCAGCGTCCGAGGAAGTAGTTCTGCCGGCGAATGAGGAGTCCCGTAACCGTGGTGGCGAAAAACGAAATCCGGTAATTTGTAACGCCATCCTTGACGGTGTCTATGGACTCACCGAGGATGTAGTGCCGAAGTGCTGCGCGGAGGTCTTCGTCCACTTCCTCATCCGCATCCAAACTCAGAATCCAATCTCCCGTCGCCTTCTCGATCGCCGAGTTTTTCTGCGCAGCGTAGCCCTTCCATTCTTCGCGGAAGACCTTCGCGCCGAACGACTTTGCGATCTCGACCGTGCGATCGGTCGAGCCCGAGTCCACCACGATGATCTCGCCCTTGCCATCCGAGACCAGCGGCTGGACACTCGCCAGCGTGCGCCCAATATTCGCTTCTTCGTTATGCGTGATGATGACGACCGAGAGCGTCACGGGGAGAGAATACTAGCAGCGAACTGCCGATCGCTAGAACTGGTTTCAAAAATCGGTTTTGGGTAGGGCACGGCTTTCAGCCGTGCCGTCAAGGCCCGCCATAGATGCGGGCTTTAGCCCCTGAGGGTCAGCTTCCTGAATCCTCAAAAGGATTATTGAAACCAGTTCTAGTCACTACGCTGGTGTGTAACTTACGAGGCAGAAGTACGGACAATCAAAACTTCAGAACAAGCTTGGCTACCACCACGATTGCGACCAGAGCAATACCGATCCCATATCCAATCAAGCGCGCCTTATTGACTTGCTGCTGTTCCTGCATTGGGCTTCCATTCCTAGCATAGAACGGGCAGGCGCTCCAGAGAAGCCCAAATAAAGGGAAAAGGGGCCAAAAGAAAACGGCCCGGACAAAACCGGGCCGTTTCTTCTCTGCGGTTTCGAGCTACTGCTGTGGTTGCACCGGCGGTTGCACCGGCGTCTGCTGCTCCGGCGGCCGCGGCGCCACATATGGGACGTTCGGCATCCGCGTCACCTGCCCGCGCTCCGCGTCGGCCATCAGGATGCCCAACCGGTCGAGCGTAGCTCCGGTGGCGCGATCCAGCTCCACCCGCGCCTTCTCATAAGCGGAATTGGCCGAAACCAGGTTCGACTGCGCCTGCGTCTGATCGCGCTCAGCTTGCAAGACGAGCGTGGTCGTGGAAGCGCCCAGCGCGTATTTCTTCTGTTCCGCGTCGAGCGACTGCTTGCCCAGTTCGACCGCCGCCCGCGCCGCTTCGACGCTCGCGCGGTTCTGCTGCACCGAGAACTGCGCGTTGCGGACTTCGATGCGGATCTGGTTTTCCTGCTGCTGCAAACGCATCTGCGCCTGGCGATATTCCAGTTCCGCTCGCACCTGGTCGGCCTGGGCAGCGCGGGTGCGCAGCGGGATGTTCAACTGCAGGCCGACACCCTTATCGACAGCAGTGGAGTCTACCAGCTGGCTAAGCGCATCGCCGTAGCTAATCGACTTGGTAGGGCAATTTTGTAGACAGAAGGGGCTGGGGTCGCCACCCAGACCGGAACCGCCGTAGAAAGCAAACAGGTTCAAAGTGGGCAACAACGCATTTTTTGCTGACCGCGTGTTGATGTCACGATTCGTCAAGTCAATGCGCGACTCGGCAAGTTCTGCACGGTGCGCCAGAGCCTGATTCACCAGATCCTGGGTCGGAATGACAGGTTCGTTCTCGGGAACCGACATCGTGTCGGTTGGAATCACTTCGGCATCCGCCAATACGGGGTCCACGAGTGTCCGGCTCAGGGCGTTCTTGACCAGGAGTTGCTGCAATTGCAGGTTTGTCTGGGCCACGATCAGGGACTGCTGATTCGTCGCCACCACACTTCTGGCGCGGACCACCTCGATCGGAGCCAGCGTCCCAATCTCGACCTGCTTCTGATTGTCCGACAGCGTCTTTTGTGCCAACGCTAGCGAATCCTGCTGAACCTTCACGTTCTCGTAAGCGTTGACCACATCCCAGTAGATGTTCTGGATCTGATTAACGGTCGTGATCACCTGCAGGCGAAACGCAACGTCCGAAATTTCCCGGTTGTTCTTAGCGATTCTGATGAAACGAGTATTGGGAAGAAACCCGAACCCCGCCAGCAGCGGCTGAGTGATCGACGCGCGCAAATTTGAGGTCAGCTGGGGGCTGTAATTGCTCACAAATGGGGAGGTCGAAGTCAATCGGTTATTGTTGAAACCAACCGAAAGGTTCGTTCCCCAGTGAAAGCCTTGCTGATAGCCGAAGTCCCAAACGGCCGAGTGCACGTCGGTGAATGGATTGGAAATGGAACTCGCGTTTTGCGAGCGGTTCTGTTCGAATGAAAGCGTTCCGGTAAGAATCGGATCAAACGACGGCACCGGTGCGCCCACGCCGGTTGTGGACGTCACTAGTCCGGACGTTCCGGCGCCTGCGCCACCAGCGCCCGTCGTCGTGCCGCCCGCTCCGCCGCCGGTGGAGGTACTTCCCACGCCCGCACCGGTGCCGCCAGGCGTACCCTGCACGATACCGGTATTCACGCCCCGTGTCGCCGCGCCTGCCTTGGCGCGCCAGATGTCGGTATCGGCAATGTTGAGGTTGTAGCGCGCAATCGCGATGTCGAGGTTATTCTCGAGCGCCAGCGCGATCGCGTCGTTCATCGAGATGTACAGTTTGCCGTCGCGCATCAGCTGCTCAAAGCGCCCGGTGTTGGCCAAGCCTGGGGCAGCCACTGTCCGCGGCCTGTAGGGTCCGATCGGATTAGGGAAGTGCGACCGCGGTTGGGAGTAGTCTTTGAGCTCAAACGGCTGCGCCGCCGACGGCGCCGCCTTCTGCATCTGCGCCGAGGGCGCGTTGGGCATCTGCGAGGCATCCTGCGCCCATCCCGCAGGAACCATTACGCCGGCAACAAAAAGGGCAGCCGCCCGCCGGCAAGCGGACAACAGAGTAGTAGGTGGCATTCGTGTCATCTCCATCAATCAGGCCTGAGAGGAACTGACGAGGTTGTCAGGACGTTTCTTATTACGTAGAACGTGGCGCCAGAGTTCCTTGCAATCCACCGACGAAGCAAGCTGTTTCATCGAGCGTAAGTAAAATAGTATAGCTGACGCGCCCCGCGCCGTTCGCTGGCCGCACGCGTAAAACTTTGTAAACACTATGGATGACCGTGGCGCGCCGCAGGACTCGGAAAGGCTCATGCGCAATCTCAAACTGATCCTTTCCTATGACGGCTCCGAGTTCGCAGGCTGGCAGGTGCAGCCGGATCGGGCGACGATCCAGGGCACACTCGCCTCAGCCATTGGACGGTTAACCGGAGAAAATGTACTGCCCCAGGGCTCGGGTCGCACCGACGCCGGCGTCCACGCCCTGGCTCAGGTAGCCACCTTCCAGACCGCTGCGCCGATCCCGATCGAGAACTTGACCAAGGCGCTGAACGACATATTGCCCGCTTCCATTCGCGTGCTGGACGTGACCGAGGCCGCCGCCGGTTTCCACGCGCGCAAATCAGCTCGCGCCAAGACTTATCGCTATCGCATGTATCGCGGTGTGATCTGCCCGCCGTTTCTGGCGCGCTATGTCTGGCATTATCCCTTTCCGCTGGACGAGCCGGCCATCGCGCAAGCGGCCGCGGTCGTGATTGGCGAGCACGATTTCACCTCGTTCGCGGCGGTCGATCCCGAGCGTGTGGAACGGATGGCCGCAGCCGAAACCCAGCACCACGGAGGACACAGAGGAACACAGGGGGAAGCTAAAAGCCAGGAAACGAATGTCCGAACGATCTTCTCTTCCGCCTGGACACGCGAAGGTGACGAACTCATCTACGCCGTCCGCGGCAGCGGATTCCTCCACCACATGGTCCGCAACCTGGTCGGCACGTTCCTGCTGGTAGGGAGGGGAACGCTGACCCCAGAAGATCTCGGGCGCATACTCGCCGCCCGTGACCGCTCCGCCGCCGGCCCCACCGTCCCCGCCAGCGGGCTGTATTTGGTGAACGTCGAGTATGCGGCACTTGGCACTTAGCATTTGGCACTTGGCTTTGTTCGGGTCGGATTCTTCGTCGCTCCGGAGGTCTGAGCCTAGGGGAAGCACTAATCCGGCCAGATGCCAAATGCCAAGTGCTAAGTGCTAAATGCCAACTGCTGTTCTAAACTGTCCCTGCGATGCCCACCGACCTCCAACTCGCCGTCTCCCGGATCGCCTCCGTCAACCCGGCGACGGGCGAGGTACTGGGCGAACTGGACTGCGCCGGCCCCACCGAGATCCGCGCCGCCGTGGCCCGCGCCCGCGCCGCGCAGCCGGACTGGAACGCCTGGGGCGTTCGCAACCGCATCAAGGTCCTGCGCCGCTTCCAGCGGATTCTTCTCGCCGACAAACACGAAGTGGCGCGTCGCATCACCCAGGAAGCCGGCAAGCCCTTCGTCGAGTCCCTGCTCACCGAAGTTCTGGTCGTGCTCGACGCCGCTCGCTTCCTGATCGAAAATGCCTATTCCGTGCTGCGCGAGGAAAGGTTGCCCTACGGCAATCTCGCCGTCAAAGCCAAGTCGGGGCGCATCCTGCGCGAGCCCTACGGCGTGATCGGAATCATCTCGCCCTGGAACTATCCCTTCTCGATTCCCGCCACCGAAGTCATGTCGGCGCTGGTGGCGGGCAACACGGTGGTGCTCAAGCCTTCCGAGTTCACGCTGCTGATCGCGCTCAAACTGCAATCGCTCCTGCAGCAGTCTGGAGTCCCCGACGGCGTTTTCCACGTCTTGCCCGGCGAAGGCGCTGCCGGAGCGGCGCTGGTCAAGAGCAACATCGACAAGCTGGTTTTCACCGGCAGCGTCGCCACCGGCCGCCGCATCGCGCAAGTCGCCGCCGAGCGCCTGCTTCCGGTAGTGCTCGAACTGGGCGGCAAAGATCCCATGCTCGTGCTCGACGATGCCGGCCTCGACGTGGCTTCGAGCGCGGCGGTCTGGGGTGCTTTCGTCAATGCCGGACAAGCCTGCCTTTCGGTCGAGCGTTGCTACGTTCACGAGAAACTCTACGCGCCCTTTGTCCAGGCCTGCGCCGAGAAAGCCCGCAAATTGCGTGTCGGAAATGGAATGGATGCGGCCACCGAGATCGGTCCGATGATCAGCGAGCAACAGGTGCGCGTCGTCGAAACGCACGTGGAAGATGCGCGCGCGCAGGGCGCCCGCGTTCTGGTGGGCGGCGCGCGGCTGCGCGAGCTGGGCCCGACCTTCTTTGCTCCCACCGTGCTGGCGGATGTGGATCACCGCATGCGTGTGATGCGCGAAGAGACCTTCGGACCCGTGCTGCCCATCGCCTCCTTCCGCGACGACGCCGAAGCCGTCCGCCTGGCCAACGATTCTGAGTACGGCCTGGCCGCCAGCGTCTGGACCCGCGATCGCGCCCGCGGCGAAGCAATCGCGCGCCAGATCCAGGCTGGCACGGTGATGGTGAACGATGTTCTTTCCTGCTTCACCATCAGCGAAGCTCCCCACGGCGGCGTGAAGTCAAGCGGCCTCGGCCGCACTCACGGGCGCTGGGGTCTGGAGGAAATGGTGCGCGTCAAGCACCTCGATATCGACCTGCTGCCGCGCGTGAAGAAGCCCTGGTGGTTCGGCTACGGCGGCGAGCTTGCCCCGCAGATGGAAGCCTTCCTCGATATGATTTTCGCTCGACCCCTGCGGCAGAGAATGACAGCCGCTCTGCGCTCCTGCGGCGTCTTGTGGCGGAGAAAGCTGTAGATTTTTGATTTGTCATCCCCAACGAAGTGAGGGATCTGCAGTGGGCGGGGGCCTTGACCTACCATGTCCCTACCACAATCTTGGCCTTACCCCGCGCCCTCGGTACAATGAACCCGTAGTTCTTTTTCGGATTAGCACGATGGAGACTTCCGTGGCGTCAGGTGAACCAGTCAGCACGCAGGCAACAGATGTCCCGCAACTTCCCAACCATAAAGTCAAGATCAAGAAGCCCGGCCAGCGCGCCTGCAACGAGAAAAACGACAAGGGCAAGTTCTGCGGCGGACACCTGAAGCGCTGGTTCTACACCGCCGACGTGCTCGAGCAGGAATGCGGCTGTGTCGAAAAAGCCTGGGGACCCGACCGGGAAGTCTACCGTTGCGAGTTCTGCCAGACGCTGTACTTGCCGAATCCGGAAGATCCGCGCGGGATCAATGTTGGCGGGCACGGGCAGTTGTCGGTGTTTGGTTTGACCGTTCCGCCGAAGGAAGAGAAGAAGACGTAATCGTGCCGCCGCTGCGGTTCTGGGGTCGAATGGGGTTTTAATTGTGCCGTTAAGCCGGCGAGTCGCCGGCGCTACCTGTGAAAGTTTCCGCACTCATCTACGACTGGAACCTTCTCTATCCGCAGTCCCTGCATCCGCCCGGTCCCGTGTTGCTGAACGATGAGACCCTCCGCGATGGCCTGCAATCGCCCTCCGTCCGCGATCCTTCCATCGAACAGAAGATTGAAATCCTCCACCTGATGGAGGCGCTCGGGATCAATTCGCTCGACCTCGGGCTGCCCGGTGCCGGGGCGCGTGCCGTTGAGCACGCGACCGCTCTGGCACGCGAGATCATCACCCACAAAATGCGGATCAAGGCGAACTGCGCCGCCCGCACCCACGAGAACGACATTCGCCCGATCGCTGAGATCGTCCAGAAAACCGGCCTCCCAATCGAAGCCGCGACCTTTATCGGTTCCAGCCCCATCCGCCGCTACACCGAAGGCTGGACCGACGACTTCCTTCTCCAGACCACCGAGAAGGCCATCCAGTATGCCGTCTCGCTTGGCCTCGAAGTCATGTACGTGACCGAGGACACCACCCGCTGCGACCCCGAGATGGTGAAACGCCTCTACTCCACCGCCATCAACTGCGGCGCCCGCGCCATTGTTCTCTGCGACACCGCCGGACACGCCACCCCCATGGGAACTCTCGCGCTGGTCAAGTTCGTCATGGAGGAAGTGGTGAAACCTTCGGGCGAGAAAATCCGTGTCGATTGGCACGGGCACTGCGACCGCGGACTGGCCACCGCCAACGCCATGTCGGCCCTGCTTGCCGGCGCCCACTG
>JBASRS010000062.1:0-13086 GCA_049273945.1 Terriglobales bacterium | reverse complement strand
GCCGAGGGCAGGGTGCCCTCGAGACAGCCGGCAAGAGCCTGCCCTGAGCGGAGCCGAAGGGTGCCGGCGCTACTCTGCACGATATAATCACCGCCGTTTCCGTTCTCGTGGAGGGCCCTTGTCCAAGTCCGGTCTGGTTTGCTTCTTCTTTTTCATGGTGTGCGTTTCCTGTTTCGGCCAGCGCGAGCCGGTGCTCAAGCAGATTGACCTGCCGCATCCTTATTACTACCGGGAAATGTATTTGCCGCAGTTGACGACGGGGCCGAGCGCGCTGGCGTGGTCTTCGGATTCGAAGAGTCTTGTGTATTCGATGGCGGGGTCGCTGTGGCGACAGGAACTGAGGTCGAGTAAGGCGGAGCAGCTGACGGCGGGGCCGGGATATGACTACCAACCGGACTGGTCGGCGGACGGGCGGTGGGTGGTTTTTGATCGCTACGATCATGACGCGGTCGAGCTTTGGGTGCTGGATCTGCGGGACGGGCGCACTCTGCAGCTCACATCTGGCGGAGCGGTGAATCTGGAGCCGCGGTTCTCACCGGACGGCAAGCGGCTGGCGTTTGTTTCAACTTCCTACAAAGGTCACTTCCACATCTTCGCAGGGCGCTTTGAGGACGGACGGCTCAGCAATGTGCAGCAACTTACTGCGGAGAATGTAAGTTCGCTGCCCCGTTATTACTACAGCAAGGTGGATCACGAGATCAGTCCGGTATGGTCGCGGGATGGCACGGAGATTCTGTTCATCTCGAATCGCGGACACATTCACGGGACGGGCGGGTTCTGGCGGATGAAGGTCGATCCGGGCGCTGAGACGCGCGAGATTCATTACGAGGAGACGACCTGGAGGGCGCGTCCGGACTTTTCACCGGATGGCACGCGCATGGTGTACGGGTCGTACCTGGGGCAGGCGTGGCATCAGCTTTGGGTGATGCCGTCTGGTGGCGGGGATGCGTTCCCGATTTCGTATGGAGACTTTGATAATACGAACCCGCGCTGGTCGCCGGATGGGGCAAAGATTGCGTTCATCTCGAATCGGGGCGGGAATACTTCGCTTTGGGTACAGACGATTCCGGGGGGAGTGCAGACTGAATTGGTGGTGCGAGAGCGAAAATACAAGCAACCGATGGCTCGCTTCACCCTGAAAGTCATGGACAGGGCCAACAAACCTATTCCCGCGCGGGTTTTTGTGACGGGATCCGATGGGCGCGCTTATGCTCCCGACAATGCCTGGATGCATGCGGATGACAGTTTTGACCGGAAGGAAAGGCCGTTTGAAGCGCACTATTTCGATACCACAGGCGTTTCCGAAATGATGGTGCCGGTCGGCGGAAGCATTGAAGTTGGCATCATGCGCGGGTTCGAGTATCCGTTCAAACACAAGAAACTGGAAGTCAAGCCAAACAGTTGGGTTCTGCTGACGGTGCAGATGCGTCCGTTCGAGGCCGAGGCGCGGGCTAAGACGCGCTGGGTCAGCGGCGATGTACACGTCCACATGAACTATGCGGGCACGTATCGCAACACTCCGGAGCATCTGGTGGAGCAGGCAGCGGCGGAGAACCTGGCGATTGTCGAGAATCTGATCGTCAACAAAGAGCAGCGCTTTCCGGATATTGTTTACTTCACGCCGCTGCCTGATGCGGCTTCGAATGCAGAACATCTCCTGCTGCACAGTCAGGAGTTTCATACCAGTTACTGGGGACACTTGGGGCTGCTGGGACTGAAGCGCAACCTCATTCTGCCGGGGTATGCCGTGTATCCCAATACGGCGGCGGCCAGCCTGTTTCCGGCAAATGCCAATGTGGCCGATATGGCGCATGAGCAGGGGGCGCTGGTGGGGTATGTGCATCCGCTGGAGAGTGTCCCTGATCCGGCGAAGGATGATCCTCTTACTTACGAGTTACCGGCCGACGTGGCGTTGGGTAAGGTGGATTACATCGAAGTGGTGGGGTTTGCCGATCACAAGTCCACTGCGGAGGTCTGGTACAAGCTGCTGAATTGCCGGTTCCGTTTGCCGACCGCTGCGGGGACGGATTTCATGGGGAATTATGCCTCGCTGCGTGGACCGGTGGGATTGAATCGCGTGTATGCGGAAGTGCCGGTGGGGCCGCTGAAGATTGAGCCGTGGCTGGAGGCGATCAAGGCGGGTCGGACGTTTGCGACCAATGGGCCGCTGCTGCGGTTTGAATTGGGCGGGAAGACGGCGGGGGGCGACGTCCGGCTGGAGAAGAAACAGGAGGTGCCGTTCAAGGTCGGGTTGCGGTCGATTGTTCCAGTGGATCATTTGCAGATTGTTTGCAACGGAAAAGTGGCGGGGGAGATTGAGTTGAAGGGTGATCGGCAGTCGGCGGACGCAACTGGTTTGATTCCGATCGAGGGCAGCGGATGGTGCGTGCTGCGGGCGTTCAGCGATAAGGCGGAGTATCCGATTCTGGATTTGTATCCGTATGCGACGACTAGCCCGGTGTATGTGTCGGTGGCGGGGGCGCCTCTGCACAGTCCGGTGGACGCGGCGTACTTTGTGGCCTGGGTGGATCGCCTGATCGCGGCGGCGGGGGATAATCCTAATTGGAATTTGGAGGCGGAGAAGCTAACGGTGGTGGGGTTGCTGGAGGAGGCGAGGAAGAAGTACGAAGCGATGGCGCACTGACACACACGCCTTTGCACTTTGCTATTAGCTACAGGTATAGTTTCACGTATGTTGCGCCAAGGAATTGCCAGCGCTAAGCCCCTTCGATCTTTCACTAGCGCGATCGCACTATCTACCATTGTATTCGCCACCCTTGCGCTTTGTGCTCAAGACCGAGTGTATCCAGATAAAAAACCCGTCCCGACACAAATATCTCCCGAATTGTTTGTCCTAGCCGATCAGGTTGTCGAGGGACAGTGGAAAGCCTCCTTAGATTTGGTGAATGGGCCATCAGACTTAACGCAGATTGAACCAGGTCAATGTGTTCGTTTTGGCATCTTTGCTTCGGGAGATGACCGGGATCGACTCCTAACTTCGGCTACGTTTGGCTTCGAGTTTACTTTCGCAGGCCATACCCAGATCTTCACACCAGAACCACCTGAGGCGGTGAAGCAGGGCAAGCCAGAGGGAGGCGACTTCGTTACTCAGGCGCTTGCAGTGGCTGGCGTCAAAGGCCCTGTTTTAAGCATGGCGAGCATCGCCGCCTCGCGCGCGAAATGGTGCGTTCCGGTTGATGCGCAGGACGGAACGGCGATGATTCGTGCCACCGTAGTCAGTTTGGACGGCAAGAGCGTTGCTCTGAAACCCAGGAGCATCGCGGTAAAGACCTTTGACACTTCGCGGAAGAATGCTCCATTCAAAGACATGGACACGTTTGGTCCGTGGCTACAGCACTATCATGCTGCGCCGGACCCGGCCGAGCTACTGCTAGGGTTAAGAATCGTTGCCTCTGACGAAAAGGCCAGGCTCATGCCGAACATCATGGTGTTTTTTGTTGAGGCATTGAGAGCCAGCCCGGCCGCAGCGAATGACCTTCTCCAGGCACTGCCGAACGAAGACCGATCAGTTCGGACATACAGCGTTCCGTTGCTGTCAGAAGCGGGCTACACGACCGGACCGTTGGTAAGTGCCCTCAAAGAAGACGAAAGGACCTTAATAAGTTCAGTCCATCTGCCAGATCCTTTTGACATGAAGCCGGATCGAACGCTGCCAAACAGAATGGACATGCTCTGGTCCGTTTTCTTTGCGACCGGACGTAGTGAGCCTGTGCGAGCGATTGCTTCGATGTTGGCCTGGCGTGCTGACTATGACAAGTTCGTGGAGATGCAGAAAACCGGCCAGAAGCCAACTGAACTGACAGAAAGTATTATGCGTGGAGTGGTTTATACCGCTGCTGGATGGTCCCTCTACTCTTTGTCGCGGAATGATGGCCTGGTTGCAGATTACATCGATGCGCTTAAATCATCGCCTGACACTCCTGCCAATGTGAAATTGGAGCTGGCAAATCTGTATACGAATCCTGCATTTACAAAACGGTAACCAAAAAGCGGTTACGTCCCGCCCCCTGCTCCATCGCTAACAACTGCTCCTTGCGCTCAATCCCCCAGCGATAGCCGCCTAGCTCGCCGTCTTCGCGGACGACGCGATGGCACGGAATTGCCACGGCGACCGGGTTAGTGGCGCAGGCGCGAGCGACGGCGCGGGTGGCTTTCGGCATGCCGATCTTCTTTGCGACGGCGCTGTAGGAGCGGGTCTCTCCGCGAGGAATACGTTGCAGGGTTTCCCAGACGCGGCGCTGGAAGGCGGTGGCTCGGATGTCGAGGGGGAGTGACGGGTTCGATTCTTCTCCACCGATCAGGCGTTCTAGCTTTTCGTGCCAGTCGGCCATGGCTTCGTCGTCGCGGCGGCGGGTGGCGAAGGGGAATTCGCGCATCAGGCCTTGCTGGAGTTCCTGGTCGGAGTCGGCGAACTGGATGGCGCAGATGCCTTTGTCGGTGGCGGCGATCAGCATGCGCCCGAGCGGAGAATCGGCGATCGTGTAGCGGACTACGGCGGCTACTGCGCCGCGGCGATATTTTTCGGGCGTCATGCCGAGTTGGCCGGCGGTGCGTTCGTAGAGGCGGCTGCTGGAGCCGTATCCGGCGGCGTAGAGGGACGTCGTTACGGAGTGTCCGGACTGCAGGTTGTGCTTGACTCGGCGCAGGCGGGTGGCGTCCATGTAGGCCTTGGGAGATATGCCCAGCACGGACTTAAAGGTGCGCTGCAAATGGAACGGGCTGCGGCGGAATTCGCTGGCCAGGCGGCCTAGCGTCAGGCGGTCTTCAATATTCTGCTCGATGTAGCGGCACACGGAGCGGACCAGAGCGGCCTGGGGATTTCCGTCCACGGCTTTGGGACGGCAGCGGAGGCAGGCGCGGTATCCGGCTTGTTCGGCTTCGCGGGCTTGCTCGAAGAAGCGGACGTTCTCGCGGCGCGGACGTCTCGACGGGCACGAAGGGCGGCAGAAGATGCCCGTACTGGAGACGGCGAAGACGAATGCCCCGTCTAACGCGGACTCGCGGTCGGTGACGGCTTGCCAGCGGCGGTCTTCCACTAGACTTGGGCTCAGGGTTGCGCTCGGCTTCATGACTGCTTCCTCGGAAAGTATCGCATTGGTTGCCATGCGGATAACATAGGGCAGGTCGGGCGCACGGGCTATCCGAATGTTGCGGTCAAAGCGATTTACCTCCAGAATGCTTGTTTCGATGCCATGCGGACGCGGACGATGCTCGCGGCGCTGTGCCTTTGTTCGCAAGTGCTTATGAGCCAGGAAAAATCGCAAAGCTGCTCCACCGGAGACACCGTCACGGCGGCGCGGATCGGGCATGAAATTTCGCTCGACGCTCGACATCCCGCTGCGGAGTGGCAGGCGGCGGAGGTCATCTCGTTTTGCCAGGACTGGCAGGGGAAGCACCCGGATGCGGGGCGGCAAACCCAGGTGCGCGTGCTCTGGACGCCGACGGTTCTTTATTTGCGTTTTGAATGCCGCTATCGGGAGCTGTCGCTTTTTGAGGACTCGGATGCGAACGGGCGCCGCGACCAGCTCTGGGACCGCGACGTGGCCGAAGCCTTCCTGCAGCCGGATCCTGCGCGGCCGCGCTACTATCGCGAGCTGGAAGTGAGTCCGAACGGGATGTGGGTTGACCTGGACATTTTTCCTGAGGGACGTCGTGATCTTGGCAGCGGGCTGGAACGCTCCGCGTGGCTGGACCGGGAGCATCAGGTGTGGGCGGCGGAGCTGGCTATTCCGATGCGGGCGCTGACCGCTAATTTCGATCCGGCGGCAGTTTGGCGGGCGAATTTTTTCCGCGTGGAAGGCCGGCGGGAGCCGCGCTTCTACTCGGCTTGGCAAGCGACGAACACATCGGAGCCGAACTTTCATGTGCCATCGGCGTTTGGGAAGCTGCGTTTCCAGCACTGACGAAAGGCAAAACCTTTAACCGCAGAGTTCGCAGAGAATGGCTGCCGAGGACGCAAAGGAAAGCGGCTGCTGAAGGTCACTGTAAATCTGACGACACTCGTGTAGTATGCCGCGTTCGGGGTTTGCAGGTTTGAATTCCCAAACTATTGAGGAGCTCTTTATGAATTATCGTTTCAAGTCGATGTGGCCGATGGTGCTGGTGGCGCTTCTTTGCATCCAGGCGGGCGCGCAAATTCTGACCGGCGATGCGCTGAAGAAGGTCGTTCCGAACTCGTACTTCTTTGCCGGGCAGAGCGCGGCGGTGCAGCTACGGAATTCCGTGGGCCTGAAAAACTCTGCGGGCAAATTCGTGCTCGCTGGATTGGTGGATACCTCCGGGTATTCGACTGCGATCCAGGAAAAGTATCAGGGCTTTCTGATCACGGAAGCCAAGCTGACCTTCGACGGCGCGACGCTCGATCCGGGGGCTTATGGATTCGGGTTCAAGGATGGCAAGTTTCTAGTGATGAATGTGGCGTCAACCGATTTGCTCTCGGTTCCCAGCCAGACGGACGAACAGATCAAGCACGCGGTGCCGTTGAAGCTGGAGAAAGACGGCGAGGGGTACCGTCTGTATGCGGGCAAGAAATACGTCGCTCTTAAGACAGAGTAAGCCTGACCCCTCGCCCGCAGCGGCTAAAGCCGGGCGCTGAAGATGCTGCGATATCGGCACGACTGGAAGTCGTGCCCTTCCCGAAGCCGCGACAGGCACGGCTGGAACTCGTGGCCTTCCCCAAGTAGAGGCGTGTCTCGCGGAATAGTAAGACCTAATGTGCGAGCGGCTGGTGCGAGCCAAGCAATAAGCCGATGCCGGCGCGCTTGCGCAGTTCCGACAGCAGGGCGGCGGCGGCATTCAAGTAGGTTTTGCTGGGATCGGAAGTGTCGGCCCAGACGGCGCTGTAGACGATCTGGGCAGCTTCTTTTACGTCCATGTGGAGGGCCGCTTCCAGCCGGTCAGCCTGTTGGCGGACGTCGCCGTAGCAGGTATGGCAAACGGCGGCGGGTTCGAAGTCTCCGTTGTGATTCTGCTCGATCACGCAGCGAAAGGTGGCGGCGGCGTTGATCTGGGTGTGGGTCGCGAAGGCCTGCGACTTGAGTTCTTTCAAGAAGCGCTCGCGCTCGTCTTCGACGTGGGCGCCAGGAACCGGATTCGCAACCGTGGGCGCTACCGGAACCGCTCCTGCGACTGCACCCGGCGAGACTCTCTCAGGCGACTTGCAGATGGGGCAGACGTCCAAGTCAGCGGGATAGTACGCCCGGCAGTTCGAACAGGGCAGTCCATAGCCGACGGCTTTGTGCTCGGGCGCCGGGGCAGCCTGTGGGGGCTTCCCCATGCCATGCCTTTCTTGGCCGGTCAGCAGGGACGCATCTGCAGGTTTTTGCCTGGCTTGGGCTGCGGATCTGATTTCCATGGTCGCACTCCTAGTGGACGGCGCTCGGGGCTCGAGCGCTCGCCTTGTGGGTTCATTCTAGGGCGGTTATGCCCGGGACGCGATGCACGTCAGTGCATAACTAGGACATGCCCTCTCGTGCAGTAGGCGGTTACTTCGAGGCTGTGATCAGGCGCACCACTTCCTGCATGCGGGCCCGATAGAGGTCCTGGCTGGGGTCCATGCGGGAGGCGATTTCGAGCTCTCCGAGGGCTTCTTCGTAGCGGTTCAAGGCCACCAGGCAGGCGGCCAGGGAATAGTGATTCTGGGCGCTCTTATCCAGGCGAAGGGCCTCGCGAAACTCCTTTTCCGCTTCCGCCAGCTGCTGGGTATTTACGAAAGCGGTCCCTAGGTAGTGATGGGCCAGGGCGGAATCGGGATTGAGCGATACCGCTTTGCGCAGCACGTTCACGGCTTCCTCGTCCCGGCCGGATAAAAGCAGAGCCTGCCCCAGCACGCGATGTTCGGCCGCGCCCGTCGGATTGGTGCGGATGGCTGCCTGCAGCTCATGAATGGCAGAGGGATAGTCGCGCTTGGCCATGTAGGCACGAGCCAGACAGTTGTGGCCGCCATCCCATCCCGGGTTCTGGCCATATAGTTCCTGGAATTCCGCGATCGCGCTCTCGAACTCACTCTTGTCGCAATAGGTGTTTCCCAGGTTGTTGCGGACGGTGGCTTCCTGCGGATTGAGCCGCTTGGCCGCGCGATACTCCGCGACCGCTTCGTCCAATCTTCCCTGGTCGTGCAGCACGACGCCGAGATTGCTGTGTGCTTCCCAGAAGTCCGGGCGCAAGCTGAGCGCGTGGCGGTAGGCGATCGCCGCCCGCCGCAGGTCACCCTGGCCGCGCAGCGTGATTCCCATGTCGTAGTAGACGTCGGCGTTGGCTGGTTCGCGGACGAGCGATTCCTGAAAGGCATTGAGGGCCGCGTCATAGCGTCCGGCGGCGTATAAGGAGAGTCCCAGGTAGCGGTAGGCCTCGGCGTTCTTCGGATCCATGCTCAGGGCGGTGCGCGCTTCGGCGATGGCGTTTTCAGCGTCATCCTCGCGATAGAAAAGATACGAGAGCTGGCTGTGGGTTTCAGGGAAGTTCGGCAGCAGCTTCGCCGACTCAGTAAAGACATCGAACGCTTCTTCGAACCGGTTCTGCTGACGCAGGATGGTTCCGAGGACAAAGTGTGCCCAGGGGTTGCGGGCGTCGTCGCGCAGAACGGCTCGAACTCTGTCTTCGGCCGCGTCGAACTTCTTATCGTGCACGAGAGCGGCAATCTGCGCTGCCGGGCTGGAGCAGGCACAGGCCGCGTTGGTAGCAGGCTTTTGCGCCAAAGTACGCGTCAAACGAGGGCTGGCTCCGGCCTTTCCGAGAACGCCGGTGCACGGCGTGACGGCGCGGCACGCGGGACTGCGTTCCTGGAGGAGGCGATCGAGGCGCGTGTCCGAAATCCCCCCGGCCAGCCACCAGAAAATAGTGTCCGAAGAGGACGCCGGCGGAGCCGGTTCTGCCAATGAAAAGCTTGCCAGCAGGAACAGCAGCCAACCCAGGACACACCTTTTCACGAAACCCTCCACGGTTGCCGGGCGTTAATCAGCCCTAGGGTCAAAATAGTCCGGGGCGGCAAGCGCCGATAGGTCACGGAAGTAATCGGCGGGTGGACCCGGCACTAGATCGCGGCCGACGAGACTGCGCCCGCCCGGTCGGGTTACACTTAGTTCCTTCTGTAGTGGGGTTTCGGGGCGGCATTCGGGTTTTGGAGGCCTTGTGATTGAGAACATGTTTCAACCCATGCACCTGCTCGTGATCTTCTTTGTCGCCTTGCTGGTGTTTGGCCCCAAGAAGCTGCCGGAATTGGGGAAGAGCATCGGGGAAGGGATGCGCGCACTGAAAGACAGCATGAAGAGCGGCGATTCCAAGCCCGAAACCAAAGCCTGATTCCGAACTGAGAAGCGCGCCGATATTCGACGATCGGATGCGATCCTAAACAGTTCTGGTTTCGGGTAAAGATTGTCGTGGGAAATCCATCGCCAGCTGTGCCGCTGCCCATTCTGGCAGCCCGGTGGAATCGGCGCCAATTGCCTTGGCACGAACGATGCCAGTACAATGAAAGCATCGCGTAGGCGCGTAGCTCAGTTGGTTAGAGCGCTACCTTGACACTGTCCCAACCTTCAATATTTTCAAGCAATTACGCGGCACGGACGCCAATCGTAAGTTGTTCAAAGGAATAGAACGGAATATTTATTGTGGGTGTATTGTGGGTGAGCTCGGACGCCCGACCTCGTTGTCGGTGTGCACGTATGAATGTTGCTATCGTGGTTTATCGCCATTTAACGGGGCGTCACGCTGAAGAACTATCCGGCGACGGTGTCAGGGGCCGGGACAGGTTCGGGGACCGACGTCAATGCACCTGTTGCCACCTGGATGATATTGTTTCGCACCGCGTAAAGCACCAGTTCGCTGACGGAATGCAGGCCAAGCTTCCGCATGATGTTGCTGCGGTGCGTCTCGGCCGTTTTCACGCTCAGGTCCAAGTGGGAAGCCACTTCTTTTGTGGATTTACCCTCTGCCAAGAGCTGCACGACCTCACGTTCCCGGGAGGTTAAGTTCGGCAGCAGCAGATCTTTCTTCGGAGCTCCGTAAGTGCCGCGGTAGCCGGAAAGCACCATTTCGGCTACACGGGCAGTAAAGAAAGTCTTGTTGCACTGCAGGGCGTCGATCGCCGACACCAGATCGCGGGCCGCATCCGATTTCAGCAGGAACCCACGGGCGCCCGCATCCAGCACGGCGCGAATGGCCTGGTCGGTGTCCGTGATCGTCAAGATCAGGACTCTTGTTTGCGGGTTGTCGCGCAGAATTTGACGGGTGGCTTCAAGGCCGTTAAGCATGGGCATTCCGATGTCCAAAATAACGACGCCTGGCCTCAACTGTTTGGCCAGCTCGACTGCTTGTCGGCCGTTATTGGCCTCCGCACAGACTTCCCAGTTGGGCTGGGATTTGATGAGAGAAACCAATCCTCTGCGAACTATTTCGTGATCGTCAGCAACCAAGATGCGCAGCCTGTTCATAAAAGACACCTCATTTGGACCGGAGAGATTGCGGTCGGATTGGCACATGCCAAGGAAATCTTGAAACCACCCTTTGGCAGTTTTCACTACTGAACTTCAGCTTTATCTTCCCAGAGGGTCATGACAGTCAATACGGTGAATGCTGTACCTGGGTTTGAGAAGAGCTACCACTTTCACGCAAACATACAAGATGCACATCAATCGCAAGAAAGTGGTATCAGGTAATCTCCTTATGGCGGTAGGCAGATTGAGGGGATATTGTGCTCTATGCTTGCTTGGATTTACACGGGAGCCGCCGGGGAAACCGGAAAGATGATAATGATCTGAATCAGCAATTCCACTGTGCCAGAAGTTGTAAAATGACGTGGAAAACGTGTGAAATGGCCCCGATTCGTGTCTTGCTTGTCGATGATCACGAAGTAGCACGTAGGGGTATTCGGTCAGTTCTTTCGAGTGACGCCAATCTGGATGTCATATGCGAGGCAGCTGATGGTGAAGAGGCGGTCAAGAAGGCTGAAGAACTTAATCCCGCCATCATACTTCTGGACATCACCCTCCCGGGAATCAGCGGCATTCAGGCCGCACGACGAATACTTGTCGCTTCTCCTAAATCCCGAATCATTTTTTTGAGCCAACACGATTCGATCCAGATAGCAAAAGACGCCTTGAGTGTCGGGGCACACGGTTACGTCGTCAAGTCAGACGCCGGCCGCGACCTCTTGACGGCGATCGAAGCCGTTCATGAAGGCCGGACATTTGTTAGCCGGACACTGATTGCACGCGGTTGGACTTGAAAGGTTCGACACGGAAATGCGAAAGCCTCCAGTTCAGGATCCCGACTGTTAACAAACCGTTAACCTACAGTCTCAATTAGTCGCGCGGGGCGCTTCGTGCCTACAGGAAACACCGTAGGGTCAAGCCGCGGCCTCTGTGGTAACAATTTTCTTGCGCGGCAAATCCCGCTTCGACACCGGCTCATGTTTGGACCTCCCCCTCGACCGGCGTCCGACCAAGATCTGCTGCCCCAACACTTTCATTTCAGGGCCTCTAGTCGTTGCCGATTTCATACGCGGGAACCGCTGAGAAGAGATCGGCATCCGGCCAAGGCCCGGTGAGCGCGCCATTAAAGGGCAGTTCGTGAAGAACGGTCAACCTGGCGTCGATTCATGGAGACGAGTATGAAGAGGAGCGATCGCAACGCGGTGGCTGCGATTTCGAATGGCAAACCCATCGCAGCCAGCCCCAAGAACAATGGCCACTCCGGGTCCGAAACCGCGCCTGCTGACCTGGTTGCGGTACTGGGAAGCCTGCAAACCATGCGCGACGGGGATTTCTCCGTGCGTCTGCCGGGTTCGTGGGTCGGACTGGCGGGGAAGATCGCGGACACGTTCAACGAAATCGCTGCGGTCAATCAGCAGATGGCGCAGGAACTGAAACGAGTCGGCCAGGTCGTGGGCAAAGAGGGAAAAACACGAGAACGCACACGATTCCACGAGTCGAGAGGCGCTTGGGGCGAGATGCAGACCTCTGTTAACACGCTCGTGGATGACTTGCTTCGGCCGACGACGGAAGTCACTCGCGCGATCGCGGCGGTCGCGCAGGGTAACCTCACGCAGACCGTGCGATTGGATGTGGACGGCCGGCCGCTGGAAGGAGAGTTCCTGCGTTCTGCCGACATCGTGAACACGATGATTCAGCAGCTGGGCGTATTCACCGCCGAGGTTACGCGCGTGGCGCGGGAAGTCGGCACCGACGGCAAGCTGGGGGGCCAGGCGCAGGTACCCGGTGTTGCCGGCACGTGGAAGGACCTCACCGACTCGGTCAACTCAATGGCCAGCAACCTGACCGGACAGGTCCGCAACATCGCGGAAGTGGCGACCGCTGTGGCGAGCGGTGATCTTTCGCGCAAGATCACGGTGGATGTGCGCGGAGAAATTCTGCAGCTGAAAGAAGCTATCAACACGATGGTGGACCAGCTGCGGTCATTCGCTTCCGAAGTGACGCGCGTCGCCCGCGAAGTGGGTACGGACGGCAAGCTCGGTGGACAAGCGGTAGTGCCCGGCGTCGCCGGCACGTGGAAGGATCTGACTGACTCGGTCAACGCCATGGCCGGGAACCTCACAGCGCAGGTTCGCAACATCGCCGAGGTGACTACTGCCGTGGCTCGCGGCGACCTGTCGCGCAAGATCACAGTAGACGTGAAGGGCGAAATTCTCGAACTCAAGGACACCATCAACACGATGGTAGACCAGTTGAACGCGTTCGCGGGCGAAGTGACGCGCGTGGCGCGCGAGGTCGGTACGGAAGGCAAGCTGGGCGGTCAGGCGCAGGTGCCCGGGGTCGGCGGCACATGGAAAGACCTTACCGATAACGTGAACTTCATGGCCAGCAACCTGACGGGCCAAGTACGAAACATCGCTGAAGTGGCGACTGCCATTGCAAGCGGCGATCTGTCGCGCAAGATCACGGTCGATGTGCGCGGCGAGATTCTGCAGCTCAAGGAAACTCTCAACACGATGGTGGACCAGCTGAACGCGTTCGCCGGAGAAGTGACGCGTGTGGCACGGGAAGTGGGAACCGAAGGAAGACTGGGCGGACAGGCCAACGTGCCGGGTGTGGCCGGTACGTGGAAGGA
>JBASRS010000036.1:0-146202 GCA_049273945.1 Terriglobales bacterium | reverse complement strand
GCTCGAAAAGCTTCGCGTCGGGCGGCTCCAGGCTCACACCGCTGTAGTTGATGGTGAACTTGGCGTGAGTCGCCGGATTTTCTACATCGATTTTGAGCGGGAAGCCGTTCAGATCCTCGGCCTCGTAAAGCTTCATCTTGTACATGGGATTCATCGGCCCTTCGGACACGAGCACCATGTCCTCAACCTTGCAGGCATGGCTGTCCACGGTTTCTTTCCCCGCTGGCGTAGAGCTCTCCACGCGGAACTTGCGGGAGAAGGGGAAGACGCCGGGGTCCATCATCGGGACCTTGGAACACTTGTCCGGATAAACCAGCACCAGAGTCCGGGTCTCGAGGTCGACGATGCGGTGGTGGTTGGCGAAGTCGAACCGCATGAGCTTTCCGGAACGATAGATTTGACGGTTGGTGTCGCGTCCCATGCCGCCATTCAAGATCGCCGAAAAATGTTGGAACTTGGCGAAGGGACCCTCCTCCGAGGGAGCGGCGGCGGGCTTGTCAGCCGGTTTTTCCTGAAGTTGGGCCGGAGCGCTCATCGCACCCAGAGCCAGCCAAGCGGTGAGTGCCAAAGTCAACAAATACCGGGTCATTCCATTCTCCTGTGCAAGAAAAAAGCCACGCTGCAAAACTACAGCGTGGCTGGTGAAAAACCAAACAAATCTTTCGACTAGCGCTTAAGCGTCGACTTTGTACCCGCAACGTTCTTTGGTGCCGTGCGCAAGAAACTTCAGCAGGACGGCTGCAAAACACGAGCATTCGCTACTTCAAGTGGGCAAATGCCTCACTGCGGTTTCGGCGTCAGCTGTGGTGGAGCTTTTGCCGCGGGCTTAGCCGGCTTTAGGGCTTGCCTTCTTCGCATCAGACTTTGGTATCAGGTGCGGATTGGCGTTCTCGCATTTGGCGGGACGCTCGAACAGCTTGGGGTCGGGCGGCTCCAGGCTCACGTTGCTGTAGTTGAAGGTCACCTTGTTTCGGCTCGTCATGTTCTCCGAAACTATCCTGATCGGGAAGCCTTTCAAGTCTTCGGCCTCATAGAGCTTCATCTTGAGGGCGATCGCGACGGGGCCTTCCATCACGAGTGCCAGGTTTTCAATCTTGCAGGTGTGGCCGTCTACAGTTTCCTTCTCCTCGGTGGGCGAGCGTTCCACGCGGAATCTGCCGGAGAACGGATAGGCGGCAGGGTCGGCCATCGGAAACCTGGTACATTTCTGCGGAAACACCATCCATGTGGTCCGCGTCTCCAGATCCATGATGCGGTAATGGTCGTTGAAATCCATCCGCATGAGTTTTCCGGAGCGCTGGATCTTGCGATTGGTGTCGCGTCCAATGCCGCCATTCAGCGTCGCGGAAAACTGCTGGAACGCCTGAAACGGGTTTTCCGCCGACCGCGCGGGCCGCGGGCTTGTCAGCCTGTGTTTCTTTATTCTGGGCCTGGACGCTCGCCATCACCAATACCAGCAGCGAAGCAGTGAGCGCCAAAGTCAACCAATATCGGGTCATTTCTTTTCTCCTGGGTAAGAAAAAAGCCACGCTGTAAAACTACAGCGTGGCTCGTGAAAAACCAACCAAAGGTTTCGACTACCGCTTGACGGTGGAGCTGCCCGGCATACGCTTCTGCGGGGCTGCGCCAGCAAACCGGGTGCAGGTTCCCGAGAAGAGCAAGTAGTTGGCGGTGCCGAAGCTGAAGTAGTTCGCCCACACGCAAGCTGGGTGCGCAGCATTCGGCTCATGAACCAGGTACTGGAGCGAGTAGTTCGCGCCATAGAGGCCTTCGATCGGATCTGAGTAATCATTGACTGGGGCCACGTTCGGTGGGATGGCGCTGGAGTTGCCATGCTGGAAGCCGCCCAAATGCGAGTCAAAGGAGCCGCCGCATGGCACGATGATGTTATGGGTTCCGAACAGGAACTTCTTTGGGAAGCCCGCGCCCGGCGTATACCGCGTGGTCGTCATGTTGTCGCAGAAGCCATCAAACGAGAAGTTAAAAACAACGGGAGCAGCGCTGGCGGCGAGACTGCCTACCAACACCACAGTAAGTACCAGCAACATCTTTTTCATCGACGTGTTCTCCTGGAAGGTTAGGTTGTACTGACGGGGTAAATCCGAATCTTAAAACTTTGCTGTTGGGCCTTAGGGGAAAAGACCCATTCAAGTGCAGAGCATCATCGTATGGGGCTGTTTCGTTGTCAAGAGGAGATATTGATTCTGGAGAAGAAAGTCCGCGGCGAATGCAAACATTTGCAGTTGTTGGCACCGTCAGGTGCAAGGAGCGCGCAAACCGTGTAAAAACCGCTACTGTGGCCCAAAGACGCCGTGCCGACCCCACCCGCAGCACAAACCCTTCCCCGTGAGAATTTGAAGCTGCGAATGCGTACGGGGGCTGTGTGTCGCGCCCAGCTCAATGATCCCCGCCCAACTCTTCTGCCTTGTTACGCTCTTCGGCAGCTCGCGCCGAATCGCCTAACTGGTCGTACGCGTCGGCAAGGTAGCGGTGCGCCTCAGCTGAGTTGGGCTGCAATTCGACCGCTTTGTTCAAATTGGGGAGCGCCTCAGAGGGCTTTCCGTCGTGGGTCAGGAACCATCCGCGCAGCAAGTTGGCGCGGTAATGGTTGGGGTTCAGTTCGAGGGTCTTGCCGAATTCCTGGATGGCCTCCGGCACGCGTTCGGTGCGGGCATAGACCGCGGCCAGGGAAAAGTGTGCGTCCACCCAGCGCGGATTGTATTTCACGGCTTGCTCGAAATGGACAACCGATTCCTTCAAGTCTCCACTTTCGAACAGGGCGAGACCGAGCTGGTATTGCGTGAGGCCGACCGCCGGCCTCAGTTCAATCGCTTTCTTCAGGATCGGCAAGGCCTTTTCGTAATTCTTGAGGCGCGTCCAAGAAGTGCCGAGCTGCTGGTAGGCGACAGCCGAGTTGGGCTCAGTCTGAAGCACCCGTTCCAGCTTCGGGATCGCGGTCTGGAATTCGCCCAGATCGTTATACAAGATTCCCTCGTGAAACAGGTTGGCGGTGGCGATGCGGTCTTTGGGATCAATTCCCCCCACCACTCCTTCTGGCTGCAGCGTGTCGCTGCCGGTGGCATAGCCGAGCGCATTGAGCTTGGCGGCCTCAGCGGGGTCCAGTTTCGGAGCGCTGTAGGGAGATTCTGAACTCGTACTCTTGCGAAACGCTGCCAGTTGCGCGTTCAGCGTATCGGCAATCGCCGGAGAAGACTCCGCCACGTTCTTTGCGGCTGTGGGATCGGAAGTCAGGTCGTACAGTTCGCGCTTCGGGGCCTGGACATATAGGTACTTGGCGGTACGCAGCGCTCGCAACGCACTCCAGCTGAAACAATGGTAGGGGTAGTCAGTTTCCGAGTAGATGGGGCGATCGGTGGCAGGAGCACCGTTCTTGGACGGTCTGATGAGCGGCAGCAACGACTCGCCCTGCATCGCTTTGGGCACCGGCAAACCGAGAGTCTGGAGGATGGTTGGCGCGATATCCACCAGTCCGACGCGGGCGTCTATCTTTCGTGGCGTTTTCGCCGCGTTCGCAGCCGCTCCCGGCGGCTTGATCAGCAGCGGCACATGGATAGTTTCGTCATAGAGCAGAATGCCGTGTGAACGCTCGCCGTGCTCACCGAAGGCTTCCCCGTGGTCAGCGGTCACCGCGATCAGCGAGCCGTCATAGAGACGCGCCGTCTTCAACGCGGCGAACAACTGGCCCAGCATGTCGTCGGTGTAGGCGATCTCGCCGTCATACGGATCGGAGAACTTGGATTTGTACGGCTCCGGTGCATCGTAGGGATCGTGCGCGTCATAGAAGTGTACCCACAAAAAGAACGGCCCCGCTCTAGCGGGGCGCTTTTTAAGCCAGGCCTCGGCGTGAGCCACAACGTCACCCGCCCGGCGCTCAATCGACTGGTAGCGGTTCTCGCGCGGCTGTTTGGTGTGGAATCCGGCATCGTAAACGTCAAAGCCGCGCTCAAAGCCTGGAGCCAAACCCCCGTTTGGATCGAGCACGATCGAGGCCACGAAGGCCCCGGTTCGGTAACCCTGCCGATGCAGAATGTCCGGCAGATACGGCAGGGTGTCCACCACCGGGAAGCCAAAATCATTGACGTGGTTGTACTGGGGATAAGTCCCGGTAAGGATGGTCGCATGCGACGCCGTGGTCAGCGGAACATGCGAGTAGGCGCGCGAGAACACGGTCGCCTGCCTGGCCAACGCATCGAGATGCGGAGTCAGACCCCGCTCCGATCCGAGAAACCCCATGCGATCGGCACGGGTGGTGTCGAGAGTGATCAGGATTACGTTGGGCTTGGGCTGCGGCTTTTTCGGTGTTTGTGCAAGGCTGATCGATACGACCAGGTGCAGAAAAAAGAAGCTGAGCAACCACTGACGACAATGCATAGGCCGGAAAAGGCGAGTCTAACACAGGCAGATTTCCGATGCCGGAGGCTCTCCTGCATGGTGACAAGCCCGCGCATCGGCGCGTGGGATGGCAAGTGCAGGACACAGCACCGTTCGTAACAGCGCCCGGGTAACGGCGGGAATCTTGTATGCTTTCGCGTCCTGAACTAACTTTGCTTCAGCGCGTCTTTTGACGCTCTTTTGAGGTATTGGGCGTCCAGCATCGCCACTCTGGACGCCCTTAATTTCTTATCCTGGCTGCTCCCGGGCCCGCGGCCGGCGCATCTGTCGTTCTCAGGCCGTCCCGCCGCGCAGCAGAGTCTGCAGCAGCAAGAGCCACCGCCTGACATTGGTGGTCATCAGGAAGTTTTCTTTCACGTGCTCACGGCCATTCCTGCCCAGCTGCGCGGCAAATTCCGGATGCGTCAGCAGGTAACGGATCTGATACGCGCATCCTTCCACCGAATGCACCAACGCGCCTGTCAGCTTGTGGATGATCTGGTTTGGAATCCCGCCGACCGCGCCCCCGATCGTTGGCTTGGCCTTCCACAGCGCCTCGGTGACGGTGAGCCCGAAGCCTTCTTTGATGGACTTCTGCACGACCAGCGTCGAAGCGCGCTGCAGAGCGTTAATTTCCAGCGCGCACCAGGGCGGCAGGTCGAGAATGATGACGTCGGGATCGGAGCCCACCGCTTCCTTCACTTCCTTGAGAACAGCCGCGCCTTCCGGATCGTCACTCGCTCCTCCACCCGCTAGCACAAGTTGGCAATCCACATACTTCCTGGCGAGCTTGAAAGCCTGCACCACTCCCACCGGATCTTTCAAACGATCAAAGCGCGAAACCTGCGTCACGATCGGCCGTGAGCGATCAATTCCGAATTCGGCGCACACTTTCTGCACAAAGCTCTCTTCCAGCTCTTTGTTCTTCTCCGACAAGGGATCGATGCAGGGATAAAAGAGATACTGTGGGATCGACAACTGGCGGGCAAACGACTGCGAAGAGAAAATTGCCGCGTCGTACTGTTCGATGAACGGCCGCAGGAAACCCCACACCTGCGGATGAGGGTTGGATAGGTCAATGTGGCATCGCCACACCCAGCGCGCCGACCGGTCTTGCCGGGCGCTAATGAGCGCGGCGGGCTGGGGGTCGTGAATTACCACCAGATCTTCGTTGAACTGCATGCGCTGGCGGTTCTGCTCGTTGTACGTCAGGAAGATTTCCTGCGCGTGCCGGGTGAGTTCGTACTCGCTGCCGTGCAGCGCATTGTGAAAAGCCTTGGTGACTTCGAAGAAATCGTTTCCGCCCGTGATGATGTCCCAGTGAGTGGTGACCTCCAGTTCGCCGAGCAGCGGAACCAGGCGGTTCAGCATCTCGGCAACGCCGCCGCCGACCGCCGTGGAATTGACCATCTTCACGGTCTTGCCCCGAAGTTCACGAGCCAGGAAGCGCAGTTCCTCAATGACGGCGGCGCCCACGATGCTCTGGTAGTCGTCGAGGTGGGGAGACGGAACCGGCGCGGGCGGCGTTTCCCAGGCGCGAGGTGCGGCCCGCCGCTCGGGGCGGATCGGCACGACCTCCGGCGAATTCTCGGAAATCGTCGGGTTGCTTACTGCAGTCTGCTGATTGACTGGTTCCATGGGCTGCCCACTAACTATGTCAATGCCCTTTCCACGATCCGCACAATCTGCCCGCGCACATCTTCCAGGGTCGCGGTGTAGATGTCGATCCGGTTGAGGGCGCGCGCGATTTCCGTCAAACCCACGTCCTCGTGCAACCACTGCGAGAAGTCGTTGGACATGAGCTTGATGCGCAGGCGCGCTTCGATGAAATGATGATGAATAGAGTGCACGCTCACTTGCCTCAACCCCTCCGCGAACTCGTGCATCGTGTGCGCCTCAAAGCTGGTCGGCAGCACGACAATGTCAGAAGCGCAGAAGTAGAATGTTTCGTCCGCAGCCCGCTGCCCGGACTCTGGGTTGCTCTGCAGGTATCTCCCCAGGATCTCGAGGAAACGTCCGCGCAGCTCGGCCACCGACGTGAATTCCCGCACGTCCACACTGGCCAGCCCCTCGGCCAGCTTCGGCTCGTTACAGGCCGCCAGCGCCCAGTGCGCAAAGTCGTTGGAAAACCCCTCGCGGATAAAATGATGTTCCTGCAGGGTCCGGAATGTGTGCTGGAAGATGGAATCCTCCGGACACTCTCGCATGGCAGCCAGCAGCTCCGAGAGAGTATTCGCCTTGTGCCGGGTGATGCGCAGCAGATGCGCCGAGGTATTGAAATAGAACGGCTTCGCCGGAATGCGCTGGAGAGTTGCGGTTGCTGGCGCCGTCATCCGCTCACCGCCACCGCGGTCGCGCTGCCCCCGGCATCATGCCTGCGGCAAGCCTCCCGCCACTGGGTCAGAAAGTCGAGGAGTTCGTCCGGCGGTTTCAGCCACAACTGTGCCGCGCTATGCCGCCAGCGCGGACGCACCAGCACGCTCAAGCCCCGCCCGCGAATCGCCCGGAACGCGCGCTCGTCGGTGGCGTCGTCTCCCAGGTAAGCGGCGGGTGTCCCCGGACTCATTTCATCCAGCAAAATGCGCACCACGTCGCCCTTGTCCGCTTCGGGCGCGCGAATTTCTACGCCACCGTCGAATTCCAGCAGTTCCAGGCGGGCGTGCTCGGCAATCGGCTTCCAGCCGAGCAGCACGCGGCCGCGCAACTCCTCCACTCCCCGATCACTCAGGCCTCGCCAATGAACGGCGATGCTTCCCGTCTTGAACTCCGCCGTGTGCCGCAGCTGCTGGTAGCCCAGCCAACGGTCGGCATCCGACAATGCGTCCAGCACGTGTTCCTCGAGCGGCAACACTTCCGTGGTGCCCTCCGGCGTCCGCCGCTGCAAGCCGTGGAGTCCCCACACTTCCGGTAGGGGCTCAATGCCGAGAAGAGGAATGGTCTCGCTCGTGTCCCTGCCCGAGATAATCACCATGCGCGTGTGTCCGTTGCGCGCGATCTCCTGCAACACAGGCGCAACGCCGGGATACGGAAATGCCTGATCACGCTCCTTGCGGAAGGGAGCCAGCGTCCCATCGTAGTCCAGCAGCAACAGCGCTTGCGATGCTTCGGCCACCGCATTCAGAAATGGCTCGACATGAAGTTGCGCCTCAGGCTTCAGCACCTCGTCCTCTCCTTACCGGTGAGTTTGATCAGGCGATCGACGCGCTCGCACGAAGCTTGTCGTGCGCGTCCTCCGCCGCATCCAGCCGGACCTCACAGAGTTCCGTGATCAGGTTTCCTGCCCAGCGGTAAATGTTGTGTTCCTTGATGGTCCTGCGCATGCGCTGCACGCGCAGTTGCTTCTCCTCCGGTTCCATCTCCAGCGCGACCCGGATCGCTTCCGCCGTTTGATCGGTGTCGTAGGGATTCACCAGCAGAGCGTCGCGCAACTCGCGCGCTGCGCCCGTGAACTGGCTCAGAATCAGCACGCCGCGCTCGTCCGTCCGCGTGGCCAGGAATTCCTTCGCCACCAGGTTCATGCCGTCGTGTAGCGAGGTCACCAGGCAAAGATCCGCCGCGCGATAGTAAGGTGTGATCTCCTGGTGGCTATGCTGCCGCTTCAGGAACACGATGGGCTTCCACTTACCCCCCTGAAAACGCCAGTTAATCCGGTCTGCTTCTGCTTCCACTTGCGCCAGCAGGTCGTGATAGCGCTTGATGTGGGTCCGGCTCGGTGCGCCAATCTGCACGAACGTGAATTTCCCTTGATAGCTGGGATACTTCTCCAGAAACCGTTCGATGGACAAGAAGCGTTCCAGGATTCCCTTGGTGTAATCCACGCGGTCCACCCCGATTCCGAGAAACGTCGCCTCCACGCCCAGACCGCGCAGCAAGGCCGCGCGCTCCAGATAGGTGAATCCGCGGCTCTTGTCTTCTGCCGGTTCATCGTCCGTCAGGTCCACGCTGATGGGGAAAGGACGAACGATCGTGCGATGGTCCTGGCGCAGCACCGAAAAGTGCTCCCAGTCCACGCGCGACTCCACCACCCGGTCCACCGTTTGCAGGAAGTTATTGCAGTGGGACTGAACGTGGAAGCCGATGAGGTCCGCGCCCAGCAGCCCGTCCACCAGTTGCCGCTGCCACGGACAGATGCCAAACGCTTCCGGGTTGGGCCACGGAATATGCCAGAAAATCGCCACGCGCGCGTCCGGCCTTTTCTCTTTGATCATGCGCGGCAGCAAGGCAAAGTGGTAGTCCTGGACCAGGACAACCGGCCCGGGCGTATCATCGACTTCCTTTAGCACCGCTGCGGTGAACTTGCGGTTCACTTCCTGATAGTGCTGCCAATCGGCCGCCCGAAAGATCGGACGGGTGTGAGCAATGTGGCAGAGCGGCCACAGGCCCTCGTTGGCGAATCCGTAGTAGTAGCCTTCCTCTTCCTCCTTGGTCAGCCACACCCGGCGCAGGGTATAGCGAGGATCATCGGGTGGGACGCGCAGCCGGTCCAGCGCGTCCACCACTTCCGCATCCGCGTCGCCGCTGCCATGTGCGATCCAGGTGCCATCGCAGGCATTGAGTACTGGCTCGAGCGCCGTCACCAAGCCGCTCGGCGGCACCACCACCTCCAGTGACTTCCCGCTCCGCTGGTGTACGTAGGGCTCGCGATTTGAGACCACAAAGAGGCGCGTTCCATCCAGGCGCGTCCGTACTTGAACCGACAGCCGGTCCGCCGTCCACAAGGATTCTCCCGCCTCCCGCAGGCGAGCCTCGTTTTCGGCCGCGCTGCGCGCCTGGCTGAGGCTCGCGGCCATGGTGGCAACTTCGCGCGCCAGCGGCCGGAACATGTCCAGGTTCGGCATTTCCTGGCGTGAGGAGATTCTCCCCGTGCGCAGCGCCCGCATCCATTGCGCCGCCCGCGCGATGGGACCGGCAATGCTCCAGCGTACGATCAGCAGCGTGATCAGAACAATCAGGAAGACCTGGACCAGCACGCGTTGAAACGTTTCCCTCCACACGCGCATCGCCTGCGCATGGATGTAGCTCACGTCGTGGACCACCGCCAGCCCGCCCACCAGCTGATCCTTGCGGTGGAGAGGTAAGGCGAGAATGTGTACCGGATCGCTGCCCAGCCGGACGAAGGCACTCTCATTTTGATCTTCCGCCATCGCTTGGGTCAGCGCTTGCGGAGTCGCGGTCAGCAGCTTGCTCAGTTCCGGAGTCATCGCCACCAGCTTGCCCTGCTGGTCGTAGACGGCGACACCGGCCAGGTGCTCGCGATTCCCGAAACGCTGCACGAGCCGCTGCAACTCCCGGTCCGACCCTACTTCCCACGACCTCTCGACATTGCCCGCCAGGCTCTCGCCCAGCACTTCGGCACGCCGTTCCAGTTCATTGCGGAGGCCGCGCTTCTCTCCCACCACCTGGTAGTACGAGAATCCCAGCGTGACCAGTGTGACGCCCAGAATGAGGGAAACGATGAGCCGAACGCTCAGCAATCGCATGCATCGGCCTCCTGTCGCGAACCGGGAAAATCGCCCACTTCTTGACGACTAAGGGAGCGAATGGGTTGTCTTCGTTAGGATATAGGATACAAGGAAAAGAAAAAGGGCGGAGGCACGCCGCTGCCTCCGCTCGCAAAGAATCAGGCCGGTTCGATCGCGCTCACGCGAATCATCCCGCTGGAAGCATCCAGCACACCGGTCACCTTCACGTTCTTGTTGACGAACTCTTTGGCCTTCTGCTGATCGTCGAGTAGATAGGTGGTTTTGGCCGCGGCATCCGTCAGCACCAGCTTGTCCCCGGCTTTCACGATTTTGCCGGTGAACGTCTTCGTCTCCGACGCAGAATTTTGATCGTCCGGTTGTGGAGCGGGCTGTTGCTGCGCCGTTGCGTCATTGTGAGGGGTTGCATTCTGAGCGATCGTCGGCTGGCCTACCATGCACAAGCCCACAACCATCGCTGCGGCTGGGAACACTCTGAGTAAAGCTGCTCGTACTCTCTTCATAGCAGTCTCCTAGGGGAGGGAATTGGGTGTATGCCGATAGAGGTGCAACTCCCCTGCCAGTGGCGGCCCGAGCCTTAAGTCGTTGAAATGCCGATCAATATTCTCGGTCCTAAGGCTTGACGCAGTGCAAAGATGACCGATGGCGGGAAAATTGTTCCGCACTGGATTTCTGTGACTTGCAGGGTCGCGAAAAGAGATTCCCGCGAGGATTTGAAGAAGGGCGTCTCCGTTGAGATGCTGGGAACGCCCTTCGGAGGAGGCTGGCGCGCGCCGCGGCATGCGCCATCCGTCTATGCTTGCAGGCTCAGAGTATTGCTCTGAGGGTGGCTGTTCGAGAGGGAATTGAACAGGTTCAACACGAGCTGATAGTTGGTGTTTCCCGGGTTGAAGTTAATGAAAACTTCTTCGCCGGGATTTCCGTTTTGTGCCGGGTTGACATCGATCGTAAGGTGTCCGCTCGAGCCGTTGTTGCCGAAGTTAATCTGAACCTCTTCGGGGTTGCTCGGGCCGGGGCCGTTCGCGAGATTCACCACGATTTCCGGAGTGTTGCCGTTCGGCGCGGTGGATCCGCCCACGTTGATGATGAGTTCGGAAGGCCCGACCGGACCGCCGCCCGGTATAGTTGGCGGTTCATGCTGCGGCGGCGGCACCGGGGTCGGCGGCAGGGTGTTCACCGGCGGGCTGGTAGGTGGTGGCGGGGTCGGTGGCAGAGTGCTCACTGGCGGCGGTGGTGGCATGGTCGGCGGTGGCCGCGTCGGCGGTTCCTGGTTCGGGGGTGTTTTTCCGGGCAGGTTGATGATGATCGGAGGCAGCGGGCCCAGCCCCACCAGCGTCCGGCGATTGCCGAAGGTGTCGGCCAGCGCAGCGAAGGCCTGCTGTGCGCCCGCCAGGTCTCCGTTTTGCAATGCTTGGCCAATGGCTGCGAAGTCCTGGGCGCGATCGGCTCTCCGGAAAGGCCCGGGACTGCGGAACGGGCTGTTCTGGCCGAGCGCGACCAGGGCATCGAAGGCCTGCTGTGCGGCATTCACATCTCCCGACTGCAGCGCCTTCCCAAGCTGCACCAGGTCGGTTTTCCGCTGTGCGCGGAAGCTCTGGAGTTGCTGGAAGATGGATTGCGGAGCGGCGACGGTATCGGCTCCGGCGGTGCCCTGCGTTCCGCCCAGGTTCACGATGAACGCGGGAAAGCGCAGAGCCCAATTGTCTTGATGGTTGCCCAAGGTTTGTCGCAAATCGCCAAAGGCTGCCTGTGCGCCCGCCAGGTCGCCCGCCTGCAACGCCTGGCCGATGGCGTCGAAGGCCTGGGCGCGATCCGTTTTGGCAAAGGGTTCGGAATTGCTGAATGGTCCGCCTTGCCCCAGTGAGACCAGGGCGTTATAGACTTGCTGGGCCGCGTTCAGGTCGCCAGCCTGGAGCGCGCTGCCGAGCTGCCGAAGGTCGGCGCGACGATCCTGGTAGAAACTCTGGATCTCTTGAAAAATCGAAAGGTTGGAAACTGCTGGTGTCGCCATAGTTCTCTCCTGGAATTCCTCGGTCCGGCAGCACCAGAAGCTTGTCTGCCATCCCCGTAGGCTTTATCGGTGGATGACTAGATAACTTTAGAGAAGCGCGACAGGTTACCGGCGTACCCCGGCAAAAATGGACACTTTGGGGATACCGAAACTAGCACAACAGCTGAAGCTGAAGGGGTGAGTGCTGAAGGCTGAGTGCTGACAGCTGAATACTGGCGCGCCCGGAGAGATTCGAACTCCCGACCTACAGCTCCGGAGGCTGCCGCTCTATCCAGCTGAGCTACGGGCGCGCGCCAATCCTCACAGTTTACCTGCTTCGCCGGACGCTATCAAACCGCGCTCAACAGCCGTCCACTTTCCAAAAGCGCTCCCTAGAGTAGTCCATCCGTAGCACACGGTTCTTGGGATCATGCCGCTTGCCGCAGTTGGGACAGGGAATGAAGCTGCGGATATGCGTTCCCTGGCGATCGTAGTCCTCGCCTACGGCAAAGGTGGTGCCACAACTGCACGGGATAAGGAACATGCGGGGATGTTGCTTCTGTTCCTCCCGCTCCTTGGCGCTCTTCTTCATCAGCTCTCTTCAACCACAGCCATCGAGCTTTTCTTCCGCCGATTCGACTGCAAGACTTTCTTTCTCAGCCGCAGCGCCTTGGGTGTGACTTCGACGAATTCGTCGTCGGCGATGAATTCAATGGCCTGTTCGAGATTGAGATTGCGGTAGGGCACCAGCCGGATGGCTTCGTCGGCCGTGGAAGCGCGCATGTTGGTCAGCTTCTTCTCGCGGACTGCGTTGACATCGAGATCGGTATCCTTCGCGTTCTCGCCAATGATCATGCCCTCGTAGAGTTCAATGCCTGGGCCGAGGAAGAGTTCTCCGCGCTCCTGTAGGCCCCAGAGCGCATAGGCAGTTGAAACCCCTGAGCGGTCGGCAACCAGCACGCCGGTCAGGCGGTGGGGGATTTCGCCTTGCCACTCGGTGTAGCCATCGAAGAGCGCGTTCATGACGATGGTCCCGCGGGTGTCGGTGAGCAGTTGGCTGCGGAGCCCGATCAGCCCGCGGCTGGGAACGCGGAACTCGATGCGCACGCGGCCGTAGCCGTGATTGTGCATGTTCGCGACTTCGCCTTTGCGCGATCCGAGTTGCTCCATGACCACGCCGACGAATTCTTCCGGAATGTCGACCGTCAGATGCTCGACCGGTTCCCTCAGTTTGCCGTCAATGCGCTTGGTGACGATCTCGGGCTTGCCGACCATCAGTTCGTAGCCTTCGCGCCGCATCATCTCGATCAGGATAGAAAGCTGCAGCTCGCCACGGCCGAGAACTTTGAACGAATCCGTGCTGCCGGTTTCTTCCATGCGCAGCGAGACATTGGTCAGCAGCTCTTTCTCCAGGCGTTCGCGCAGATTGCGGGAGGTGACGTAGTTACCTTCGCGCCCGCAAAACGGAGAGGTGTTGACGGTGAACAGCATGGCGATCGTGGGCTCGTCAATCGCGATGTGGGGAAGCGGCGCAGGTGCTTCCGCATTGGTGATGGTCTCGCCGATCGTGATGCCTTCGACGCCGGCCACCGCCACAATGTCACCCAGTTCCGTTTCTGTAATGTCGGTGCGCTTCAGTCCCGAAAAGCTGAAGAGCTTGGTGATCTTCGTTTTCTGGAACGAGCCGTCACGCTTGGCAATGGCAACTTCTTCTCCCGTATGCATTGTTCCGGAGAAAACGCGGGCGATGGCCAGCCGCCCGAGGTAATCGCTGTAGTCGAGATTGGCGACCAGAATCTGGAGCGGGCCGTTCGCGTCCCCGCTCGGGGCCGGGATCGTCTCGACAATCGCATCAAACAAAGGACGCAGATCCTGCCCCGTTCCTCCCTGATGCCGCGTCGCCGTGCCCGCCTTGGCATTGGTATAGAGAACAGGAAAATCGAGTTGCTCTTCCTTGGCGTCGAGATCAATAAAGAGATCGTAGATCTCGTTGAGCACTTCCTGCGGCCGCGCGTCGGCGCGGTCAATTTTGTTGATGACGACAATGGGCTGAAGGCTGGCTTCGAGCGCCTTGCTCAACACATAGCGCGTCTGCGGCAGCGGCCCTTCGCTCGCGTCCACCAGCAGCATCACGCCGTCCACCATCTTGAGCGCGCGCTCGACTTCGCCGCCAAAGTCGCTGTGGCCGGGCGTGTCCACGATATTGATCTTCACGCCGGTATAGAAGATGGCCGTGTTTTTGGCGAGGATGGTGATGCCGCGCTCGCGCTCGAGCTCGTTCGAGTCCATGACGCGCTCGGTGAGAGCCTCGTTCTCGCGGAAAGTGCCGGATTGGCGGAGCATGGCGTCCACCAGAGTGGTCTTGCCGTGGTCCACGTGAGCGATGATGGCGATATTGCGTACTTTGGAATTCAGGTGTAAGACTCCTCGGACTGCCAATTGGGGCTTACTACTACTTTACTATGGCGGCGAACATCAGGGTATTGAGCGAGGCGAACGTAGAGATGCCCTCGGCCGGGTAAACTCTGCGTTCATCACCGCATTTCGCTCTTGCATAATTACAAATTTATAATTACACTAACTTCGTGGAAGGTATTCGGTTCGAGTGGGACGAGGCTAAGAACCTCTCCAACCGACGCAAGCACGGCGTGAGCTTTGAGGAAGCCAGCCAGGTGTTCTGCGATCCGCTGTATGTGTCGGTGCAGGACCGTGTCGAGGGTGGGGAATTGCGTTGGCAGACTCTTGGTCTCGTCGAGGACTTGCTCCTTCTCACGGTGGCCCACACCGTTAGAGAAGAGCGCGATGACGGCGCATCGGTCGACGTCATTCGCATCATCTCAGCTCGACGTGCTACTCGAAAAGAGAGGCGACGCTATGAAGACGAAAATGGTTAGCTACAAACTGGACAGGCTCCCGCCGTTGACGAAAGCGCGGCGGGCAAAGCTGAAGGCGCTGGCAGCTCGTCCGGACAGCGAAATCGATACCAGCGATATCCCCGAAATGACGGAGGAACAGTGGCAGAACGCCAGGCGGGGCCAGTTCTATCGCCCGCGCAAGCGCCAGATCACCGCCCGCGTCGATGCCGATGTGCTGGATTGGCTTAAAGCACAGGGGAAGGGCTACCAGTCCCGGATCAATGCGATCCTGCGGCGTGAGATGCTGACCTCGGTGAAATCGGGCAGGTAGGCTTCGTGGTCGGGCTTAGAAGTGGGGCCGCGGGGAGAAATTTGTTGATGCGTGTCGAAACCATTACCCGCAAGGCACAGGAATTCCCCGTGATTCCGGTGAAAGCACTGCATAAGCTTATGGAAGATGTGGAAATGCTGGCCGACGTGAAGGCCTACGATGCCGCCAAAGCGCGTCTTGAAGATGGCGAAGACAAACTCATACCACTGGAGGTTATCGAGCGCAGATTGAGCGGAGAGCCCGCGCTCCGTATTTGGCGGGAGCACCGGAAGCTTACCCAGGAGCAGCTTGCGAAGAAGTCGAAAGTATCGCGCGCGCTGATCGCGGCGATTGAAACTAACCGCAAGACCGGGTCTGTCAGCACGTGGAAGAAGCTGGGCGCTGCACTCGATGTGAGCTGGGAGCAACTGGCGTAGTTTATGCAAGGAGGCGGGCACTCATGAAGCACAAGCCAGTTGCGCAACCGTTACTGAAGCCATATGACGATGCCGCACACTTTTTCGCAACCCTGCAAACGGACAGGTGCGATTGGTGTTTAAGTCCCTACCTCGAGATCTATCACTCCGGCCTTTGTCGCCACTGTTACGGAATCCGATCTGAAAAAAGTCGGCTCGCCCGAGAGGTGAGAGAAAGAATGGAGAGGGGGCTGACTTGGCGGCGTCTTGCCTCGCCGTTACGGAGAGATTGCCACGTGGTAGGAAAGATGGAAGACATGGTAAAAGCCGAGGGCCAAAGCATTGCGGAGCACAGACGGCCGGAACACAGCTCGATGGCTATTGAGGACCTTCTGAGATACATCAGCTGCCAGCTTCTGCCCAGGAAAGAACGCGAACTGTACTACGGATGCGCCACTACAATTTCAGGTTTGTTTAGCCCAGCCCAACGCGCGGCATTGATACATTTGCTATCCGAAGCCGTGGACCTACACAAGAGGCATAACCGCAAGAAGCGCGCGAAGGCAAATAGTGCCACACTCGTAGAGGAGAGCCAGCGGCTGCCAACCTGGCTCGCGGAAGCGCTCCGCGTAAACAGGTGAAGATCCCAGTTCATTCCTTGAGTTTGAGATCGTCAGGATAGGTTGTCAGCTGATTGTCCAACTGAGTCAGGGTGCGTTCTGCACAGCTATCCACGTCCACGGGACTACACAGTTGAAGCAAGTGCATGAGAAACTTGGTATTGTCGGCGAATATCGCTACAGTGGAAACAGCGGCACGATCATTGCGAAAGTCACGGGGACTTGTGTCTACGGCCGAAACACTTACTATTACGTTGGCATCGGCTTTGTTAGCAACGAAGCAGTACCGAGGCGATTTGAAAATCGCATCCAAGAATTTTTGCTGCCATCTGAGAGACACCGTGTGATCCGCGTTGATATCAGCGTCTAGCGCCAGGGCAGTGATCCCTGAATGCTTGTCCTTTGGGCACGAAGCCCCGAATACATAGCCGGGCAGGAATAGTCCAAGGACAAGCGCAAATAGTATTTTCCGCATAGCCGTTACCTCCGCCGCAACGGTCCATTCTTGCACTCTGATGCTCATTCCTTCAAATCCCTCCCGTACAATGCGCCACGGAGATCCTAGTGATGATGCCGTGCCCTAGGGCCATCGTCTGCCGTCCCCCTCCCCGCCCGAGTCCGAGCCAGAGAGCGCTTGCGCTCTTCCGCAACATTGCTATAATCGCGCAAAGTTTTTGGGGCGGCTCACTATACTGCCCGTCATGTCGGAGCGCGGCTCCAAGACCGGTGCCGCCAAGATCGGTGCCGCCAATTTCTGATTGACGACCATTGGAGGGAATAAAAATGAATAGGAAGCGAGTTGTAACCGGCGCCATCCTACTTGTCGTGCTAATTCTGCCGGCGATTGCGGCCCCGGCAGACGGCCAATCCACCGCGGATCGGGACGCAGCGGTGGTGGAAAAGTGGATTGCCGCCTGGAATTCCCACAACCCGGACAAGATGCTCCCGCTGTTCACCGACGATATCTTCTACGAGGACGTGGCCTTTGGGGAGGTGAGTCACGGCAGCGCCGAACTGCGCAAGTTCGCGGCGTCTGAATTTGAGGGCGTCCCCGATCTCGAACTCAAGCTACTCCGCGCCAATATCCACGGCGGCCACGGAACCATCGAATGGATGTTTAGTGGTACCGACAAGGACGTGTTCAAGACGGGGAAGAAGTTTTCTGTCCGAGGCGTGAGCGTGATCGACATGCGCGATGGCAAAATATCGCGCAACCTCGATTTCTACGATTCGGCTACAATCATGCGCCAGGTCGGGCTGTTGCCCCCTCCAAGCGATGCCAAGTAACGCAGAATCGCAGGCGACTCCCCGGAATTCTTCGGCCCTTGAGTCCGAATAGGATCCTTATGACACCAAACCCAACTACCGCAGAGCGAGACAACGCTCAGCTCGAAGCCCTCGGCTATGACTCCAAGTTTGATCGCTCCATGAGCCTGTGGTCGAACTTTGCGCTCGGCTTCACTTACTTGTCGCCGGTAGTCGGCGTTTACACCGTTTTCGCATTTGCTATCGCCACCGGCGGTCCGCCCATGTTCTGGAGCTATTTGTTTGTCGGGTTGGGACAGCTGTTGGTGGCCTTGGTGTTCGGAGAGATTGTCTCCCAGTTTCCTATTGCTGGCGGTCTTTATCCCTGGGCCCGGCGGCTGGTAGGAAAGCGTTGGGCATGGATGGCAGGGTGGGTCTACCTGTGGGCCTTGTGTACCACGATTGCCGCAGTGGCCGTGGGAGGAGCTCCTTACATGGCCCAGCTCTTCGGCGTCCAGGTAGGACAGGTTGGGCTAGTCGCGATCGCGGTGGCCATGATCGTCGTGACGACTGCTCTGAACGTCAGCGGCACCAAGCTTCTGGCGCGGGTCGCCATGTTCGGATTCATTTGCGAATTGCTGGGCGCGGTCGTGGTTGGGAGCTATCTGCTCGTCGCGGCCCGTCACCAGAGCTTCGGGGTTCTGTTTCAGAGTTTCGGCCTCGGCAGCAATGGGCATTACTTACCCGCGTTCCTGGCATCGAGCGTCGCCGCCATGTTCTGCTACTACGGCTTTGAAGCCTGCGGGGACGTCGCCGAGGAAACCCCGGACGCCAGCCGCGCCATTCCCAAGGCCATGCGCATGACCATCTATATCGGTGGCTTCGCCGCCATGCTGGTTTGCCTGGCTCTGGTTTTGGCGGTGCCCGATTTGAGCGCCGTGCTGTCCGGCCAGGATACGGATCCAGTGACAACCACCCTGCGCGCGGCCGTGGGCGCGGTCGGGCTGCGGGCCGTCATTGCGGTCGTCATGGTTTCATTCCTTTCCTGCCTCATCAGTCTGGAGGCGGCTACCAGCCGCCTGTTGTACAGCTATGGCCGCGACCGCATGATCTTTGGCAGCGCTCAGCTCAGCACGCTTTCCCAACGCACTCGAGTTCCGGTCATCGCCCTGCTGGTTGCCGGCACTGTACCGGCGTTCATTGCGATTGCAGGCTTGTTTCTGGAGGAAATGATCAAGACCATTATCGTGTTTGGATCTGCCGGAATCTACGTCGCTTTCCAGATGATTGTTTTGGGAGCCCTGATCGCACGCGCGAAGGGCTGGAAACCAAGCGGTGAGTTTCGTTTGGGCGTCTGGGCGTGGGCGGTGAACCTGGCGGCGCTCACCTATGGTGTCCTGGCCATCATCAATATGGTGTGGCCGCGCACGCCTCAGGATCCCTGGTATCGCAACTACGGAATGATTGTCGGCACGCTGGTCGTGTTTGCCACTGGCATGTTTTATGCCGTCCTGTTTCGGCCGTACGATCGCCTCGATGCGCCCGCAGGCGACGCTCACCTCGCTCACTTGGGCGTGCCGCTGCAAGCCGAGAGCAACCTCGATTAAGGCAGCGTGGGCGTTTTCTTCGCGCACGATCCCAGCAGCAGAACAGTCGCCGCAAGCGGCGCCATCATGAGCAATCGCCGGATCTTCACTTTGCCTCCGTCTTGCTAGCAGTCGGCCAGGCGGCCGATTGATACACCACTTTGCCTCCGACCATCGTCAGCAAGACTTCCGTTTTGCCGATCTCGGGCGGCTCAATCTGAAACAGGTCCTGCGAAAGCACAATCAAGTCCGCGAGCTTACCCGGTTCGAGCGAGCCCTCGGTCTTCTCGCGGTGGCCGGCGAAGGCCGCGCCCAGAGTGTACGCGCGGATCGCGTCCGCCAGTGGAATGCGCTCCTTGGGGATCCAGCCTCCCGGAGGCTCGCCCTCGGTGGTCTGCCGCGTCAGCGCGTTCTGCACGCCCGGCCAGGGATTCTGCGTGACGATCGGCCAGTCGCTGCCGAAGGCAAGCACTCCGCCACCATTCTCAACGGTGCGCCAGGGCCAGCCGCGTTGGGCGCGCTCGGGGCCAATGTTGCCCGCCCACACCTTCAAAGTGTCGTCATTCGGGTAAGCGTGGAGTGGTTGAAAACTGGCGATCACCCCCAGTTTCCCGAAGCGTGGAAGATCGGTCGGCGCGGGGTCTTCAATGTGCTCGATGCGGTGCCGGCGATCAGATGTGTGATTCACATTCTGCGCGTTTTCGTAGGCGTCGAGTGCAAGGCGGATCGCCCGATCGCCAATCGCATGGGAAAAGACCTGAATCCCATGCGCGTCCAGTTCCTCGACCGCCCGCACGTATTTGTCCGGATCCCAGAGCAGATGTCCGGACTGCGACGGATCATCCGAGTAAGGCGCGAGCATCGCAGCGGTATGCGTTTCAATCACGCCATCCACAAAAAACTTGGCCTTGCCCGCCGCCAGCCAATCGTCGTGGTAGCGCTGGCGCGCATTCTCGATGCGCCGCACCTTCGCCGGCTCGAGCGCCGGTGGCTGAATACGCATCGACACATCGAAGCGCACGGTCAGCTGACCGGCGCGCCGCAATTCGTCGTATACGTCCAGAATCTCAAAATCCCCGCCCTCAACGTGCACGCCATCGGTGCTGATCGCTCGCACCAGTCCCACGCGATTGGCTTCCAGCATTCCGCGACGCAGAGCCGCCACCAGTTCTTGCTTGCTCGGCCGGGGAATGGCGTGGCGGACTACTTCATCGGCGGCGTCTTCCTTAACTGCGCCGGTCGGTTCGCCGGTCTTGGGATCGCGCACGAACGAGCCGCCCGCCGGATCGGGCGTCGCCTTGGTGATGCCGGCTAGTTGCAGCGCTTTGCTGTTTGCCCACCAGGTGTGGCCGTCAAAGCCTTCCAGGTACACCGGCCGGTCCGGAATGATCTCGTCGAGATACTTCTTGTCCGGCAGTCCGGAGGGTGGGAAGAGAGTGTAGTTCCACCCGCGGCCCTCCACCCAGACCAGTTCAGGGTGAGCCCGCGCGTACTCCTTGACCCGCTGCTGAACTTCAGCCACCGTGCTGGCATCGTCGAGATTGACTTGCAGCAGGCTCAGCGACCCATCCAGGAAGTGGATGTGGCAGTCGGTGAAGCCCGGAAGAACGAGTCGGCCCTGCGCGTCAATGACCTTCGTGGCCTTGCCGCGGTAGGCCTCCATCTTCGCCCTTTCCCCGACGGCAAGAATCTTGTCTCCCCGGACGGCGATTGCCTCCGCCCACTCCTGCCGCGGGTTGACCGTGTAGATGCGGGCATTGGTCAGGATGACATCGGCAGGCGGGGAAGGTGCGTCCGCCGCGATCAGGAGCGTAGTCCAGACGAGAGCGAGGAATGAGAGGCGGAACCAAAGGCCGGGGAAGCGCATAGTTGTTGGTCGCAATCAGAATGTCGGTGGCGTGTTGATCCACAGCACCCAGGTTTCACTTCGCCCCGGATTTTTCCAGTGATGCGGAGTGGCGCTCTCGAAATAAAAGCTGTCGCCGCGTTTCAGAGAATACTCCTCGCCGGCCAGCGCAATCTTCAATTCCCCGCGCAGCAGGAACAGAAACTCCTCTCCTTCGTGCGCGTACGATTCGCCGCTGCCCGCCTGCGGCGCGATCCGGAACAGGTGCGGCTCCATCACGGTATTGCCCCAGGCCAGCAGTTCCATGCGTACGCCCGGGCCCGCCTCCAGCACCTTACGTTTTTCCGGACGCACCAGCCGGGTATTGGGTTCCGTCGGATCAAAAAAATCAAGGATGTTGGTGCGATAGAAGCGCGCCAGCTTGCGCAGCGTGCCCACGGAAGCGCTCATCTGGGAGCGCTCGAGCGCGCTCAGAAAGCCCACGGAAATTCCAACTGCCTTGGCCACTTCCGCCAAGCCGAGACCGCGTTTGCTGCGCAACTGCCGTAGCCGCGGGCCGATGGCGCTAGCGGCGCCGTCGCTGGGGGGACGGATCACGCCCTCGCGTTTCAGCATTTGCACGATCGCGGGCGCGTTCAGCCCGCGGACCTTGCGCAGGTAGCGGGCCTTCTTCAGTTGCCGGACGTCTTCCTGGCTGTAAAGGCGGTAGCGGCTTTCGGTGCGCCGCGGACGCGTCAGGCCCAGGCTCTCCCAGCCGCGAATCGCCGAAGGAGAGACCCCCACCAGCCGCGCCACGTCGCCGATTTTCAAGTATGAGTTGGCTTCGCTGGACATGGCTTTGGATTCGATTTTTCGGCGCGAATGCAGGGAAATTTTCCGCTTGACAGACGCCCGCGGAATCAATAACCTTGCGCGATTATAGCAAGGTTTGCTGTTCCCGCAAGCCGAATTCGGCTCTAATGAAAATCCCCCCTCTCGGGTCTGGAGGATCTGTCCCATGCCGTCGTCAAAAACGATTTGGATGACGCGGTGGCTCGCCGTTGTGGGCCTCTGCCTGGGCTGTTCCACCCTGGTCTCCGCGCAAAGCACCGGCGGCCGCATTCTGGGCCGGGTCGCCGACCCCACCGGAGCCGTGCTGGCGAACGTCAAAGTCACGCTCACCAACGAAGCGACCGGAGTGAGTTCGAGTACCAACACAAATAGCAGTGGCGACTATGTGTTTCCCCAGGTGTCCGTTGGCACGTACCGCATGGAGTTCGATCTTACGGGTTTCAAGAAGAACCTGCAGCGCGCTGTGAATGTTGACCTCAACCAGGTAGTGACCCTCAACTCGGTATTGCAGATCGGCCAGACCAAAGAGGTCGTCGAAGTGACCTCCGAAGCGCCGTTGGTAGATACGACCAGCACGCAGCTGGGCGCGATCATGGACGCGCACCAGGTTTCGAACTTGCCACTCAACTCGCGCGATACTTATGCGTTGTTGCAGCTGCAACCTGGAGTACAAGGCGTAGGTGGGTCCGACCTCTTCTATGGCAGCAATACGGCGGGCGGGGTTTCGGTGAATGGTGGCCGCAGCCGCTCCAACAACTTCAGCGTAAACGGTGGTGACGGCAACGATCTTTTCGTTAACTCCCCTGCGGTTCAGCCCAGCCCAGACAGCATCGCCGAATTCCGCGTTCTCTCAAATACTTTCGATGCGGAGTATGGGCGCAACTCCGGCGCGGTCATCAATGTGGTCACCAAGTCTGGAACCAATAGCTGGCATGGAAGCGTGTATGAGTTCCTGCGGAACCAGATGTTTAATTCGAAGGGCTACTTGGACCTTCGCCGCCCCGACGACAAGCAGAACCAGTTCGGCGGAACCTTTGGCGGGCCTATCGTCAAGGATCGGACGTTCTTCTTTGCATCTTATGAGGGCCGCCGCATTGTCCACGGTATTTCGTCAGACCCCGTGACCGTTCCTACCGCCGCCCAGCGAAATGGAGACTTCTCGGCATCACCGTTCAATGGTGCTGTCAGCGACCCGCTAGTTGCGGGTATCTTGCAGGAGCGCTGCGGCGTCGACGCCACGGCGACTCCCAACTACTCCGATCTCTTTCCGGGTAACCAGGTCCCGGTTTCCTGCTTTGATCCGGTCGCTGTCGATATCATGAATCGGTTTGTTCCTTGCCCCAATGCCGATCCGGGCTGCCAGAATCTTGATCCAAATGTGGATCCGACGTTCCGCTCCATTCCCAATGACAAGACTCACGGGAATCAGTTTTCATTCAAGTTCGATCACAGCATTAATGCGAAGCAGAACCTGAGTCTCTATTATTACTTCAACGACTCTACCGATGCTCAACCGTTTACCAGATTCCAAGCGCCCACGGCCAACATCTTGCAGGGATTTGGCAATAACAATGCGTTCCGCACGCAACAGATCAATCTCTCTCACACGTGGACCATCAATCCCAGTACTGTGAACGAACTCCGGTTGACCTACTTCCGCGAGGCCCAAGGTACGTTCCTGCATCCGCAACGCACCAACAACGTGACGGACTCATGCAATTCCGTCGGAGTTGCGAACTGCTTTAATGGTGTTACCGACACGCCGAATGCTTTCGCTGCCAACTTCCTCGATACGAGCAACCCTAAGTACGGCATTACGCCCAATCTAGGCCCGAACCGCGAAGGAGTTCCGTTTATCGGCATTTCCGGCGGCTTTACGATTGGCAACAACTTTGAAGGCGAACTACCGCAGATTGGCAACTCCTACCAGATCAGCGACAACATCACCAAGGTGATTGGGAATCACACCACCAAATTTGGAGTGGATTTGCGAGATCAGCGCTTCCTGCAAACGCTGTTCTTCGACGTCAGTGGCGATTACAGCTACTTTGGCGGCGGCCTCAACGATCCCATCGCTCTCGACGCGAATGGTAATCAGAATCTTTTTCCAAACTATCTCTTCGGTCTTCCGGATTCCTACCTGCAGGGTTCGGCGCAAACCGAGGACGTGCGCGGGAAATCGGTCTTCCTGTTTGCTCAGGACAGCTGGAAGATTCGTCCCAACCTGACCCTGAACTACGGCTTGCGCTGGGAGTTCAATCAGCCAATCTACGACGCCGGCAAGCGTTACCAGACCTTCCGGCCCGGACAGGCAACCACCACTTTTCCTTGTCAACTCGCAGCTGACAACCCGCTCATCGGCGTTTATGGAAGCAACGACTGTAGTCCCACCGGTCCCGCAAACGCTGTTTTTCCCCTGGGGCTAGTGGTCCCCGGAGACAAAGGTGTTCCTCGAGGTCTCACGCAGTCCTATTACAACTCATGGGCTCCTCGCATCGGCATTGCCTGGGATCCCTGGAAGAATGGCAAAACCACCGTCCGGGGCGGCTGGGGCTTGTTCTACAACCCCATCGAACAGTTAGTCCTGGAGCAGTTCCAGGCGGAACCCCCCTTCGGAGGCAGTTCCCTGATCTCCGAAGGCTTGTTCAACACGCCGTTTGTCGGACAGGGTGGCACTCTGACCCCGAACCCCTTCAATGGGATCCTGACCCCGCCACCCGGCACCAATATTGATTGGTCGGCATTCCGTCCCATTCTGTTGTTCGGAGAGTTGGAGCCCAAGATGCGCTCCCAGTACAGCGTCCAGTACAACTTTGGGATCACCCGTGAACTATTCAGAGACACGGTGCTCTCGGTAGGCTACGTGGGCACGCAGGGGCACCGTCTGCTGGCGACACACGACATCAACTTCGGGAACCCGCAGACTTGTATCGATCTACAGAACATTTCGGATCTCACCGGGGACAGCAACCTGGCCTGCGGCCCGTTCTTTGCGGATAGCTCTTATTCGATCGCTGCCGGAGAGATTCCTGCGGGAGTGACGCTGCACATGCCGTACGGCTCACAGGCGGTAGTGACGGGACCCAATCCAACGCCCATTACCCTGGTTGGACTTAGGAAATATTCTTCTCCGAGCTGTGATCCTTTCTCCGGGAACGGATGCCCTGCCGACAGCGTCCCTGTGTTTTCCAGCATCTTCGCCCAAGATACTGTCGCCAACTCGAACTACAACTCGCTGCAGGTTTCTCTCGAAAAGCGCCTCACTCACGGACTTCAGTTCGAGGTCGCATACACCTGGAGCAAATCAATTGACAATGCCTCGAGCTTCGAAAACATCCTGAAGCCGATCTGCAATCGCTGCAATCGTTCTCTCTCGCTGTACGATGCACGGCACCGCGTCGTCTTGAGTTACCTCTGGGAACTGCCCGTTCCCAAGTATCAGGGAGCCAAGGGTAAGATCCTGAACGGGTGGGCAGTATCCGGTATCACCAGCTTCCAGAGCGGCTTCCCGGTGCGCATTGAGTCGAGCAACGACTCGGAACTAATGAACAGCTTTGACTTTGAACTGCCCGGCAAGCCGGATCTGGTTGCGCCTTTCCATACGTTTGATCCGAGAAACCACGGCGGTTACGCCTTCGATCCGAATTCGTTCGCTTTGCCAGAGCAGAGTGCAGACTCGACACCCTTGCAGTTGTTGGGTAATTCGCCGCGTACCCTATGCTGCGGACCCGGAATCGACAACTTCGACTTTTCGGTTCAGAAGATTTTCACGGTGGGAGAGGGCAAGCACTTCGAATTTCGCTCTGAGTTCTTCAATATCTTTAACCATACCCAATTCCAAAACCCGGATGGCAATATCAGTGATGGAGCGGACTTCGGCCGGGTCAAGCATACGCGCGACGCTCGCTACATTCAGTTCGCATTGAAGTTTGCGTTCTAGAATAGAGGTATCCCCGGGCGGCCCCGCCGCCCGGGCCCAATCTAATGGCCCTGCGGCCTGAGTCCTAACTGGAGACACGATGTACCCCGCACTGCAAAAAGAGCTCGAGACCTTCGAGCGTCGTACCCCGAAGTCCGCCGAGGCGCACAAGAAAAACCTGAAGCGTCTGCCCCTGGGCGTAGCCAGCAACTACCGTGCTTACGATCCTTATCCAATCTTCGTACAGGACGCGCAAGGCAGCCATTTTCGCGACCTCGACGGCAACGAGTATCTCGACCACAATCTCTGTTTCGGCGCGCTCATGGCGGGCCATTGCCATCCGGCGGTGATGAAGGCAGTCGAAAAGCGCCTCTCGACCGGCACCATGCTCGGCATGCCGCACAACATGGAATGGGAACTGGCGGAAGAAATCTGCAACCGCTTCCCGGTAGAAATGTGCCGCTTCGGCAACAGTGGCACCGAAGCCACCATGCACAGCATCCGGCTGGCCCGCGCTGCCACCGGACGCGACAAGATCATCAAATTCGAAGGCGGCTATCACGGCCTGCACGACTCGGCTTTGGTGAGCGTCAAGCCGCATCCGCCCAAGGATGACTTCGGCGACATTAAGAATCCGAAGCCAGTCTCCGGCGGGTTAGGCGTGCCGAAGGCGAGCATCGCCAATGTTTTGATCGCAACCTTCAACGATCTCGAGACCGTCGAGCACCGCTTCAAAGAGAATCCCGGGGAGATCGCTGCCATCATCCTCGAGCCGATCATGATGAATGTCGGCCTTTGCATGCCGCAGAAGGGATTTCTCGAAGGACTGCGCCAGCTTTGCGAAAAGCACGGCGCGCTGCTGATCTTTGACGAAGTGAAAACCGGCGCCAAACTCTGCTGGGGCGGCGCCTCGGAATACTTCGGCGTGATCCCGGACATGATCTGCCTGGCGAAGTCGATCGGCGGCGGATTCCCCCTGGCCGCCTTCGGCACGCACAAGCGCGTCATGGATCTGATCTCCGACCACAAGGTCTTCCATGGCGGCACCTACAACACCAACCCGGTCTCGATGGCCGCCGGTTTGGCCACGTTCCGCGAGGTTCTGACTCGCACGAACTACGCGCACGTGGACAAGCTGAGCAAGAACCTGACGGACGGATACAAGAAGACCGTCGCCAAAGTTGGACTGCAGGCCTACATAGCCAGCGCAGGCGTGAACGGCGCCCTCATGCTCTACCCGCAGGAAATTCGCAACTACCGCGACTGGCTGCCAATTGATGTTGACCTGTGGCGGCACTACTGGTTCGGGATGGTGAACCGCGGCGTGATGTGCCAGCCCTACTGGTGGGACGAGCAATGGACCATCTCCGTCCAGCACACTGAGGCCGATATCGATAAGCATCTGGCTGCCTTCGGCGACGTCGCTGATTCGCTGGCCGCAGCCCAGCAAGAGCGGTTAGGCGCAGTAGCAGCACACTAATTGTTGTGTAGGCCCGGGTCTTTGACCTGGTCCCGGGTCGAAGACCCGGCTCCACATGGGCCAGCAAGTCTTGGAGTGACTTTGTCCAGCCGCACCGACGACAATCAGCCCCACCTCAAGCGCGTCCTCGGACGCTGGGACCTGGTATTGCTCTTCGTCGTTGCCGTCTTCAACCTCAACGTCGTCCCGTCTATCGCCGCCAACGGTGGCGTAACCGTGTGGCTCTGGCTCATCGCGTTGTTGCTTTTTTTCTGGCCGCAAGGAATCGCTGTCATCGAGCTTGCCCATCGCTATCCCGGCGAAGGCGGCGTGTACCTGTGGGCGAAAGAAGTCTTCGGCGACTTCCACGGCTTCCTCTCTGGCTGGTGCTATTGGACGAACAACATGCTCTACGTGCCGACGGTGATGCTGTATTTCGTTGGCGTCTCGGTGTTTGCGCTGGGCCCGGGCCACGCCGCCCTTGCCGACGACAAGACCTTCGCCATGGTGGCATCGGTCGCTCTGCTGGCGTTCCTGACGTTGCTCAACATCATCGGCCTGGGGGTGGGCAAGTGGTTGAACAATGTGGGAGCCATCGGAACATTTGTGGCCGCTGCCGTCCTGATCAGCTTGGGCCTGACCGTCTGGTCGCGCTTCGGCACTCCTGTCACAGCGGCAGATTTTCACATTCCCGCCGATCCCAAGTTTGTTCTGAATTCATTCGGCGTAATTTGCTTCGGCTTGGTCGGACTGGAACTTGCCTCGGTGATGGGCGATGAGATCCGCGATCCACAAAAGACACTGCCTGGTGCCGTCGCGTGGGGAGGCCTGATCTCGGGCGCGCTGTACGTCGGCGCAACGCTGACTCTTCTGGTTGCGATCGGCAAAAACGATATCAGCGTGCTCCAGGGCATCGTGCAGGGTGTCAACCAGATGGCTGGCAAAGTCGGTGTGGGGTGGATCATCGCTCCCTTCGCGGTCATGCTCAGCCTCTCGATCGCCGGCATCGGTTCCGCGTGGATGGGCGGCTCGGCGCGCATCCCATTCGTCGCCGGCCTCGATTCCTACATGCCTGCAGCGATGGGAAGGGTTCATCCCAAGTACTCGACGCCGCACGTAGCATTGGTCGTGCAGGGGATCGTCTCGCTCATCTTGATCGTCCTCAACTTCACTCTGTCTGGCGGGGTGCAGGAAGCGTTTCAGAAAATGCTTTCCGCCGCGGTTGTATTGCAGCTGATACCGTTTCTCTACGTCTTCGCCGCATTGGTGAAGTTTGCCTGGCGCGGCTCTCTGGAGGGCGGACGCTACAGCCGGGGAACCTTGATGTTCGCTGGCGTTGCCGGCCTGGTGACCACGACCCTGGCAATCATCGTAGCGTTCTTCCCCGCGAAGCAGATTACGTCACTATGGAAGTACGAAGTCAGCATGTTCGGAATAACGCTGGGTTTCATCGCGTTGGCGGTATTTTTCTTCTACGGGTACGGCCGTCTGAAAACACCAGCCGCGGCGCAGGTGGAAAACGTAGAAGTGGCAAGACCCACGTAGGGACAGCCGCCTCGGCTGTCCCTCGAGCGCAGCTCGACGAACAATGGTAGAGCGGTGTCGCTAAGATTTTGGGTGGCGCAGCGCTTTAGGGCTGCGATCAGTCGCATGAATGAGTTGGGGCTTTAGCCCCCGAGCTAAAGCAGGAGGTCCTTATGCCCGGTGGAGTCAAAACCGACGTCAAAACATACTCAATGTTCATCAACGGCGAATGGGTTGCGAGCAAGACGAACAAGACCTTCCCCGTCTACGATCCGTCAACCGAAGAAGTCATCGCCCAGGTTCCCGACGCCAACGCCGACGACGTAAACCGCGCCGTCGCCGCCGCCAAGGCTGCCTTCGAAGAAGGCCCCTGGGCCACGACCACTGCACAGGAGCGCGGACGCGTGCTCTTCCGCCTGGCCGACAAGGTCCGCCAGAACCTGCCCGCGCTCGCCGAACTCGAATGCCGCAACACCGGCAAGCCGATCGTCGAAGCCGAATACGACATCACCGACGTGGCCACCTGCTTCGAATACTACGGCGGCCTCGCGACCAAGGTTGTCGGCTACGTAAATCCCGTTCCAGACAACGCCATGAGTCTGTCGCTGAAAGAGCCGGTAGGGGTCGCTGGACAGATCATTCCCTGGAACTATCCATTGCTGATGGGGGCGTGGAAACTCGCGCCGGCAATTGCCGCGGGCTGTACGTGTGTACTGAAACCGGCGGAACAAACGCCGCTCACGGCGCTCGAACTGGCGAATTGGTTCGACGAAGTCGGTCTGCCAAAAGGCGTGGTCAACGTCATCACTGGATTCGGCGAAACCTGCGGCGCACCGCTCGTTGAGCACCCCGACGTAAACAAGATTGCCTTCACCGGCTCCGCCGCGGTCGGCAAGATCATCGTGAAAGCCGCTGCCAATACCGTGAAGCGCGTGACCCTTGAGCTCGGCGGCAAGTCGCCCAACATCTTCTTCGCCGACGCCGACTTCGAAGCCGCGATTGACGGCGCGCTCTTCGGAGTTTTCATCAATCAGGGCGAAGTCTGTTCCGCCGGCAGCCGCATCCTGGTGCAGAAGTCCATTTACAAGAAATTCGTTGATGCCATGGCGGAGAAGGCCAAGAACATCAAGCTCGGTCCGCCGCTGGAGCGTGAGACGAAGATGGGTGCGCTCGTCAGCAAAGAACAATACGACCGCGTGCTCTCCTATCTTGAGATCGGGAAGAAGGAGGCCAAACTCGCTTCCGGAGGCGGAAAGGCCGACAAGTTCGCCAAAGGCTATTACGTGCAGCCGACGATCTTCTACGACGTGGATAACAATGCCCGCATCGCGCGCGAAGAAATCTTTGGCCCTGTCGCCGCCGTGATCCCCTTCGACGACGAGAAAGACGCGCTGAAGATCGCCAACGATTCTCCCTACGGCCTGGCCGCTGCCGTCTGGACGCGTGATATTTTCAAAGCCATGCGCACGGTGAAATCGCTGCGTGCCGGCATCGTATGGGTGAATCACATGCAGCCGACCTATGTGGAAGCACCGTGGGGCGGCTACAAGCAGTCTGGCTTCGGCCGCGAACTCGGGCCTTGGGGCATCGAGGAATATCTCGAAACCAAGCAGGTCCACATCAATTTGAACGAAGCTCCGATCGGCTGGTATTGAAAACCAGTTCTCAGTGCTTAGTTCTCAGTAGGACCGATCAAATCCAGGCAGCGGTCGGCCGAGAACTGACAACTGAGAACCGAGAACTGAGAACTGCCATGTCTACCATTCAACTCCGCACCCCAATTCCCGGACCGCGCTCGCAAGCGCTGATGAAACGCCGCAACGCCGCGGTCGTGCAGGCGGCCTATCACGCCACGCCCGTCTTCGTTGCCAAGGCCGAAGGGGCGGTCGTCGAAGATGTGGACGGCAATCGCCTGATTGATTTCGCCGGCGGCATCGGCTGTCTCAATACAGGACACCGCGCCCCCGCCGTAGTCGAAGCCGTGCGCCGACAGCTCGACCGCTTCCTGCACACCAGCTTCAACGTGCTGCCCTACGAGAGTTACGTCGCGGTCTGCGAGAAACTGAACGCGCTCACTCCGGGCAAATTTCCCAAGAAGACTCTCCTCGTCAACACTGGCGCCGAGGCCACCGAAAACGCCATCAAAATCGCACGCAGCTACACCAAACGTCCCGCCATCATCAGCTTTGAAGACGCCTTTCACGGCCGCACTTACATGGCCATGGCCGTCACCAGCAAGACGCATCCGTACAAAGCCGGATTCGAGCCGTTCCCAAGCGACGTTTATCGCATTCCTTACGCATATTGCTACCGCTGCTCGTATTCGTTGAAGTATCCGTCGTGCGAAGTGCACTGCGCGAAGCACATCGAAGACACGTTCAAGCGCGTAGTTGCCGCCGAGTCCGTCGCAGCCGTGATCGTCGAGCCGATCCTTGGTGAAGGTGGCTTCGTCACGCCGCCGCCCGAGTTCTTCCCAATCCTCTCCGAGATCTGCCGCAAGTACGGCATTCTCCTGATCTCCGACGAAGTCCAAACCGGCTTCGCCCGCACCGGCGTTTTGTTCGCTTGCGAACGGCTAGGACTGGAACCCGATCTGATCTGTATGGCGAAGTCGCTGACCGGCGGCTTACCCATGGCGGCAGTTACGGGACGCGCCGAAATCATGGACACGCCCGCTTCCGGCCAGCTCGGCGGAACGTTCAGCGGCAACCCGGCGGCCTGCGAAGCCGCCCTTGCCGTGTTTGACATCATTGAAAAAGAAAACCTTTGCGCCCGCGCCAACGTTCTGGGCGAACGCTTTCGCAAGCGGGCGGCGAAGTGGCAGTCGCAGTGGGAACTCATCGGCGAAGTCCGCGGACTCGGCGCCATGCAAGCACTCGAGCTCGTGCGCTCGAAGACGACGCGCCAGCCCGCAGACGAAGAAACCAAACAAGTGTCACAATACTGCTACGAGCATGGCCTGGTGACGATCACTGCCGGGTCCTACGGCAATGTTATTCGACTGCTGATGCCGCTGGTCGTCACCGACTCGCAAATGGACGAAGCCATGGACGTGCTCGAAGCGGCGCTAGCAAGCGTAGCCGAGGCTGGTGTAGGGACGGGTACCCTCGCCCGTCCAGGCCGAGCATAGTTTGGCAACTTTTTCATTTAAGGGAATCCTTATGACCACCGCAACTGCAACCCCCACCATGACCGGCCAGGAAATCGTCGATCTAACCAAGAAGCACACGCTCTTCGAGTGGTCGGCGCAGGCGAAGGTCGATCCCATTCCGGTCGCACGCGCGAAGGGCATTCACTTCTGGACTCCGGAAGGGAAGCGCTTCATTGACTTCAACAGCCAGCTCATGTCCGTCAACATCGGACACGGCGACGAGCGCGTCATCCAGGCCATTTACGAGCAGGCGCAGACGCTCGCCTACGCCAACCCTTTCATGGCGACGGAACCGCGCGCGCGCCTGGGAGCGAAGCTCGCCGAGATCACGCCTGGCGACATTGATACGTTCTTCTTCACCAACGGTGGCGCCGAAGCGAACGAGAACGCCATCAAGATCGCGCGCTCCTTCACGGGACGCCACAAGATCATGGCGCGCTATCGCTCCTATCATGGCGCGACCGCGGGCGCGATCAGTCTGACTGGCGATCCTCGTAGATGGGCCGCGGAGCCGGGTATTCCAGGCGTCGTGCGCGTGCTTGATCCGTATCACGGCATCGAGCGCGGATGGGACTCGGCCGAAACCTCGCTCACGATGATCGAGGAGACTATGCAACTCGAAGGCCCGCACACGATTGCGGCATTCATCCTCGAGACGGTTGTTGGTACCAACGGCATTCTCGTTCCGCCTGACGGATACCTGCAGGGTGTGCGCCAGCTCTGTGACAAATACGGCATTCTCATGATCGCCGACGAAGTTATGGCGGGATTTGGCCGAACGGGCGAGTGGTTTGCCGTTGACCACTGGAAAGTTGTCCCTGATCTGATCTCGATGGCGAAAGGACTTACTTCGAGTTACTTACCGCTCGGCGCGGTCGGTATGCGTCACCACATCGCGCAGCACTTCCAGGATAAGGTCTTCTATGGAGGTCTGACTTACAACTCACATCCGATGGGATGCGCTGCCGCGCTCGCGACTATTCGCGTGTACGAAGAAGATAACCTGATCGAGAACGCGCGGAAAATGGGCGCGATCATGAAAGATCTGGGAGCACGGTTGCAGGCGAAACATCCGTCGGCCGGTGCGGTGCGCTCAATCGGACTGTTCGGCATCGTTGAGCTAGTCCGAAGCCGCAAGACACTACAGCCGATGGCGCCATTCAACGGGACGTCGGATGAAATGGCCACGCTCGGGAAATTCTTCCGTGAGAATGGGCTTTACACGCTGGTGCGTTGGAATACTTTCTATACCAATCCGCCGCTGTGCATCAACGAGCAGCAGTTGCGAGAGGCCTTCGCGATCATCGACAAAGGTCTCGAGATCACCGACAAGGCGGTGAAGGACTAACCTCAGGCTAAAAGCCGCAATTTAAGAGGCGACTTATCGCAGCGCTGAAGCGCTGCGCCACCCAAACCCGAAGCGGACCGCGTACCCAAAAACCTGAAGGGCTACGCCACCCAAAACTACGACGTCGCGGAATAGGCCGCGTACAGCGGATTCTGCTCGACGGCGCTCGCGCGGCGGTCGGAAACTTCGGTCTCGCTGTTGGCGAGGACGTTGGCGATCCTTAACAAGGCGACCCGGTCGATTTTTGTGAACTCGATGCCGGTGCCGCATCCGTAGAGGCTGTGCGTGACCTTGCCCTGCATCCAGACTCGCTCTCCGTCCAGCCAGAGGGCGATGCTCATTTCCGTGTTCGGCTCCATTGCGTGCGGCACCTGGACGCAGCAGCCCGCTTCGCTGATGTCGCTGGCTGTTACCCACAGCGGAGTGGCCACGTCCCGCATCCTCAGCTCAACCGCGATCTCGCACTCGTAGCGCGAACTCTCCCTGCGGATGCTCACGCGCGGGCGGACAAATTCGTCGGAGCCGGAAGCCGGGAGCCAGCACTCCGCGGTGGTTGGGACCGGGCCAATACCTGCCAGTCCAACCTGTCGTCCTTCGCCGGAACCTGGCTCTGCCCAAATGACTCGAAAGCGCCGCGTCGTCTCGTCGCAGCGCAACGTGACCAGGTCGCCTAGCTTGACGGCGGAATTCACTTCTTCGAGCAGCGCTCCGTCGCGGCTCAGGTTGGTTATTCGGACACGTTCCAGGAAGGCGCGGCCCTTGACGTCCATGCCACAAAGGCTGGCGGTGAGGGTCATCGGTAGGCGGGGCTGGCGACGGCATCCCATAGTCTTCAAGAATCCTTTGTTGGAATTGATGCGCGCCTTACGGCGGGCAGGGGGATGGTTTGTTTCCGGATCGTCCGGCTCGCAGTTACCTAAGTAATCGGGTCGGACAATCCTTACAACTCCGTCCTACTAGAGAGCATGCGCGCTGCCATTTACCGACTGCAGCAATGTAAGGACTTGTCCCTAGAAAGTGCGGGGAAGTTGCAAGATGGTGCAGGTCGCGGAAAAAAGGTGGACTTGGAAGCTCTGAGTTGGCCTACTACCCCCTCCCCCGGGGTCTTTCGGAATTAGGGATTTAGCGTATGTCTTGCGCGGTGCGGGTCAAGGGTCAATCGCAGCGGTGAGGAAAGCTCACCTCGGCGGCTGAAGCCGAGCTATCCCAGTACGATTGGGGCACGGCTTCCGAGGGCGGCTGTCCTACTTGGCCAGACGGTTGTACTTTTTCAGGACCTCGCGGAGTTTGTCGTGGGGCAGGGCGATGACCGTGCGGTCGTTGACGCCGGTCATGGTTTCGGCGGCGATCATGGCGTTGATGACGGCTTCTTCGGTGGCTTGTACGGTGGCGAGGAAGATGGGATTGAACTGGTCGTTGGGGAGCATTTTCAAATCGCGGATGCCCTTCGGGTTGGCTGCGCCCGCATTCGCGGTTGAGAAAGCGATGAAGATGTCGCCGGAACCGTCGCCGGAGTAGCTGCCGAGGCGCCCGAGTGCGAGCGAGGCCCGGCGGGCTACGCGCTTGAGTTGGGTGGGAATGAGCGGCGCGTCGGTGGCGACGACGATGATGATCGAGCCGGTGTCATCTTTCCACACGGGGTGGTCGGGGATTTCGCGGCCGACCGGCACTCCCGCAATGCGCAGTTGGTCGCGGTCTCCGTAGTTGCATTGCACGAGCACGCCGAGGGTATATCCGCCCTGCTTGGCATCGAGCACGCGCGAAGCGGTGCCGATCCCGCCTTTGAACTCATTGCAGATCATTCCGGTTCCGCCACCAACGTTGCCTTCTTCGACGGGGCCGCTGTGCGCGGAATCGAGCGCGTGGAAGACGTGCTCTGGCTTCACGTGGAATCCGTTGATGTCGTTGAGATAGCCGTCCCAGGTCTCGGCGACGACGGGCAGCGACCACCAGTAGCCTTCCATGTCGGGCTGGCCGCGTTTGACCTTCCAGGCGATGACAGCGTCGCGGACTACGCCCACGCTGTGGGTGTTGGTAATCATGATGGGGCCGTCGACGAACCCGGAGTCTTCGACCCAGGTGGTACCGGTCATCTCGCCGTTGCCATTGAGCGTGAACCAACCGCCGAAGACCGCGTCCTTGGACTCTTTGCCGCGAGGGAGAATGGCGGTTACGCCGGTGCGCACCGGGCCTTCGCCTACCTTGAGCTTGCCGCTGCCGGAAATGAGCGTGGTGTGTCCGACCTCCACACCTTTGACGTCGGTGATGGCATTGAACGGTCCGGGTTGGCCGTCGAAAGGAACGCCGAGATCACGCGCGCGGGGCTTGGTTTGGGTGAAAGCTAGTGCGCTTGTGCTCAGGAGCAGAACGAGGGTGCGGAGTGGGCGGGAGCGCATTGTTTTAGTCATCGAGATATCGGGGCAGTGCACGCGGCAGTATAAAGCATCGAAGGGGGAATGCTGGTTTACAATCCAGAGCCAGGCGGTTCGAGCGAGAGCGGTTTTCGAGGAGAAACATGGAGAACTGGAAACGGGCAGTGATTGCGGGGTCGGCGGGAGCGGCGACCATCCTGATGCTGAAAGGGAAGCGCCCGGCGGGGGTGTTGGTGGCCGGCGTTGGGCTGGCGGTTCTGGCGTCGGAGTATCCGGAGAAATTTGAGCGGATTCGAGAAGAGATTCCGAGCTATGTTCGGCAGGGAACGCGGTTTCTCGACCTTGCGATGAAGCTTGGCAGCAAGATCGGGGAGCTGGCGGAGCGGCGGGGACGCCGATTGATGGAGGAGTTGGAAGAATACTGAAGGTCGCGGTTCGCTGATCGTCGTTCGCTCTTCGCAGCCAACTGAAAAGGGCTGTTCGCTATTCGTCGTTCGCTTTTCGCAACCGCCCTTGAGTTTTGTAGAAGGGAATGCTTGCAACAGCGTTGCGCAGAGCGAAATGCGAACGGCGAACGACGACCAGCAACAGCGAACGACGATCAGCGAATAGCGACCTTCACTCAATGCCGAGCTGTTTGCGGGCGTCGGGGCTGAGGCGCTCGGGGGTCCAGGGCGGACTCCAGACGATGTTGACGGCGGCATTGCGGACGCCGGGGAGTTGTTCGAGCCGCGATTTTACCTGGCCGCTGATCTCGACGTGCGAGGGGCAACCTTGGGCAGTGAGGGTCATCTCTACGGTGACGTCTTGCTGATCTTCGGGCACAGGGTCGAAGCGGACGTCGTAGATGAGGCCGAGATCGACGATGTTGACGGGGATCTCCGGGTCGTAGCACTGCTTGAGTGCGCTAAGGACGTCTTCCTGGGTAATCGGCATAACTATATAGTTTAGATCATGGCGATGGATCCGGAGTTGCGAAAAAAACTGCAGATCTTTCTGCTCGTCGCCATCGTGCTGGCGGGTGGACGGGCCGCGTATATCGTCTATGACCGGTACCAGGAGAGGAAAGAAGCCGAGCAGCCAAAGAAGGAAATGGCACTGAAGGCGGACTACTACGTTACGCCGAAGAAGCTGCATCCGTATGATTTGAAGTCGGCGCGGGAATTGACCAAGCAGCCGGTGTGGGTGAGGGTCGGATACAGCTCGACTTACTATCCTTATGACCCGGCGCGCCGCAAAACAGATTTTGAGCATGAGGCGGGGACGCTCGGGCCGCTGCAAAAGCTGCAAATCATCGACACAGGTGCGGAGCTGCCGCCCCACTCGAAGGAATCCATCCAGGTGCTCGCCCGCTTTGAGTTGGAGGGGAAGCCCTACGCGGTGCCGATCGGAGCGGGGATGGCCGGCGATTACAGGATCTACTCCGATGACATGTTTTTCATCGAGGATCCGCACGAGCTCTACAAGCATTGGCCGGCGGACGTCTGGAAGGCGATTGCGAGCCACGAAGTTCGTCCGGGGATGAACGAACTGCAGGCCGGCTTCGCGCTCGGGCTGGGAGTTCCGCAGGGTTCGGGGGACTACGGATCGAGAACCCTGCACTATGGGAACGGTGGCAAGCCGGTGAGTGTGACGTTCCGGAATGATAAGGCGGTGGAAATTGTGCCGGGGGCGTGAGGGATTCCGCGTGACGAACTGGTGTTCGCTTTACCGGGAAAACGTGTTGCGCAATTCGCGGCGAAGAATCTTTCCCGATGGGGTGCGCGGGACTGCTTCCACGAAGCGTACTTCCCGCGGCTGCTTGTGGTGGGCCAGGCGGTCGGCAACGAAATCGCGGAGCTGTTTGTCGAGCGCGTCGGACGGCGAGTAGCCGTCGCGGACGACTACGAAAGCGCACGGGATCTCGCCCGCCTCTGCGTCGGGCTTCGCCACCACGCCGCAGTCGCGCACGGCAGGATGCTCGAGCAGGACGGATTCGACCTCGGCCGGGGCCACGGGGAAGCCTTTGTACTTGATCATTTCCTTGCGGCGGTCAAGGACGTAATAGAAGCCGTCCGCGTCGGTGCGGACGACGTCGCCGGAGTAATACCAGCCATCGCGCAGAACGGCGGCGGTGGCTTGCGGCTCCTTCCAGTATCCCAACATGAACTGCGGGCCGCGCATGACGAGCTCTCCGGGCTCGCCGGGGGCGACTTCATTGTCGTTGAGATCGAGGACGCGGCATTCGGTGAGCGCCAGCGGCTGGCCGATGGCGGCGGGACGGTACATCTCCGGCGGAGTGATGTAGCCGACGTGGGTGACCGGCGATGCTTCGGTCATTCCGTAGCCCTGGTTCACGAGGATGCCGGTGAGGTCGCCGAGACGGCGAGCGAGTTCAGGGGCGAGGGGCGCGGCGCCGGACTTGATCCAGCGGACTTTGTGGTCTTTCGGAAAGCATCCGGCTTCGGCGGCTTGGCAGAGTGCATTGATGGCCGGCGGCACCATCGGCATCATGGTGACGCCATGTTCGATGGCGAGAGCCGCGAGCTCCTTGATATCGAAGCGCGGCATCAGGACGAGCCGGGAGCCCAGAGCGAGCGAAAGGGTCAGGGCGACGGTTAATCCATAAATGTGATAGAGGGGCAGAAAACAGAGCATGACGTCGTCTGCCACCAGCGGCGTACCGTTGGGGCCGAGCAACTGGTACACGTTGGAGACCAGGTTGTAGTGCGAGAGCATCACGCCCTTGGGCAGGCCGGTGGTGCCGCTGGAGTAGGGGAGCGCGGCAATGATCTCCTGGGACGAGGCGGAGGGCCGCGGGAGGGTGACGGAGATGGGCTTCAGCAGGTTGCCGAAGTCTTCGGCACCGGGAAAGGAATTGCGGATGGTGAAAACGCGGCGCAGGGCGGGAAGTCCGCCGAGGTTGACGCCTTCGAGGAGCGGACCGTCGGTGATGAGGAAGGCGGTGCCGGAGTTTTCGAGCTGGTAGCGGATCTCGCGCTCGCGGTAAGCGGGATTCAGGAGTGTCGGAATTCCGCCGGCGAGGGTGGCGGCATGATAAGTGATCGCAAACTCCCAGGAGTTGGGGAGGAAGATGGCGACGACTTCGCCCGGCTTGAGCCCGGCGGCTACCAGTCCGCGAGCCAGGGACTCGACGTGATCGCCGTACTCCGCGTAGGTGAAAGTGCGGTTGCAGGAGGAATCAATCAGCGCAGTCTTGCCGGGAACGCGGCGGCAGGTTTCTAGAACGATGTCGTGGACAAAGCGGCCGGCAGGATCGGCGTAGAGCTGGGTGCGAAGCATCCGGGGAGATTGTAGCGTAAGGGGAGTGACTATCGTGGTTTGTGATTAGAAGCGAACTCAGAGACGACCGTTAGGGGTAATTGGTGAAAAGGCCTGGTTTCAACAGCTATCTTAAACAGTAGGCGACTAGGCAGAGATCTGTTTCCAAGTGTCTGCCGTTGTTTCACTTACTGCAACCTGGCATATTCCGCCTTCGCTTCCTTCAATATGGGGGGATGTCAGAGTCAGGGTCGGCGTCTTTCCTGAGGGTGAACAAGCGGTCACTGCGGCAAGCCCATGCGTTTGAGCAGGTCGATGTAGCGCGGATCAGAGTGAAAGGCCTCAAGATAATCTTCGGTCTTTATGTACTCCATGCGTCCCGACCGCTCGGCGTAGGCCTTTTCCAGCCACTCGAAGGTATGGTCACGGTCTCCCATCATTCCGTAGTAACGCGCTATGTCGTTGGGTGAGACGTACTCCTTTTGCGACTCATTTTTCAGTTCCTCAATCAAAGCTGTGCACGCCCCCTTCAGCTTCGCCTTGCGATATCCTGCAGCGAACGCCTCCGCCCGTTGCGGACGCCCGTTCTTCTTCATGGCCATGATCTCGTCTGCCACATACGCCTCCTGATTTCCCAGGTGCCAGTACACGGTGGCGCGGTATCCATAGGTGGGCGGAAATTCAGGATTGGCGGCGGCGAGTCTATTCAACTCCGCCAGGGCTTCGTCAAAACGGTGCATGTCTGTCAGGATCCCTGCATGGTTCGTATTAATCTGCGGAGAAGCTGGATCAAGCGCCAGGGCCTTCTCGTTCTCAGCCAGTGCCTCCTTGAAGCGACCCAGGTTCTCCAGCAGAAGACCGTACCAATGGTGGGAGGTGGCGTCGTTTGGGTTGAGTCCAATCGCCTTGCGATACTCGACTTCGGCTCCCGCCCAGTCCCAATCCGCCTGCTCCTTCAGGACTGCGAGTGCGGCATGGGGCTCGGCCAGCGTGGGATCGAGTTCAGTCGCCCGTTGCGCGGCGCTGCGGATCTTGGGCGAAGCCTCGTTATTAGAAATTATTCCGCGATCAAAGAGAAGTATGTGCGCATCAGCTAACCCGGCATAGGCCTCGGCGTAATTTGGATCTTTGGCTATCGCCTGGTTGAACTGCTCTAAGGCTTTGTAAAGGGTCTCGCGTGTGCGCTGCTCTAGATAAAAGCGTCCTTTCACATAAAGCTGGTAGGCCTCGGCATTCTCGGTGGCATGCTTCTTTTCTGCGCCGCTTACTTTCAACCGCAGCTGGCCTGAAATGTCGGAGGCAATGTCGTCTTGTACGGTAGCGATATCGGAGGCTTTGCGCTGGTACTGCTCACCCCAGATCTGCGAGCCGTTGTTCACGTCTACCATTTCAGCCGCGACGTTGAGCGTGTCCCCGCGTTGACTCAGGCGGCCTACAATTACCGCTCCCACCTTCAGATCGCGCCCGATCTGCAGCGGATCCTGCTGCGCCCCCCGGTAGCGGAAAACCGTAGTGCGGGCCATAACCCGCAGCCGCGGCAGCCGCGAGAGATGGTTGATTACTCCTTCCGTGATGCCGTCCGCGAGATAGTCCATTTCTGAGTTTGAAGTCGCATTTGCCAGCGGCAATACCGCGACCGAATCAATCGCACTCGGCGTTCGGTGTAGAAAGTAATATCCGCCGGCCGACAGCGCCGCGAGCACGAGTGCAACGATGACCCCAATCACGGTCCATGGCTTCCGCCGGGCTGGATCGGCAGCCGCCGTACTGGAGCTGGAAGATCCAGCGGCGACCGTTCCACTCGCCGATGCCGCTAAGTCAGTTGCCGATGCGCTGGACGCTGCCGGGGTGGTCCCCGGAATTGCGGAAGTCGCCGCCACCGGCTTTCCGGCGCTGCTCACGGGGATGCCAGATTCGGCGGCCGCCACTGCCGGGCTACGGCTGGAATCCGTATCCCTCTTCAAACGCTGCAGTTCAGCCCGCATTTCTGAAGCGTGCTGGTAGCGCAATTCGCGGTCCTTTTCCAGTGCCCGGTTGATGATCCGTTCCAGTTCTGGCGGTAAGTCCGGATTCAGCCGAACCGGAGCCGCCGGGGCACGGTTCAGGATGGCGTCGAAAATCAGGGCTGTACTATCTCCGCGAAATGGCACCGCGCCTGTAGCCATCTCATAGAGGACGGCGCCAAACGAGAATAAATCCGTGCGGGCGTCCAACTCCTTGGCTCGTGCCTGTTCCGGTGACATGTAAGCGACCGTTCCCAAAGCGGCTCCCGGACTGGTGAGAAGTTCCTCGCTTATCACCGTCGGTTGGGCCGATGTCAACGTTGCTTGCATCGTGCGGCTGGAGAGGTTCGTAACCTTTGCCAGTCCAAAGTCCAGAACTTTCGCGTGCCCGCGCTTGTTGACGAAGACATTGGCAGGTTTGATGTCCCTGTGAACGATACCTGCCGAGTGCGCTGCATCCAGCGCGTCTGCAATTTCGATACCGAGGGCTAACACCGTCTCCAGCTCCATCGGTCGATTGCCGATCAGGTGCTTCAGGGTTGCGCCATCGAGAAACTCCATCACGATGAACGCATGCCCATCTTGCTCACCGATATCATGAATCATGCAGATGTTGGGATGATTGAGCGCAGAAGCCGCCTGTGCTTCCCGCTGGAAACGTGCTAGTGCTTGTGGGTCTCTCGCTACCTCATCAGGCAGGAACTTGAGTGCCACGAAACGGTGGAGTCGGCTGTCCTCGGCCTTGTAGACCACACCCATACCGCCGCCGCCCAGTCTCTCGATAATGCGGTAATGCGAGATCGTTTGGCCGATCATGAAGTTGGGCCATGTTAGGCGGGATGCGACGGTAAGTCAATGAAAACCAGACAGTTGTCGAATGCCCTAGAAGAGTTGTTGGGCGTAACATCGCCATCTCTCCAATCGCCTCCAGGTGGTTATTTGTGAGAGTGCTTGACCGGTATCCGCTAGGCACGAACCACCAGCCACCAACCACTCACCGGGGGTCAGCTCCGGCAATCAGCTGGCGAGCTTGCGCAGAAATTCCTGCTCGTCCATGCGGTACTTGAACGCTTTGCGGCCGTTGATGAAGACGACGGGGACCTGGTCGTTGTAGAGGCGGCGCAGGTCGGCGTCGGAATCGACGTCTACTTCGCGCCAGTCGAAGCCGCCGCGCTTATGGAGTTTGACGAGGCTCTCCTTGACGATTTCGCAGAGATGACATCCCTTGCGGGAATAAACAATGACTTCCCGGTGCTCCATAAGTAGGGCAGTTTAGCAGGCTGCAATCCCGTTTCCAAGGCACGAAGGGCGTAGAATCCCGGCATGGCGACGAACACGAAGCCGCTGGCCGGGAAAGTGGTTTTGGTCACCGGAGCGGCGAAAAGACTGGGGCGGGCGACCGCGCTGGCGGCAGCCGAGAACGGCGCAGACGTGGCGATCACGTACCGGGACTCGGAGCGCGCGGCGCGGGTGTTGGTCGGCGAATTGGCGCGGCGCGGGGGCGCGGCGCTGGCTGTCCGCTGCGAGATTACCAACGAGAAGAATGTCCACGAGATGGTTCGAGAAGTCAGCGGTGAGCTTGGTGGAATCGATGTGTTGGTGAATAACGCGGCGAATTACGAGACTGCGAAGTTCGAGGAGCTGACCGTCGCGCAGTGGGATGCGATTTTTGCTTCGAATACGCGCGGGCCGTTCCTGGTGTCGCGGGAGGCGCTGCCGTATCTGCGCAAGCGCAAGGGCAGGATCATCCACATGGGGTCGCTCGGAGGCTTGCGTCCGTGGGCGACGCATGCGCACTACTGCTCGTCAAAAGCGGCGTTGCACATGCTGACCAAGGTGATGGCGAAGGCGCTGGCGCCGGAGATTGCCGTGAATGCGGTGGCGCCGGGAATGATTGATCTGGGCGAGAAGTCGGCTGCGGCTTTCATGCGACGCATGGCGAAGCAGACACCGATGCGGCGGAATGGCACGGCGGCCGAAATTGCGGCGGCGGTCATGTTCTTCGCCACCGCGCCCAAGTTCATCACGGGGCAGATTCTGGCGGTGGACGGCGGGCTGGGGCTGTGAGAGGGCAGAGGGCAGCGGACAGATTGCAGAAGTGAAAACCTTAAAGTGACAATTCATAGTTCGCCTGCAATCGCATGATAGATAGCGCGATCATTCTGAAATCGATGTGGGGTGCGCTGGGCGCTTACTGGCTCATCGCCGCGCGGGCAACCAGGAAGACCGAAGTGAGCGAATCGGTCTGGTTGCGTGTCCTCCGCTTGGGGATTCTCAGCATCACGTTCGTTCTTCTGCTTTCGCCCTGGCTGCGCATGGGGTGGCTGGGGCGGCGGTTTGCGCCGGAAACTGCGACCGGGCGAGGAGTGGGTCTGACGCTGACTGCGGCTGGATTGGCGCTGTGCATCTGGGCGCGTCGTGCGTTGGGAGAGTATTGGAGCGACAAGGTAGCGCTGAAAGTGGATCATCAGTTGGTGCGCCGCGGGCCGTACGCGCATCTGCGGCATCCGATTTATTCCGGCGTGCTGCTCGCCGTAGCGGGGACGGCGCTCGCGATCGGAGAGTGGCGGGGCGTGGTGGCGCTGGTCCTGTTGGGAACGAACTATTTCGTGAAGGGGAAGCGGGAAGATCGGATCCTGGCGTCGCGTTTCGCGGAGGCCTTCGCGGAGTACAGGCGGCACGCGGGATTTCTGGTACCAAAGTGGTGAGATTGCAGAAGTCAGAAGTCAGATTGCAGAAGTAGGGCACGGTTTCGCGTATTATTTCCGTTCGACTTCCGAAAGGCTTATGACACGTTCAATCGGGGTGGCAGTTTGTTTTTTGCTGATCGTCTCTTTTGCGGCGGCGCAGGTTCGTCCCGAAGAGGGCGGACACGAATTGCAAGTGTGGAGCGGCGGCGGGCATTCGGTCCCCGGAGGCACCAAAGAAACGGGCGTGTGGAACGTGGGGCTTCGCTATGGCTGGATTCTGACGGCGCCGCATGGGCCGGGCTTCCTCAAGGGACGATTCGAATACGCGGTGGACGCGGTGCCGGCGTTTGTCGTGTTTCAGCCTCGGAATACCACGTACGGTGCGGGAATCAATCCGCTCGGACTGAAGTGGATCCTTGCCACACGAGGAGATGTGCAGCCGTATCTGGAACTGGGCGGCGGGACGCTGTTTACGACACACGAAGTGCCAACCGGGACGTCGCGGGTGAACTTTACTTCGGGCGCGGCGTTCGGGATGCACTTTTTCGGGGAACACGCGTGGTCGGTGGAAGTGCGCTATATGCATATTTCGAACGCGGGGCTGACATCGCCGAATCCGGGGATTAATACCGTGCAGGTGCGGGTGGGGGTAGGGAAGTTTTTCGAGAAGAAGTAGCCGTCGGCGGCGCTGGTGGTGCACGCGAAAGCCTTCGCTTCGCTCAGGATGACAATCTGAAAAGTTATTGTCGACGAGACAACGCTACCGATGTCCGCGAGGTCTCCGTGTGCCTTCCACAGCAAGGCCCCGGCGGAATCGGAGAGCCGTGGGGGCAGGTGCGCGGGTGGCCCAGGAAGGTGCAAATCTTGTCGGTGGCTTCGGACGACAGGATGTGTTCGAACTTGCAGGCTTGCTGCTCGATTTCGGTTTCGCTGTCCATGGCGAGCGAGTCGGTGAAGAGGCGCTCGGCCAGGCGGTGGCGGCGAATGATGTCAGCGGCGCGCTGGCGTCCCCGAGTGGTGAGCTGGACAATTGCCGAGCCGTCACCGACGGAGACGCCGGCCGGCTTGAGGGCGTCGTGGCAAGGGTTCACGAAGGGCTTGTGGTCGTGCGGCTGGGGCGGATGCGGCTGGGTTGCCACCAGATCCATCGCCGACATCTTTTCGATCGCAATCGAAACCGGTAGCGCGCCGTGCACTTCCATGCGTTCAATCTCGGCGATCTCGCCGTGCTCTTCTACCACAAACAATTCTTCCAGGACCTCGTCGAACTGCTCGTCGTCGGCCATGGAGAATACTTCCTGAGCGGCAATCTTTCCGTGATGGAGTTCAACGCGGCGGTCGGCCAGCCGCGCGACCACCGGGTCGTGCGTGACCATGACGATGGTGCGTCCCTGCTGGTGCAGCTCGCGGAGCAGGCGCAGGACAATTTCTTCGTTGGAGGCGTCGAGGTTGCCGGTGGGTTCGTCGGCGAGGACGATCCTAGGATCGTTGATGAGCGCGCGCGCGATGCAGACACGCTGCTGCTCGCCTCCAGATAGCTGCGACGGAAGGTGATACGCGCGCTCTTTCAGGCCGACCCGCTTAAGAGCGTCAAGGGCTTCTTTCTCGTCGGTCATGCTGTGAAAGTACTGCGCGAGCATGACGTTCTCGACCGCGGTCAGGTACGGAATCATGTGGAACTGCTGAAAGACGAAGCCGATTTTTTCGGCACGCACACGATTCAGGTCGGCTGCGTTCATGTTGGCGACGTTTTCACCGTCCAGCCAGATTTCGCCGGAGGTGGGGCGGTCGAGACAGCCGATCAGGTTGACCATGGTGCTTTTGCCCGAGCCGGAGGGGCCCATCATGGCGAGCCATTCGCCGGGCGCGATAGAGAGAGAGATATCGTCGAGCGCGCGGATCAGGGCGCCGTTGTTCTCTTCGGCCTTGGCGGGATAGCTCTTGGTGACGCTCTTCAGTCGGATCATTTCACTCTCCCCTCAGTATGATCGCAGGCTGCACGCGACGCAACAATCCAATGGGCAAGACCGCCGAGATGAGGGCGACCAGGACGCTGCCGGCGAGCACGTACGGGAACACGCTGAAGCGCGGGACGACGGGCGCGTGGAAGTTGACGCGTCCGATCCAGGCGGCAACGCCGATGCCGATGCCGAAGCCCAGCACAGCCCCAATCACGCCCAGGCCGGCGGCTTCGGCGGCAAAGAAGCCGTTGACCAGGCGTTCGGAAGCGCCCAGAGCTTTCATGATGGCGAAGTCACGACGGCGGTCGAAGACCCATCCGATGAGCGTGGCGAGCACGCACAGCGCGGCGGTCAGGACGATGAGCGTGGCGGCGGCGTAGAGCGTGGCGCGCGTCTTGTTCAGCACGTTGGCTTCGCCTTCCATGATCTGGCGGACAGGGCGGACGTCGGCGGTGGGCAGGGCGTCCGTGAGGCGCTGGATTCCGCGTTCGATTTCTTCGGTCGATCCGTTGACGGCGATTTCGATGGTCGAGGGCGCGACGCCGGTCCAGGTCTGAAATTCAGATTGATCGAGATAAATGCGGCTGTCTTCACCGGCGCCGGTCTGGAGCAGGCCCACCGGGTTTAGTTTGAGTGTGCGTCCCTGGAAAGTGAGTTCGAAGGGCTTGCGGTCGGGGGTGACGACTGTAGCGGCGCGCATACCGACCAGCGCTTCTAACGGGGCTGGAGTCGTTTCCAACAGCGCGGCGTTTGGCCAGTGGCTTACATTCCACCAGTGGTTCAGTTGGCGGGCGCGGGTGAAGTCGGTGCCGACCACGACCACGGATTGGCCGTCTTTGGTGCGGGCGACCGCATAGGCAAACGGAACCGCCAGCGTTCTTGCGCCTAGTGACGATTCAACTCTTGCGAGCGAGTCGGCGGGCAGGGATTGGCCTTCTTTTGCCACCACGACAACGTTCGCGCCGTAGTTGCGGAATTCGGTGCGGAGCTTGGCTTGCACGTCCACGTAGAGGTTCATCATCGCGGTGGCGACGGCGGCGGCGACGACCATGGCGAGAAGGGCGGAGGCAGCGCGTCCGCGGCGGAGGACGGCGGCGCGGATGAGCATGCGCACAAACATCGAGGTGTGCGGACTTGATGAGCGCCGACGTGCCACTAGCTCCGGAGTGTGCACGGTGCTGGGAGAAGCGCTCATGCGTCACCTCGCAGCGCGAACACCGGATCAAACTTCACGGCGCGGCGGATGGCGGCTGCGCTTCCGGCAAAAGTCACGAAAACGGCAATCGCGAGGATGATGGGGAAGAGCACGGGCTCGATCGAAATCTGCGAGTTGAAAATGGAACGGCCGATCTGGTGGGCTAACAGCGATCCACCGGCAAACCCGGCAACACCGCCTATGAGCGCCAGCAGCAGAGCTTCGGCGAAGAAGAGTGCGGCTACGGCGAAGTTGCCGGCGCCGAGAGCTTTCATCAGGCCAACTTCCTGGCGGCGCTCGAAGATGGCAGTGGCCATGGCGGCCGAGACCGCGAGCGCCGAGGCGAAGAGCGCGGCCAGCGTAACCAGCAGCATCAGTCCCTTGATGCGGGAAAGCACCGTGCCCTCGTTTTGCGCGACCTGGCGGATCTGCTCAGCATGCGAGTGCGGGATGGCTCCCTGCAACTGGTACGCAATCGACTGCACGTAGGGCGAGCAGTACCAGCGGTCGAACAACTCCGGGTTCATGGTCTTGGGATCGCGGCGAGCGAGCGCGTCTTCGGGTTTGGTCAGCGCGCTGACGTAGATGCGGCGAACAGCGCCGGGCTTGCCGAGGATTTCCTGCGCGAGCGCGAGGGGCGCGACGATCTGGTCGTCTTCAGCGGCTCCGGTGGAGAGGATGCCGGAAACAGTGAGGTGGCGGCCGGAGACTTGCAACGCATGGCCTGGCTTGGTGCCCAGTTTCGAAGCCAGCCGCTCTCCAACGAGAACGTTCTGAGAACTGTCATCGGGCCATCCGCAGGCAGCTGGCGAGTCTTCGACTCGCCCTGGCCGGGTCAGAGACCCGGCCCCACACGAGACTTTCCACCAGGGATGCGTGATTCGTACTCCCGTCGTGAAGGCGTCTTTGCCGAAGTGCAGGGCTTTGTTGAAATAGGTGCCTACGAGCGTGACATCTTTCACTTCGGAACCGCTGTCCAGCTTCACCGTTACGGGCAGCATGGGTGAGTAGCCGACAATGTTGTGATGCCAGAACGTTCCGCGAATCTTGGGCAGGTCGGCTTCGTTGAGGAATGTGCCGTCGCTGGGCGGCTTCAAGTTCACTCCGCCGATTTCGACATCAAGCGTGTCTTCCTGCGGGGTGACGATTAGGTTAGCGCCGTAGCTGCGCAGTTCGCGGCTGATCTTGTCGCCGATATCGGTGGCAACCGCGATCATCGCGGTGGCGACGGCAACGCCTAGCGTGATGGCGACGCCGGCGAGCAGTTTGCGGCGCGTCTGCCGGCGGAACGACTCGTAAACGAGGCGGGGAAACATCCTATTTCTGCTCGAAGTAGTGGCTGCCGGCCGCTACGTCCGCCTCCGAGATGATGACCGCGTCGCTGGTGACTTCGGCCCGCAGCGGGATGGGATTGCAGCCGCCCGGCATGCCGACCGACTGCGGATTGATCGGCGCCGCGCAGTTCTTGCAAACGATGCCGGTCGGTCCCTTGTAGAACCCAACCGGGCCGCAGATTTCGCAGGCGTCGAAGAGCGTGGCGATCTTGCCGTCGGGCTTCTGATAAACCCAGAAACGGATTTCAACCTCGCCTGCTTTGGCCTCGAACCGGTGTAAGTCGCCGTCATAAACCTGATTGAGAGGGATGGAAACTTTGCCGTTGACGAAGTTGACCTCAGTGGCGGGCGAGAGCGCGCTGGCCTTCTTTTCGTAGATAAAGCCCGCGGTGACCATCACGATAAAGATAAAGGAGCAGACGTACACTGACGCCATCCAAAGACGCTCGCGGCGGGCGGTCCAGAGCGCTTTGCGGCGGGCGGCACCTTCGGCGGGTAAGTCCGCCGGCTGGCGGCTCTTCATTTCAAACAGCACCATCAGCGCGGCCAACGCCAGAATGGTGATGAAGAAAAACAGATCGTTGCGGACAATCGGCCCGATGATCGCCATCTCCTCGCGGGAGGAGGGAAGTACGCCGTTCTCGGAGAGTTCGTGCAGTCCGGTGATGAGAAGCTGGGCGGCGACGAAGAACAGAATGACGGTTGTGACCTTGAAGAATTTCTGCAGATTGATCTTGACGCTGCCCTTGACGAACATCACACCGAAAAGAACGGCGACGACCACACCCAGACTGGTGCCGATAAAGCTCAGAAGTTCGCTCGAGTTGAGCGAGACGGCGGAGAGGATCAGCACGGTTTCGACGCCCTCGCGCAGCACCATGAGAAAGACGAAGAGGAACAGGCCGATCCAGGCATCGTTGCGGGCGAACAGGCCGACCTTGCCTTCGATCTGGCCCTTCAGCTTGCGGCCGGTCTTCATCATGAAAATGATCATGGTGACGACGAAGAGAGCGGCCACCAGCATCACCGCACCTTCGAAGATGTCCTGGTTCCATTTCATCCGGGACATCAGCAGGGCCACGCCGATGGAGCCAACGAAGGCGGCGCCCAGGGCGGCATAAACCGACTTGCGGAGGTCGTTCCGGCCGATCTTGGCCAGATAGGCCAGGGTAATGCCGACGATCAGGGCGGCTTCGACGCCCTCGCGGAGAGTGATGATGAATGCCTGGAGCATGGGTCAATACACCTATAGCAAATTGAAAATGAATTTCAATTTCAATATGGATAGGATACGGTTTTGGAAGGGGCAGCGTCAACGCGCGAGCTCACGGTTTGGCGTGATTTGCATCACACGGGGAAAAGGCGCATTGAACGGGGATTCGGAACAACGGTTCGGATTACAATTACAGAACCGGTATCACAAAGCCCGGCAGCGGCGTTCCCAGTCGCACTCGTAGCGCGCTGCAAAATGTGAGGCTAGTACAAGTCTTGGAAGTCATCTGGCGGGTGGTTGAAATCATGCCCCAGCAGAAGCGCCCGAGAATCATCAGTGCTGTTGCTGGGTGGCTTATCGTTTGCTCCGCAGTGGGCATAGTGGTTTTTAGTGTGACCATACCGAGTGTCGATACTATACAGAGCGATGGCGAGCAGGCCCGGTGGATTGTAGAGCACGTGGGTAGAGGCGGGCTACTGGCACTAACTCTGGTTCTATATCTGTTCGCAGGCTTAACAGGAGTCGGATTGTGGAGATTACGCTCGTGGGGACGAATAGCTCTGCTTTTCGCATCAGTCGCGCTCGTGGCGGTCTCGGTCGTTGTGGCCTGCTTTGTCGCACGTGAGGGAGCACGCATTTGATTTCAACTCTCTGATCCTCGCGATTGTATTTGGATGGCCTCTGTATTACTTTAACCGCCCAAAGATCAAGGCACTTTTCGCCTGATCTACCTGCCGAGAATGACCAGGCAAGTCCTGACATCTACGACAAGGGCAGTAGTGTCAAGAATCGTTGCGCCGGACCCAAGTTGGGGAAAATCATCTCTTCTGCCAGAAACTCCCGCGAATGCACGCATCGCCGGCTCCCCCGCAGTTTAACGGGATGCTTCAGGTGGAGCATCTCGTGGAAAAGAAGGTATTCGACCACGAATCGCGGCACGCGCGGATGGTCGAAGACACGGCTGATGACGATGGCGTTGTGGGCGGGATCATAGTGGCCGAGACGGTTGCGGGCATGGTCGCGGCTCCAGGTGAGCTGGGGGCGTCCCATCAGGCCGTGGAAGAAGCGGCGGTTCAGGTCTTCGAAGATTTCATCCAGATGATAGTGGTGGCCGGAAGCGGAGTGGATGTGTTTACGTCCGCGCATCTGGCGAACCAGGCGGGCCTTGGCGGCGATGTCGTGACGGGCCACATAGCGGCGATAACGCGCGCTCTGGGCGCGGTCCACCGGCTTGCGGTAGAGCTTGGCGAGGAGAATGTGCGCGATGGCGTGCAGCACCGGCTCGGGCGCGCCTTCAAGCAGGTCGGAAACGCGGATGTAAAGTTCGCCCTTACGCAGGCGGATGGTGTTGTTGATCGAGACGAAGGAGTAAAACCGAAGGTGCATCGGCGGAACGGGCGCGCGCGGGCGCAGTTGGCGGCAGGCTTCCTGGAAGATTTCTGCGAGCTTAGGGAACACTGAGGGAAGGGTAGCATGAAGTCAGTGGCCAGTCGCCAGTACCCAGTTGCCAGTGAAACCGCTGCGCTTTTCGGGTGACGGTCAGCGCCGATAGATGCCGGCCTTTAAGGTATGGGTTCACCACCTGCCGCCGAGGCGACGCGAGCAGGCCCGGCAGTCATTTGGAGGTCTTTTTCTTCCGCTTCACGTACGCCTCGACCTCGGTGACGGTCTGGCGATGGTCGTCAGCGCTGGCGTCCACGGTGTCGATGGCGTTGCTGAGGACGAATTCGTACTGTTTGGCTTCGGCGGCGTCGGTGTTGGCGGCGTCTTTCACGGCGCGGAGTTTGGCCTGGAATTCGGTGTCGGCTTCAATGATGAGTTTCAGCGGCTTGCGGATGTCGTCTTTGCGACCGACGTACATGTCCACGTTGTCGTTAAGTTCGTCATAGACGGCGAGGAAGTCGGCGAGCATGTCGTGGGTTTGGCGGGCGCGGTCGGTGGTCTTGGCATCACCGCGCATTACTTCCAGCTTGTTCATGCGATCCCGGGCAAACTTCACGTAAAGCTTTAAGCGTTCATCGGGGTCGAGCATGGCGTCGCGCAGCTGGTTGATTTCCTCGTTATTGAACGGATCGCGGCGGCGCTGGGCGCCGAGCGGTAGGGCGAGCAGCACGGCCAGGCCCAAGGCCAGTCTTAAGCCGACGCGGCACGTCATTTCTTCTCCTTCTTGAACATCTCTTTAAGAAGGGTCGTGCGGACATCTTCCAGGCGCTCGATGGCATGGTCGACCGGGGGCTGGTCTTCGAAGGCGAGGGTGCGCTTGATGTCTTTCAGCTTCTCGGCCATTTTGCGGACCGCGATCTCGACATTCTTCAAGTGTTTCTTCGTTTCCTTGGCGGAGTCGCGGGCCTTTTCGGAGTAGGTAACGACTTCTTCCACCGCGGTGCGGGCCTGCTCAGCATTGCCGTCCGTGTAAAGTTTGTCGGCACTGCGGAGTTGAAGCTGGGCGATCTGGACGCAGAGGTGGGGGCGATCCTGCGGGAGCGCGTTCTGAACCCGGGACTTGAGTTCATCTACGCTTTCGTCCTTCGCAGCCGCGGGGCCGGCGGCGAGGGCGAAGAGAACCATCCAGATGGCGAGACTGCGCATTGCGTTCAGTGCTTCTTGGGTTCGATGGCGATCAGGCGGTGTCGAGCCTGCCACTCCTGATCAGGATACTGTCCCTTGGCCTCATCAAGGAAGAGGTGATAGTACACGGAAGCCTGTTTGTAGTCGTGCAGGTGGTCGTAGGCGGTGGCGCGCAGAAAGTAGCCGACCGTGGTCGGGGGCAAGAGCTTGTCGCGGATCTCCAGAGCTTTGATGGCCAGGGGATAATTCTTGTTTTCGTTGGCGGCCACGGCCAGACTGCCGTAGGCGGAGCCGAAATCAGGTTTGAGCTTGATGGCGGCCTGGAATTCCTGTTCTGCCTCCGGGAAGTGGCGTTGCTTGAGTAGCACCTCGCCGAGCTGTTGGTGAAGCTCGGGGTCGTTGGGGCGAACGGGAAGCAAGTCGCGATAAGTCTTCTCGGCGTCGGCGAGTTTTCCGGATTGTACGAGCAGGTCGGCAAGATCGCGTTGCGCTTCAGCATCGCTAGGGGAAAGCTTCACTGCGATCTGGATTTCTGCGATGGCCTCCTCTTTCTTTCCCTGGGCGGCGAGGGCGCGGCCCAATTGCAGGTGAATGCCGGCATCGTCGGGGCGCTCGCTGGCGAGGCGGCGCAGCAGAGGCTCGGCTTCTGCGAGACGACCGGACTTCATATAGATGTTGGTGAGTCCGATGGCGGCTTCGTTGGAGCGTGGTTCGAGGGCGAGCACCTGCTGGTATTCGGTTTCCGCGCCGGAGAAATCCTGGCGGCGTTCCCGCAGCAGGCCGGCGGAAAGATGTGGTTCGGGATCTTTGGGCGTAAGAGCGGCGGCTTTCTGGCAAGCATCGAGGGCTTCGTCGGGCTTGCTATTTTCGAGCAGATGACCGAGCGAGAGCCAGGCGCGGGCCTGGCCTTCCTCAACGTGGTCGGTGGGCTTGAGCTGGGCGGCGGCGCGAAGAAACGGCTCGGCTTCGGGACTGTTGGAGCGTGCGAGCATGAGTCCAAGGTTCAGGTTGGACTCGAAAACGTCGGGCTTGGCGGCGACCGATTGGCGGTAAGCGTGGATCGAATCTTCGGTGCGGCCGAGGCGATTGAAGGTGAATCCGAGATCGAACCACGCCTGATAGTTCCTGGGGTCGCGCTCGAGGGCTTTCTTCAGGAGCGGCTCGGCGGAGGCGAAATCATTCTTCTGGATGGCTTCCTCAGCTTGGGCGATTTCCGCGGGCTGGTCTTCGACCGCTTCCCTACGATGGCGGACAGTGGTGTGGGTCTGGGCCAGGACGCAGCCCGTTACAACGATGAGGAGAATCGCATTGGCAATCAGGCGGTTCATGCGCGAGCCGAACCCTCAGGGGCTAAAGCCCAATTCCTGTCCCAAGTCCGGGGCACGGCTGAAGCCGTGCCCTCCCGAAAACCCATTTTCCACAACATCTCGGCTACTTGCTCCCGTTTCGATTGCCGTTCCCGTGCAGCAGGCGCGCCAGATACTGCCCGGTGTAAGAGCTCTTGATCTCGGCGATGGCCTCGGGCGGGCCGACACCGACAATGTTTCCGCCGCGCTCGCCGCCTTCGGGGCCGAGGTCAATCACCCAGTCGGCGGTCTTGATCACTTCCAGGTTGTGCTCGATGACCACGATCGAGCCCCCTGCTTCTATCAGACGGCGGAAGGCGGAAAGTAGTTTGCTCACGTCATCGAAATGCAGGCCGGTGGTGGGCTCGTCAAAGATGTAGAGCAGGCGGCGCTTGCGCTTCGGACCGTCCCCGCCTTCCGCGGCGCGCGTGACTTGACGGGGGCTGGGCTGGAGATGAGCGGCCAGCTTCATGCGCTGCGCTTCGCCGCCGGAGAGCGTGGTGGCGGACTGGCCGAGGCGCAGATAGCCCAGGCCGACTTCGTCGAGCACGCGCAGTTTCTCGGTCAATTTTGGAACATCGGCGAAGAACTTCAGGGCCTCGCGAATGGTCAGGTTGAGCACTTCGTGGATGTTCTTGCCCTTGTAGCGGACCTCGAGCACCTGCGGTTTGTAGCGCGCGCCTTTGCACTCGTCGCAGATCAGTTCGACGTCGGCCAGAAACTGCATCTCCACGGTGACAGTGCCGTCCCCCTGGCAATTTTCGCAGCGGCCGCCGGGAACGTTGAAGGAGAAGTGTCCGGCGGTGAAGCCGCGTTTCCGCGATTCCGGCAGCGAAGCGAACAGGTCGCGGATGACGTCGAAGGCCTTGATGTAGGTGACGGGATTGGAGCGCGGCGTGCGCCCGATGGGCGACTGATCGACCAGAACTACTTCGTCGAGGTAGTGGCCGCCTGCCACGTCGTCCCAGGTGACCGCCGCCGGCGCGCTGCCGTTGGTCTGGCTTTTCGCGAGGGCCAGCGCTTGGTAGAGCACATCATGCAGCAGCGTGGACTTGCCGGAGCCCGAGACACCGGTGATGGCGACCAGCATCCCCAGCGGAATCTCAAGGTTGATGCGCTTGAGATTATGGGCGCGGGCTCCGGCGATGCGAATTTTCTGCGGGCCGGGTTTGCGGCGGGTGGCGGGAACCTGGATGTGCAATTCGTCGGCGAGGTAGCGTCCTGTGAGCGAATGCGGGAGTTTCTTGATTTCCTCGTAAGTTCCCGCGCCGATCACCTTGCCGCCACTTTCTCCGGCGCCCGGTCCGAGGTCGAGAATGCGGTCGGCGGCGCGCATGATGTCGGGGTCGTGCTCGACCACGAGGATCGTGTTTCCCAGATCGCGCAGGCCATGGAGAATTTTAATGAGCCGGGCGGTGTCGCGGCTGTGCAGGCCGATCGAGGGCTCGTCGAGAACGTAGAGCGTGCCTACCAGCCTGGAACCTAGCGATGTCGCCAGTTGGATGCGCTGCGCTTCGCCCCCGGAGAGAGTGGAGGCGAGGCGGTCGAGAGTCAGGTATTCGAGGCCGACTTCGTTCAGGAATCGCAGGCGCTCCTGAATTTCCGTGAGGATAACTTCGGCGATGGCTGTCTGCTGGGGCGAGAGCTTGAGCTGGTCGAAAAAGCGCGCTGCTTCTTCAACGGTCATGCTGCAGACCTGACAGATGTCCCGACCGTCGATCTTGACCTGGCGGGCTTCGGGCCGCAGGCGCATACCGCCGCAGGTCGAGCACACCGAATATCCACGATAGCGGCTGAGAAAAACACGGACGTGCAGCTTGTATTTCTTGCGCTCCAGGTGCTGGAAAAAGCCACGCACGCCCGAGAAGCGGCCCTCGCCATTGATGATGAGCTTCTGATGCTCTGGATTCAGCTCGAACCAGGGCACCTCCAGCGGAATTTCGGCTTGGCGGGCGAAACGTTTCAGGTCGGTGAACAGGGGGCGATATTTCGGTTTGGTCCAGGGCTCGACGGCGCCTTCGTTCAGCGTTTTGCCCTTGTCGGGAATGACGAGGTCGAGGTCGAAGTCAATGGTGTTGCCAAAGCCCTGGCAGCGCCGACATGCGCCGTAGGGATTATTGAAAGAGAACAGACGCGGCTCGGGTTCTTCGTAACGCGTGCCATCGTTCTTGCATTCAAAGCGCTGCGAGAAGCGCAGGCGTTGCGGCGCCTCGCCGTCGCGTGCAGCGGTCTCGAAGATGACTTCGCCGGCCTCGCGATACCCGATTTCGACGGCGTCCACGATGCGGGAGCGAGCATCGGCGGATACGGTGAGCCGATCGATGAGGGCGAAGACCGGCTCGGAGAAATTAACGTCGAGCAGCGACTCCGGAGTGGAAAACTCGAAGACCTGTCGGTTCTGGAGGAGGCGATTGAAGCCTCGTTTGCGGAGATCGAAGAGGCGCGTCTTGATCGCGTCGGAGGGCAGTGTGGATTCATCCTCGGCCTTCTTTTTCCCACGAGTCTTCTTGCGCGCGGGTTCTTCTGGTTTGGGGGCGTACACCTGGATCGGAAACAAGACGTTGAGCCGCGTGTCCTCTCCCAGCGCGAGCACTTGGTCCGCGACCTCGTCCACCGTATCTTTCTTCACTTCCTGTCCGCACGCCGAGCAGTATGTGCGTCCCACGCGGGCAAACAACAGACGCAGGTAGTCGAAAATCTCTGTAGCCGTTGCGACGGTGGAGCGAGGGTTTCGGGTGGAATTCTTCTGCTTGATGGCGACCGCCGGGGCGATGCCGTCAATCAAATCGGCGTCGGGTTTCTCGATGCGCTCCAGGAATTGCCGTGCGTAGGCTGAGAGCGACTCGACGTAGCGGCGCTGGCCTTCGGCGTAAATTGTGTCGAAAGCCAACGACGACTTGCCCGAACCAGAGACGCCGGTGACGACCGTCAGCTGGTTATGCGGGATCTCAAAATCAATGTTCTTAAGGTTATGGACCCGGGCCCCGCGAACAACAATGCTTTCCGTGGACATCTTCCCCTGAGTAGCTCCACTCCGCCGGAAAGGGCGAGGGCCCTCACAGGCGGGGTCGGAAGCGATACCGAATCTTTCTATTATACGGGGCAGGGAGCAGGTGCGGGGAAGACGAAGGAAGGGATCAGGCGCCTGTTTTCCCTTGTGACATAATCCCGCCAAGAATTACCGAGGGGACGTGATGAAAACGCTGTTGGTCGCGCTGCGGTCGGCCGTCTTCAGTTCTGCCTTCATCTTCTTCTGGGGGTGGGTCGCGTGGAGTCTGCATCTCCACTACGACAGCACGCTCGGCGGCGTGCTGCCCCAATGGACGGGCGCGTTCGGCATCGCGCTCTTGGCTGCTGGCGGAATTCTGGCGCTCGCCTGCATCACGACGTTTTTCATCCGCGGAGAAGGCACACCTGCTCCGTTCGACCCGCCGCGCAAGTTCGTTGCCGCCGGCCCCTACAAATTGGTGCGCAATCCCATGTACCTCGGTGGTTTCATTCTGTTGCTCGGCTTCGGCCTGTATGAACAGTCGCCCGCGATTGTGCTGTTCGCGCTGCCCTGGCTCCTGCTCGCGCATCTCTTCGTCATTCTCTACGAAGAGCCGCATCTGCGCGCCACCTTTGGCGCACCCTATGACGCTTACTGCCGCTCGGTCCGGCGCTGGCTACCCGGGCGGTAACGCGCAGCTACGGGGCCGCGAACGGGAACAACACAAGGATGTAGACCCACAGCCCGGGAGGCGGCGACGGAAAAGGCGAGCAGCGACTCATCCCGCGCCCACAGCCTGGCGGTACTGCTCCAGGTGGCCGCGGACTTCCTCCATGATCTTTTGATATTCGGGATCGCCGTGCAGGCTGTTGTAATTCTTGTCCCGCTGGAACCAGGGATAGTTGTGATTGCCGAGGGCGACCGCCCGGCGCAGCCAGAGGAGTGCCTGCGCCTTGTCGCCGAGCATGGCGTAGGTTCCACCCATCCAGTAGGCGCGGTCGCCATCGATGTTTTGCTCGGGCTTTTGCTGGAACAGGCTGGGATCGATTCGGCCGCGCTGTCCGCGCGACGCGTAAAGAAATGCGGCCAAGAGGGAGGGCGCTTCATCTCCGCTGCCCCGGCTTAGCTCGACAGCCCGCGCGAAAACCTTGTCGGCTTCGTCAGCCTTGCCCTGGTAATAGAGAAACTCTCCCATGTAGGCGAGCGCCTTGAACTGATCGGGGTTAGCAGCCAGGATGCGCCGCATCTCCTGTTCGGATTCCTCCGGCCGTCCCTGGTAGAGGTGCATGCGGGCGTGCATCCAGTGAATGCGGATGGTCGTCGGGTTCAGGTCGATGCTGCGGTCGTAGGCTTTTTCGGCGAGGTCCAGTAGCCCCGTGTAATGGTAGAGATAGCCCAACAGATCCCATGCCGTCTCGGAGTTGGGGGCGAGAGTGGTCGCTTGGCGTAATACTCTAAGGCCTTCCAGATTGCGACCCGACTCGGCCAGGGCTCCGCCCAAGGCGATGAGCGCGTCGGGCGAGTTCGGTTTCAGGGCAAGAGCCCGGCGCGCGGCTTTCTCGCCGGCGGCCAGGTTCTCGGCGGCGTTCTCGTTGATGTTGGCCGCCTGCATCACGTAGAGAGCAGACAGCAGCGCGTGGGCCTCTGCGAAGTTCGGGTCTTGCGCGATGGCCTCTTGAGCATATTGCTGGCCTTGGCGAAGGCTCTCGGCTTGGGTGCGCATGAAGTATTCGTTGCGGTAGAAGCGCGCCTGCAGATACAGGTTGTAGGCCTGAGGGGAAGAGGTCACTGGCGCTTCAAGGGTTTGCTGCTCTTTGCCCGAGACCTGAACCTGCAGGCCATCCACGACCTTCTTCGCGACTTCGTCCTGGAACTTGAGCATGTCGTTCGCGCGCAGATCATAGTGCTCGGCCCAGCGCGCCGCTTTGTTCTGCTGGTCGATGAGTTGCACAGAGACCCGAATCACCACGCCCGCGCGCTGATAGGTTCCGTCGAGCACCGAATCAACCTGGAGTTCCTGCGCAGCTTGCGAAGGATCGGCCGGAGTCTTCAGGTATTTCAGGACGGAGCTGGTCGGGCGTACTGCCAAGTTCTGCAAGGTGGCCAAACGCGTGATGATGGCGTCGGTCATGCCGATGCCCCAGGCTTCATCGGCGGTGGATCCGGAGAGAGAGCGGAAGGGAAGAACGGCAACGGTGTGCACTCCAGACTTAGCGGGTGAAGCGGCAGTCGTCACCGGCGACGCCTCTTGCGGGTGGCTGGAACGGGAGCGCGTGTACAGGACAAAAAGCGCGCCCATCACCAAAGCGGCGGCCAATCCAACTAGTCCCCATTTGACCAGCAAGCCGTGCGAAGCGGTGGCGGCCGCGGGACCGGCGGACGTAATTCGCCCCGACTCGGTGTCGCGCATCAGGCGCTTGAGGTCTGCGCGCATCTCCGAGGCATGCTGGTAACGGACCTCGCGATCCTTCTCGAGGGCTTTGCCGATGATGCGCTCGAGTTCCGGAGGCGTGGCAGGATTCAGACGGACTGGCGGAGTGGGCTCGCGATTCAGGAGACCATCGAAAATTTCGGCGGTGCCATCGCCGCGAAACGGCACGAAGCCGGTGATCATCTCGTAGAGCACCGCGCCAAATGAAAACAGATCGGTACGGGAATCCAATTCTTTCCCGCGGGCCTGCTCCGGCGACATGTACGCGACCGTTCCGAGGCTGGTGCCGGGACTGGTGAGGTGCTCTTGCGACAGGGTGGGCGCGGACTCGGCGCCGCCGGTCGACGAAGCCTGCTTGGCCAACCCGAAATCGAGAATCTTTGCCTGCCCCGACTTGGTAACGAAAATATTGGCGGGCTTGATGTCGCGATGAACGATGCCCTTGGCGTGGGCAGCGTCCAAGCCCTCGGCGATCTGGACAGCAAGAGCTAGTGCCCGGTCAATCTCCATCGGACGATTGTTAATGGAATGCTTGAGGGTTTCACCTTCCAGGAACTCCATGCACAGGAAGGGCTGGCCGTCGTGCTCGTCGATCTCGTAGATCGTGCAGATGTGGGGATGATTGAGAGCCGAAGCCGCTCTCGCTTCCCGCTGAAAACGCTCCAGGACCTGAGGGTCGCGCGCGAGTTCCGGAGGAAGAAACTTGAGCGCAACGTGGCGGCCCAGCTTGAGATCTTCGGCCTCGTACACCACTCCCATACCCCCGCCTCCAAGCTTGGTCAGGATGCGGTAATGAGAGATGGTTTGGCCGATCATGGAGTGCGGGTGCGAGAGTGGTTATGGTAGGGCCTGGATGTGGCGGAGTCAATGGAGCGGCTACACAGGCAAGGCGGACGAGCGAGTCCTTCGGTGTTTAACTCACCCGCCGCAGCACCAGCGCCGAATTCTTGCTCCCGAACGCGATGCAGTTGGCCACCGCGTGCTCGATCGCGGCGCGTCGGCCGGGCTGCGGGATGTAATCAAGATCGCAGACAGGGTCGGGTGTTTCGAGGTTGATGGTCGGCGGAAGCTGGCCGGTCTGCATGGCGATGATGGTGGCGGCGATTCCGGCGGCGCCGCATGCGCCCTGAGGGTGTCCGATCTGAGATTTCAGGGCTGACATCGGGACTTGGTGGGCGCGCTCGTCGCCGAGCGCGAGCTTCAGGGCGCGAGTCTCGATGCGGTCGTTGAGGTCCGTCGAAGTGCCGTGCAGGTTGACGTAGTGAATGTCTTGCGGGCCGACGCCCGCCTCCTGCATCGCGAGCCCGATGGCGCGGGCGGGCTCCTCGCCACATTCCTGCAGGCGGACTCGGTGAAACGCCTCGCAGGTGGAGCCATATCCCACGATTTCAGCCAGCATCTGCGCGCCGCGCGCCTTCGCATGTTCGTACTCTTCCAGCACAAACATCCACGAACCCTCGGCGAGCACGAAGCCGTCGCGGTCCACCGAAAACGGGCGCGAACCTTTCTCGGGCGCGTGGTTCCAGGAACTGGTCATGATCTTCATCAGGATGAAGCCCTTCACGATGCCGAGGGCGATGGGCGAGTCGGCGCCGCCGCTGAGTACACGGTCGGCGCGACCGGATTGAATCTGTCGCGTAGCGTAGGAGAGCGCGTCGGTGGACGAAGTACAGCCGGTGGTGACCACATGGCTTGGACCGCGCAGGCCGAAGCGGATGCTCAGGTCGCTGGCGAGCGTGCCCATGACGGTGGTGGGAACGCAATGAACGCTCATCTGGCGCTGCTTGTCGTGGAAGAACAATTCGTATTGTTGCTCGGTGAATTCCTGCGAGCCGCCGCCCGAGCCGATGATCACGGCGAAGCGGCGGAGTTCGTCAAGCGAGAGACGGGCTGGGTCAACGCCAGAACTGGCGAGGGCTTCGCTCGCGGCTGCGATGGCGAGCGGCAGGACACGCGACACGTGTTTGCGTTCTTTCTTGTCCATCCAGGCGAGTTCGTCGAAGCTGGTCACCTCGCCGGCGATCTGGACGTTGAGCTCGCTGGGATCAAAGCGCGTGATTCTCCGCACGCCGCTGCGGCCTTCGAGGACGGCCTCGGTAAAGGCGGCGCGGCCAATGCCATTCGGGCTGACCACGCCCATGCCGGTGATGACTACGCGTCGTTTGTTGTTCATGGATAACTTGTCAGATGTGGAACGAAGTGGCGAGGTTACCAGAAAGGGCGGATTCCCGTGAACGGCGAGAGAATCCGGTCAGAACCCGCGAATCCACCCCCAGTGCCGGAAGGGCCGCGCGGCGTGGGTGTAAAATTTTGTAAATCCTTGCGCTGACAATGGGTTGGCGCGTCTAAGCTGTAAGGTCGGACTGGCATTTTTCTCATCTAACTACAGTGACGGATGAGAACGGTCCGCGCTTTACAGGGTGGCACGACTTCATCCAGATCGAGGCTACAGGTGGAATTCATCAAGCGTCATTGGATCATCGCAGCGCTCACCGGCGCCATCGTGATCGCAGTTGGGCTGTTCGGCGCGTTCTCGACCAGAGGCGATAACAAGTCTCAGTATTTCACCGCCAAGGTGGAGCACGGCGATATTCGCGAGGTGGTGGAAGCGACCGGCACGATTAATGCCGTCATTACGGTGCAGGTTGGCTCGCAGGTTTCGGGGACCATTGCGAAACTCAATGCCGACTTTAATTCCCGCGTAAAAAAGGGCCAGGTGGTGGCGCAGATCGATCCGGCGCTGTTTCAGGGAACGTTACTGCAAACGAAATCGGACCTTGCCAATGCCCAAGCTAATCTTGCGGCCGCTCGGGCGAACCTCGAGAAGGCGCAGGCTACCGCCAGTCAGGCGAAGGCGGATTACGAGCGCAATAAGAGTCTGGCCGCCGAGGGTGTAGTTAGTCCACAGCAACTTGATCTGGCGCGCGCTAACGCGGAATCGGCGGTGGCCGGCGTTTCGGCTGCGCAGGCGCAGATTACCCAGGCGGAAGCCCAGGTGAAGCAGAAGGAAGCGGCCGTGGAAGTAGCACAGACGAATCTGAATTACACCACTATCCATGCTCCGATTGACGGCACGGTGATCGCGCGTAACGTGGACGTGGGCCAGACGGTGGCCGCCTCGCTGCAAGCGCCGACACTGTTTACGATCGCGCAAGATCTCACCAAGATGCAGGTTTACGCGAATACCGATGAGTCCGATGTTGGCACGATCCGGCCGGGACAAATCGTCACCTTCAAGGTCGACGCATTTCCCAAGGACACCTTCACCGGTCGCGTGGATCAGATCCGCATGAACGCTACCGTGGTGCAGAACGTTGTCACCTACAACACTGTCATCAACTTCGATAATCCGGACCTGAAGCTGTTTCCTGGCATGACCGCGTACGTCACGATTCCGGTGGCTTCCGCAACCAACGTGTTGAAAATCCCGAACGGTTCTTTGCGCTACAAGCCGGATATGAAGGCCGACGAGATTCGCGCGCTCTACAAGAAATTCGGAATCGAAGCCGGCGGGTCGATGCGGGCCGCTTCCTCAGACCAGTCAACAGGCAGCGGGGCAGCGGGCAAACAGGCGCGCGCCAGCGGAGAAGGCAATGCGGGCGGCGGAGGTGGACAGGGAAACACGCAGGCACAGACGCGGGGGCCACGCATGGACGTTGCCATCGTATGGAAGTTGCGTCCGGATAAAACGCTCGAGCCGGTACGAGTGCGGACCGGGATCACTGACCACACCGTCACGGAGGTTGTCCAGGTGCTGAACGGCGAACTGAACGACAGCGACGATGTGATCACCGGTTCCATGGCGGCCAACGCCAATCGGCCGCCCAGCATGGGCGGGCCGACGATGAGAAGGTAGTGTTAGGTGTCGGGTCTTAGGTCTCAGGAAAACCTGCCAGCCACAGGCCGGAGGCCAGAAGCAAGTAGCTTGAAACGACTTATGGCGACTATCACCCAACCCGGACTGGATGCGGCCGCTCCGACGAGCGGAACGGAAAGCATCATTCGTGTCACCGACGTCCACAAATATTACGAGCTGGGCGAGACTCGCGTGCACGCGTTGCGCGGCGTGAACGTCGAGATTGGACGCGGTGAATTTGTCGCCATCATGGGCGCGAGCGGCAGTGGCAAGTCGACCTTCATGAATATCCTCGGTTGCCTGGACAAACCCACCTCCGGGCAGTATTACCTGGAAAGCATGGAAGTCTCGAGTCTTGATAAGAAGCAACTGGCGGCCATTCGCAATCGCAAGATCGGATTTGTTTTCCAGGGATTCAACCTGCTTTCGCGCACGACGGCGCTGGAAAACGTAGAACTGCCTACGCTCTATGCCCACATCAGCCGCGAGGAAGGCCTGAAGCGGGCCAACGATGCTCTCGAACTTGTCGGTCTGGCAGACCGCAAACTGCACTATCCGTCGCAGCTCTCCGGCGGACAGCAGCAGCGCGTGGCGATTGCGCGCGCGCTGGTCAACCGGCCGGCGATTCTGCTGGCCGACGAGCCTACCGGCAACCTCGACAGCCGCACCTCAGTCGAGATCATGGATGTCTTCCAGAAGCTCAACGACCAGGGCCTGACGGTCGTGCTGGTTACACACGAGCCCGACATTGCCCGATTTGCGCGGCGCACAATCGAGTTCCGTGACGGCAAGATTCGGCACGACGAGCCAATCTCGAATCGGCCGGTCGCGTCTGAGATTCTCCAGAGCATGCCGAAGGTGGAGGATTGAGATGAATCTGGTACAGATCCTTCGCATCGCGATGCGGGCGCTGGCGCGCAACAAGCTGCGTTCGGCGCTCACCATGCTGGGCATCATTATCGGCGTGGCGGCGGTGATTGCCATGGTCAGCGTCGGGCAAGGCGCTCAGGAGCAGGCGCAGCAGCAGATTGCGGCCATGGGATCGAACGTATTGTTCGTGGGATCGGGCACGGTTTCGCGCGGCGGCATGAGCATGGGCTGGGGCGCGACCAAGTCGCTGGTCTATGACGACATGTCAGCGATTGTGCGCGAATGCCCGGCGGTCAAGACGGCGGCTCCGGGAACGATATCCACGGCGCAGATAGTTTTCGGGAACGACAACTGGAACACCCGCATTACGGGTACTGAGCCGCAATTCTTCGATATCAAGGTGTGGCCTTTTCAGGAGGGCAGCGCGTTCACACAGGCCGACGTAGACTCGGCGAACAACGTAGCGGTGATCGGCGAAACCGTGCGCAAGAATCTGTTCGGCGCCACTGATCCGCTGGGCCAGACGATTCGCATCAACAATCTTCCTTTTAAGGTGGTGGGCGTTCTGGAACTCAAAGGCACGTCGCCGATGGGCGACGACCAGGACGACACGATCATTGCGCCCGTGACCACCGTGCAAAAAAAGCTGAGCGGCCAGACCTGGCTGCGCTGGATTATGGTGTCGGCGATTTCGCGCGAAGCCAGTTTCGCGGCCCAGCAGCAGATCAGCGCGCTGCTGCGCGACCGCCACCGCATCCGCGCCGGGCAGGACGATGACTTCTTCGTGCGCAACTTAGCCGACTTCGCTCAGTTGGCGGATGAACAGTCGAGGCTGTTTACAGTCCTGCTGGCTTCGATTGCCAGCATTTCGCTGATCGTGGGCGGCATCGGGATCATGAACATCATGCTGGTGTCGGTGACCGAGCGCACCCGCGAGATTGGCATCCGCATGGCGATCGGCGCGACCGAAGGCGATGTGCAGCAGCAGTTCCTGATCGAAGCGATCGTACTCAGCTTGATCGGCGGAGCGGTGGGAATTGCGCTGGGGCTGGGCGCGTCCTCTACGATCGCCAACACTCTCGGATGGCCGGTGCTGGTTTCGACAAGGGCAATCGTAGTAGCAGCAGTGTTTTCAGCCGCGATCGGAATCTTTTTCGGATTTTATCCGGCGCGCAAAGCGGCGCGACTCGACCCGATTGAGGCGCTGCGGTACGAGTAGGGGCTATCTTCCAACCTGCGAAAGTATTCAACAACGAACGGATTTCAAATCGATTTTGGGAAGGGCACGGCTTCAGCCGTGCCGCCAAGTCCCGTCAAAATTTGGCTTCAGCCCCTGAGGTCTTGCTCTTGTAGCGTCCAGCGGATCTTGGGAACTAGTAGCCACCTCTTGTTCCGAGCCTATGAACCAAGCACTACCTCAGGGGCTAAAGCCCATGTTTAACTGCTTCGGACCACACGGCTGAAGCCATGCCCTCCCCAAAACCGTTTATGAGGTAACTTGTCGTTCTACCGCGGCGACAACGGCTCCGGTTCGGCGGAGCCGTCCGCGCGCGGGTCGGACGCCCCAAAATTTGTCCCGGTCTTGGAATCGTGCAGCACCGCCTGGCCGCGTCCCATGGCGCTGGAATATTCTCCTCGCACCGCAATGTTGTGTCCCTTTTTGCGGAGCTCCTCCACCACCCCCGCCTGCACGCGCGATTCGATCAGCAGCCGGCAGCCAATCGGTTCCGCAGTGCCGGCGATGGTAAATCGAGGCGCTTCTAAAGCTGCCTGAATGTTCATTCCATAGTCGACCAAGTTAGAAACAAATTGCGCGTGCGCCAGCGGCTGATTCGATCCGCCCATGATGCCGAATCCAATGTGCGTGTCGCCACGTTCCATGAACGCGGGAATGATGGTGTGAAAGGGACGCTTGCGGGGCGCGAGCGCGTTCGGATGATTGGGATCGAGGGTAAACAGCCCGCCGCGATCCTGAAGCACGAAACCCATCCCAGTGACGCCCACTCCAGAACCGAAGGCATCGTAAAGGCTCTGGATGAGAGAGGCGATGTTGCCGTCCTTGTCCACGACCGAGAGGTAGGTGGTGTCACTGCGCGCGGGGCTTCCGTTCGCAGTCGTGCAGCTTGCCTTGTCGGGACTGATGAGCGCGGCCCGCTCGGCCGCATAACTCTTCGAAAGCAGGCCCGGGACGGGCACTTTGGCGAAGCGCGGGTCGGCGTTATAGCGATAGAGATCGGTGTAGGCGAGCTTCATCGCTTCAATTTTCTTGTGCAGTTCCGGCGCTCTCTGGGGGCCGGCTTGATCGGGCGCGGACGTTGCCATGATGTTCAGCATCTCCAGAGCAGCCATGCCTTGGCCATTCGGAGGCAGTTCGTAAATCTTCCAGCCGCGGTAGTCGGTGGAGATCGGCTCCACCCATTCCGAAGAGAACTCGGCCAGATCGTCGGCCTGCATCGTCCCGCCCAGAGCGGACGATGTTTTGACCATTGCCTGCGCAATCTCTCCGCGATAGAAAGCATCGCGGCCCTTCTCGGCGATGAGACGGAGAGTCCGGGCGAGATCGGGATTGGCGAATTGCTCGCCGATCTCGGGAACCTTTCCGTGGGGGAGAAAAACGCGCGCGGCCTCGGGCGTCTGCTTGAGCCTGTCTTGAGAATCGTCCCAGTAGCCGTGGACGAGTTCCGGCACCGAGTATCCGTGCTCGGCATAGAAAATGGCCGCCGTGAAGAGGTCTTTCCAGGGAAGGCGTCCGAAGCGCTCATGCGCCTTGCTCCATCCATCGACCGCACCCGGCACGGTCACGCTGTGGATGCCCTCATCAGGCATAGAGGTGATGCCCTTCTGCTTGAGGAATTCGATGGAAAGCCGGCGCGGCGCCCATCCGCTGGCGTTGAGGCCGTAGAGTTTGCCGCTCTTGGCGTCCCAGTAAAGCAAGAACAGGTCGCCGCCGATGCCGTTCATCATCGGCTCAGTCACACCCAGAACGGCATTCGCGGCAATGGCCCCGTCGATGGCCGACCCGCCGCGACGGAGCACTTCTGCCCCTGCCTGTGACGCCAGGTACTGGCTGGTGGCGGCGATGCCGCCACTCGTGACTACCATGGAGCGGCCATAGGAACGGTCCTGGGCGGAGACGGGGGTGGAAAGCGACAGGCAGACTAAGGCGAGGAAGATGGTGCGCGACATCGAGACCCCTCAGCGGTCAAGGATTGGCCGCCGGTTAAGTACCGGCTGCTCTCGGTGTCGAATTGTACGCGAGCGCGATCCAGCAGCTACAAAATACTCGGCTGGACTGCGCTCGCGGATTAATGCGCGCGATACCGGCACAGAACCGGTCCGTGCCCTTTTACACTCGAACAACGATCTAATTCACGGTGAACTGGACCGGTTGCGAGTGCTGGGTTGTGGACTCAGTCGCCGTCACCGTGATGTTGTAAGTGCCCGGCACGGTGGTCGGGTTCAGCCTTATTGAGCCAGTGCCGGTCTTGGACGTATCGGCCACGGAGGTTGCCGTGATGGACACCGACGTCGGGAGTCCGGCAGCTATCGTCGGCGGCGTGTAAGTAGCATGGGTTGCATCGGTGGATTGAATCGTGCCACCGTTTGCAGTGCTCACAGCCCACGTCACTCCCTTATTGCTGGAATCGTTGGTGAGTGTCGCGGTGAACGTTGCCGTTTCATTTGTCCAGCCGACATTTTGCGGGAAGATGCTCGACGAGCTGCCGCTGACCGAAACGCCGATGGGATGCGAGCTGCTGCCCCCGCAGGCAACCAGGAATCCGAGAAGCGCCAGCGTGACGCAGAGGCCGGCCAGAACGGAGTACTTCGACAACTTGCGTCCGGCGAAGCCAACCATAACGATGCCCGCGAGCGGGAAGGCAAGCGGCACCCATGGCAAGCGATTGTCGGAGCGACGGTGCTCCTGAGTTTTGGCACCGGCATTCGAGTTCGGACCGGTGGTGGTGATGGTGAGGGTCTCCGTAACCGGGCTCGCAGTGCCTGCGGTGATCGTCGGGGCGCTGCAAGTAACGGTCGCGTCGGGAAGACCGCTGCAAGCGAAGGTAACATCACCGGCGAAGGTTGTAACGCCGGATCCAGTTGCCGTCACCATGAACGTGGATGTCGTGGACTGGCCTGAGAGTACGGTTGCCGGGGTCGAAGGGGTAGACAAGGTGAAGGTGGGGGCCGTGATCACCTGCGTGAGAACAGCGGACGTGCTGCCGGCGTTGTTTGTGTCTCCGGCATAGACGGCGGTGATCGAGTGCGAGCCGGAGCTGAGCGCGGAAGTTGAAAATGTTGCGTGAGCAGTGACGACGATCCCCGGACCTGGGATCAGGTTACCGGTGCCCAATGTCGTCGCTCCGTCCTTGAAGGTCACGGTACCGGTAGGCGTGAAAGAACCGGTGGTGGTGACGTCGGCAGTGAAAGTTACCGGGGAACCGAAGGCTGCAGGGTTTGCGCTGGAGCCGAGGGTGGTGGAGGTTGCAGCCCCCTGCGCGACCCAAGCGGCGGCGAGATGACTGGCGTTCACGGAGCCAAGACCCGTGACTAGGTTGTATTTAGTAGTGGGGTCGAAGTTAAAGGCGCTGAAGCCTAGGAAACCCGAATTGGGGCACACTAAGTTCGTTGGCCAAGGGTCTCCGCCGACTCCGGAGGGGGTCCCGGGTTGACACCATGCACCATTCGAGTAAGCGCCGCTTGAGCTAGTGGTGACTGGGTTAAAGGCGCCGTTGGCGGGTGTTGCCGCCAGCGCATAAAGTGTTGGATTGATATTACCGAGGCCCGGAGTTAATTGAACGCCGTTTGCGACTACGTCTTGGTTCAGCAGGGTCACAATACCAGCAAAGACGGGTGAGGAGACGGAAGTACCGCCAAAGATCGTGCAAGGCCCCGTTCCCGCCAGGCATGCATTGAGCATGCTTGCAATGCCATTGGCGCAAGAACTTCCGCCTCCAGACGAGCCGTTCACTTGCGTGCAGACGATATAGCCAGGGAAGTTCGGGGACCCCAGCAACGAGACGTCGGGGGTGAATCTGGCCGGGGCAGTGGTCTCGCCGGGGATCGTACCGGGAATCACGAGGCTTTGTTGCCACGACGGCTGAGGGAAACCGCTCTGGCAGACGAAGTTTTGATCTACGGTAACGCAGTTGCTGACACCGCCGCCGCCCGCAGAAATGCCGATGACGGTTTGGGCGGTTGCCCAATTCGTGATTCCGTTGCCCGCGCAGAAGGGAGGTGGGGAGGCTTGCGAACAAATCAGGCCGAATTCCTGGGCGTCGTTCCATGCCTGTTCTGGGATGTAACCTTTCGCGGAGCCGCCGTCACTTCCGTTCGTTGGGTTCCAGAACGTCGCAGTGTACTCGTTGGGAGAGATGGCCGGGATCGATGTGCCACCAACGCCGGTGACGTACTGGCTGCTGGCGGGGTAGGCGGCCGCATATCCGCGAATCGCTAAATTACTTCCGAAGTCGCACTCGGCCGCGCCGGTGTCGCCGCTGGAATTCATGAACGTGATTCCGAACGAGTTCGCTTTTTGCAGCTCAGCTTCGTCCGCGTCAAAGGAGCCGAATTCGGCTTCAGCGAGCTCGCAAGGAGCGGTGTAGCTCATGCTCATCACCGGCGAAACCTTGTTATCAACAGCGTAGTAGAGAGAATCGACAACGCCAGCGCCATTGGGGTCAGTGGCAGTTACAAAGACAATTTGGGCCTTGCGAGCGGTAGCGCCGGACCATTCGATATCAATGTCGGCTTCGGAGATATCGCCAAAAATGTTAGTGGGGCTGCCGTTCACCAAGACATACCGAAAATTGGGGGTGTTGCAGGCCGTGATGATGTCGCTGGCAACCGTGCAGTTGATTGGCGAAAGGCCGAAGCCCGTGCGGAAGTCATTCAGATCGGACTGGAAAATGCCGGTTTGGCCGATGATGGCCAGAGTCTCTCCGCTGCCGTCAATCCCGGCCTGGTAAAGCGTATTGATGTCGTAGATGGCAGCAATGTCGCCCGGAGCTACGAACAAAAAGTTGTTGCCTTGGAACGGAAGAGTGTAGCCGGGCTTGGCGCGGTGGGCCTGCGATCTGAGCCGGAAATTGTTCAAGCCTCGAATCCCGGAGACCACGCCGGTGAGCACTGCGGGAATTGCCGGCGGAACAGTGTTGGCAAAGTGCATCTCGCCATCCACCTTGTAATTGTGGATCTGGGTCTGGAATGTTCTCTCGACCTGATCGACGGTACCACTGAAGGCGATCCAGTTACGGGCGCGGGCAGTGCGGACAATAGTGAAGCCCTGCGATTGGAGCCAGTCCACGAGATTTTTCAGATCGTTGGCGCTGAGGCCGAAACGGTCGGCATACTGCTCAGGCGTGAGCCACTTGTGATACGAAGCCGAGTGGGGATTCTGTTGGTCGGCGAGGAGTTTGTTCAGCGCCCGCTTCTGGTCGGCGGATGGTACTGTGAGCAGAGTCATGTAGCTCATTTTGAATGAGAGATCGACCGCGCCCTGATCGAACTCGGATCGGGCCTGCATGGGCACGCCCGCAGCGAACCGGACCATTTGTCCAGCGAGGATTGGAGACTTGATACGATCAGGCGTTGCAGCGAAGCAGAGAGTCGAAAGGATTAAAGTGGACAGGACGCTCGAGAGAGGAATGCGGGCCTGCATAACACCTCCGGCCAGGGATCCGGGCACGGACCCCGCGAAATACGGTTCGGGTCGGCCTCTCGGCAGGGGGGAATCCTACGAAGAGAACTCAAGAACTTTGAATACTGCCCTGATTACGAGTCTTCGTCAAGGACAAGTAACCGGAAATGATGTTTACCATCTGGTATTCCGGCGAGGTGGGGGAATCGGCTAGACTTAGTCAGGCGATAGCCGGTACCGAATGCGAAAGTGGCGGAATTGGCAGACGCAACAGACTTAGGAATATGTAGACGCCCGTCTTGCAAGTCCTTTGCCATCACCGGACACCGCGAAAACACAGGGTTTTGCAACGTTCAAAAACCCTCTAACTCTCCATACGGACGGAAGGTATGGTCCCGCCGTCGGATAGGGCTGTGCCACCTGCAAGTTTAGCGGGAATTCCAATTCAAGCCTAAGCCAGACCCACTACTTGCCCGATGTATGAGAAATGGCTCCTCCCTGGAGCTTGCTGGCGAACTACGAGCGGATGACGGTCAAACAAGAAATAATCCTTCTGGAACGAAAGCTGGTTTTGCAAACGGCTGGATGGGGATAATTAGCGAAATCAGGGTTCCGCCGCCTGAGAATTTGCTGTTGAAGTGGCGAAGTCACGCTGGCTGCGGACTCAACATGTCAACCGTGTGCTTCCTCGGACACTTACATTTCCAGGGCGCAGCCCAAGCAAGAATCGAAGCCCTAAGCACAGAGCAAATTCCCGGAGCAGCTGCGCAGACGCAGAGTCCATCGCTAACGGAGACGAGTCAGGGAAGTATCTGGGGGCGTTTGGGCGGAAGGAAACGTCGAAGGGCCCCAGTCCTTTGGAATAGGGTGGCCACGGACGACATGAACCGCCGACGCCAGCGCTGCACCACTCCAAGATCAATGGCCGAATAATCTGAGCGGTTTGACGATCAAACAATCCAGGAGGTGGAAACCTCGGCCTGCAGACCAGGAACGGTTTCAGCGGTTATCGGAAGGTGTGTGTTTGCCGACACCGTCTATTAAATCGTTACAATAGTGAAGAATCCACTTTTCCATATTTTGGCTGAGTGGGCTTCTGTCCACTCGATCTCCGGTCGCATCCGGGAAACATCTTGACAAAGAGCGAGCGCTAAACTATAAGCCGTGGAACGGTGAATAACCGGTTAGATTGACACTGGGCGCGTTTGGAGTTTGGGCCGCGGCGACAGTCTCGCAGCCAAATTACCCGAGAGCCCCGATCCCCTCCTAAGACGGGGGCAGGCGCTCTCCCCCCGGAGGGAATATGTCTCTGACAGGATGCAGTCGGCGTCGCAGTCTTCTGCTGTTCGTGTGTGTGCTGTTCCTCTGCGGGCAGCTCTTCGCGGGCGTGACCGCCAGCATTTCCGGCACCGTCAAAGATGCCACCGGCGCCGCCATCGCAGGCGCAACCGTGACCGCCACCAATACGGGAACCGCAATCGCTCAGACCCAGAGCACGAACACCCAGGGATTCTATTCCTTCCAGTCGCTTCCGTTGGGGAAGTACACGGTTCAGATGCAACAAAAGGGATTCAAACTCTACCGGCAGACCGACATCACGCTCGATGTGAACGCGGCGTTGCTCATCGATGTGACGTTGCAGGTCGGGCAAGCGACCGAAAAGGTGGAGGTCGCCGCCGATGCCTTGCACGTCGAAACGATCGCGTCGCAGATGGGCGAAGTAATCGAAGGAAAGCGGATGACGGACGTGCCGCTGATCACGAGGAGTTTCACCGACCTTTTGTCCTTGCAACCAGGCGTAGCATCCGCGCAGTCTCCTATGACCGGCGCCTATGCCGGCCCATTTATTTCGGCTGGCTTTGCTCCTCCTCTGGTCTCTGGAGATTTGAATGCGGGCGGGTACTCGGTTAACGGTATGCGGGAAGCCGCGAATGGCTTCATCCTGAATGGGATGCTGGTTCAAGAACTCGGATATTCAGCCGCTGGAGCTGTTCCTAATCTCGATTCCCTTGAAGAATTTCGCATTCTGACCAACAACGTGGACGCCGAGTTTGGAAATTATGCCGGCGCGCAAATCAATGTCGTAACCAAATCCGGCACAAACCACTGGCACGGAAACGTCTTCGAATTTGTGCGCAATACCAGTTTGAACGCACGTAACTATTTCGACCCGGTAGGCGTCAAAGGCGTTTATCACCAAAACCAGTTCGGCGGAACATTCGGCGGGCCGATCGTTCGCGACAAAATTTTCTTCTTCGCAGATTACCAAGGCAACCGTCTGATCCAGGGCAGGGCGCAAACCATCCCCAATGCCCCAAGTTCCCAGATGGAGTCGGGGGATTTTACCGGTATCGCGTCGAGTCTCACGGGCTCAGTAAACAGCAGTGCCGGGCCAAATCCTTGGGCGTCTCAGTTAAGTCAACAGCTTGGGTACACGGTCAATCCGGGTGAACGTTATTATTTTCCAGGCTGCACCAGCACTGATCCCGTTACAGGCTGCGTGTTCGGCGATCCCTCCGGAAATCCACATCTGGCCCCTGGTTTGTTCAATGGCATCTCTCAGAACCTGTTGCCCTTCATTCTCCCCGCAGATCCGTTGACTGTTGTCGGAGGGGGCCCGGGCACTTTTTCGACCAGTTCTGGCAAAGTGGACTTGCACGACAATAAGTTCAGCGGCCGCGTGGATGGCAACTCACGCTTCGGTTTGCTGACCGCCTACTACTACTTTGACCGCTTCGATCGCATTGACCCGTATTGGCCCAGCAATTTCCCGCTCTATCCAGGATTTGCAATCGACGGCAAGGGCCAAACCCACACGATCGAGCTCAGCGACGTGAAGACTCTCAGTTCGGCCGCGGTAAACGAATTTCGCCTCGGATATTTCCGGCTGAACACCAGGTTTAACCGACCACTGGGCGGAACTTCAAAGAAACTCTCCGATCTGGGATTTGCTTCAGGAGACAACCGACAGCCCGGCATCTTTCCTGGCACACCCAGTGTCGAGGGGATTCCTGAAATTGACTTCAACAGCTTCGTCATCGGCGTGCCGAGCCGTCCAAACCAGCTGATCACCAATATCTATCAGCTTTCTGACAACTTCAGTAAGGTGATTGGTACTCACACCATCAAATTCGGGGGTCAATATCATTTCAATCAACTGGAAGAGAACCTGTCGAACGTCGCCAATGGCAACTTCGGCTTCGGCTCTACTTTCAACGGTCAGGCGAGCGAAACGGGAAGCGACTTCGTGGATTTCCTTCTCGGTGCGCCTAGTGGCTTTATACAGGGTCAAGCCTTCCCCTCATACGGCCGCAGCTATTATTTCGGTTTGTATGGTCAAGATAGTTGGCGCGCCCGTCCGAACCTTACCGTGAACTTTGGATTGCGCTACGACGTCAGCTCTCCGTTTTACGAGAAGTTCAACGAAATTCAATCAATTATTCCGGGCGAGCAGTCGCAAGTCTTTCCCGGGTCACCGGCCGGTTGGGTATTTCCGGGTGACAAGGGTGTTCCCCGCTCCCTGGCTCCCACTCGCTGGAACAATTTTGCCCCGCGAATCGGGTTCGCCTATTCGTTCGGGGGGCACGAGGGAGCGATGGGAGCCCTTCTTGGCAAGTCGGGCGCGTCGAGCATTCGCGCGGGCTACTCGCTGGCCTACGCTTCATTTGAGGGCGCAACCGACTTCAATGAAATCGGCGACGCTCCTTTCGGAGACTTCACGGGTCAGAATGAGACGACATTCGCGGCTCCGTTCACTAATCGCGCGACGGGATCATCGATTCCGAACTTCTACCCGGTGGCTCCCCCGCCGAAGCACGTCTCACCGAGCCATCCGGCTAGTGGTTCTCCATACGACACCGAAGCGGAGTTCCTCAACGCCTTCGGCACGATCGGCAGTTCGCCAGCGTTCTACTTCGGAGCTCGTTTGCCGTACGCAGAAAATTATGAGCTTTCATTCCAGCGGCAACTCACGGGGTCGGATTTGTTGACCTTGAGTTATGTAGGAACACAGGGACACCGACTGCTTGCTGCCAAGTCTGCCAATCCGGGCGATCCGGCATTGTGTCTGGCGACGCCGGGCTGCGGTCCGACTGGGGAAAACAACATCTACATCAACGGCACGTCTGTTACGCTCGGCACCCGCCCTCGGCTTCCAGGCATCGAACTGACTCCGGCCCAGGCCTCGGCCGGTCTGTCAGGTCCGATTGGAACCCTGCTTCCTGACGGAAACTATGGAGTTATCCCCTTCGCCAATGACTCTTATTTCACCACCGCTGGAAAGTCGTCGTACAACTCTCTGCAGGTGAACTTCCGGCACACGTCCACCCGTTTACAGATGCTTCTCGGCTATACGTACAGCAAGTCGCTGGATATTGCGTCTGGCTATGGCGAGCAGTTCAATCCTGTGAACCCTAATTTAAGTCGCGGCCTCTCTGCATGGGATCAAACGCACAATTTTGTGACGAGCTATACGTATGTGCTCCCCATCGATCGGCTCGGCGGCCCAAAGCGTCTGACGAACGGGTGGTCGATCAGTGGCGTCACAACGTTCTCTACAGGTCTTCCGGTGACCATGGTGGAGACCGACGACCGTTCTCTGCTCGGTACGGCATTTGGCGGTCCGATTACGCTACCGGTCGATACGCCTGACCAAATTGCGCCATTACACAAATTTGACCCTCGGCAGGTGCAAACATTCGGCGGGGTTCCGGGGCACTACTATTTCGATCCGACAGTGTTCGTGTCTTCGAATCCCGGATTGGAAGGGAATGCCAGACGGCGTTTCTTCCATGGCCCGGGAATCAATAACTGGAATATGGCCTTTCACAAGGATACGCAACTGACCGAACAGGTAAATCTCCAGTTCCGTGCCGACTTCTTCAACATCTTCAACCATGCCCAATTCGCGACGCCGCTTGGGATCCTGCCCGGCGCCGTGGGGCAGGTGACCTCGACCGTGCAGCAATTTGGGTCGCGTCTCGCCCAGCTTTCCCTGAAGCTGAACTTCTAGAGAGCTGTCGAAAAACAAATCACAACTCGGGGGACTGCGGTCCCCCGAACTTGTCTGAAGCATTGCTGTGCTGGTTTTGGTTGGTGGATCAGGATTCTGAAATTGTCGGCCCAAAGCGTGCTCGCGGCAACGCTGATTGAACCCGGACACTACGAGATACGCGAGTATCCGCTGCCGGATCCGGCGCCCGGTTGTGTTCTGGTGAGGATGGAAGTTTCCGGAATCTGCGGGACCGACAAACACACCTACCAGGGCTACGTGGGCCAGTATGGAGGCGGAGGCACGCCTCGGCCGGTGCCGTTCCCGATTATCCAGGGACATGAAAACGTGGGCACGATCGCGGCCATTGGCGGCGACGGACGCTACATGGATTTCGAAGGCGTTCCGCTCAAGGTTGGAGATCGCGTGATTGTTGGCCCTAATGTAAGTTGCGGGACCTGCTATTACTGCCGCCATGATTTCCCTTATTACTGTTGTGAGAACACCGTTGACTATGGGAATAACATCAGCGCCCGGAACCCTCCGCATCTGTTTGGAGGCTGGTCGCAATATCTTTATGTAGTGCCGGGCAGTTTTATGGTGCGCGTGCCCGATGATCTGCCTTCGGAGATCGCCGTGCTGACCGAGATTATGGCGGTGACGGTGGGCCTCGACCGGGGGAAACAGATCTCGGCATTCCCCAACGAGTCATTTCTTTTTGATGATTCGGTCGTGGTGTTGGGCACAGGGCCGCTGGGGATGTGCTTTGTCATGAAGGCGCGCATGCTGGGTGCGGGAACAATCATTGCCGTCGATCTTTCCGACTTCCGGCTGAACTTCGCGCGAAAGCTGGGCGCCGACCACGCCATCGATGCGAGCAAGACATCGGAAGGGGAGCGTCTGGCGCGGGTTCGCGATCTCACGCGCGGCCGCGGCGCCGATGTGGTGGTGGAGTGCGCGGGAGTGCCGGGAGCCGTGCGTGAAGGGCTGGAGATGTTGCGCCTCGGAGGCCTTCTAGTCGAAGCAGGGAATTTTTCGGACATGGGAGAGGTTTCCATCAGTCCTCATCGGCATCTATGCGCCAAGAACGTTCGGATACTCGGCGTGGGCGGCGAGGAACCAGCAGCGTACGGACCGAGCATGCGACAGATGGCGCGCTATATGCGGCAATACCCGCTGGACGAATTCGTAACTCATCGCTTCGGATTGCGTGACGTCGACAGAGCGATGAAGAAGTCGATGGCGGCGGATTCGATGAAGGTTGTAATCGATCCGTGGTCGTGAAGGCTGGAAATCAGAGCCGTGCTGGTGTGAATTCTTACTTGAGGTCATCAATATGGCAGACGTCGCATCGCGCTTTCATTTCGCCTGTGCGCCCGATAGTTGGGGCGTGCTCGACTATCCGGGGCCCTCCTGGAACCAATCGTACGAGAAGATGCTCGACGAGATGGTGACGGCTGGTTACACGGGAACGGAACTGGGTCCGTACGGATTTTTTCCCACCGATCCGGCAGTTCTGAAACCACAGCTCGACCAGCGAAAACTCAAGCTGCTGGGCTCATTCGTGCCGGTCGTGCTCAGCGATCCGGCGTCGGCCGGCATCGCTGTCGAGCATATCCGCAAGGTCGGCAATCTCCTGGCGACCCTGAAGGCGCCTTTCCTGGTGCTTGCGGACGCGCAATCGGATCAGCGAAACAGCATTTCAGGACGCGTGCCTGCCGATGGGAGTGCCGCGCTGACTCCGCTTCAATGGAAAAACGTTGCCAGGGTGGTGGAAGAGGCGGCGAAAGTTTCCTCGGAGTTTGGCCTGGACCTGGTGTTCCATCCTCACGTCGCGACCTACGTTGAGACGCCGGAGGAGTGTGAACGCTTCTTTGATGTGACATCCCATACCGGCGTCGGCCTGTGCCTTGATACTGGACACTGCGAGTACGGCGGTGGAGACACGGTGACGGAGGCCGCCAAGTTCGCGAGCGTGCTCCGGTTTCTTCATATCAAAGACGTGGACAACAAAGTCCTGAAGGAAGCGCGGCGCAAGAAACTCAGCTTCGAACAGGCGATCGAGGAAAAAGTGTTTACCATCATCGGGCAGGGTTCAATCGACTTTCCCGGACTGTTTCGTTTGCTGGAGAAAAACAACTATTCCGGCTGGATGGTGATTGAGCAGGACGTGAAGTTTGGCGCCACTGTGATCCCGCCGGCAGAGAGCGTTGCGGCCAGTCTGCGCTACCTGCAAGGAGTGGTTCGCGACCTGGCTGCGACGCCGGCGCGCCGCTAGCTGTCCCCAGGCGGTCCGGCGTGGCGTTACCACCTGAACCCTTGGTTATGGATCGGATGGGTCCCGATTGAAATCTGACATCGACACCTCTGCGGCACAGTCCGGGCCTGCGCACGAGCGGTTGCCGCGGCGTCTCGGGCTTCTGAATGCGGTCTCCATCAATATGTCGAATATGGTGGGGACGGGGCCATTTATCACCGTCCCGGCAATTCTGGCGACGCTCGGCGGCCCGCAGTCGTTGATTGCGTGGGGTGTGGGCGCGCTGCTGGCGATTGCGGATGGGCTCGTGTTCGCCGAGCTTGGCTCTGCGATTCCCGCCTCGGGCGGTTCGTACATCTTTCTGCGTGAGTGTCTGGGAAGGGACCGCTGGGGCCACATGATGGCCTGGATTTTCGTGTGGCAGTTCCTGTTCAGTGGCACGCTGGAGATTGCCACCAGCAGTATCGGAATGGCCGAGTACACCGGCTTCCTCTGGCCGAAACTCATTACCTATCGCTGGGGAGTGAAAGTGCTGGCCGCGGCGATCACGGCAGCCGCCATGCTGGCGCTCTATCGCAAGATCCAGGACATCGCGCGCCTGATGCTCGTGCTCTGGATTGGCATGTTGCTCACCGCCGCCTGGGTCATTGTCACCGGGATGACTCACCTCCATCCAAAACTGCTTTTCGACTTTCCACCCGGGGCTTGGCAGATCGGTCTGCCCTTCATGCTGGGACTGGGCAATGGAACCATGCTGGTCATGTTTAACTTCCTGGGCTATTACCAGATCTGCTATCTGGGGGACGAAGTCAAGCATCCGGAGCGCGTCGTACCTTTTGGCGTCATCTTCTCAATTCTGATCGTGGCGGCGATCGATTTTCTGATCTCAGTCAGCTTCACTGGAGTTGTGCCGTGGCGGGAAATGATCCAGCCGGGAACGCAAGCCTTCAATGCCATTGGATCGGTCTACATGGAAAGGGTTGGCGGGCACGGGGCATCGGCGCTGATGACGATCATGGTGGAGGTGACGGCGTTTGCGGCGACCTATGCGATGATGCTCGGCTACTCGCGGATACCCTATGCGGCGGCGCTCGATGGCGCTTTCTTCCGATGGTTCGGAAAACTACACCCCGCGAAACAGTTCCCGCACCGCGCGTTGCTGCTGGTCGGATTCCTGGTGATCATCGCATGCTTCTTTGACCTGGTGCAGATCATCACCGCACTGATGCTGGCGCGCATACTTTCCATGTTCGTCGCCCAGATTATCGGCCTGCTGATCTATCGCAAGTACCGGCCGGACGCGCCCCGGCCTTTTCGAATGTGGCTTTATCCCTTTCCGGCGCTATTCGCGCTGGTCGGTTGGCTGGGGGTATTCGTCACTCCGGCTTTGCAGCCCGGAGGCTGGCTCTTCATGGCCTATGCGTTCGGAACCATCGGCATGGGATTCGCAGCCTACCTCATCCTGGCGTGGCGGAAACAAGAGTGGCCCTTTGGGAGGAGCAGCCGCGAATTCTAATCGGTTAGCAGAATGTGAAAATGCGGGGCTTCGGGTGCCTGGGACATCTTGTTCCCATATTCTCTTTGGCCGGTTCGCCGGAAGGGTCCGGACGAGTTAGGCGTGAAGAGTTGTTTAGTCATTCTTGGCCGCATAGGATATAGAGTTTATCTGTCTATCGTAGACGTCTGTTTCTTGGTACAATTCACGCCGGGTCACGTACTAGAAACTGGGCGTTCCATAGGCTCGGGCCAGAGTCGCAGCGTCAAAGCGCTAAGAAAATAGAGGGCTGGACGGTGAGCAAATTAGGGATCGGAGTACTCGGCGTCGGGGAGATGGGCAGACGCCACGCGGAGAATCTACGCCGTCTGGTTCCGGAGGCTCGCTTGCTCGCGATCGCTGATGTGGCGCTTGACCGGGCCCGCCAAGCCGCCTCCGAACTCGAGATCGAGCAGTCCTACCGCAGCCTCGAGGAGATGCTGGCGTGCAAGGACCTCAAAGCGCTCGTGATTGCCATTCCCGACAAGTTTCATGCTCAGGCAATTCGTGTCGCCGCCGCCGCCGGCAAAGACATTCTTTGCGAGAAACCCTTGGCAACGAATTTAGCCGACGCGCTTGTGGCTCTGGACGCGGTCGCCAAAGCCGGTGTCCGGTTGCAGATTGGATTTATGCGCCGCTACGACCCAGCGTATGAGGCAGCAATGAAGAGAGTGGAAGCCGGCGAGATTGGGGAGCCTGTCATCTTCAAGTCGGTTGGTCGGGACAAGGATGTACCACCCATCGCAGCCTACCAGTCGAACGTAAACGGCATGTTGTTTTACAACAACACGATTCACGATTTCGATGTAGCTCGATGGCTCATGCGCGACGAGGTTGTGGAGACTCATGCCTATACGACGGTAGCGATCCGGCCGGAAGTTGCGCAGTACGGCGATGTTATCGCCAGTGTTGTGAACCTCAAATACGCCCACGGCGCGATCGGTAACATTGAGTCCTATGTGCAGGCCCTCTACGGGTACGACGTCCGCACGGAAATTGTCGGGTCGAAAGGCTCGGTTTTTGTGGGGAGCCTTGAAAAAACCCCTGCTACGTTCCTGAGCGCAAACGGGGGCACGCAGATTCTTGCTGATCACTTCCTTTCGCGGTTCGCCGATGCCTATCTGGCCGAGATGCGGGACTTCGTGCACAACATGCTGCACGATCGTCCACCGCGGGTTTCGGGCGAAGATGGCCTGAAAGCGCTCGCCATTGCCGTTGCCGCAGAGAATTCCCACCTGCAGGGGAAACCGTGCGAGGTGACGATTGACGTTGCCAGCCCGGTATCGTGACGCAGAAAGTCGAAAGTGAGGGACCCATGCCCGGTTCGACCGCTACCGCATACAAGAGCCCGCTGCATGAAATGACACAGTCGACTCCAACCTGTCTATGGAATGATTCTGCCTCCATCCAGGAACTGACTTACTCGATCGAGCATGGCGCGGTGGGCGCTACCTGTAATCCGGTCATCGTGCTCGGAGTTTTGAAGAAGGAGATGAGTCTCTGGAAGGATCGCATTCACAGTCTGATCAAACAGCGCCCCACCGCCACCGAAGGTGAAATCGCATGGCAATTGGTGCGCGAGGTTTCGATCCGAGGCGCGGGTCTGCTGAAACCCATTTTTGACGACCAGCGTGGAAGAAACGGAAGATTGTCGATCCAGACCGATCCGCGCCTGTTCCGCGATCCGAAGGCGATTGTCGAACAGGCGGTCGAATTCAACGGCCTTGCCCCCAACATGATCGTAAAGATCCCGGTCACCAGTGCCGGAATCCCGGCGATCGAGGAAGCCACCTATCGCGGTGTCAGTATCAACGCCACGGTTTGCTTTACGTTGCCGCAGTGCGTCGCGGTCGCTGAAGCGGTGGAGCGAGGCCTGCAACGGCGGGAGCGTGAGGGCAAGGATATCTCCAGCATGGCGCCGGTGTGCACCATTATGGTGGGCCGTCTCGATGACTGGCTGAAGGTCTTGATCGAGAAGGAAAACGTTGCCATCGATCCGGGATATTTGGAGTGGGCAGGCGTTGCCGTGTTCAAGAAGACTTACAGGATTTTCCGCGAGCGCGGGTACCGGCTCCGCCTTCTTTCCGCGGCGTTCCGCAACCACATGCACTGGAGCGAGTTCATTGGCGGCGAGGTCGTGATCTCGCCTCCGTACTCGTGGCAGGTCCGGTTTAACGCCAGTGACATTGAAGTGCGCAAGCGGATCGACGATCCCGTCGATCCAGGAATGGTTGAGGAACTGTCCCGGAAGTTTGCCGATTTCCGGCGGGCGAACACCGAGGGTGGCATAACGATCGCGGAATTCGATTCCTTCGGCCCGACTCGCCGAACCCTGCGTCAATTCATCTCCGCCTGCCACGATTTGGATGGTCTGGTCCGAGACTTTCTGATTCCGAATCCCGATACCGCTTGAACGACTGTTCTCGCGCAGGCCATGGGAGACGGTTGTAGTGCCATTTGATTTCGACAGGGGGGGCTTGCACCCGTGGGAAAGCTAGCCATCACCGGTGGTAAACCATTGCGGAAGACGCCTTTTACGCAATGGCCGAGGGCGACCAAGGAGGAAGCACGGGCACTTGAGGATGTGCTGACGAGTTCCAACTGGGGCGGCCAGCCTTTTCCTGGCAAGCACGCAACGGCCTTCGCCAGGAAGTTTGCGAAAATGCACACCGCCAAGTATGCCCAGTGCGTGAATACGGGGACGGTTGCCATACAGGCGGCGTTGAAGGCGATTGGGATCAAACCGGGCGACGAAGTGATTGCTCCGGCGTACACGTGGGAGGGTACCGTCGGACCGGTGTTGCTGCTGAATGCGGTCCCGGTTTTTGTCGACGTTGATCCGGAGACGTATTGTCTGGACGCGAATCTGATTGAGAAAGCGATCACACCCAGGACGAAAGCGATCCTGCCTGTCCATTTGGGAATGCGTTTCGCTGACATGGATGAGATCCTGCGGATCGCCGCCAGGCATAACCTGAAAGTGATCGAAGATTGTGCTCATGCCCACGGCGGAATGTGGAAGGGCAAGGGCGCGGGGTCGATGGGAGACCTGGGCGCATTCAGTTTCCAGTCCAGCAAACTGATTACGTCGGGCGAAGGCGGCGCGGTCATCACCAACAATCTGGAATACATGGAGAAGGTGCAAAGCTACATCAACGCCGGACGCGCCAGCGTGACCGACCAGTTTCATCACCGGATCATCGGGTTCAATTACCGGCTGGGCGAATTTCAGGCCGCGGTTCTGGGCCCTCAGCTGGACCGGCTTCCCAAGCAGGCAAGACTCCGCGAAGCAAATATGAAAAGGTTCGGAGCCCGCCTGAGAAATACCGCTGGCATTGGCCTGCTGAAACCCGATCCACGGATTACGCGCCTGGCGCCCTACGGATTCGTTCTCAAATACTTCGCCCAGCAAGCCGGCGACATTCCTCGTGCCGCGTTTGTGGGGGCGCTGCAAATGGAAGGGATTCCCTGCGACGGGCTGTTCTACGAACCGGTGTACAAGAGTTCGCTGTTCCCGGTGGACGCGACCGATTTTCCGGCACTCAGTTGGCAACGAGAAAAGCCGCTCGATCTCCGAAATATGTATTCGTGCCCGGAGGCGGACCGCGCTGCCTATCACGAAGCCGTCTGGTTCATGCATCAGCTATTCCTGGGCACCGAGAAGGACGTCGATGCCATTGCCGACGCGATCCACAAGGTTCTCGAGAATATTGAAGAGCTTCGCTCACTCGATCATAAGGCGATCCGCAACCAAAGGCTGAGCCGGGCGGATCGCGAAAGCTAGAAATCGCGTTCCGCGACGGATCGGAGAAGGTTATGTCCGCTGCACGGCAGAATCCTCGACAGAAGTCCGGCAAAGCAGCGAGCATCTACGATGTTGCTCGCGAGTCAAGTGTATCCGTCTTCACCGTCTCGGCGGTGGTGAATAACAAGACCCACGTCGGCAAGAAACTGCGCGAGCGCGTCGAAGCGGCAATCGGCAAGCTCAACTACCGGCCCAATCTGATTGCCCGCAGTCTCGCCAAGCAGAAGACACATACCATCGGCATGATCGTGCCCGACATCGCCAATCCCTTCTTCCCGATGGTCGTTCGCGGGGCGGAAGATGCCGCCCAGAAGCATGGCTACAACCTGCTGCTCTGCAACAGCGACGACAGCCTCGACAAGGAAGAGAGCGCGATCGAGTTACTGCTTTCAAAGCGCGTAGACGGGATTCTTCTCACCAAGGCTGCCGGGGATTTGCGGCCGGCTTTACGGCAGATGATTAAGGAAGTGAATATTCCCTTCGTCCTGGTGATGCGCACCTATCCCAAGTTGACCAAAGACGCCGTCATCACGGATGACTACCGGGGAGCGTTTGATGCAGTCTGTCACCTGGCGCGTGCCGGCCGGCGGCGCATCGGCCTCATCAGCGGTCCACTCAAGGTCAGCAACGCCCTGGCGCGGTGGCAGGGGTTTCGCGACGCCCTGAAGGCGCAGCAGCTGCCCTTTGAGCCGGCGCTGGTGATGGAGGGCGACTACCGGATTGACTCCGGCTTCCGTGCTGGACACGCCTTGCTCTCGCACCATCCCGATGGGATTTATGTCGCGAACCATCTCATGACGATCGGTTTGTTGAAGGCGGCCGAAGAGATGGGCCTGTCGTGTCCGGATGATTTCGGTTTGGTAAGCTTTGATGACTATCCGTGGCTGGGGGTCTTCCGGCCCAGACTGACCACCGTAGAGTTACCCAAACACCAGCTCGGGATGGAAGCAGCGGAGTTATTGATCCAGCGGATTGCCGGCAGCCGGCAAAGGGCAGGAGTCGGAAAGTTGCAGCCGGAATTGCGCATTCGGGAATCCTGCGGATTCGGGCTGCACATATCGCGAGGACAAGCCAGCGACATCGCCTCGAAACAGGCTGTGGAGGAGAAATCGTAAGGCTTCGTTTTTGAATTGTGGCGGTGTCCGCGCGATCCCGGTTGTTAACTGCATCCTTCGTTCCACGTCGCGGAATGGGCCCATCCTCGATGGGGCACTCCGGTGTCAAGCGACCTCACATCAAAAGCCAACTAGAACATCCTTTCTTTCTTCCTGGCCACGACATATTTCGCGCGAGCGGCCTGCACCGATTCGACTTGGGAGACCTCGGCGACCGGCACATCCCACCAGGATTCATAGCCCGGCACACGCTGGGCGTAGTCTGTCTCGATCACAACCACTGAGGTTTTGGAATTCTTCCGTGCTTCAAGCAGTGCTTTTCGCAGATCTTCCCGGGTGTGAGCACGGACGGCGTTGGCTCCCAGGCTCTGCGCATTGGCAACAAAGTCTACCGCGATCGGAGCGCCTTCCAGTTTTCCGTTTTGCCGGTAGCGGTATTCCGTGCCCATGCCGCGATTGCCGCAAGCCCGCGTGAGGCCGCCGATACTCGAAAAGCCGTGGTTGTCGAGTACAACGATATTGATCTTGCAGCCCTCTTGCAGAGAGGTAACGATTTCCTGAGACATCATCAGGTACGACCCGTCTCCAACCATCACGTACACTTCGCGATCGGGAGCAGCCATCTTTACTCCCAGCCCTCCCGCGATTTCATAGCCCATGCAGGAGTAACCGTACTCCACGTGATATCCCTTGGGATCGCGCGTCCGCCAGAGTTTGTGGAGATCGCCGGGCAGACTACCGGCAGCGCACACCACCACATCGCGTGGTTCAGAAATGTCGTTGACGACGCCAATCACCTCACCCTGACTAATAGGAGGTCCCCAGGCCAGGTTGTAGATCCGGTTGACTTCCTTCTCCCAGGCTTCGCGCAGCGACTTGGTGCGCGCCGAATACGAGGCCTCGACCCGTACGTCTTCAAGCGCTCCCGCCAATTCCTGCAGCGTGACCTGGGCGTCACCGACCAGCGGAAGCGCCGCTTGTTTTCCGGCATCGAACCCGCAGACATTCACGTTGATGAATCGCACCGCAGGATTTTGAAACGCAGTTTGCGAAGCTGTCGTGAAGTCCGAATACCGCGTGCCGATTCCGAGGATGAGATCAGCTTCACGGGCCAGAACGTTGGCCCCGGGCGTTCCGGTCACGCCCATCGCGCCCAGTGCTTGCGGGTGATCGTAGGGCAGGGAGCCCTTACCCGCTTGCGTTTCCACCACTGGGATCCCCGTTTTCACGGCGAATTCCGCCAATGACTGGCTGGCCTCGGAATAGAGCACGCCGCCGCCGGCGACGATCAACGGCTGTCGTGCCGAGCGCATCCATTGCGCAGCTTGCGTTAGAAGAGAGCGATCGCAACGCGGCCGGGCAATCGTCCAGATTCGTTTTTCAAAGAATTGGGATGGATAGTCAAAGGCCTCAGCCTGCACATCCTGGGGCAACGAGAGGACTACGGCACCGGTTTCCGCGGGCGAGGTCAGAACCTGAAGCGCGGCCGGAAGCGAGGTCAGAATCTGTTCCGGCCGTTCGATCCGATCCCAGTAACGCGCCACCGGCTTGAAGCAATCGTTCACCGAGATGTCCTGGGTCGCGGAAGACTCCAGTTGTTGCAGCACCGGCGCGACATTGCGCCGCGCAAATATATCCCCAGGCAAAAGAAGGACAGGCAGACGATTGACGGTCGCCACGGCAGCTCCCGTCACCATATTGGTGGCGCCCGGCCCGATCGAGGTGGTGCAGGCCAGAGTTCTTAAACGATTGCTGGTTTTCGCGAACGCAGCCGCCGCGTGAACCATCGCCTGCTCGTTGCGAAAAAGGTAGTAAGGCAGGTCCGGATCTTGCTCAAGCGCTTGCCCAATCCCGGCGACATTACCGTGCCCAAAAATCCCCAGGCAGCCTTGGAACAGACGGTGTTGTCTGTTATCGCGCTCGCTGTATTGATTCTTGAGGAAGGAGATGACGGCTTGCGCCATGGTCAGCCGAGTTGTCATGAGGCCTTACTCCTTAATTGGGGGGCCTGCAAGTGAAATCCCAGAGCCCAAGTTTCCATCTTAAAATACGCTCGCTCGACTTTTTCTCGTATCTAAGCGTTTAGAGTGAATGGGAATCTGACGCGGTTCTCTCGGCGATGGCGTCTCATCCCCTGACGAGCGGCAAACGAGGGTCGGTTTCTTTCCACGTCGAACGGATCCAGACATGTTGGGAATCTTCCGTTACCGCGAGGGCGCGTGACGATCCGGCTAGAAAATTCAAGTAGTACACATCGTATCCGGGTCCCGCGACCACGGGATGAAAGCCATTTCGTACCAGCACGGCGTCGCCATCGCGAGCTTTCACCGTGCGCTCGCTCGGGTTTTCGCGGGAGTACAAATGCTGAAACGCAAATCCCTCCGGCTGGCGAATCCGGTAATAGTAGATCTCGTCCAAATCCACCTCCGCGGGCGGATTGTGCACGTCGTGCTTGTGGGGTGGATAACTGGACCAGTTTCCACCCGGCGTATAAACTTCGATCACCATGAGCTTGTCCGCGGGAAACGCCGGCATCATCACATCGACGATCTGACGAGAGGCATTTCCGCCACCGCGCAGACTGCTGACGACATCACGGGGTGTGATCAGTCGCGGTTCCAACCGCGCTTCGGAAGGCACTCGGCATTCGGCAATTTCGCAGGCGGTGGCGGCCTGGAAGCTAACCTCGTTCCGCGCCGGCAGGTAGAGTGTGTAGGGAAAGCCGTCGAAAACGTTCCTTCGACCTCCCATTGGATGGGATCCCCGCCCCCAGTCCGCCAGACAGGTTCCGCCCAGCAGGACAAAGGCGGCTTCTTCGTTCTCGGTACGCGCCTGATAGGTGTCACCCGGCTGCAGGCGCCGAACGAACAGACTCATCCACTCCCACTTCGCTTGCTGGCGCGGCAGGTGAAGAAGTTCACCCGCCTGCTCCGGAGGCAGATCCCGGGAATGGACCAGACTATCGCTCTCGCCCATGTCGCCTCCTCCGCGAATGGCAGTGTGCTGGGCGGCCTCCAGGGATCCGCAGCAGCCCATCGTCTAAGCGCTTTGACACTATGGCAAATGCATGTTTCCTTGTCAATTGCGATGGGAATGAGGGCTTGATGCCGTGGGCGCGGGTGTGAAGGGACACTTTTTGCGGCGTCTGCCCAAGTGGACCGCAGATGTGGCCACTCCTCACATGTTGGTGACTGTCCCCGAGTGACGGCCTTTCCGGAAACTATCCGTCAAGTCCGGTACACACTGGCCCCATTGCTCGCATGCTAAGCGGCAGAGAGCGGCTTGTGAGTGCAGGAAGCTGCACACTTGGTCTTCTTAAGACAACCATTGAAAACGGATCTGGTGGAGGCGGCGGGAGTCGGAACATTTGGCGCGATTGAAAACAGGCAACTTGCTGAAAAATCGAGACGCTCAAATCGCTCGAAACTGCAAAATTGGGCGGTCGCATGTACGTGGGAATGTACACGGCAGATATCGTGCCAGTGAATCGCCGTTGCTCCTGCGTGCCGTAGCTTTCCAACACCAGCGCAGGGACGCGGTGGGTACCGATCCGTTCCCTCTCAGTTTCCCATAAGAACGTTTATCGGGACCAATCCGGAGGCATTACTTCCGGCCTGCCCATCACTCGCCCCCAATTGGCCCAAGGCGTATCGCCTTGTGATAATGGCACGCGGCCTTACCCGCTGGATTGGCGGCGACCTGAGAGGTTCACCCTCTCAGAAGCTCAGCCTCAGCCCGAATTGCAGATTCCGCGGTGGGTTTGTGCCCCCTGCTACGCCGAATCGCGGGTCGTGCAAGCTGCTGTTGTCACCGAGTAGAAAGTTTGTATGGTTGAAGACGTTGAAAGCTTCAGCCCGGAACTGCAGACGAAATCGGTCAGAAATCCGGACGTTCTTGAGAAGTGAAGTATCAACCGCCCAGTAGCTGGGACCCACAAACGTATTCCGGCCAAGGTTTCCCACACAGCCCAGACACGGTGCCGAAAAGAAGTTGTCCGGCAGGTTGAAACCGTCCGCCCATTGCGAGTGAGTGGCATGGACATTGTTGGCAATCGCGTTGGGACGGTCATTGGATTCGCCATCAAGGTTGTAGTCGCCGCCTTGGTTCACGCAATGAACTGGATCAAATGTGGCGGTGTTGCACGCCCCGGGAAATCCATCGGCGGCCTGCAGCAAGGGTGGACGATCGTCGAACGCCGACCAGTGTGCGCCGCTCTGGAGGGACCAGATGCCATTCCATTGCCATCCACCCAAGACAGTTGCCAGCACTCCATGATGATTTTGGAAGAAGGGCAGTTCCAAAAAATAGGTGAAGGTGAGGCGATGACGAATATCAAATACGGAATTGCCTCGATCCAGACCAGGATGGGTCTGGTCCGTCGTCATCCCGTCGCCCCCGGCAGGTCCGTTTGCAGAGGAGGCGCCCTGCGACGTGGAACCACTATGCAGGCCTGAACGACTTGCTTGTCGTTGGTTTCGCCATGGCCCCCGGCCCTTCCAACACCCTGTACGCGGCCACTTTCTCGTCGGTCTACAAGAAGACGGCGGCGAGTAAGTAGATCCGCGCAGCTGTGGGCCATGGTTTTGCATCTTCGCGAAGGAACGGCGACAAGGACTTAGGGGGCCGCCCGCCTCTTGCAAGTCGTTGGATTTCCTTATCGTGGTTGTTCTTTCACGGCGGTAACACGGGTTCAAATCCCGTCGGGGACGCCAGACGGTACGGGTTGAAAGCCTCGGAGCCGCTGTCAGAGACCCCAAGGAGAGTCGGGTCACCGTGGCAGGGTCGAGAAAATAGGTGAGGCGCGGTTCAGCGGTGTCTTCGTGTCGAACCCAGTGACAGCAGAAAGCTGATACGGCGGTTACCACCGCGGAGGCTACGAGTTCAGTTTGTTGATGGCGGACTCAAACCTGTCTGCACTGGGATGGACGTATCGCTGAGAAATCGTCACCGTTGAATGCCCAGCCAGTTTCATTAGCGTCCACACATCGCAACCTGATTCGCCCAGCCGCCTCAGAAACGTGTGACGGGTCGAATGGATGACACAGTCATCGGGGAGCTTCATGGCATCGCGTAGTGTCCTAAACTGTTCACTGACCCAGTGACGCGACCTGCACGGGAAGACGTGTCCTGTGTCCTGCCTCAGTCGCGTAAGTATATCCCGTACACGGTCTGTCATCGGAATGTGGCGACGTGCGTTCTCGCTCTTGCCACGGGAGACAAAGATCTCTCCCTTGTCGAACAGGACGTTGTCCCAAGTCAGGGCGAGGGCTTCGCTGATCCGCAGCCCCGTGTCAATCAGGAACGGCAACATGTCCCTGAGCAGTGGGGTGCAGTCCTTGTGAGCCAGCATCTTTTTGAGAACGGCGTCGGTAATGACAAACTCCCGCACGTTCTCACCCGTCAGAAGTTTGACCTTCGGCGCTTTCCTGATGATCTTCCACTCTTCGGCCAACCGAAGAACAGGGCACAGGGTTCGCAGGGAATGGTTCACGGTCGCCACGCCGACATCCTTGCTTCGATTCTGAACGAATTGCTCAATGACCGCTGCGTCAATTCGGTTGAGCGGGGCAGAGCCGAGCGGCACGAAATGCGCTAGGGATTTGAACGCGGTCCTGTAAAATTCTAGTGTTCGGGGCTGCACCTTAAGACGGAGGGCATTGAACACCTGTTCCTCAAATTGGTAGAACCTTGGGACCGTGGTTTTCGATAGGTCGAAGTCCCCGCGCATGACATCGGTGACGAAAGCGGCTTCCCGTTTTGAGGCTTCTTTTTTGTCACGGGTCTTCAGGGATTTTTGGTAGAGTCTTCCACGAATTATGACTCTTGTCGTCCACATCCGACCGCGTTTGATGAGCATGGGCGGCAAGATATCATAGTGACAGTTTTGTATGCAGTACTACGGTAATCAAAGCTAAGATGTTGATTAATAAAGTGCGAAAGTGGCGGAATTGGCAGACGCACCAGACTTAGGATCTGGCGGGGCAACCCATGGGGGTTCGACTCCCCCCTTTCGCACCAGCTTTTCCCTTCAACAGCTTCCGAGTTATTCTGCGAGTCCTTCTGTTCCACACTCTGCGTGGTCGGTTGCGCCCCAGTTGCATTTTGTTGCTGGGTTGCGAGCGTGTCCAGGCGATCGATGAAGCCGACGTTCCGTCCCGAAATCAGGTGCACGTACTTGTCCGCAGTGATCTGGATCGAACTGTGCCCCATCTGATCGCGAACGTATGGCAAGGGAGCGCCCGCCTCGATGAGTAAACTCCCGAAAGTATGTCGCAGGTCGTGGAAACGCACGCGCCTCAGTCCAGCACGCTCGAGAGTCGAGAGGAAGTATTGCTCGCCAATCGTCCGTGGGCTGATGGGGTTCAGCTCGCCTTCGCCAGGAAAAACCAAGTCGTCGGCTATCGAATTGTGTCCGATTTGGAAGGCGTCCAGCATGCGTGCGTCGCGCAGCGCAAGAAGCTCGCGCCGCAACTCGCGCGACATATCGACGCGACGGCTCCGGTTGCCCTTCGGAGTACTGAATTGCCCGCGGTAGAACCTGCGCTGCACCAGGATGTACCGGTTCGAGTCAGACTCACTCTCGCCGAACTGGAAGTCTCCCCAGCGCAAACCGAGAATCTCTCCCTGCCTGAGACCACCACGCAGGGCGATCAGGAACAGCACATAGTATTCAGCCGGACAGTTTTCTTTCGCATCGGCCAGGAACCGCTCTACTTCGCTGGGTTCCATCGCCTGCGCCTCATGCTCGCGCTTTTGACTCTCCATGAATCTGCCGAGTCTGAAGGCGGGATTCATGGTTAGCAGACCGTCCTCGACGGCCGAACTAAGCACCACTCTTAACGACGCAACCGCCAGGCGAATCGTATTGCGAGATAGCCCGCGCGTGCTCAGGTCAGCCATGAACGCTTTGATGGCTTCACGCGAGATCCCATCGAGTGTCGTCGCGCCAAACACCGGGAGGACGTAGCGCCCTTGATAGTCCCGGTAGAAATTGACCGTAGACTCCTTCGACCGCTTTGCATCGGTCTTGAGCCACCTTTCAGCGTACTCACCGAAGGTGACGGTTGATTTGTCCGCCAGGAATCCCAGGTCCCCAAGAGCGAGCTTCGCTTCAAGTTGGCGCTTAACCTGTTCTGCCAGTTGCCGGCTGCTGCCGACACATTTGGCTTTGCGGCGTCCGTGGTAGTTCACGAACACGTACCATTTGCCGCCACGTTTTCGAATCTTCACGCCCATCAGGTTGTTCCCACCACTCCCGCGACCATTTCGTCCACAATACAGCCCACGTCAATGGTTTTCAGCCTGTGATTTTCCAGCCACTGATCAAAAGTGTTCCGCCGCACCAGAATCTTCGTACCAACGCGCGCCGCGGGCAGAGGATTGGCGCCGCGATGGATCCACTCCCGAAGCGTGCGCTCAGACACACAGGCGTACCGCTGCAGCGACTTCAGGTCCAGCCATTCGGGTTGTGGACGTTCGACAATCACTTGTTTCTCGAACTCGCTTTGCTCATCTTCCGCCTGTTGCGAATCAGGCGTTTACAGCTCCCTGAGTTGTGGGGTTTTTGGAAAGCGAGATGTAGGCCCGAAAAAGCTCATACTGGTCGCCTTTCCACGCAGTACCGCTCGTGAAACGTCAGCGTCCGCTGGTCAAAGAAAACGCGCTCGTTGCTCACCGGCCCGTGGCGTTGTTTGGCGATGATCACTTCGTCCTCGCCGGTAGGCTGTCCGTATTGATCGACGGGACGGTAAATCAGCAGAATCACGTGAGCATCGTTTTCGAGGCTGCCAGATTCTTTCAACGAGAACTTGTTGGGGCGAGCATTCGGGTTCCCATCTTTCGGACGACTGAGCTGGCTGACCACCACTATCGGCACGCCTGTGTCTTTTGCGAGCGCTCGGAGTTGGTTTGAAATCTTGGTCACACGCTCGCGCTCATCTTTGGCCGGCGCAGAGATCAGTTGTACGTAGTCAACGATCAAGAGTTGGATTTTCTCTTGCCGAATCATCAGCCTGGCCTTGGCGATCAGTCGCTGAATAGTAATCGAGCCGTCCTCAACCACAAACAGTGGCCACGTAGCTACTTCGGCCATTGCCCGCTTAACGCGAGCGCGCATCTCAGTCGTGATCCCTCTGGGGTTGCGGATACTCTCAAACGGGACGCTACTTTCCTGCGACCAGAGTCGTTGCAGGAGATCGCCCTTACTCATCTCAATAGAGAAGAATCCAACCGGGATACCTTGACTCGCGTTCGCGCCTGCCATCTTTAGGACGTAGTTGGTCTTCCCATCGCTTGTCCTCCCCGCCACGGTCCAGTATTCCCCAGTTCGAATGCCGGTAGTTGGTAAGTCTGTCGCTCCAAGACCGGTGGTGAGTCCGATTAACTGCGCGTCACTCTCAATCATCCGCTCCCAGTCGATGTAGACCCTATCCGAGAACTTAAACACGCGCTCCGCGGGAGCGTCGTCGGAGCCGGTCTGTATCTGCAGCAGCCTTTCCCCGAGGATGCCAATGCACTCTCGCGAGGATGAGCCATCACAGCTTGCGGCTACCGTTGCATGGCAGGCGTGGATGAGTTTTCTAAGATCGGCCTTCTCGCGCACGATCTTGACGTAGTGCGAGAGGCTCGGTCGGTCTGGAACGCCGTCCAGAAGGCTGGAGACGTAGCCAGCGCCGCCAACCGTGTTTAGCTCACCGCGCCGCTCCAATTCCTCGATCAGTGTAATCAGATCGATCGGCCGTGAGGACTCGGCGAGATCAACCATCCGCGAGTAGATGCGCCGGTGTGCATCCAGCGATAAGTCGGAAGCGGTCAAGCCGCCAGCCGCTGCCTCTTCGTAAGCTGACGGAGCGAGCAAGATCCCACCTAGGATGGCAAGCTCGGCTGGGATGCTCGCCGGCAGACTGCGCTCCTGCGTGTCCACGGTTGCGGCGCTCATTATGCCACCCCTTGCGGCGCTCGACGTTCGGCAGCGCGCATCTTCTCGCTCACAGAGACGTAATTGTCCGGCAGTTTCACCAGAGCCGACGAACCGCCATTAGCCCGCATCTTCAGCGAGAGTTGGCCAAACTGTTTGCGCAGCTTTTCCATACTGAGAATGTTTGTCATCCAAAAGGTGTCGTGCTGCGCCCAACGAATTACCTCTGCAATCTGCTCAGGAGTGCGATGGTCCAACCGCAACATGAGGTCTGCCGTGCGGCCCCACTTCCGTTCCTGTGCCTGGGTGATCTTGTGGGTAGGGCTGTTGAGCAGCATTTCCGTTTTCAGCAGGGCAGCCAACTGGGAGGCTTCTCTCGATGGCAGGTGTTGCGTTTTGATTTTGTCTTTAGCCCTCACCTGGTCCGAACTGCCTTCCAGTTCGGACGAAGAGGGTTTTGATTCTATGGGTGCGGGTGCGGGAGCGGGTGCGGGAGTGACAACAAATTGCTGTCCGTTTGCCGACTCTTTGCCGACGTTTGCCGTTCGCTTACTGTTGGTGACTGCGGCACCCTTGCGTCCGGCGGCTGCACGAATCTCGCTAATACTCACACCATTTGCCTCGCGTTCCATCTCTTTCTGGAGTCTCCTTGAAACGTACCGAGGCGCGTGGTCGAAGAGGTCGTGACAGCGGTAGTGCCCCGGCCGGTCATCGAGTTCGTCAATAAATCCGTGGTTACCATCACCGCCCGCGGTGAGGAGAGCCGTGCAGAGTTTCTCCTGTTCGCCATCCCAGTGAGCGGCGGCCTCGACATCCAACACATCGCCCAGGTAGTCGTCCCCGTTCTGATAACAGGTCTCCCATAGGAACTCTAGGCAGCCCAAGGCGAGTGGCTCGCTGTCGAGCGCACGCGCAAGCCTGCGAAACTTTCGGTGCTGCGTTAGGCCAGGTCTAGCCATTAGTTCACCACCACAGAAATTTGTTTTCTCGCTACCTGAAACGCCCCATCCCTCGCTCCTTCCCAGAAGGTCTCACTGCTTGTAGGCCGCAGTGACTGAGGCAAAAGGAACCTCGAAACTCCGATCGTTGTGCCAGACCGGTTGATGTGATTTTGGGGTATCGGGAAAGAGAACGGCTGCAGCACTCTGACCATATGCCCCAATGCTGCCACCCGTAAATTCGTTACCGTCAGCCGGGCTCCGATCTATAGGATCGGCGGCAATGACTCCGACGACGAAACCGGCTGTTGTTGCAGTGACTACCGGCGCACCAGAGCAAATATTCAATTTACACAGTCCGTCGTTGACACCAGCGGCAGTGTCATACGCCAGAGCGCCGCCAACTTCGAAGACGTAGCACTCCCTATATCCGGTTTGAACTCCGCCGAATGTTACGGTCACCTGAGTGACACCCGCCGTTGTCCCGATGGCGTGCCAAACTTCGACATCTTGGTAGAGGTGCTGGCCCCGTCCATTCGGGGCGGGTGAGTAAGTGTTTCCCCGGTCATCGACGACAGACGCAACCGTGGGGGTAGTAACGCCACTATGACCGAACCCAACGGCAGCGACGATGATGTTGCGTGAACTGCCGGTCGGGGCGAGCGTGCACGTCACGGTCGCTACGTCACCAAGTGAGGATGAGTGGACGTTCTGAAAGAGGCTCACAGAGCCGGCAGCTGCCGGCGGGAAAACAATGATTCCGCAGGACAGAACAACAGAGGCGAAGACAAGGACTCGTTTCATTCTGCACAGCTCCTTTGTCGCGAGATGTCGCCGAACAGCGATTCGCTTACGCCGACGTGGGAGTGATCGCTGCTGTCGGCGGGAACCGGTTGGATGTCTCGCGCGGTCTCAGGCTCTTTTCTGTTCGCAGTTGGGCCGGTTACCAACCGGAACGCCGTACGCCGGACGCCAGCGACCGTCGTTGATTTGTTCTCGATGCGGTAGCCCTGGCGACGTAGGCTATACAGTCGTGCGCCATATTGTGCGATGTTCAGCGCAAGTATCCTCGGCAACGCCACCCAGTCTCCGCCCGCGTCGATCAGCAGGCGGAGAACTCTATCGGTTTGAGTTATGCGGGGCTTCACATAACCCCCGCTGTGACGAGATCAGCGACCGCATCCGAAGGGGGAAGGGCCTCTGCGGCCGCTGATTCCGTGTTGTCGCCATTGAGCAGCAAAATTCCATTGACGAAAAGTTCGGCGGCATCAATCAACCGCGATACGGCTGCGATCCTCCGACCAGCGCTCTCGAATCTGCGCCCGCGGAGCAGAAGTAATCTCGCCTGCGCCGCGCAAACAGCCGCCGAATGAAGCGCCGACCGTGCCCGCGCAATCTGCTTGTTGTTCGAATCTTCTTCGCTTTCTTGACTGAAGTGCCCGCTTGGTGCAATGCTATGTTCGCGTAGAGTTGGCATATCGGTTCCATTTCTGGGCGTCCCCGGCAAGGGTGGGCGCCCGGTTTTTATTTGTGAATCAAACGGCTACTGCCCGTCGCCCGGAGAGCACGCCATTAATCTGAGCGGCACGCCCTTCGATGGCTTGGAGCAGTACCTTCCGAACCGCGCTGTCTTCTTCGGGATGGAGTTTGAGCTGGTTGCATTCCGCAAGGCTCAATCGCATTCTGCTCACACCGCATCGCTGAGCCAGGTCAAACTGGGTCAGGTCAGCCATTCCGCGTAATTCTTTGATGTTCATCTGGCGACTGTCTCCCGTGAGCGGCAACTTTGCCGCGCAGCTTGAAGATAAGGGCGAAAGTCGTGGGAGTAATAGAGGAGAAAGCGGAACAAACCGGAACGATTTCTAAGCAGGGGGGTTATGGGCGTTTCTGGTGGCTTGCTTCTCTGTATCTCTTCATGCTGCGGCCCATTCGGGTTATTGATTCTTCGCTAGAGTTCGGCCAAAGCCTGTTAATGATTTCAGTGGCGGCCCGACGAGATGAGAGGGCCTTAGCGTTTTGCATGTAGTGGGAAATCAGGACATCTGGACAGAGATAGGCTATCTCACCAAAGCGGCTTTTGATCACATGTGCAGTCGGGCAACCCCCTGCTTTTTCCATGTTGATCCAAACAGTCCTAGCCCTGTCCAGATCCTCTGTGAGTAGTCGAAGGTGATACCTGATGAATGTTGCAGTTGCATTCGCCCCATAGGACGGACTGCCCTCAATTTCCTTGAATGGCCCATTGGGCGAATCGACCACACGAAAATCAGGCGGCTTTCGTAACGACCTCTGGGTTTCTGCGTAGCGGTACTGGACGCCCTCGCGCTCCACGACCGTCACTTTCGACTGGGTTTTATTTTTATCGGTGTCCCGCGAGGGCTGCGGTTTCAGGAACTTCTTGAAACTCTTAATCTTTCTTTCGGCCAAGGGTCACCTTCCCGTGTGAACTTCCCGCTTTGGTGGAATCACCTGGAAGGCGGGAGCGGGAAGGCATCCCGCCTTGTCGCCTCCGATGATCAATCGGCAACTATCCGGTTCTGCCCAATAACTACCACAAAACGAGTTGTAAACGGTAGCTCTTGCAACCGGTCCCAGGTCATTGGCCCTTTCCAGTCAGTGCAACCTGCTGTGGACTGGGCAAAGAATCACTCACAACAACCACGAAACCGTCATGTTCGCCGGAAGAGAGCGGCGTGAACGACACGGTGATGGCGCATGTTTTGTCGGGCTTGATCGGAACGTTGCAGGTATTAATCTGAGCGTACTCCGCACCGGACACCTGTATGCCGCTAACATTCAACGGGACGTTGCCCAGATTCTTGAAGAGAAGCTTCTTCGCAGTCGTCGTACCAACCTGACGAGCGCCAAACTTGAGCTTGTCAGGGACGCCCGAATTGCGAAACGGGCCGAAAGTTGCGACGTAAAACATCTCAGAGCAATTTGCTCCGCCGCCTGGGTCACACCATGGTCTCCCGTCCCATTCGTAGGACAAATCCGTTCCCGCTATGTAGGCATTTCCGAGTTCATCAGCAGACACTCCCGCAGCGTAGTCAGTGCCCTTGCCACCTAAGTAGGACGAGTAAACCATCCGCTTTCCTGTAGGACTCAAGACAGTCAGAAATGCATCGTATTCACCACCGAAGATTGGCTGCGGAGCGTAAAGAATGGGAAGCCCGCCACCGGTTTCACCCGTGATGTACAGCTGACTGTAGGCGTCAACGTATATCGAACTGATGTATCCATTAGAGATGGTTGCGTTGTAAGCGACTTTGCTAACGTCGGGATTGTACTTCGTCACCTGATTGCCGCTGGCTATGTAGATATTTCCGCCCTTGTCCCGCGTGATCGCGCTACCGCCAATGCCATTCCTGACGAATAGTCGGGCATTGTCACTGCCACGAAACTTGGCGAGAATACCGCCAGCAGCCGTGTGGCCCAGAACGAACGCATCGTCCCTAGCGTTTGCAATCACCTTGTACCAATAGGTTTTCACACCGCCGCTGGCGTCGAAGAATATCCCATCTTTCCAAATGTAGTCGTATCCGCCGACATACCACGACGGCGCCCACAAACCTATGCCAGCACACGAAATCGGCAGGATCGGTTCGCCAAAAGGTTCGTATGTCCCGTCCCCATTGCGAAGGCCGCAGAAGCCAAGGTAGTAGCTGCCGACATCGCCGTTCCAGTCGAAACCACCAGCGGAGAAAATGGTTGCTGCCGGATAGTCGCAGCTAGTAGTTCCTACAGCGTCAGTGCCATTCGATTCAGCAATGTAGTTGCAGCCCCATGCCAGCAGAAAACTCGGCGTGAGCGTGGGTGCAATGTCTTGAGCGAAAACAGTGGTGGTACAGACGCACAGGATCGCGACTGCTAAAGTGGTCTTTATCATGGGAGAAACCTCGTGCTCTGGGGGAACCGGGGAAGATTCTCGTTCGATGAGACGGGGCAAGTGTGCTCCACGGTTGCGGACCTGTCAAGGAGATCGAGATCAATATGACCATTACGGCCTGGTATAGGTGACATCGTTGAGACTCCATCGTGAAAGCACAGTCGAAGAAAGATGGCGGCCTGAAGGCCGCCATCAATGATGCTCTAAAGCATCAAAGGAGTGAAAGCAGGTCGCTTGCAGCATGCCTCATTGCTGCCCCTTTGCTAGTGAGGGCGACAAGTTCCGGGTAGTCGCTCCGGCTGAAAAGCAAACCACGGTCGGTCAAGGACTGTACTGCTTTCGGGAACGTTGTCCCAGCGGGCAGGATGCCCCTAGTGATGCTTTCGATTTCTTTCATGGTGACCATGGGTAGCATCGAGACATGCCACAAAATCCGGTAGTCGTGCTTGGTTATGGTGAGTGTGCGTGCTTTCGTGTCGGACACTTGTTTTGGACCCTTGGTTTTCATGTTTCTCTCCTCCTGGAGTGGTTTTGGTAGTTGAACTTCTGAATTGGACTTCTTACGTTTAGACATAGAGCACCTCCTGCTCATTGTTTGGAATACCTGCGCATAGGTTTTTCGAACGCTTTAGGCTGCTTCGGTGGCACGTTCCCACACCAACCCCTAGCTGCTCCGCGACGACTCGCCACGGAGCCCCTGAAGCGCGTAGCGCCTCGATCTTGGATTCGTCAACATACACGCGTGGCCGACCAAGTTTCTGGCCTTTTGCTCTCGCGTGTCGCAGTCCGGCCTTGACTCGTTCCTGGATCAACGACCGTTCGAACTCGGCCATGGCTCCGATGATCTGGAACATCAGCCGGCCCGAGGGAGTGGTGAGGTCCAGGTTGTCTCGCAGGCTCACGAACGCAACCCCGAAAGCTTCTAGCTCGGCGATCGCATTTACCAGGTGGCGCAGCGACCGCCCGAAACGGTCCAGCTTCCAGACAAGTACCGTGTCGATCTTGCGCTGCTGTGCATCCTCCATCAGACGGTTGAGGGCCGGTCTAGAAGCCTTTGTGCCCGAGACTCCGTGATCGACGTATTCCTCAACAACGGACCAGCCGCGGCGATCTGCATACTCGCGCAGGTCGCGCAGTTGCATTTCTGGATCCTGTCCGTGTCCGTTAGTTGAAACTCTGGCGTAGAGAGCAACGCGATGGATTGTAGGAGTCATCGCTGCCCTCCACGCCGGATTTTGGCCACGACCAACGAGCCGCAGAGACGGCCCAAGAGGTCATCTTTGGCCAGAGACTCGGCGAGAAGAACTTCGACGATGTCGGCAGTGGCCTCCGAAGTAGCAGGTTGGGGATCTGGAGGGAGGGCGGTCGGTTGAGCGCCGAACTCAAGAATGGTACGGTGTTTACTAGCCACGTTTGCCTCCTGTTTAGGCGAACTGGTCAGGGCTGGATGAGTGTGATCAGCACTCATTCGGCCCGTTTTAATGTCCTGATAATGCTCACACGTATGAGCATTGCATGTCAAGAGGAATCTTCTGTCATCCGCACACGTATGAGCATGGTAGTATTGGCGGGACATGAAGCGAAAGAACCCGCATGCCGCAGCCCTCGCTCGTCTAGGTTCAAAAAAAGCAGCCAAAGCTCGAATGGAGAAGATCAGCCCAGAAAGACGTCTAGAGATCGCCCGGAAGGCCGCCCAGGCGCGCTGGGCGAAGGAGAAGAAGAAACACAAGGAGTGAGGGGGAGTTCCGAGGAGAAAGTATGGCTGTCAAGAATCTATTCAGTGGCGCAAGGTTCATCGGTCAGGCGGAGGGTGAGAGGCGGAGCTACTACGTCTTTCAAGGAGACAGCGGCTACTTGGTGGCCACTCCGCAGTCGGCCAGAAACTATTCGGTCACGCTTGTCCAGAATGAAGTTCCCGATGTGATCAGTCGCAAATTCAAGGGCAAGCAGGTGACGGTCAATGCGTTGAAACCGAAAGGAAACCGGGGAGGTTTGTTCCGAGACTACTTTGATCGCCTGAACGCGCTCTACGTCATGGTCGCCTTGGGGCGCGCGAGAAAACTCAAGAAAAAACTAGGCAGAGCCATGCTGTTTAGAGTGAAGTGATCCCGGAGCAAAGGTCCCTGCCCTCCATGCCAGGAGTTGCGCCGGATGTCATGATCGACCTGCCAAGCCAATCGCGCGAGGCATCTATGGAGAAGATCATCACTTGCACTCATTGTGAGAAGACATTCAAGGTCTCGGGGCCATTCAGCAGAGCAAAGGAGATCCAGCAAAGCGTCCGCTGCCCTCATTGCGAAGAACACAACGAGGTGATGTGGCCGATGGACTCGGGCATTACGACGATCCCCAAGCGATGAGCAACGAAATAGGACGCAGCGAATGCCGACCCGTTGAGAGGCACACGGTGCGGATTCTCGGTGAGGGATGCTATGGGAATCTTGACGGATGACATGAAGCGTGTTGTTCGCGAGCAGCGGCTCGGTTTCGTCGCGACCGTGTGCGCTGACGGGACTCCGAACCTCTCGCCAAAGGGAACGACTGCAGTGTGGGGTGAGGAGTACCTCGTCTTCGCCGACATCCGATCGCCGGGCACTGTAGCCAACCTGCGCCGCAACCCGGCGGTCGAAGTGAATGTTGTCGATCCGATCTTGCGCAAAGGATACCGCTTCAAAGGCACGGCCGAGATTCTCAGCGAGGGAGCATTGTTCCAAGAACTCCTCGACTTCTACCGGCAGGATCCGCGAATACACCGTATCGCCTTGATAAAGGTGAAGGAAGCTCTGCCCCTTATCTCGCCCGCATATGATCGAGGGTTGACCGAGGATCAGGTGAGGGCGAGATTCGAGAGTTGGTACGAATCGCTGAGAGGAGGGAAGTCTGGCGAGACACCCAACGAGTGACCGACACGCTTATACGTCGTTTGTGAGACCGTAAAATAGAAAAGGCCCGCGTCAACGGGCCTTACTTGAGTAGGGGAAGCGCCTGCGCGAGTCGCCACAAAATTGGATACCAAGAGTATTGCAGCGACTCGCCCACAAGTCAACGCTTTCAGCGTGTGGTGGAGGTGTGTGTCGTGGGTAAGGGCGGCAATTCTCACCAGCGATCGATTCAAGCCACAAAAGAAAAACGCGCGGGAGCACAACAAACATCAACTCCTGCGATCACCCAGAGTGATCCGCCGCCATCAAACAAACCATGGTGGCGCAGATTTGCTGGACAGATACTCGCAGCAGTGAGCAGTTTCATTCTGACCATTCTCATGGACAGGGGTTACCTAAGCTGGATTCCGGATTGGACACTTGCCCCTGTTTGGCTCGCCTGTCTCTGCTATTGGCTTTGGGCCGCCGGACATGTGCGCACCACGTATAGAGCACGACCAAGGCTCAGCCTCACAGCGATTCTTCTGCTGGCAATAGTTCTAGCCGTAGGCGTCAAATATAGAGCGCCACTATGGGCTAAGGTCCACCCCTCCAAAGACGCCCCGTATGTGGCCCCAGATGGGCATCGCGCACTTCGCATCGAGGGCAACGCGAACCCTACGCATTTGCACTGTTACGATTTGCCAGAGAGCAAACAGATTGAATGCCTCTGTCCGCGCCCGGTTGATTACACTCTCAAAGCACTGGATACGCCACCAGACAATAATTTTTCGACAGAGGTTGACATCAAGACCGAGAAAGATCCGATGTATCGATTGCAACTCTTTGCGCGCACTCCGATTCATCCGGGCAAGCTAGAAGCATTCCCTTATGGGGAAGACAAGGCTGCGATTGGCGTGGGAATTTTTCAGATCGATCCATCTTCGCTTATGGTACAGAGCACTGCCCCGGAGCAAGAGTTTAGGCTTGAAGTTCATTCCTCTGAAGGTCTGAGGTTAAAGTGCATCAACCAAATCAATTGATTTTTTCACTTCTACGGCGGGATTAACTTCTGCCCCGCTCGAAGCACACATTCACTGTGGCAACGGCCTCGGCACGTCGTTCTCGATGAGGAACTCTCGCCCACAGTGCCTGCAGTCCGCGCGTCCCATCAGGATCGTGTCCATCGGCGACTCCACGATCGTCTCCTGGCCACAGTGTGGACAAGTGAAAGGGTGCTCTTGCAGGCCAACCGTCTCACCGCCGGTCATTTGGCTTCCCCGGAATAAAGGCTGCTCCACACTTCGGGCAGCGGACATGTTCGGTGTCGATGCGCCGCAGTTCGTTGGGCTGGATGAGGTGACCATACTGAGGGCATCGCTCTCGACGCGCCTGCGGGCTGATGGAACTCTATCGTGCGACGTGTCGGTATCGAAGGCGGAGGTGTGAAGACCAGCCACTGCGAATGCGGCTGCGCGAGCTGGCCGAAGCCCGGCGCCGGTTCGGCTACCGCCGTCTCCAGATCCTGCTGCAGCGCGAAGGATGGCAGGTGAATCACAAGCGGGTGTACCGGCTGTACGTCGAGGAAAAGCTGGCGTTGCGGCGCAAGCGTGGGCGGAAGCGCAGCACGGTGCGCCAGCCGCTGCCGGAGGCCGTGGCAGCCAACCAGGTGTGGTCGGTGGACTTCATGACCGATGCGCTCAGCTCGGGGCGGAGGTTTCGTACCTTGAACATCGTGGATGACTACACGCGGGAGTGCCTAGCGATCGAGGTGGACACCTCGCTCGGTGGAGTGCGTGTGGTGCGCGTACTGGAAGAACTGAAGCAGAGACGCGGATTGCCGCGGCAGATCCGCAGCGACAATGGACCCGAGTTCGTGAGCCGCGCGGTCGATCAATGGGCCTACGAGCAAGGCCTGCAGTGGCACACGATCCAACCCGGACGACCGATGGAGAATGGCTACGTGGAGAGTTTCAACGGGCGCTTCCGCGATGAGTGCCTGAACGAGAACTGGTTCAGCGACCTTGCCGACGCGCGGGAGAAGATCGCGCAGTGGAAGCAGGACTACAACGAAAAGCGTCCGCACAGCAGCTTGCGGTACCGTACCCCAGTGGAGTTCGCAGCGCAGGCTGCGGGCTTCTACAGAGCTGAAGTGGGGCAAGAGGCCTCAAACGCCGGCCCCTTGCCCCACACCTCCATCCCCGCTGCGCAGAAAAGCATGTGGGGCGAACAAAAACCGGAGAAAGTCTCATTATCCGTGGACTAAAGATGGGGGGCAGGTCAGCCGCACCAGCAGGCGTCGGCTACGGCATGGCCTCGCGTCACGGTTATGGAGCCGAAACGGATAGGGCCTGGATTGTCAGACTGCCCGTCTCCCCATCACAAAATGCAGGATGAGAGAGATCACCGCGAAAAGGAGCAACAAGTGGATCAGGCCTCCCGCGACGTGGAACACAGTGAAGCCGCTGATCCACGCTATCAGTAGCACCACGAATAAGATTGTCCAGATGCTCATTTGTCTGTCCCCCTGTTTGATCGGACAATCAACCGTACAGGAGAACCGCAGGCTCGTAACTACTGTCCATCCTGTACGTACTCATCGATAAGCAGGTATAAGACTGTCGCCCAGCTCGATTCTGGTTGGTCTAGCCAGGTGGCTCCACGAGGGCAGAACGAATGCGGCTTGTACGCAGCCTCGCCTCAGGACGCTTTTACGGTGTGGCGGATTACGCCACTCGCCTCGGCTTCTTTTTGTCGGCGGCTTCCTCTTTTTCTTCTTCTCCGCCCGCCTCGTTCGCCTGTGCATTGATCTGCTTAGCGAGTTTGGTGAGTTTCTCATCCGTTTGTTTTTTCTTCTTCGAGCGTTTCGGTCAGCAATGAGGCCTGTTCCGTCTCCCCGAGATCTTCGGCGAAGGCGCGAACAGTTCCATAGGCTGCGATTTCGTAGTGCTCAACTCTCTGCGCGGCCCCAATCAGCGCGGCATTCCGATCGCAAACTTTGTTGCCTATGCGGCGTCACTGTAGGCGTCCGACCCGTGCTGCTTGACCATCTTGTTATAGACGCCCATTAGCATGAATGCCGCCGGCCACTGTCCCACAAACAGTGCCCAATCGTCCTTGCCCACCATCTTCAAAATGGCTGAGGCGGCAATCGCGCCAAAGGCTGCGGCCAGGTATCCCGAACTCGGAATACGCGAGGTCTGTGACTCAATGGCGCCCGTAAAAGCGCCTTCTGGAACTCCGTGACGAACCTTATTTTCCATGTGAAACCCTCTTTTCGATTAAAAGTGCTGCTCTGCTGCACTTCGAGCCGGGTCAGCCTAATCCTGCAGCCACAGTAACCGGACCGGGCTGGAAGATAAATACCCTCCGGTCAGTAGACCGACAAGGCTGTGGCGGTATGACCAGCTCTCGTTTCGTTCCTTGCCCCTCGCCCTCTTCTCCGCAAAGGCGGAATGTATTGGTCGGGGCGTAATGACTGTCATATTGGCAGATCCGAGGTCGGAGCAGGAGTTGCAAACGCTCAGCGACCTAGCTACGCGTATGTTGATTGAGACCGATCCGGAACAACTACCCACTCATCGGGCAGCTGACCCACATCATTGAGGCCCAACTCCGGAAGGATCCACCGACCTGGGGCTCTTTCGCCGCTGTTCTTACGAAAGTGGCGACGAGTTGCTGAGCCAGTTCGATCATCTTTTCCGGGTCACTCTCGACCTGGATTCGTCGCGCGAGTTCGCGCCAGTTTTCTTGGTTGGTTCCGCGGTCGTGCGTCATGGTGCACGGTCCTCTCCGCCTAAGGAGCGCAAGACTGTCACCAAACCATGCGCGGCGGAAATGTATAGACTGAGACGATTCTCAGTATGCCCGCATATCAAGAGCGCGTCTGCAGGGCACAACACCGACCGCCTGACAACAATTGCACACGTCCGATGCGGCCTAAGTACTGAAGTTTTCCCAGCAAAGAGAAAGGCCCGGGTTAGCCGGGCAGGGAAATGCTGCCTTCCGTGGACTTGGCGAGGCACAGAAGGCGGCTTCTTTGCTCTCTCTCAATTCTGTGCTGTATTGCTCACTGTTTTCTCTGTTCTGAGCGTAGCGTGAGAGGGCATGGCCGATATTCAGCCTACTCTCACGCACGAACAAATCCTGGAGCGCTTTCGCAAAATGTTTGGCAGAGAGATGCCGCCGGAAGAGCGACGCGTGTTCTTTCTTCCCGAGCCGCCGGATGAAGAGGGAGACAAGGCGGGGTAGCTCCCCGCTATGCCGATTCCGCCGAACACGATCCTTTTCGCCGCTTTCCCTCCCCGAACTTGGCAATCAGTCGCTGAATGAGTGCGACCATCTTGTTCGGTTCTTTTCCCTGTGCGGCCTGTTTCGCTAATTCGCGCCATTCTTGCTCCGTGGGTTCGCCGTGATGCGTCATATAGCCCTTTCTCAGCTTTAGAGTGCCAAAACTGCAGGTAAAAAATGTGTTCAATTTTGAGCACTTTTTCAAAAGTTCCGCGCGGTTGGGGCCTCTGTAGGCTGCCGGACCGACAGCGCGAGTGATTCCGCGTACTGTTTAGGGAGTATTTCCCATGTAGAGCACCAAATCTCGGGACCGTCGGGGAGACGGTCCCTTTTTCCGTAGGACGAGAGCTTGAAGGGAGGATTTATGGTGCAGTTTTGCCGTCACATCTGGTCAGACGAACAAGGGCAGGACATCGCCGAGTACGCAGTGATGTTGGCCGTGATTCTGGTACTGGTCATCGGTACCATCCGTTTGGTCGGAGGCAACGCCAACAATGTATTTTCCAGCGTTGCAAGCTCAATGAGTCAGTAGCATCCGGCGATATACTCCCGTCCGTGGCAAACCAACCGCCAATCGAGCAGACAATTGCGAAGCTGGCCTTGTTAGCGGAAGCCCAAGGGATCACTATTGACGATCAGATCGAGATGCTGAACCCGGGAGCTTCCGTGGCCGATTTAGTGAAGGCCCTTCGCTCCCGACTCGAGCAGATCCGTTTGAATAGTGACAGTGCGTGCACCGTCACTACCGTGCGTAATACACCAGACCGAATAGACCTGCAGCCACGATCAGGATGATCAGGGCGAGTCCGAGAATCTCTTCTGGTAATGGCCGCTCCACTCGTAGAGCATTAGGAGTGAGACTCCAGACGCGGTAGATCACGGAAGTTGTTCCCAGAATCGGCCTGGGTTCCCGCGCTGGTAGCTGCATGCCACCTTTTTCGCTGTCCTTTCAAATGACGATTCAGTTGCGTGTGCACTAATGTGCTTCAGACAGCACGACCTATTTTGCTGTCGTTTTTCGGACTTCCTTAAGATGATGCCATTCAAGAGCACGATCAGCGGTGCCACCACTGCTCAGGCCTGCTGAACGCCCGGTGCTTCTCTTTGTGCCCGTGGAGCGCGACGCTCCCGGCCACAAGGTCAAGTGGAAAGCCCGGTATTGCAAACCCTTAAACCGAAGTTAGGAGTCCCCCATGCAAACACTCGTTTCGATCTTGATGGCCATGATCTGCTTTACCCTGTTTACCTCCTTTCCCGTCTGGGCAACGGCTCGCTATGACGGTCCCGCAGAACTACCTCGCGCCACGGTGGCAAGCTCGCTGGCAGACACGCCGGCTCCGGGAAGCATCATTGCCGTCCGTCCCGGTGACAATCTGCAAGCGGCCTTGGACAGTGCATTTTGCGGCGACATTATCGAACTCCAGGCGAGCGCAACCTTTTCGGGAAACTTTACTTTTCCGGCCAAGAACTGCGATGACCGCCACTGGATCATCGTCCGCACCAGCGCTCACGATAGCGCTCTGCCTCCCGAGGGGCAGCGCGTGACTCCCTGTTACGCGGGAGTAGCTTCCCTGCCGGGACGTCCGCAGTACGCCTGCGCCAATCCGCAGAAAGTGATGGCCAGAATTGAATACGGTAAGTCTGCGGACGGCCCCATCATTCTCCGCAATGGCGCCAACCACTACCGCCTGATCGGACTAGAGATCACCCGCACCGCGGGAGTCAAGGGCGCTCCCACCCTCGTCTCCGTAGAACCGGGAGGAATCGCAGACCACATCGTGGTGGACCGCTCCTGGCTACACGGCACCACGCAGGATGAAACCCGGATCGGTGTGCACCTAAACGGCGCGAACTATGTGGCTGTCGTGGATTCCTACTTCAGTGACTTTCACTGCACGGCGGTGAGCGGGACGTGCACAGACGCGCACGCCGTCAGTGGCGGCAACGGGAATCACCAGGATGGTCCTTACAAGATCGAGAACGACTTCCTGGAGGCCTCGGGCGAAGCCGTCATGTTCGGCGGGGGAGCAGCGACCGTGACTCCGGCGGACATCGAAATCCGCCGCAACCACTTCTTCAAACCATGGCAATGGATGCCGGGCAACCCGCATTTCGTGGGTGGAGTCGGCGGTCATCCGTTCATTGTCAAGAACCATCTGGAACTCAAGAACGCGACGCGCGTGCTGGTAGAGGCAAACCTGATGGAGAACAACTGGGGAGGGTTCACCCAGTCAGGGTATGCACTGCTGTTGACCCCGAAGAACCCGATCACGCGAACAGGTCGGCTTGTTTGTCCGCTCTGCGAGGTGACGGACGTGACAGTCCGTTACTCTCTCATCTTGCATGCCGGGGGCGGCATCCAGCTGGCGACCTCCATCTCAGGACATGGGGGCAACGGAGGGCCAGCCTTGGCTGGAGGGCGTTGGAGCATTCATGACGTGATTCTGGATGACATCAGGAAGAACTACGTGGGCGGCGGTTCGTTGTTCGAAGTTTTAAACGGCTGGCCAAAGAATCCGCTCAATACGGTCACCATCAATCACATCACCGGGTTTCCGGATCCCGACCGCCACCTCCTGATCATAGGAAACCGGGCCGCGAATCCGAGGATGTATGGATTCGTCTTCACGAACAACATGGTGGCGACGGGCAAGTACCCAGTCTGGAGTGCGGGAGGAGGTCAAACGAGCTGCGCTGCCTCGGGCACGCCCGCAGAGAAGATCGCCAAGTGCTTCAGCACTTACACGTTCAAAAATAACGCTCTGATTGCGACTCCCCAGGCTTTTCCGCCGTCTTCCTGGCCAGCCGGCAATTTCTTCCCACCCGACATGAATGCCGCCGGCTTTGCTCAACATGACGAGGGCGGCGGAGTAGATTACGAACTCCAACCCAAAAGTCCCTACAAGAATGCAGGGACCGATGGCCGTGATCTAGGAGCGGACATTGTAGGCTTGGAAGCTGCACTCACAGGAGTCGAATGAACTCTGAAGCTAATTCGGACGATGAGGTCTGCGCGTGGCGCCGTGGACCTCTCGCTCTTGCCCTAGCGCGCGCAATAGACCAGAACGAATAGACGACTAACCCACACTTGCAGACTGCCGAAATGGACGTTCCAAAAACGTCCAGGATCGGAGGCTGCTAAACGATTCACCTGCAACGACCGAAAACCCGCGTCGGAGTGTTCCGAAGAGAACTGTTTGTGGAACAACGCACCGAAACCACTGGACACGCTCTCTCGGTAGCGTCTTATAATCGGCACCGTCGAACGTGAGGGGAGACTCACATGGCTGGGCTAACCAAGTGGGAGATAGTTATAAATTCCGTCTGCCTGGTGGTGATCGCCATCTGGGCTGGCGTAGCGACGCCCAGACTTCAGGGTTTCAAGACTTCTTCGGCGTTGATCGGTCACGAAATGAATATCAGCCATGACACAGTAGAAGGAGCACTCGAAATAAAGCGCGCCGATCCGGCTCTGTTCGAGCGCATCAAAAAGGGGGACATAACGGTAAATGCTGCCCGCGCTCTGGACGATCACCGAGATGCTCGTCGGGAACTGGTCTTAGGGTACCGGTGGAATTATCCATTCAAATCCGAGCGCTGGCGTCACCGCTGCTATGTGGATGTGGCCGCCGATGCCGGCGCAGTGTTTTTCGTCAATCTTCATTGCTTCTGGGTCAGAGCACGCGAGTATGTAGTTCTTGGCGACTTCTGCAGCTTCAGAGAGCGTTACATCATCTGGGAGATTCTTTCTCGGCACTCGGTAACGGGCGAAACGCGGATCATCGGTGGAAAAAAGCAAATCTCCGACTTCTTTAGATCCATATGTGACTGAAGGGACGTAGCCCTTGTCCAGTTCCATTTCCTTGATGAGCGGTTGAAGAAGTCTCTGATTTTGATGTGAAAACTGAACGGTGATCCAAGAGGGCTTCCTTTCGAAGTAGCCACCCATCAATAGGCATGCCACAGCAGCCGGTTCATCTTTGCCTTCTGACGCCCTGAATGGCGTCGCCCGCCCGCCAGCTTGTACTCGAACGACGGCATCACGGAGTCGTCCAGATAATTTTTTTCCATAAAAAGCGAGATCACTGTAACTACTCATCTCTAGAGACCTCACGCCCTGTGCCATCTCTTCGCGCAGGTCTAGAAGAACTTCATGTGCGTTGTCCCTATCTGTTAGGCCGACTTCGCCACCGAGTGCGTATGCCAGCCATTTCCCGGATTGTTTGATGGGGAAAATTTTTTGCGTGGTATCGCTTAGTAACTTTCCGTCTAGCCGCGACCTCCCATCTGCCGCCACTAGGAAGCCTTCTGATGTGTACATCATGAGGATGGCGCTCGACATAGGCACTACTCGCGCTTGAGGCGCGAGCCAAAGCATACCAATATCGTGCTGCCCCCCGCACAGTGTCAACACACGTTTACCAGCACGCCTCCATTTCCATCAACGCACTTCTCAGATGGATTCAACCCTATCGCGGCTCCCTTGTCTTCCGACCCCTCATGGCTGGGCCTCGCTTGGCTGGCTGCCTTGCTGTGTCGGGAGTGCGCTCCCGTGGCGTTCGTCAACGTGCTTTAACACCATCTCGACGGCCCGGTCTATCTTGTCCGCTTTCACCATTTCCTGCTCGCGCACCTTTTCGAGTGACGCAATGGCTGCCCGCTTTCGGTCTGGCGTCTGTGCGCTGCTGGAAACGAGTTCGGTGGCTTGGTCGATTTTCCCGAGTTGGCCAAGCGAATGCTGAATGTACGGACGAAATGCAAGGTACACCGCCGCGTCAGGATCTTTGGCGAACATCTCGCGGAGTTCTTTTGGGTCCTGGTGCATGACAGTGGTTTTTGCATGCTCGTAATCGCTGGCTGTAGCCATTTTTGCGCGCAAGCGGCTCTCCGCATCGACGTGGTAGGTGGTAACACCCAGGTTGCCTCCGATGAATCGCGCGGGATCAAAATTTCCGGCGTCTTCGGTCGCCTGGGCCGCGCGCCCAAACAGCGGCAGCATCCGGGCTATCCAGTGCATGGCGATTTCCTCGAGTCCCGCGTTCGGCAGAACGTGGCCAGGAGTCGAGAAGTCGCTAGGCTTGTAGATTTCCCGCGGGCCTCCGATGCGCTCGCGGTTGGTGCCCAATTCAATCGCGGCGCCGACATCTGGGCGCAGCATGCTCAAGGGGCGGGTTACGTCTGTCGCAACCCCTCGACTGGCCTCTGCTACCGCTCGTGTTTGACTCTTGCCTTGTAGCAGGGCATGGCCCAACCGCAGTGGGACCCCACCGAGCACGGTTCCAAGAGGCTCGCGTATCAGGTTGGTGTTAAACACCCGATTGCCGGCATGGATGGCGAAAAGGTCGTCTTTCTCCGATTCGCGGTTCCCACCCATCGAGTTGATTGTCTGATTGGCTATCCAGATCAACAGAGCTGGCGGCACGCTGGTCTTGATCGGGTGCCGTAGAACCCAGTTCATTGAGGACATGTCCCAACCGGGAAATAGCACGAACCGTGCGAGCCGCGTTTGTACGCGCGTCCAGTTTGCCCGGTTGTAGTTGCCTAGCTGTTCGTTGACCGATTGCGCGATCCTCGAATCACTGAACTCGGGATGCTGCGATCTGATCAGGTCCGCAATGTACAGGCGGGCACGTTGGTCGATGGCGCCGGGCTTGAACAGGATGCCATGTCCAACCTTGCTAAATACGCGAATCCAGTTCGCAGGGTTCAGATTTCCCCCTGCGAATTTCTTAAAACTCGACACTTCGCTGTCACTGGAAATCGCTCCAAACTTCGCCAGCCGGTCGAAGGTCGGATCGTCTACCCCACTGATGCCGCGTGCTTTCAATTCCCGACTGAACGCCACCTTCAGCGCACGTACCCATCCAACCGGGTTGGCGACTCCCCCGGATGCGCTCTGCATGACACGCCGCAGAATGTTCCCCATGTGCGGGATGCCGAAGCCGAGACCAACTACCTGCTCCTGGAAGAATCGCTTGATCGCGCTAGGGTCGCTGGGTCCGGCCGCGTCCAAACCGTTGAGCGCATCGGTGACCGCTCGTGGTCCAAGGAATCGCTTCGCGGCAAAGGCTAGATTCCTCTGGGGAGCCTCTTTCGATGGGTACGGCGTTGGTGAATACGTGCCGTAGGTTTCGACTCGACGCTTGCCCGCGGCGCGGATGTCGCGCGCGGCATCGGGCGAATAGTACACCTTGCCGTTGTACTCAATCTGCTGCGGGAAGTTGTCGCCCTGATCGAGGGAGGTAGCCTTTGAGAGAAACTCCCGTGCTGCCTGATCTCGCGTCAGCTTGATCATGGTGGCAACGTACTTCGTGCCAAATGCCGGCCCAAATTCGTGCAGCCCGTTGTGGTAGTGGTATTCTGCCTCCGCCTCGCGGCCGAGCTTGTCGGCTTTCTGGGGCCTGATCACGCGATCGTATGCGGTCATAGTCTTGCCGCTGCTGTCGCGTTTGTTGATTCCTGCGGTGTACTTGTCGTAGACCCGGCGCAGGTAATCGTCGTCGATGACCTGGCCGCCCATCGCCTTGCGGGCGTCGGTCAGTTTCCGTTCTTCCGGTTTGTACTTCTTCAGAGCTGCCTGAATCGCTGGATCGCGTTCCGCCTGCCGGTACTCCTCAGCATGCTTCGTGCGGAGATTCTCGCGGCTGTCCGCGTCCGCCATCAAGGTAAAGAGACGTTCCTGCTCTCGACTAAGGCCGGCAGTCACACTGCGGATAATGGCTTGAGCTTTCTGGCGGAAATACTTCGGCGCGTTGTCGAGTAACCGTAGATCGTCAGCCAGTTCGGGATCTGCTCTCTCAACTTCGGGGTGTGTGCGTCCAGTCTTCAAACCCTTCTGAATGAGCGGCTCGGCGACCTTCTCATCGTAGAACTTGTTCAGGCGGTCGAGAGCTAGCTTCGCGAGTGAAAAGGGCGTGTGGGCGAAGAGGGTAGGCCCGCCTTCGCTTACTGAACGAGCGGGCGGGAAAAGGGAGCGGTCGGCGTCGGCTGCAGCCGGTTCAGTTCCCGCCGCAGGGCTTCCGGGCGCCGCTGTGGTGGGTTCTGAACGTACACCCGCATTAGGCGGGAAAGCTTCACCTTCCGTGCCGGGTTGGTTGGCTGCATACGCGCTCCCCTTGGTGGCTTCGCGTTCAAGTGATTGTATAACGCTCTGTTCGTAGTCGGCCTGGGACAGGTCCGTGCCGAAGGCAGCGTTGAAAGCTTCGGCTGCGGTTGGCGGTTCCATCATCGCGAGGAAGCCTTGTCCCTGTTGGGCTGCATTCGCGTCATGCACGAAGCCTCGTAAGGCATCACGCACGCTCTTGGGTTTCTCTGCCAGCTTGCGCACGATGGCATCGACCGCCGCGTTGCGCTCGGGGCCGAACATGCCCGCCTGCGCCAGGTGGGTTTCTACATCGAGACCGCGCGATGCAATGTCGGCGTGCTCCGCGAGGGCCTCGCGTACCAACGGCACTAGGTTGTACTCGTCAGTCCGCGGCGCGATCGCGGCGAGATCAGCCAGCGAACCACCCAGCTTGTTGAGAACCGACTTGGGCGTCCGGTCCATCAACGTCGGATCGTCTACCACGGTTCCCAGCAATGCCCGCTCAGCAAAATGCTTGCCTTCTTCGCTGAGTCCGCCGGTTGCGGTGTCGATGAATTGCGGCCGCTCGCGTTCGGTGATTGCGCCGTCTTTGGTCAGCAGAGAAATTACGTCGCGGCCACGCTCGCGGAGTAAGTCCCGAATGCTCGACTCCGGCCCGAGGTCGTCGAGCATGCCGGAAATTGCCGTCAGGCTTTGCGGAGTAATCGACTTGCCCGCGCTTACGGCTCTCTCACTGGTGCCGAGCGCACCCGTCATGTTCTTGTTTAGCTCCGAACCGAGACGCCGAGCGGCTTCTATGTCAGCGGGCGCGGCGATCTCGCGCACTAACACCGGGTTGCGCATCGCCTTGATGGTGTCCGGGGTGATACCGAACTGCTCCGCTTTCTCGCTGAGATAGTTGCGGTAGGCATCGCCCTGGCCGCGGGCATAGAGTCTTTGCGTGCTCATGGTCCGGCTGTTGCCACCGAGTACCGTTCCGTCCGGCGTCACGATGGGAGGACCGTTCACCGCATCCGGGTTCGTGTTGACCGTGTAGCGCGGATCGTAATTTTGTTCCTGCTGAATGACGCGGCTCTGAGCTTCCTTGCTGGTGTGGTATGCCCGCTCCTGCACTCCGGGCGGGTATTTCGGGTTCGGTGCAAACGTCTCGGCATTGTGGGAGGGCTGCAAGTCCGATGCTTCGACAAGTTTGTACTTTGCCGGAATGTCGCTCGTCGGAGTCTTGACCGCGGACTCCAGGCCATACTCGCCGGGCGTTGCCTGCTGACTTCGCAGAGCGATGGGCTTGCGTGCGGTTGAGACCTTCGCTCTGGGTGGCCGTGGCTTTGGCACTGCGGCCACTGCTGGCGTCGGTTCGACCTGCGCACGACTAAGAACGTCACCCCACGTTCCCGGCGCGCCCTGTGCTGCGGTAGAAGCCTGAGGCGGTCCCGCAGATTCACTAACCGCTGCGGGTTGCTCTGGCTGTCGAAGTACATCTCCCCAAGTCGCGGACGTGCCGGCCTCGGGCGTAGCCACCGATTGCTTTGGAGTTTCGACCATCCCAGGCGTCACAGGTCGAGTAGCAGGCTCGGCTGCTTGAGGTACTTCGGCCTCTCCTGGAACGACGCCCTCCCCGATATGCGGACTGACTGCATGCGCGGTACTTGCGGCTGCCATCAGAGCGGAGATTCCGCCTTGCGTGGCCATCTCAGCACGCTGCGCTGGAGTCAGTTGGTCCCACTTATCGTGTAGCTCCTGCGCGGTATCTACGGAAGTCTTGGCAAGTTGGCCAGCAAAGCCGATGCTGATAATCCGCTGCAGGATCGGTCGAGCAGCGCCCGAGGCGAAGAACGGCCAGTTTCGCGGATCGGTCGCTGTGCTGCCTACTATCTCAGCAGTACCCCTCAGAACACCAGCCGCAATCGGGTGCTCTTGTTCTGAACGCGCTAAGGACGCAGCCCGCTCTTCATCGGACAAGCGTTGTTCCCATGGCTTGGGCTGCCCTGGCATCCACGGCGGTGCCGGGTCTGGATGACGGGAGAGGTCGGCGCTCACTAGGGATTCGTCGGCGAACTCGTGCCCCTTGCGTGCACCCCATGCCGCCGCTTTGTTGAACGGATCAACTGCGTACTCCTTGATGGCTGACAGTGCCGGTACAGCGGACTGTGGAACCATCTTCCCAAGGCGAACCTCCGGTGTGTCTTGGTTTGGTGCTGCAGCGTACTTCGTTCCGGTTCTCTCGGCCGGCGAGAGGAACAGACTCGGCGTCTGCACCGGGCGTTGGTTGAGGGTTGCTGGGCGAGGACGCGCACCAAGCACTTCATCCCAGCCCATATCGGCAGGGAGGCCCGCTGTCTTGGCAGGGGGCGCGGGGGGCGCCGATGGCGCTAAGACATCGTTCCAGGTTGTAGTACCAGTCGGCATCGGTTAGGGCCTCACCTTACGGCTGCTGCGTTGGCTCCTGCATGTCTTTCAGGCCGCCTTCCAAGTCTCCGCTGATGATCTTGTCCAGCGCACTCTGTGGCTTGTTGATATTTCGCCGCGCACGGATCGCTTTACGAATTGATGGCCCTAGCCGTCGCTGGTTCGGGTCGGTAATCCTTCCTGAATGCTGGTCGAAGAGCTTCAACGCTTTGTCAGGGTCACCGCCAGCGGCATTGAGAATCGTGCTCGCTAGCTGCTCTGCGTCGGCTGCATCCTGCTCTTTGCTGGCCCGGTTATCGGCGCTGGTACGCCCGCGGATGCCGGCCAAAGTTTTCTCTTCACTGAATCGCTGATCGAGAACGGCTTGCGCGTGTGGATCGCCGCCAGCGGCAGCCACGCGCAATTGCCATTCGTTTGGGTTGGTTGTCGCAACCTTCGGCTCGTGACCGTAGAGTACGAAGTTATTTCTTTCGTGATTGTCCGTGAACATATCGGGATGGTCTTCGGCAAAGGATCTCCGCTGCTCGACGAGGTCCCGAGGTTCATGCGGCCCTGCGCCCGGCAAGAACTTGCCGGTTCGGGAATCGAATACGCCACCGCCGCGCGGGGTGATGAACGGCGCCCGTGCCGCTTCTGCTTGAGCTTTCTGGATGGCGGCCATCCGCTGCTTGAGCTGCCATGGCATCATCGCGAGGTTCGCCCGCTGCGTTTGGTTTTCGAGCATTGCATTCTCTGCGCCCAGGTTGCGGCTCAGGTCTCGATATGGAGCGTCTCCCGCTGCCTGGAAGCCCGCTCCAAATGTCCCTTCGTTTGACCCTTCGAGTCCGCCCATCGTGACTGCGCGCACGATTGTTAACAATTTTCCAAACTTGGTCATTCCGGGATTGATCGGAGCTGGCATCCCGCCCGGACCTTGCGACACCTGCGCGAAGCTTGGCTTTAGGAACCGTGGCAGATTCACGGGCGGCTGGTCGAGCTGCACGTCTCCACCTGAGAATTGCAGATCGGGCGGGGATAGTTCTGGACCTGCAACAGACGACCCCGGCATCCCCAGTGGTCCGGGCGGCATGTCAGGTTCCAGCATCGACGACCCGGTAACTTCGGGATGCGTAACTGACAGTCCGCCCTGTGGCACGGCCCGCAAAGCTTGATTCGCTTCGTCCATGGCCAATTGCTGCCTGCGGAAAAACTTGAAGTGTGGCGGCAGTGTGACAGGGAATCCCGTCGCCGAATCTATGGTCGGTGGCGAATCGTAAGCGAGCGCAGGATTAGTTAGGCTGAGTGGCATGTGAACCCCCCAAAGTCGATAACGTGCCGATGCAGTGATCTGTCGTACCGTTCATTCCCGAGACAACGTCGCAATTTCATTTGATCGCAGTCTGCGACCAACAGCGTCGGACGGCGGTCAAGAGCTCTCGTATCCAGAACAGCACCAGCCGCGTACCCAGAGAGCGTGCCCAACAATTCGGACTGATCGAGACTCGCCCTGTCGTCGCCGGTGGCCTGAATGCCGAACCAATCGAGCACGAGCAGGTCACAGGTGAACAGTTCATTCAGCGCCGGGCCTGCGCTGACCTGAGCGTGAAGTACATCGACGATGGAAGCGTATCGGGCGAAGTGCCCCGCCGCTGCCACGGCTGACGCAACTGCGCACGCAAGACTTGTCTTGCCGCTGCGAGATTCACCGCAGAACCATAGGCTTAGATCAGAAGATGGCGCGAACGCCTTCACGTACTCTTGTGCCACCTGTAGGGCATGCGCGAGCGTTGCAGTGTCCGCCTTGAAAGTCGCCAAGCATGCACCACGTTGGGACGCCGGAAGCTGGCACCGCTCGATGCGCTGCAACTGGTGGCGCAGGAACATTTGCTCGCGATTTTCTCGCGACTTGGCCGCTCGTTTCTCTGCTTCGTCTAACGCCGCCGTTGGACTGCCGAACGGCTTTGAGACACACTCGCCCCGGCGGTAGATTAGCCAGTGGTTGTCGCCCTCACTGGTAACGACTCTCACGGCGTAGTCTTCTCCCAGCTTCGCAGCTCGCGCATCGCAACTCACGATTTCCGGCAAGCCCTCCGTCGTCGCTTCGTCTTCTGTCGAGAACGGACCAAACCAAAAGTCATTGCCATACGTGAACGGCGTCCTTCCGGCAATCCCCCTGACGAACCAAGGTCTATTGGGATCCTCCATCTGTGGCATCTGGTGATCGCTGCCGTAGTCACGGACTGTTACTTTCTGCTCGACCACGTAGCCCGCCGACTTCGCGAGCAGGCGGATGCCAGTGGCTACCTCTACCGTCTCGATCGCTTTTTCTTTCACGCTCACGCTATTTTCTCCGTGTCTAAAAGTTCACAATCTTTCGGCGCTGCAATCGCTCGATTCGAGCGCTCCCCAGGCATCTTTGCAATTTCGCTGCGTCACAGTCAGCAACCAGCAGGGTAGGCCGATTGTCTTCGTTTCTCGCATCCAAAACGGGACCCACCGAACGCCCCGAGACAATCCCAAGAAGTTCAGACTGGTCGCGGCTGGCCCGGTTGCCCGTGGGGGTAAGTCCGGTCCAGTCCAGAACTAGAAGTTCCGGGGCGCGGAGCACATTCATCAATCGCAAATCGTCCGGCGCATGGATAGACTCGGCGACAGTGCAGTACAGCGCGTGCCGGCCAACCCTTGCCAAGGTCGTTGCAGTCGCACACGCCAGCGTTGTTTTTCCCTTGCCGACAGGCCCACAGAACCACAAACTTTCGATGGTCAGCCCATGAGGCCGGAACAGTCGCGCCCAGTGGCACGCTACTTCCAATGCCGCCTTGAGCGTTTTCGTTTTCGCGTTGAAGTTCTCCAAGTCAATGCCAGCAAAGGCAGGCGGAATATGGGCGGCTTGCACAAACTCTTGCCGTGCATGTTCAATCATTCCTTCTCTGACTTTGCGGACCTCATCAGCAAGGCGCTCCGCTTCATCCAACGCGGCAGTCGGGTTTTCAAATGGCCCAGCCCCTTGCTCGCTGGGGTGGCCGACCCACCACTTCTCTTTCCTTAAAAAAATGTTGTAATTCTGCGTCAGCTTCTCGGCGCGCGGGTGACACCGCACAAGCTCTGGGAGATGTTGATTCGCTGCCTCTCTGGTAGCGAATGGCCCGAACACGAACGAGGACTGCAAAGCGAACGGCGAAAATCTGCTCTTGATAAAAAACGGTTCCTCTGCGTACATCCGGGGTTCGTTAGCGTGCGCAATGCGGTATCCCAGTTTTTCAGCCTGGGCAATGATCTCCGGGGTGACTTCTACCGGCGTAACGGTGGTTTCTTCTACGGTTGCGCTTGCCATCGAGTTATGCTCCTTCCTCAATTCGACTTGCAGCCCTTACCAACAGACCGAGCAGACCGCCCGATGGTTCAATTTCCACTTCCAGAAGTTCTCTCGCGCTGGCAGGCCGCCACCTGACTCCGTTGAATGTCACGCCCTCTAGTGCCTCTTTCTCAATCGGCAACTGCTCCGGATCGTCTGGGATGTAGAGACGATCACCCCCTAGGGCCTCTATCTCAATCGACCGCCAGCACTTTTCCGCTCGATGAAGATGCTCAACAATCTCCCGCCATTCTTGGTCGCTGTTCTCTTTCCTCGCCGTTCGCCCTAGGCGGAAAAATACTCGGTTGTCGTCGTCAACTCTCAGCGGGCAAGGCAAAGTTGTAATCTGCCGGTTCCACGCTGCGGAAAAGTCTCTGACGTTCCTCACATACCAAGCCGGGGAGTGGATTAGCTCCACATCCCTAAAGCGCAGGAGATCGCCGCGATCTGGATTCCGTCCGAACCCCAGATGAAACGCGAGCGTCGCCGGGGTGGAACTTCCCGACACAAAGTCGGCGTCGGCCGCGTCTGAGGCTTCGCTTAACTCTGCTCCGCGGGCATAGGCTGCGGTGCGCTCAAGTTCCGCGTAGCTGGGATCCATTGTGGCGTTCAGCAGAACGACACCGTGGTACAGAGACAGCGCGTCCTGGTCAACCTGGGGGATTTGTGGCGCCATCCGCTCGGCATGCTCCAGAACTGCGCGAGCAATCGCCCGTGATTCTAGGGAGCCAAGAGGGAAGTCTGCAGGGCTCAGTCCTGTAGCGACCTGGGCAAAGCGGATCTCGTTACCTTTCAAGGTCTTAGTGTTCATCTTCGGACCCCTGACTGTCGGTGGCTGTATGACCCACAACCGAGGTAAACCAGAGTGGCAATTCTCCCCTGTCGACGTACCCCCGGAGCTCGTTCCTAGTCATGCGCTTGAAGAGTTCGACCATGTCCACAGTCTCTCTACGTTCGACCCATTGACCGTTAGCGTTGATCTTCGAATAGGCGCCAATCGCGGCCACGATCGCGGAAGCATTGATAGGCACATCGCACACCCGCTCGATCATGCGCCCGAGTGCTGCTTTGACATTGCGTCCGCGAGGCTCGAAAAGGTCGCAGGCACGCGCGTGCCGATAGACCGTATCTCGCTGCAGGCTGTACGTTTTGGCGATCTTCGCCGGACTCCCCCAGCCTACAAACTCGCGTTCGATCTCTTCGCGGTTGGGGTGCTTGCAGATGGAGCACTGCGCTTCGTGCCGACCGGGGTTCACTGGCTTCTCTGGCGCTACAACCGCCGTCGCAGTCTTCTGCTTCGGAGGAGTGCTCACTGGTCGCCTCCCTCTGGTGGCAGTTTCCTGTTGCGCGGGGGTTGCGGATTACGCAGGGTTTTGCCGGATTCTGCCGAGTTAGGTTGTTGAAGTTCCTTAGAATCAGTGGTGCGATTGAGACTTAGGATCTGGCGGGGCAACCCATGGGGGTTCGACTCCCCCCTTTCGCACCAAACTCCTGGTTCGAAGAGTTTCCTTTCGTGAGCTATGTGTTGTAGTTTGGTCAGGTTGGTCTGGCGTGCACTTCGAGGTATTCCCCGTGCACGACGGTGCGACCGTCGCTGGCCTCGTTGTGCTCCTCCCAAAGACGTAGAAGATCGTCGTAGAGGGCCTGCTGGCCCTTCGCGTCAAGGCGTTCAAAAGTCATTTTGGTGGGTCCGAAGTAGGTCTTGAAGAGGTCCACCACCTTCGCGGGGCCGTAAGGAAAGTCGAAGTTCACCATCCGACGAACCATCTGAAGCTGGGCGCGGCTTCCGAAGCGCTCCGCGACCACCGATTCGTCTCCCCACAGGACAGGCGGCGCCAGGCCCGGCGGAGGCGGAACGTGGCGGCTGGTGAGAACGAACGACTTGCCAACGAACCCTCCCGGCGTCCAGTTGCCCATGGCAATGATGCCGCCGGGAGGACATACCCGGAGTAACTCCGAGACGACGCGCTCCGGACGCGGCGCGAACATCGCTCCGAACATTGTGAGCACGACGTCAAAGTGGGCAGCGTCATACGGAAGTTGTTCGGCGTCGCCTTCGACGAAATTGATCTTCAGGTTTTCCTTCCGGGCGCGCTCTCGGGCTTGCTCCAGGAGATTGGGGGCGATGTCGAGGCCGGTAACGTCAGCTCCCGTGCGGGCGGCGGGCACGGACTGGTTGCCGGTTCCGCAAGCCACGTCCAGCACGCGCATGCCCGGGCGCAGGCCAAGGCGGCCGACGAATTCCTCCGCTGAGCGCTCGTTGATGCGCGCGATCTGGCCAAAGTCGCCGGCCATCCAGGTGGACTTCATGCGTTGCTTGAGCGCAACCAATTCGGGAGAGTCCGTCACGTGCCATCCTCCTTGAAAATTTCTAAGAGTATAAGTATTGCGGCGGCGGTCTGCCAAACCCGCCCGCGCGTGCGTCTTTGCCCACGACTCGCTTAGACGGTACACTGCCACTATGAATACGCCGCCGCAACCGAATATCAAGTTTGCCCAGACCTCTGACTACCGCGAAGCCTACGCCAACAGCGTGCAGATCCGGGTCAACGTGTGGGATTTTTTCCTCGTCTTCGGAACCATGCAGCAGAGCTCGGAAACGCAAGTGGAGTTGCGCAATTTTCAGGGGATCTATCTCAGCCCGCAGCAGGCGAAAGCTTTGATGTCGCTCCTGCAGCAGAATGTGGTGAACTACGAGGCCGCGTTTGGCCCGATTCAGCTTGATCCGCGCCAGCAAAGCGGACCCGTGCACTGATGCGGGCTGCTCCCTCCGGTGCGGAGCGTTCGCGGCTGGCGGCCTCTGCCTGGACGCAAGATTTACTCCTCTTTGCGTTGATCTTTACGGTGCTCATGCTGCTGCATGCGCCGCTGTTGCGCCTCCCGTATTTCTGGGACGAGGCGGGCTACTACATTCCCGCGGCGCGCGATCTATATCTGGCCGGCACGCTCATTCCGCACGCCACTCCTTCCAATGCGCATCCCCCGCTGGTGATGGCCTGGTTGGCGCTCGCCTGGCGCGTCGCGGGATATTCTTCGCTGGTCACGCGCACTGCGATGCTTGTGCTGGCCGCGCTCTCGCTGCTCGGTCTGTTTCGGCTTTCGTGCTTCGCCGCGAATCTGCAGGTTGCGTGGGCGATGACCGCGCTGGCGGCTCTGTATCCGGTTTTCTTCACGCAGAGTTCGCTTGCGCACGTGGATCTGCCAGCAGCGGGCTTCACATTCTGGGGACTGCTTGCTTACCTCGACGATCGCCCCGGGAAGCAGGCCCTGTGGTTTTCGCTGGCTGCGCTGGCGAAAGAGACGGCGATCCTGGCGCCATTGGCGCTGCTTGGCTGGGAACTCTTTGCGCGCTTCGCACGCCCGCGTTGGGATGAATGCTTCCCGCCCGCTGGACGCCGCTCGCGGCCGTTCATCTTGCTCGTGCCCCTGCTTCCGCTGGCCTGTTGGTATGGCTATCACTACGCGAAGACGGGCTTCCTGTTTGGCAACCCGGAGTTTCTCCGTTACAACGTGACCGCGACTCTCGATCCGCTGCGCATACCGTTGGCTCTCGGTCTGCGGCTCTGGCAGGTATTCGGATACTTCGGCTTGTACTTGCTCACGCTCGCGGGATTGCTTGCCATGCGGCGTTCCCCGCTGGTGGCTCATGGAGATGCTCGGCCGCGAATACCGATCTGGATGCAGATGGCGTTTCTGGCCGTGCTGGTCGCCTACCTTGGATTCATGTCGACGGTAGGAGGCGCGGTGCTGGCGCGATACATGCTGCCGGTTGTGCCGCTGGTGATGTTAGTGATGATCGCCACTCTGTGGCGGCGCGTGCGTTACTGGCGACTGGTGGCGGCAGTCGTCACAATCGCTTTCGTGGCAGGACTCTTCACCAATCCGCCTTATGGATTCTCAATCGAAGACAACCTCGCTTATCGTGACTACGTCGGGATGCACGCGGAGGCCAGCCGCTTTCTGGCCTTGCGGTATCCGCGGGCGCGCGTGTTGACGGCATGGCCGGCGTCCGACGAACTCTCGCGACCCTGGCTGGGTTATGTGACGCGGCCGTTTGCGGTGCTGCGGATCGAGGACTTCACGCCCGGTCAAGTGGCCGTGGCCGCTGCCGCGAGTAACCAGTTCGATGTCGCGCTGGTGTTCTCGACCAAGTATCAGCCGACGCATCCGCTGCTCGAGGACTGGGCGGCTTGGCAGGGAATTAAAGAGAAATATTTCGGTTCCCACCGCGACCTGGCGCCAGAAGAGATCGCGCAGCGCATCGGTGGGCGGGTGGTGCTTCACCGGGAGAGCGACGGGCAATGGGTCGCCGTAATTGCAGTGGAAAGGGAAGAGAACGTGGGATTGAAAGTGGGGCCGATCACGAGGTGATTGTAGCGCCCGCAACCCCGCCATCGCCGGTGGGGGCGAGGCGCCCCCACCGACAGCCGGCGAGTCGCCGGCGCTACTCAGTCATCAAATGGCAGGAGTGGGTTTTGACCACGACCCAAACACTCTTCCCCGGCGCGAGCTGCAACGCTTCCCGCGCGGCCAGCGTCAGATGCACTTCGAATTCCGTGCCGTTGCAATTTACCAGGGCAGAAATGATCACGTCTCGCTGCGCGATCCGCTGGATCGTTCCGGGTAGGACGTTTCGCGCGCTCAATCCGCGCGGGCTCTCGGTGGCCAGCAGCAGGTCGCCGGCGCGAATGCCGACGCGCAGCTGGGATCGAACCTCTGCCCGGACGAGCGGCGTTTCCAACTCTACTGGTCCCGCGCCCAGGCGGCAGGTCATGGTGCCGCGTTCTTCGTGGAGCGACGTGACCGTCGCGTCGAAGATGTTCTCGAATCCCAGCAGTTGCGCCACCGTCTCCAGGCGCGGCGCGCTCATGACTTCATGCGGACGTCCCTGCGCCACGATCCGTCCCGCAGCGAGCACGATGACCTGCTCGCCCAACGCGAAGACCTCTTCGCTGCTGTGGGTAACATAGAGGATCGGGACCCGGTGCGACTGGTTCCACTGGCGGAGGTCGTCGAGGATATGCGCCTTGGTCGGACGATCGAGTGCCGCCAGCGGTTCATCGAGCAGGAGCGCACGCGGTTCAGTGACGAGCGTACGAGCCAGCGCCACGCGCTGCCGTTCGCCTCCTGAAATTTGGGCGGGACGCCGGTCGCGTAAGTGTTCGATGCGGAAGGCTCGCAGCATCTCGCGACCGCGCTCTTGCCGGTCTGCTGCGCCCAGCGCGTGCAATCCGAACGCGACGTTTTGCGCGGCGGTCAAGTGAGGGAAAAGCGCCAGGTCCTGGAGGACGTAGCCGATCCGGCGCTTCCATGCGGCCAGGTCGCACTGCTTCTCCGAGTCAAAGAGATCTTCGCCGACAGCAATCCGCCCTTCCTCGGGACGGTTCAGCCCGGCAATACAATCGAGCACAGTGGTTTTCCCGGCGCCCGAGGCTCCGAACAGGATGGTGAATCCTGCGCTCGCGCGGAAGTGGACGTTGAGGTCGAAGGATCCCTCGGCATTCGGAAAGCGCTTGCGGATGCGGACTTCGAGATCAGGATTTTGCGCCTGTGCAGGTGTGAGAGCGGCAGCGGGTGCGGTTTTTACCTCCATGGACCCACCGTCCGCGCCCGCCGGTTCAGTCCATACACCAGCGAAAGTACAACAAAGGAAACGATCAGCAGCACGAGCGCAGTAAGATTCGCGGCAGCGTAGTTGCCCGCCTGCACCTGGTCATAGATATCGATCGAGATGGTGCGTGTCACGCCGGGGATGTTGCCGCCCACCATCAGCACCACCCCGAACTCGCCCAGCGTGTGGGCGAAGCTGAGGGCAAATCCGGTGACCAGCCCTGCTATTGAGAGAGGCAGCACAACGCGTCGAAATGTTTGCATCGGCGATTGCCCCAGCGAAGCCGAGGCGCGGAGCAGCTTCGAGTCCACCGCCACAAACGAAGCCGCGAACGGCTGCACCGCGAACGGCAGGCTATACAACACGCTGCCGATGATCAGACCCTCGAAGGTAAAGGCCAGCGTGTGTCCGGTGAGCGATTCCCACCAACGGCCAAGAGGACTGCGCGAGCCGAGAGCCATCAGGACATAGAAGCCGAGCACGGTCGGTGGCAGCACGATCGGAAGCGCGATCACCGCCTCAACTAGAAATTTCCAGCGCCAGCGCGAATAAGTGAGCCAATACGCGATGGGAATTCCGATCGCAATCAGCAGTGCCGCCACTACGACCGCCAGGCGTACTGTCAGCCAGAAGGCTTCCCAGTTCATGTCAATGTGTCTCCGTGGGAAGGCTGAAGCCGTAGGTCTTGAGCAGGGAAGTGCCTTCGGGGCCGCGTACGAAGTCGAGGAATTTGCGGGCCGCTTCTTGCTGCTTCGATTTCGAGAGCACGACCGCCGCCTGGTTCAGCGTCGGATAGGCATCGAGGGGCACGGTCCAGTAGCGGCCTTTGTCTTTCATCGCTGGCGATAACGCGTGCGAGAGCGCTATCAATCCTGCCTGGGCATTGCCAGACTCGACAAACTGCGCCGCCTGCGACACGTTTTCGCCCAGAACGAGCTTGGCAGCAACCTGGTCGTAGATTCCGAAGTGCTTGAGCGCGGTTTTGGCGGCGCGTCCGTAGGGAGCATGCAGGGGATTCGCAATCGCAATTTTCTTGACGGACGGATCGAGCAGCGCTTGAATGCCCAGCTTCTGCAGGTCGAGCGGCACCCCGTTCGGCATCCATAGCACCAAGCGGCCGACGGCGTAGCGGTAGAGCGAGTCTCTTTCGGCGAGGCCTTTCTCGATGAGCTGCGCGGGATAGCTTTCGTCGGCGGAGAAAAAAACATCAAAGGGCGCGCCGTTCTGGATCTGATTCGTTAAATTGCCGGAAGAGCCGAACGATAGCTTGACGGTTTGGCCGGTCTCCTTTGTGCAGCTGGCGACGATTTCGGGCAGGGCTGTGCTGAGGTCGGCAGCGGCGGCGACGGTGATTTCTTGCGCGGAGACGCAAGAGGAAAACAGCAGGGCGATTAACGAGATTCTCCAGAACAACGCGGGCTCCTGGGCGCTGGGCGGTTCACGGACCCCGGCCGTCCCTCCGGGACTTGAAGATCACCATTGGTCGTTACCCAGCGCTGAAGCGCTGGGCTAAACTGGGCCGCCCCTCCGGCGCTGCGTTCCGGAGCTGACGATCTGCTGAGAGCTACAACCTTAGGAGCTAGAAGCTAAGAGCCAAGAGCTGCGCTACTACACCAGCTTCGTCTTCGACAGCGGCAATTCGCGCACGCGCTTCCCAGTCGCTGCGAACACGGCGTTGCACACTGCCGGTGCGATCGGGGGCACGCCTGGTTCGCCTACGCCGGCGGGCGGGGCGTCGCTCTCCACAACGTGTACGTCGATGTGTCGCGGTGCGCGGTTCATGCGCACAATCGGGTAATTGTTGAAATTGCTTTGATTGATTACACCGTTGGTCGCGGTGATCTCGCCGAAGAGGGCGAGGCTTGTTCCGAACACCGCCGCGCCTTCGAACTGGTAGCGGACGTTGTCGGGGCTCACCACAGTCCCCGCATCCACCGCGGTCCACACATTCGGAATGTGCACCTGTCCCTTGTTGTCCACTTCGACTTCCACCACGGTGGCGACATAGGTCAGGAAGCTGCGATGGGCCGCGAAACCCAGCGCTCGTCCCTTCCCCGGCGCATGTTTTCCCCACCCGGACTTCTCCGCCGCAATCTCGATCACACGCCGCAAGCGAGCCGTGTCGTATGGATATTGGTCCAGGGAAGCGTTGTAGTTCAGGTACTTGGTGCCGGTGAAGTCAATCTTCCGATCCGGACCGATGAGCTCCAGCTGATACTGAACCGGATCTTTCCTGGCGGCGCGCGCCAGTTCGTCGGCAAACGACTGGACCGCGAAGGCGTGAAATACATTGGTTACACTGCGCAGCCACCCGATGCGGACATTGGCCCGGGCCGGCCCGCTTTCCGCGCGGTGGTTGGGAATGTCGAAGGGAACGTCGGTCCAGCCGTTGTCCATTTCGTCCTGGCCGGCGTAGAGAACTTCCGCATCGGTCGTGGACGCGCTCCCCTGAAACGCCGAGCGCTGCAGCCAGGCCACCGGCTTACCGTCCGCCCCGAGCGCAGCCTTCATGTACAGCGCCGCCGACGGGTGGTAGTAGCTGAAGTGGATATCATCTTCGCGGCTCCAGACCACTTTCACCGGCTTCTGTACCTTTTGGGAAACTACCGCCGCCTCGGACACGAAATCCTGAAACGACTTGCGCCCAAAGCCTCCGCCCAGCAAGGTGACGTGGATGATCACGTCTTCCGGTTTCATATTCAGAAGAGCCGCGATCGTCTTCTGGGCTTGTTGCGGATCCTGGGTCGGCGCCCAGCAGTGCGCCCTGCCGTCTCGCACGTCGGCGACAGCGACGGGCGGCTCCATCGGGGCGTGGTTCAGATGTGGCGTGTAGTACTCGGCCTCAATGATCTTTCCGCTTTTGGCGAAGGCGCTTTCCACATCGCCGATGTTGCGAATCACGTTCCCGGGCTTGCGCGCAGTTTCCGTCAGGATCTTGCGGAACTGTTCCGAGTCGTACCCCACATTCGAACCGTTGTCCCATTCGACCTTAAGCTTCTTCCGGCCTTGAAATGCGGCCCAGGTGTTGTCGGCAATTACCGCCACGCCGCCCACGGGCTGATGTCCATGCGGAGGTTTGAAGGTTTCGATGACAACGGTTTGCTTGACGCCGGGAACCCTGAGCGCCTCCTTATTGTCGTGCGACTTGACGCTGGCGCCCAGCACCGCCGGGCGCTCGATGGCGGCATAAACCATTCCTTCAACTTTCTGGTCGATTCCATACTGTGCCTTGCCGTTGACCATGTCGGGCAAATCGTAAAGATGGTGATTCTCTTTGCCGATATACCGCCATTTGCTGCGCGGGTTGAGCTTCAGTTCTTCGATTGCGGGGACGGGTTGTTTAGCAGCAGCATCAGCCAGATCGCCGAACCCCAGCTTGCGGCCGCTGGCACGATGTACGACGAAATGGGGCTGGCTGGTATCACACTCAATCTCGGGCACCTTCCACTGCGCGGCCGCAGCACGGATCAGCATCAGGCGCGCTGCGGCGCCGGTTTGCCGCATCAGGTCAAAGAAATCGCGGACGGAGTGCGAGGTATCCGTTTCCTGGTCGCCGTACTTTGGATCGCCGAGTGCCTGCTCGACTTTGACTCGCTGCCAGTCGGCGCCGAGTTCATCGGCGAGGACAATCGGCAACGAAGTGCGGATTCCGCTTCCCATCTCGGTGCGGTGCGCGACGATGGTGACGGTGCCGTCGGAGGCGATAGCGGTCCACAAGCTGGGCTGGAGAGCCGGCGCGGCGGCTTCCCCTTCGACAGCCCACAGCGGCTCGGGAATGAACCTCGCGCCCAGCACGAAAACGCCGCTCGCCAGAGCGCCTCGCACGAATACGCGGCGGGAAACATTGTCGATCACCTTCATGCCATCCCCTTCGCGGCCTGGTGAATGGCCGCCCGGATTCGCGAATAGGTACCGCAACGGCAGAGATTGCCGGACATGACGGTGTCAATATCCTGGTCGGTGGGATTCTTGTTGTCTTTGAGAAGCGCGATCGCTTGCATGATCTGCCCGACCTGACAGTAACCGCACTGCGGGACCCTGATCTCGAGCCACGCTTTCTGCACGGGATGCATGGGCGCAATACCTTCGATGGTCGTAATTTCGGCGCCGCTTACGTCCTTCATGGCCGTGCTGCAGGAGCGGATGGCCTCGCCGTTCCGGTGCACAGTGCAGGCGCCGCAGAGTGCCATCCCGCAGCCGAATTTCGTTCCCGTAAGTCCGGCGACGTCGCGCAAGTACCACAGCAGCGGCATCGCTGGATCGCCGTCAAACGTTCTTTGTTTCCCGTTCACCTTCAGGCGGATCATCTGTTCTCCCGTAACAGGCGGATGAATTGCAAAATTGATTTCCATATCCTAGTCGCAGAGCGGGAAATGTGGAAGGGTGGCGTGTGGGTCGGACACTTCTTGTCCGACAACTGACAGCACCGAGAACCCGCAGCGGCATTGCCAGCACAGACAGTTGTCGGACAAGAGTGTCCGACCCACACGAGCGCCGCGTCATATAATCGTCTGTCGTTCCGGGAGGAATTTTGGCCTACGACGATCTGCGGGACTGGATCAAGGCGCTCGAACGCGCCGGCGAGCTGAAACGGATCCGCACCGAAGCAGACCCGATTCTGGAAATCACCGAAATTGCGGACCGCGTCTCGAAGAGCCGTGACCAGCGGGGAAACGTAGGCGGGAAAGCCCTGCTGTTTGAAAACGTCAAGGGCTATCCGGGATCGCAGTTGCTCATCAACCAGTTCGGATCCGCGCGGCGCATGCGGCTGGCGCTCGAAGTGGACTCGCTCGACGAAATTGCCGAGCGCATCTGCGGGTTCATGGACGTGAAGTCCCCGCAGGGCTTTCTCGACAAAGTAAAGATGCTGCCCATGCTGGCCGAGATGGGCAAGTTCTTCCCGAAGACGGTCCCCAACGGCCCGTGCAAAGAAGTCATCAAGCGCGACGATTTTTCGCTGCTTGATTTCCCGATCCTGCAGTGCTGGCCGAAAGATGCTGGACGCTTCATCACCCTGCCCTGCGTGATCACACGCGATCCGAAAACAGGGAAGCGTAACGTCGGCATGTACCGCATGCAGATCTACGACGAACACTCCACCGGCATGCACTGGCAGCGGCAGAAAGTCGCGGCCGAGCACTATCGCGAGCGCCTGCGGCAATCCATGCCGAACGAAGGTGGCGCGGGCGCCCTCGCCCGCGCGTCGGTTGACATCATGGCAAGGTCGTCAGGAGGTTCCATGCTCCCTGCTGGAGAGCGGCCGGCCGGCAAGATGGATGTCGCGGTGGCCATCGGCACGGAGCCGGCGCTGACATTTTCGGCGATCGTGCCTGCTCCGCCTGAGGTCGAGGAGTACATCATCGCCGGATTCCTCCGCCAGAAACCGGTCGAACTAGTGAAGTGCGAAACCATCGATCTGGAAGTCCCCGCCGACGCCGAGATCGTGCTCGAGGGGTACGTAAACCTGGACGAACTCCGCACCGAAGGTCCCTTCGGCGATCACACCGGTTTCTACTCGCTGGAAGACGAGTACCCGGTGTTTCACGTCACCTGCATCACGCACCGCAAGAACCCCATCTATGCGACGACTGTCGTCGGCAAGCCCCCGCAGGAAGACGCCTGGATGGGCAAAGCGGTTGAGCGCATCTTCCTGCCGCTGATGAAGCTGGCCATCCCCGAACTGGTGGACGTGAACCTGCCCATCGAAGGCGTGTTTCACAACCTGATGATCGTCTCCATTCGCAAGTCTTATCCGGGACAGGCGCGCAAGGTGATGAACGCGATCTGGTCGCTGGGGCAGGCGATGTTCACCAAGTGCATTGTCGTGGTTGACGAAGACGTGAACGTGCACGACCTCGCCGACGTGACTTTGAAAGCGCTGAACCACATCGATCCCGAGCGCGACATCCAGTTCACGCTGGGCCCGGTCGATTCCCTCGACCACTCCGCACGCCTCGCGAATTACGGCTCGAAGATGGGGATCGACGCGACGCGGAAGTGGTCTACCGAAGGCTTTACCCGACCATGGCCGGACGAAATCGTCATGGACGCGAAGACACGCGCGCTGGTGGATGGGAAGTGGAAGGCGCTGGCGAAGGAGTTGGGGATCGAGTGACTTGTTAGGCCGCTGGCAGGAGGAGTCGTGTGTGAGCAGGTTGACTGAGGCTGTTCTGCGTTCAGATATTTCTGCAATGAAAGAGGCTATTGCACTGGGCGATGACCTGAACGAACAAGACTGCGGAATGGCTCCTCTTCTCTGGGCAATATTCGGAGGGTACGTTGACGTAGTGCGATTGCTCCTAGAAGGCGGCGCAGATCCGAACCTGCGTCCGAACTTAAGCGGCTCACCCTTGTGGCACGCTGAGGATGATTTTGGACTGACGCAGATATCAGAACTACTGAAATCGTACGGCGCTGTAAAGGCCACCGGTGAAATGACGCTATAATTGCGACCCACCAATGGCACTCTCCTCCGGAAAAATGCTGGGGCCCTACGAGATCCAGTCTCCGCTGGGTGCGGGCGGGATGGGCGAGGTTTACCGCGCGCGCGATTCTCGTCTGGCGCGCACGGTTGCCATAAAAGTCCTGCCTGAACATCTGTCTGAGAACCCCGAGGCCAAAGAACGCCTGGACCGAGAGGCGCGCGCTATTTCTTCTCTGAGTCATCCCAACATCTGCCATCTCTATGATGTCGGCCAGCAAGACGGGGTCAGTTTTCTGGTTATGGAATATCTGGAGGGCGAGACGCTGGCTGATCGTTTGCGCAAAGGCCCGTTGCCCCTCGAACAGGTTTTGAAATGTGGAATCGAAATCTGCGAAGGACTCGAAAAGGCGCACCGGAGCGGAGTGGTCCATCGCGACCTGAAGCCCGGCAACATCATGCTGACGAAAAGTGGCGCCAAGCTGATGGACTTCGGCTTGGCGAAACCAGCCGTCCCCGCCAGTCCGCCGAGTTCCGGATTAACGCAGACGCTCGCCACGCCCCAGCATCCCCTGACCGCGGAGGGCATGGTGGTGGGCACATTCCAGTACATGTCGCCCGAGCAGGTGGAAGGCAAGGAAGCCGACGCCCGCAGCGATATCTTTGCTCTCGGTGCGGTGCTGTACGAAATGGTGACAGGCAAGCGGGCGTTTGAAGGCAAGACGACTGCCTCGACGATTGCGGCCATCCTTGCAGCGGACCCGCCGCCGATATCTACCGTGCAGCCGCTGTCCCCGCCTGCGCTCGAAGGCACGGTGAAGAGCTGTCTGGCGAAAGATCCGGACGAACGGCTGCAAAGCGCCCACGACGTCAAACTCCAGCTCAAGTGGATGGCGGAGAATGCATCGTCTTCCCGTCTGGCCACCGCTTCTCCCACTGCGCGCAAACGCTGGGATCGAGTGCCCTGGCTGATCGCCGGACTGCTGTTACTGCTTCTACTGGGCGGCGCAGGGTGGTGGCTTCGCGGCCGCGAGACGCCCTCGGCCATGTACTTCAACAGTTCGCTGCCGTTCCCCGCGGCCTACGTTGCGCTATCGCCGGACGGGCGAAGGTTGGCACTGGTCGCGTATTCAGATCAGGCGAACAAAAATGTGCTGTGGATCCACCAGGTGGGAAGCCGGGGTGCGACCGTAGTGCCGGGCACGGAAGGCGCGTTCTATCCCTTCTGGGCGCCCAACGGACGCTCCGTCGGGTTCTTTGCCGATGGCAAGCTTAAGACGATCGACGTCGCCTCCGGAAGATCGGCGCAGGTGGTGGCCGACGCGCCGTTTGGCCGCGGAGGTTCCTGGAACCGGGACGGAGTAATCCTGTTTACGCCGGATGCGTGGAGCGGGTTGTACCGTGTGCCCTCTTCGGGAGGGACGCCGGTGGCGGTGACCAAACCGGATGTCTCCCAGTCCCAGGTAAGCCACCGTTGGCCCGTTTTCCTGCCCGACGGACGGCACTTCCTTTATCTCGCCTGCAACTTCTCAGGACGGCTCGACAAGAACCTGATTTACGTCGGCGCACTCGATTCCGACGAAGAGCGGGTCATTGTGAGCGCCAGTTCGAATGCTTCTTACGCCGAGCCAGGCTACCTGCTCTACTGGCGCGACAACGCTCTGGTGGCCCAGCGCTTTGATCTTCACAACTACGCACTCACCGGTGAACCGCGCATCGTCAGCGACGCCGTGCAATATTTCCCTCAGACCAATCTGGCCGTCTTCGCGGTCGCCGGCAAGACGCTGGTTGCGCAAACCAGTGCGGGAAAGGGCGCCAGCAAGTCGCAACTGATCTGGTTTGACCGGCATGGCAAGCAGGTCGGTACGGTTGGTCCCCCGGATTTGGTTGCCAATCCGAAACTATCGCCCGACGGCAGACGGGTCGCCGTGGACCAGACCGATACCGATGCCCGGCACGTCAACATTTGGATTCATGAGTTGAACAATGACGCTACCGCTCGTCTTGGTTTCGGCCCGTGGCTGGAGCAGGTGACGGTGTGGAGCCCGGACGGCAAGCAGGTGCTCTACACGTCGAATGAAAAACTCTTCTTCAGTCTTTATTTGAAGAATGCGGACGGTTCCGGCTCGGCGCAAAACGTGATGGACTTTGGGACTCCGCAACAGGGACCGTGGGATTGGTCTCGCGACGGCAAGTACTTACTGGTGCGGAAGGAGCGTGAGTTGTGGTACTTGACAATGTCCGACCGAAAAGCGCAGCCCTTGCTGCAATCGCCTTGGCTGATTCGCAACGCGCAATTTTCACCGGACGGGAAATTTGTGGCGTATGCCTCCAGTGAGACTGGGAACTGGGAGGTCTATGTTTCGCCCTTTCCGGATTTCGGCAGTAAATGGCAGGTATCGCGCGGCGGCGGAGAGGAGCCCCGCTGGAGGCGCGATGGCAAGGAGTTGTTCTATCTCGTACCGGATGGAAGGCTGATGGCTGCGGAAGTCAAGACCGGCGCGCGGTTCGAAGCGGGCTCCCCGAGTGTGCTGTTTGTGACCCACCCACGGCAACCGATCTCGGCCATGGATTTCTTTTCCTACGACGTGACGTCGGACGGACAAAAATTTCTGGTCAACTCAAAAGTAGACACGTCCAACTCCACGCCTTTGTCAGTCATCCTGAACTGGTCGTCGGAGATGGAGAAATAAGCGACGTACAACAAGCGGAGGAACTCATGAACCCAGTCCACTACATCCCTAAGGGATACAACTCCATCACGCCCTACCTGGTCATCAAAGGCGCCGCCGAGGCCATTGAGTATTACAAGAAGGTTTTCGGGGCGACCGAACTGTACCGCATGCCGGCTCCGGGCGGCCGGATCGGCCACGCGGAATTGGTGATCGGCGACTCGCACATCATGTTGGCTGACGAATCTCCGGAAATGGGCTATCGCGGCCCGAGTACGGAAGGCAGCTCGCCGGTGAGCTTGTTGCTGTATGTCGAAGATGTGGATTCGATCGTGGAGCGGGCAGTTGCCGAGGGAGCGAAAATCTTGCAGCCGGTTCAGGACCAATTTTATGGCGACCGCTCTGGATTCATCCAGGACCCGTTCGACCATCTCTGGGGCGTCGCGACGCACAAGGAAGATGTGTCGCCGGAGGAGATGGAGGAACGCATGAAAAAGGTGAAGCCCGCCGCCTAACGACCATGGAAAACAGATGGCTGACGAACCCAACGTCATTCCTCAGCGCCTGAAGGCGCCGTCGAGGTAGTGGGAGTTGCATCGCTGAAGCGATGCCCTGATACGAACCTAAGGTTTTTCAGCAGGCGGAGCGGGCGAGGGCGCCCGCTCCACACCGCCGGGCCTCCACCAACAATAGCGATGGGGAGCAGCTTATTCATTCCGGGCGTGAACTTGAAAGGGCCGGTTGCCAGGCGGCAATAGCCGAGCCTCCTCTTGCGGAACTATCCCCGAGGCGACAGGGACAAGAAATTCCCGCGAATCCTTATTGCGGGGTCGAAGCCATCATCAGGCCCTGGTAGATGAACAATCCCGCAATCACGAGGATCATCAACCCTGAAATCGCGCCGAGCACTTTGACGATCGGTGTGATCTTTTTCATCTTGGCCAGAACTTCCACTTGATCCTTATGCATCTGGGATTCGGTTTCGTGGAGGAAGATTGAATCGTCCTCGTGCATACTGAGAGTGCTTTTATAGATCAGGAGGATGATGAGGACTCCGGTCAGAACACCCCACGCAACCAGCAGCCCGGCCATTGGAGACATACGCCACCTCGGAGGTGAGATCGAGCCAATACCCGAAGCTGCCTCTGCCGCCGCGTTAAACTGACTCCACCCCCGCGCCGGTTTCCGGGAAGGGCCCTTGCTGCCGAGCATTATAGACCCGTTTGGCAAGAGTACCAGCGTCCTTATCTCAGATACTGGCATCCAAATAGCGGGTGCCGGGTCGGGGACCGGGCGTACCGAATTCCGGCCAGCCGGGGAAAGCCGTTTGTTATAATAGGGTTTTAAAGGAGATGTCGAGATGGCAACGACCACCACACCCGAAGTCAAGCCCAAGACCACGCCGGTTAGCCTGACCCCGAGCGCGATCGCCAAGGTCAAGGAAATCATGGCTGGGCAGAACCCAGTTCCGGCGGGTTTGCGGCTCTCTGTGCAGGGCGGGGGCTGCTCCGGGTTTCAGTATTCCATGGCCTTCGAGAACGGCGCCGGCATGATGGACAAGGTTTTCGAAATGGACGGCCTGAAGGTATACGTGGACGCTACCTCCCTGATGTACCTGGCGGGCGCCAACGTGGATTACGTGGAAACTCTAGAAGGCGCCGGCTTCAAGTTCGAGAATCCGAACGTCAAGAGCACGTGCGGTTGCGGAAGCTCGTTCCAGGCGTAGAGCCGCTGGGAAGGCGCTTTAGCGCCGAAGAAAAATCAAAAGCCCTGCTCAAAAGCAGGGCTTTTTCGTGCGCGCCAGTTCGTTCACAGTTCGTTTGTACTACTCCTCGGGAGGCTCCTGAGTCGGCGGCGGTCCGGGTTGCGGAGACGGCCCACCCTGCCCCGGTCCCGCATTCGGAGGCGGTTGTGCCGCACCCGGTTGTGGGGCTCCACCGAGGCCCTTGTTCAGATCCGGCTGCACGGGCGCATTCAGCAGGCCTCCACGATCGCTGCTCGGGTCGTAAATGAAGAGCCAGTCGTTATAGTGGTTCTTGCGGTTGAACTCTCGAATCGTCTTCGCCTTGCTGACGCTGGCGACACCGAGAATCGGTCCGCCACCGAAAACCTGTCCACCTGGAGCAGGGCTGGAGTCGGAAGATGAAGCAGCCGACTTCGCATCGACTTGCGTGCCGGAATTCTCCGAATCGGAGCCGGTGGAGTTCTGTGCTCCGGAATTCTGCTGCCCCTGGGTCCCAGTCACTGGCGGCACATTGGCGTTCCCCGGACCCGGTGATGGTATGACGGGCATCTGCTTGGGCCCTTGAATTGGTCCTCCCAGCCCCAGCATGTTCAAGCTGGGGTCGCCCAGGCGTAGGAGTTTGAAATCCTTGCCTGTGATCGGGTCCTGGTAGCGCTTGCGTAGAAATCGAAGTTGGTTGGTGTTTTCCAATTCCTCAATGCGCGACGGATAGCGCCCAAATTTCTTGTAGTACTTGCGGATGGCGCGGGAGTAGCCCACCGCTCGGTGGATCATCTCTTCCTCGCGATCACGCTTGATCTGGAAGGCAATCTCCGGCAGCACCGCAACGGCCGCAATCGCGAGCAGGGTGATGAACAGCATCAGCGTGATGAGGATGTAGCCACGAGAAGAATTTCGTAATTTATCAGCGCGATACCGCATGGTTACTTCCCACCGTTCTCAAATTGCCAAATTACCCCGATTGCAAAATTACCAAATCCACTCCACTGCCAACCTCATCCCTGTGTCAGCGGAATACTCTGCCGGTTGTTGTTCAGCACGTCCTCGATGTCCACTGCCGCGGGCGAGATGTGCAGGATGCGGTACCGGCGGTTGACGATGTCGCCTTCGGCGGCGATGAAGATGTCTTCTCCCTGCGACAGGAAGATCTTTTTCGGTTCTCCCGGCTTGCTGGCAAAACCGAAAAATTTCAGGTTGATCGGCGGGGGCGGCGGCACGGGCGGCGGAGCGACCGGACCGGCATGATCGAGGGCTGGATTCTTGCGCACCGCTTCGATTTGTGACATCGATCCGGCCACAAAAATATTTCTCGCCGTGCCCGCATACTTGATCTGCTCGCTCTGCCGCAGCAGGTCGAGATCCAGGGTAGGGTCGAGGCGGGGCTCCGTCCCTTTCACGAATTTTCCGGAAGCCGTCCGCCGGACGGCGGTTCGTGTCGCGTTGGCGGAGGCCGTCTGGGGCGCGGCGGGCGCCAGCGGAGACGCCGACGGCCACAACATGCGGCCCGTCGTCACCAACGCAATCCCGCCCAGTACCACCAGCGCGATCACTTCCGTTCGATTTTCGGCTCCCAGCTTCACTCAGGCACCCGAACGCAGATAACTGTGCATCTTGACTTCCAGCCGGACGGGCCCGGCACTCTCGCCCGCCAGGCTCACGCTGTCCACAGTAAAGAACTGTTTCGACCGCTCCAACGCGTTAATGAAACGGATCAGTTGCAGGTAGTCGCCGGAAAAATTGCCTTCGATCTCCACCGGAAAAATGCCCGCGCCGGTGGGGTCTTCCTGCTTGTACTTCGCCTGCAGGATCCGGACCCCATTTGCGGAGGCCAGCTTCCCCAGTTCGGCGGCAAGATCGGAGTCGCGGGCCGCAAAGCGGTCTTTGTAGAACTGGCTGATCTGGTCTTTGGCGAGCCCGATTTTCTTATCGATATCGCGCAGCGGCTTCACTTCGCGCGTCTTCTTGTGCAGTTCCGCCGACAGCTCACTCATACTGATCCGCCGCGATTGGGCCGAGCCGACCAGCGGCGAGAACAGAACGGCCGCGGCTACCAGATCGGCGGCCACCATGGCGGCGATCGCGATCTTCAGCTTGCGGCGCGAATCCTGTAGCTCCGGCATTACTTGGCGCTCCTATCCGCCGCATCGGGAACATAGACCGCCACAATTGTGGCCGCCACGGCCGCTCCGCCCTCCGAAGACTGCCCCTCCTGGACGAGCTGCGATCCCTGGAAGTGCTTGGAACCTTCCATGCGATGCACCAACTCCACGGCTCCGGCGCGGTTGTCGCCGGCGACTTTCATCTCCAGCTCCAGCTGGTTCTGATCGTTGAGTTCGGGTTTGAGCGAGACCACATGCAGGCTGGCCGGCATCACTCGCTCCAGATCCTCGAACACTCGCGTCCACGAAAAAGCCTTGCGCTGGATCAACCCGTTCAGGAACTGCGATTGGTCGCGGGTGCTGCGATTGATCTCCAGCTCGAGAAACGCCTGGGCCTTCGCCTTTTCGCTGTCTCGTTCCGCGATCTGCTGTTCCAAGTGGCGAATGCTTTGCCGATCCCTTCCCGCCTTGACCCAGCCGTGCACCGCCAGCGTGACCAGGACGAGCGTCAAGACGCCCAGCAGGCCGACTCCCAATCCCCAGCGCGCCCAGAACTCACGGGCGTCTTCGTAGGGCCGGGTCGCGAGATTGATATCCAGACGCATGGTTACGAGATCAGCGCTCCCACCACCCCGGCCATTCGCCAACGGGGAACCGAACCGCTGGTGGATCGAATCTGCGAAGCAGCCACCAGTTCCTCGACACGGGCGCCGGTCTGCGCCTTCAACGCGGGTGCCGCACCGCCGGATTCGGGCAAGCCGGCGATGTAAACCCGGTCAATATTCAGGCTGTAGGTGTCCTGGAAGAACACCACCGAGGGATAGACCTCTTCGGCGAGCTGTTCGCCCGTGATCGTCACCCCGCGGACATTCTCCAGAGTGCGGAACAGCAACAATTGTTCCTGATCGAGAATGGCAATGCCGATGGTGCGTGCATCTACCTTCACCACCAGCGTGGGCCGCTCGGCGTCCGCGGCGCCCAGCGCGGCCAGCATCGAGGGCATGACCACGCCCGGGTTGTAACCGGCATCGCGGAATGCGGATTCGTATTCCTGGAGAACACTGTTGAGAACGACCGCCGCGATCGCCCGCAAGCCCGTGCCGCCGGCCTGCGCATGATACGAAATGCGGGCATCGTCCAGGTTGAAGGGAAGCGACTTCTTCAGGCGGAAGCGGACGACGGCTTCGGCCTCCTCCGGTTTAGGCGGGAGCGCCTCAAAATCCAGCAGCACCACCCGCACTGCGGTATCGGGCAGAATCGCGATCACGTCGCGCGAACGCCCGCTGACGCTGCCGAGAGTGCTCTCAATTGCCTGCCGGACGGCGGAGCCGTCGCGCAGGTTGGATTCGGTCAGGTCAGGCACCACCGTGCCGGGAGCCAGTTCGCGAGCGGAGCACATCTCCACTATGCGGCCGGCATCGGCGGAGCGGCCGGCCAGCACGCGGTCGGCCGCGATTTCGCAGGCCAGCGGAGGGCGCGCACCGTGTTTGTTTGAACTGCTCATCGCGGAACTGAAATCACCTTTGCTTCGGCGCTCGCTTCAGGAATCGGAAGCTGATCTTCCTTCAAGCCATCCAGATGGACCTCAATGGCCTCCTGAATCAAGGAGCGTACTTCGTCCTTGGTGCGGCCGGTCGTACCACGCCCGGCAAATCGGGAACGTAGGCCGCCCATCCGACTTGCGTTCTTTCACAGATGACGACGTATTTCACTGCTGATGATATCCCGTACCTTCATGAAGAGAACAGTTACCTCGGAGGGTGCCGGGGATGGACCAATGGTCAATCTGGACCGTAACCGGCCTCAGCGGAACGTCTCGATGAACGTAACCTTGTTGATCTCCTTGAGCGTGGTCACCCCTGCCCGCACCTTGTCGAGCGCCGATTCGCGCAGGAACCGCATGCCCTCTTCGCGGGCGCCCCGGCGGATTTCCGACGATGGCTTCTTGGCCAGAATCATCTCGCGGATGCGGTCGGTCAAATCCAGAAGTTCATGGATAGCGGTGCGGCCCTTGAAGCCGGTGCCCGCGCACTCAATGCAGCCCTGACCCTCATAGAGCGGCACCTGTGCCCAGTGCTGCGGATCGAGCCCGGCCGCCTCCAGCACCTCTGGCGGGTAATGCACCGCAGTGCGGCAGGAATCGCAGATCACGCGCACCAGCCGTTGCGCCAGGATGCAGTTCAGCGCCGACACGAAGTTGTAGGGCTCGACGCCCATGTTCAGGAAGCGTCCCAGCACGTCCACGACGTTGTTGGCGTGGACGGTGGTGAAGACCAGGTGTCCAGTCAGCGCCGATTGAATGGCGATCTGCGCGGTTTCGTTGTCGCGAATTTCACCCACCATGATCTTGTCAGGATCGTGCCGCAGAATGGAGCGCAGACCGCGCGCAAATGTCAGACCCTTCTTTTCATTCACAGGGATTTGCGTGATTCCCCGAACCTGGTACTCGACCGGGTCTTCAATGGTGATGATCTTGTCTTCATCGCTCTTGATTTCGTTGACGGCGGCGTAGAGCGTGGTCGTCTTGCCGCTACCGGTCGGGCCGGTCACCAGCACCATGCCGTAGGGCTCCTTGATGTAGCGGCGGAAGCGGCGCAAGTCGGCCTCATCGAAGCCCACCACGTCGAGGGTGAGCTTGCGGAACTTCTCGCTCATCGACTCCTTGTCGAGCACGCGGAGCACGGCGTCCTCGCCATGAATCGAGGGCATGATGGAAACGCGGAAGTCGATGGCGCGCGCGTTGTACTTCACCCGGAAGCGGCCGTCCTGCGGGACGCGGCGCTCCGAAATGTCGAGCTCGCTCATGACCTTGATGCGGGAAATAATGGTTGAATGGTGCTCCTTGCCAATGGGAGGCATGGCGTGGGTGAGCACGCCATCAATCCGGAACTTGATCACCACCGAGTCGTCGCGGGTCTCAATGTGGATGTCGCTGGCGCGCCGCTGCAGCGCGGTGAAGATCGTCGTGTCCACCAGGCGGATGATCGGGCTCATGTCACCCGTCGCCGTGGTCAGCTTGTCGATCGAGATGGTCTCGTCGTTGCCCGCTTCGTCTTCGCGGATGACGTCGAGCGTGAAGCCTTCGCTGGCGTCTTCCAGGACGCGCTTCGACTGCTCCGTCTTCTTGAGGATCTCCGAGATCTGCTTGAGGGTCGAAACCTTGGTGACGATGCGCTTGCCCAGCAGCAGGCTGATCTCGTCGATCATCATGAGCTGGCTGGGATCGGCGATGGCAATAGCCAGCCGTCCGTCCGCGGTTTCTTCCAACGGAACGAAGTTATAACGGAACATCAGGTGGACGGGGATCTTCTCGAACAGGTCATGGTGCAGCTGGAAGTCGCTCAGGTCGATGAATTCGCAGCGGTAGCGGCGGGCAATATCGCGCGCCCGCTCCAGTTCATCGGCGGCAGTCGCCGGCTCCGGCGTTAGCCGCCCGCCGTTGCCGCCGTTCACCACGACTGATTTCTTCTCGGCCATTCTCCGTACCAGTGTACTTCCAAAACCGCCCCGTACGCTTTCAGTGAATCCCCGATCCCAGCGTAAAGATCGGCAAATAGAGGGAAATAAGTATGCCTCCGACGAATATGGCCATAAAGATCAGAATGATCGGCTCGATCAACGACATGGCTGCACCCAGCGCGGTCTGGACATCCTCTTCGTAAAACTCCGCCACCGAGCTCAACATCGCCGGCAGGGCGCCGGTGGATTCGCCCACCTCGAGCATCTCCACGGCCAGGTCGGGGAATATCTTCTGTGTTTCCAGACTCTTGGCCAGGCTCTGGCCTTCGCGCACCCGCTCGGTAGCGCTCAGAATGCCGTTCAGAATCTGCCGGCTGCTCATGGACGAGCCGGCAGTCTCCAGGGCGGGCACCAGCGGCAGGCCGCCCTGCAGCAGGGTGGCCAGAATCCGCGAAAAGTTGGCGACTTGGTATTTCAGCCGGATGTCACCCAGCAAGGGCAAGGACAGCAGGAACCGGTCGATGCGCTCGGCCCCGCGATCGCTTTGCTTCCATCGCAACAGCAGGGCCACGCCCACAATCAACGTCAGCAATACCACCCAGGCGTATTTCTGGGCGTTAAGGCCCACGGCCAGCATGAATACAGTAATGGCGGGCAGTTGCGCTCCCAGATTGTTGAAGAGGTCGGCAAACTTGGGCACCACGTAAGTGACGAGGAAAATCATCATCACCGTTACCACAGAAATCAGCAGCGCCGGGTACACCAGCGATACCGCCAGCTTCTTGCGGAAAGTCTGTACCAGCCGCTGGTACTGAATGTAGCGGCCCAACACCTCTTCCATGTTGCCGCTCTTCTCGCCCGCCAGCAGGGTGGTGGTGTAAATCTTGGGAAAGACGCGCTGGGCCGCGAAGGCGTCCGACAGCAACTCGCCCCCCTTGACCCGTTCGCGGACGTTTTCCAGCAATTGCAGCAGGAACTTGTCCCTCTGCCGCTTGATGAGCAGATCAAGCGCGGTCAGGATCGGTAACCCGGCCTTCATCAAGGTCAGAAACTGCTGGTTGAAGATCAGGAAGGTGGTTGGCTTCAGCTTGCCGCGCCGGAAAGGCACCCCGCCGGTGGTTAGTATGCTCCGGGGCTTTACCCAGTACACCAGGTATCCCTGCTGGGTGTAGCGGTCGTGAACCTCGGCCTCGGAGTAGCCCTGCTCCACATGCTGCCGGAGGTGACCCTGTTCGTCGGCGACTTTGACGAGGAATTCTGCCATGGCTCTTCTGTCTGCGTTTACGGGTCCCTACGAAAGTCTAACACTCGATTTCGCAAGCAGTTACCGTAACGCACCGGGTACTGGTACGCAAGTAACCGAATGCCTACCTTGGAACCTACGGTCCCAATTCCCCTTCCACCGTCTCTACCCCTGGGGGAGGCCGAAACTGAAAACGGTTATCGCTGAGATCCAGATTCTCCCTTGAGCTGGCGAAGCGAAATTCGGTCGTGGCCCCGTCCACTTCGGTCAGTACGATGCGGACAATCTGGTTCGCGGGGGTAATCTCGAGCAAGACGTCGCTGACCCGATCTGCCATCGCTTTCGGCGCCCCTCTTAGCAGAACGTCCCCTGCCTGTAGCGGAGTTTGGTCAACCACCTTCGAGAGTCCCTGCAACTCATTCTCCAGCTTAGTTTTACCTAGCAGGAAAGCAAGCGGTGAACGCAAGTCGTCCAAGCTCCGAACCGCGCTTTTCCGCAGTTGTCGCTCCGCCGGCAGGTAGAACCACACCGCCTTCCCGTCGCTGATAAACAGCTTCTCTTTGGGAGAACGGTACTCCCATCGCATCTTGCGCGGCTTTTTCAGCCAGAGCGTGCCCGATTCGACCCGTTCCACGCCCGCGCCGCGGTAGATCTCGGTGAAGTCGGTTTGGAGGGTGCGCAGGTGGTTGTAGTGCTCGTCGACGGCCCGGGCGGTCTGGTGGATGTCCTGTGCGCATGCCGTTATCGACGGCGGGATCAGAAACAATACGCAAGCCAGGCGGCGCAAAGCCCTGCCAACGATTCTATGCGGCGGAACGGCGGCGAGGATAAACGGGAGGTGAATCTTGCTAGTCATACGCACACTATTTTAGATGCTCGGACTGGCGCCCTCCCTGTGGCGGATATCACGCAGGCGTGTGGACAAACACCGCGAACTGGTCAGTACCCTGAGTTGCGCGCAGCCAGGAGCGCCCCCGCAATTTTTCTTCAAGCAGAGGGTTGTGGTACAGCACACACACCGCGCGCGGCTTCTGGTGCAACGATTGCTCAAGGCTCCCGAGCACCCGGTCCAGTCCGGCGCCGGGCAGCGGATTGAACAGATAGAGGACCAGGGGCTCGTCCGGCAGCTGGAACTCCCGTGCATCGGCGCAGATCGACTCAATCTGCGAACACCGCTGCGTCACACTTTTGTAGGCGCGGATGTTGTCCGCGGCAGCCCGGTGCAACTCCGGCAGAATCTCCACTCCCACGATTTTCCGAAATGGATACTCCGACGCCATCAGCAGCGTGCGGCCCTTTCCCGATCCCAGATCCACAAACGTGAATTCGCGGAAGTCAATGGGCAGGCTCGCCATCATCTCCTGGAACAGCGCCGCATCGGTCGGCTGATACGGCGAGTGAAACACTCCCAGCAGACGCTCGCGCCAGCCGACCGTCCCGCTCGTCGTGTTGACGCGATGTTCCCAGTCATACTCCATGTCGCCGAAGCGTCGCCGGCGGCGCTCCGGAGTGGAGTCGCGCAGAAAACTCCAAGTCTCCCGTACTAGCAGAACACTCGCGCCGGCGGCGCCTCTCTGCCGGGAATGGTCGCTCCACCAGCCGCGAAGTGCTGTCCAAAGTTGTCGAGGAAAGCCCGGCGGCGACACGCCTGCATGCTAGCAAATCGGGTGGATACGGGATCGGCCGGACTCCGGCTACTGGTTCGAGTCCGGCTGGGGCTTCGGCGGCTGGTAGCCCGGCGGAGTCCCCTTCGTGATGTAGAGGATGCTGTCGGGATTGCGGACTTCGATCCGTCCGTCGGGCATGAGCTTGTAGGGCTGTCCGGTTGGATCTACTGGCACACCACCAATCAAGCCCGCCCGTACCAGATCGTTGATGCTCACGGGGAGGCGCCCGGTGCGGCCGCGATAGGTGCTCACCAGTTGTTCCAGTTGCGTGACATCTTCATCCACCCGCAGGGCGCGCAGGTGATCGACGGCATTGCGCTGGATGTCTTTGTCCTTGGTGGTCTCGTAGGTGGTTGTCCACAGCATGCGTGCCGTTTCGAATTCGCCGGCATGCTGCGCCATGCGTGCCGCCAGGATACCCAAGAAGGGATGGGCGTTGGGAACCTGGGCGCCGCGTTCGAATGCCTCCGAAGCTTTCGCGTAGTCTTTCAGTTCGGTGTAGTAGATGAACCCCAGCCCGTAGTAGAGCTTCCAGTTGTCGGGGTTGTTGCGGATACCATACTCGGCCAGCGCGATCGCTTTCTCCGGCTCACCGGCTCCATTGGGCGGCTGCGGGGCCAGGAAATTGCTGCCGAACTGGTAGGCCGGAAGCAGCTTCGGATCGAGATCGGTCGCAATTTCCAGCAGTGGTGCCAGGAGATGGAAGTCGCTCGAATGTTGATGATGCTGGTAGCCGAAATACTGTACCGCCCGCGTCCAGTACAGATCTCCCAGCAATCCTGTATACCCCAGGCTGATCCTCTTCAGCGCCTTGGGTGAGCGGATGTAGAGAACTTCTTGAAACGTCGCTCCCCGCCGCAGGTGGTCAATTGCACGGAGCGTTCCCACTGTGCCTGCCAGCGCCAGTGCGAGCACGGCCGAAGCCACCACGCTCACCAGGGCGGGAGCCTTCATTTCAGGTTTCGGCGCTGGAAGATCAACACCGCTCCCGAGATGGCCATCGCCGAATACAGCAACGCATAGAGGCTGTTATAGACAATCAGCCGGCCCGCGACTGCTTCGCCGTGGGCAACCTGGTTAATGACGTTCAAGGCCGAGAAGTTTGGCACCAGGTAGGCGACGGCGGTTGCGATCCATCCCCCGATTCCCTTGGTCACTGCGGCGAACCCGCGCAGATCCTCCGAAAGGCTCCCGATGACGAAGAGCGCAAAGGTGAAGACCGCCGCTAACATGGGCGATGAAAACGAGGAAAATAATAGCGCCAACGAGCACACGATCAGGAACTGCAGCACGATGAAGTAGAGTGCCGTCAGAATTCCGATGTCCCCACGCTCGAACCGGTGGGCCACATAAAGAAGGGCCAGGAACACGCCAATGGCCATGAAGAATGTGTTCACCACCAGCGTGCCCGTAAGTCCGAAGAACTTACCGACCACGAATTCCCACCGTCGCACTGGCCGCGATAGCACGGTGTAGAGCGTCCGCTTCTCAATCTCCTTTGACACCAGGCCGATGCCGATAAAGACGGCGATGACCACGCCAAAAAGCGTAACCGAAGTCAGGCCCAGGTTCACGACCACCAGCCGCTCGATGTCGATCGAGATCTGTCCCACCAGAATCGCGGCGCCCGAAAGCAGCAAGGCGAAGGCAATGAGGTTATACAGAACGCGGTCGCGGACCGCTTCGCGAAACGTGTTGAAAGCGACGTGCGCAATCCGCGAATTCATGCGCCCACCCCCATGCGGCTCTCCGTGGGTTGAAGTTTCTGGACGTAGTACTCTTCCAGCGATTTGCGGACCGGAGTCAAGGAAATCAGCCGGAGCCGTTCGCGGCGCAGAATTTCGAGAGCCGCGTCCTGATGTTCTTCGGACAACTCGGCACTCACCACGTCACCGCTGATATGCGCCTGAGCACCCAGGCTTGTCAGGGCCGCGGGCACAGTTCGGCCGGCAAAAATGATCTCCACCTTGCCATGAACCTGTGACGTGAGGTCCGCCACCGCTCCCACACCGCGCAATTCTCCCTGGTGAATGACTGCCACCCGATCACAGAGCGCTTCTGCGTCGGAGAGAATGTGAGTCGAAAAGAAAACCGTCTTTCCTTCCTGCTGCAACTGCTGGATCAGTTCGCGGACTTCGCGGCGCCCCATCGGATCAAGCCCCGACATGGGCTCATCGAGGAACACCAGCTTGGGATCGTGCAGAATGGCTTGCGCCAGTCCTACGCGCTGCAGCATACCCTTGGAGAATTTCCGCAACTGTACCCGCGCCTCATCGCTCAGCCCCACCCGCGCGAGCATCTTTTCGACGCGCCCCGAACGCTCCTTCGCCGGTACCCCGGAGAGCTGCGCGTAGTATTCCAGCAGTTCTTTGGCGGTGAGATAGTCGTAGAAGTAGGGCTGTTCGGGCAGGAATCCGATCTGCGCCTGCACGAGTGGATCGTCGATCTCCATGCCGAGGATGCGGGCTGTTCCCGAGGTGGGAAAGACCAAGCCCATAAGGAGCTTAAGCGTCGTGGTCTTGCCCGCTCCATTGGGTCCGAGAAAGCCGAAAACCTCACCGTGCTCAACCGTCAGGTTCAGCGGACGCAGGGCGGTACGCGGCTTCTTTCGCCAGAAGCCGACCGCGTAAGTCTTTTCCAGATTGATCGTTTCGATGGCGGCCATCGCTGCCTGTTCGGTTGCGGGACAATGGAAATTTTATAAGCAAGCCGGCGGTCGCAGACCCTGAACGATGGCGCGAGCCGGTAACGAAAGTAATGGGCTGCAGACTGCACACGCTCATCGCAGTCAAGAAAAAGAGCCCGGAATTTCTTCCGGGCTCTCTTTCGGCTTGTACCCTCCCCCAGGTACAGGGCCAAACTTGTTTAATGCGCGACGGGATATGCTTGACAAGCCGCGACGGTGGTCACCGGTGCTCCGCCTATCGAAGGCTTGCTGCGAATCACCGCATCGGAGGCCGCGCAAAAGTCGCGCGTCCCGGTGGAGCTCGCTACGATCGGCGTGCCTCCCGCTACATAAGCGCTATTGATCGGGCCTCCCGAGCTGATTCCGGTCGCGAGAAACTGATAACCACTGTGCCCTGGGCTACCGGGGACGGCATTCGCCAGATTGTCGTCGAGCAAACACGCATGAATCGGAGTCGGCGTGCAAGGGGCCGTCCGGCCCAAATGCTGTATTTGGACCGCAAACCCGATAGACGGAAAGGCGGTGAAGTATGCGGTTTCGGCGATGCTAATGGACCGGATCGAGGCTGCAGCCGAGGATTCGTTCGCGGCCATCCTTGCCCGGAGCAGGTTCGGAATCGCAATCGCCGCGATCACCAGGATGATGGCGATTACGATGAGCAATTCGATCAGCGAGAATCCGCTCTGCTTCCGCATAGACATTGCTGTTCCTTTAGATCCGACCCTCACCTAGCTGCTCGCAAATCAAGGGCCAATCGCCCACCCCTATGGCGATCGGACGGCAGCCGGTAACACTAATGAACACAGTCAGTTCTGGTAGAAATTGTGGGTTGCAGCGATCGCCTTGCGCAGCTTCTGGGGGAATTAACAGAACGTGTTAGATCCTCTGCCGGGTTCTGACCGATGATTCTTAACAAAAGAAAACAGGAGCATCGGATTGCTTCGATGCTCCTGTCTGTACGGCCCCGAGGTGTTACGCTCGAGTCAGAATCGTTACGTTACAGCAGTGGCGGGATGGCGTTCGTGCAGGCAAGGCCACCACCGCTCGGGATGTAGCGAACCACGCTGTCTTCAACCGAGCAGAAGGAGCGCACGCCCGTCTGGTTGTTGGTGATCGGGTTCGCGTTCATGGCGTAGCCAGTGTTCAGGCCGGCGGTAGTAACAACCAGGTAGGTGAAAAGATAACCGCTCTTGCCGCTGCCGGCCGGGTTTCCGTTGCTGGCGAGCACGTTGTCGATCAAGCAGGCGGTGGCTTGCGTCGGGGGTGCCGGGCAGGCGCCGCCGTCCCCAAGAGCGAGCAAGGTACCTGAGTAGCCGACCGTCGGGTAGGCCGAGTTGTACGAAACTTCCGCCGTATTGACGGTGCGCACCGCACTGACAGCCGATGATTCATTGGCTGCGATACGCGCGCGCAGCAAGTTCGGAATGGCGATGGCAGCGATGATCAGGATGATCGCCACTACGATCAGCAATTCGATTAGTG
>JBASRS010000025.1:0-36304 GCA_049273945.1 Terriglobales bacterium | reverse complement strand
GCCGAAGCCGGCGCTGGCGACCACGCCGCGCGCGCCTTTGGCTCCGCCGGTGCCATTGCCATAACCGGGGCCGCCAGGCAAATCAAAGGAGCCTAGTTTGGCGATCGTGATGGGACGGCCGTTGTTCTCGCGAGCGGGCACTCCGTTGGGATCGCCCAGGCCGCCAGTTTGCACTTTTTGCGGGTTGGCAGCCATGGTCGGAGTCGCTGAGCTGCCGGTGGAAAAAATATTCGTCCTGACGAGTTGCTTAGGGATCGCGGGTTTGGAGTCGGGTATGGGATCGAGCTTGGCGGCCAGTGCAACCTTTGGAGCTTGAACCTCCGGCGTTTCTACCTTCTTCGGAGCAACCAGCTCTTTGGGCACGCGCAAGGCTTCGGGGCGAGGGGTCACCACTTCGGCGATTTTCGGAGTCGGGAAGGTGCGCACCGGGGCCGGCTTCTGCGGCACCGGCGGCGGGGTATTGACCAAGCTGATGAAGTGGTAGTCGTGCACCGGCATCTCCAGAATCTCGGGATGCGCGACTGCGGCGACCACCACGAACGTCAAGAGCAGAGACTGCACACCATAGCTGAAAACGAACTTCTCCCAGCGGGCACGAGGTTCAGGAAGAAGACCTAGGGTCAACTGCGAAGCCTGGGAATCCATGGTACCTACCTCTACTGGCTGGCCTGATCAGCGCACGCCAAACGAGATTTGCAACGCCCTGACGAAAAAACGACTCCAAAGCAGCTTCAGCACACCTGGAGACAGGTCGGGGGAAGTCACTTCTAGATCGTGGGTTGCACGCCGAAGGCCACTTCCGACCGCTGCTCTTAAGGGTAAGATGCTGGTAAGCAGCGACTTATCTGAAAAAAAGTCTATCCTAGCAGACCGGAAGTGCCTACCTGCAAGATTTTTCCTATCCAGCGGGGGAAATTTTGGAACGGAATTGGAAGAAATTGCCCAAGGCCAAGTGTCAGGTCTCAGGTCTCAGGTGTCAGGAAGGGCAACTCATTAGCAACGGGCTACGAGCTACCGAGCTGCGAAAGACTGACCTCACTCCTCAATGGAAGGCGGCGCCCAGCATGTCCACCATCAGGCGGATGGCGGTTTGGGCGGTGCGTCCGCTGGAGTCGCGCAAGGGGTTGACTTCCATGATGTCGAGGCCCACCAGTTTGCCCTTGGTGGGGATGCCCATCATGAGGTCGTCAATTTCGGAGAAGCTTAGACCGCCCGGCTCGAGGGTGCCGGTGCCGGGAGCGAGAGTTGGGTCCATCGAATCCACGTCGAAGGAAACGTAGATGTTCTCGCTCGGCTGGATCTGCGAGAGGACCCAGGCCACACCGCGACGATGCAGTTCCTCGGCGGTGATGATCTGGGTGTGAATTTTGCGGGCATTGCCGATAGCTTCCTGATCATTGGCCAGGCCGCGCATACCGATCTGTACAATTTTCTTGACGTTCGGCAATTGTGCCGCGCGCAACACCCAGGACGCGTGATCGAGATTGCCAGCGGCGCCGCTCCAGGTGTCGAGATGGGCGTCGATGTGGATGAGGGTGAGCGGCTGGTCGTGGGCGCGCAGCGACGGGTAGGTGATGCTGTGGTCGCCGCCAATCACGATGGGGAAGGCCTTGTGGGCGAGAATCGTCTTGACCGCGGCCGTGACCTTGTCGTTGGTTTGCGCCGGGACGGTGGGCCAGATTTCGATGTCGCCGACATCGGCCCAGCGCTTGCCCTTGAGCACGGTGCGGTCGCCGTCAATGTAGTAAAAGCCCTGGGTCAGGTCGTGGTTGTATTCCTGGGAGGCCTCGCGCAGCTCGCGCGGGCCATAGCGTTCGCCGGGTTGTCCCCAGGTGCCTTCGTCGAAGGGAACGCCGAGCACGGCAAAGTCGGCGTCGAGCTTGTCGAGGCTGGTGACGTAGGGCGCGCCCAGGAAAGTGCGGACCCCGACGAACGTGGGGACGGCCTGGGCGGTCGTGAACGAGACGCAGCGCAAAAGCACGAGCGTGGCAAGGACAAGATGGCGGGTCATGGGAATCGGGCAGAATCGTAACACAGCAGGTGTCAGGTCTAAGGTGTAAGGTCTCAGGAGGACAGCGGTTCGCGACTACTCGACTTCTTCCTCTTCTTCCTCGATCTTGATGCGGAGCGATTTCAGGAATTTCATGTCCTGGTCGCTGACCTTCAGTTCGGGATTGGTGCTGAGGGTGGAGACCAGCGAGGTCTTGTCGCTAGCTGGGACGCCTTGCTTGCTGACACCGATGGTGGCTTCGAGGACCAGAAAAATGTCGTAGCCGCCTTCCTTGATGCGGGCCACGACTTCAGAAATCTGCTCGGAGTCGGCGAGCGACTCGTTGATGGCTTCGCCCAGTTCTTTCATGAGTTGTTTCAATTGAGGATCCACGAAACCCCCTAGAAAAACAGAACGCGGCGTCCGAGATCACAGGCCGCTGTGATGTCGCTCCTGAGCATTGTACGCCCGCCCACTGCTAAAATCGACCGGTGGCTAAGGTCTCGACATTGAACAAGATCGGGATCGTGGCGCGGGTGGCTGCCCGGCAGGCGGGGAGTAGCCGGGTCGGTGGCGCCGTGCTGAGCGGGGTGCGCGCGACCCTGCGGTCTGTTAGCGGGGTGGCGCGCCAGCTCTGGCTGGAGGTGACCGGGTTCACGTTCCTGGTGCTGGCGGGGATTGGAGGCTACGCCGGGTTTAGGGAATACGCCAGGTACCAGACCGGAGAGGCAGAAGGGCCCGGACGGTTGATCCTGGCGGCGTGCTTTACCGTGACGTTTGCGTGGTTTGGGGTGAGTTCCTTCTGGAGGGTGCGGAGAAAAGGCTGAACCGCAGAGACGCCGAGTGCGCCGAGAAAGGCGAAGGACATGACCAACCTCAAGGCTGCCGATTCCACCACCAAGTCGAAGCCCCAGGCTTCTGAGCAGCAGACCTCCTCTCATATTCCTGTTCATCCGCTCTACACGCCGGGCGATCTGGGGGACTGGGATTACGACCGCGACGTGGGATATCCAGGAGATTTTCCGTTCACGCGCGGCGTGCAGGCCACCATGTACCGCGGACGCCTCTGGACCATGCGCCAGTATGCCGGCATGGGCGATGCCGAGGAATCCAACAAGCGCTACAAATACCTGCTGGCGAACGGGACGACCGGTTTGTCGGTGGCGTTTGATCTGCCGACGCAGATCGGCCTCGATTCCGACCATCCGCTGGCGATGGGTGAAGTGGGCAAGGTGGGCGTGGCGATTGATTCCATCGAAGACATGCAGCGGCTGTTCGATGGCATTGATCTGACCGCGATTTCTACTTCGATGACCATCAATGCGACGGCGTCGATCTTGCTGGCGTTGTATGTGGCGGTGGCGCGGCGGCAGGGGGCCGACATTCGCAAGCTTTCAGGCACGGTGCAGAATGACGTGCTCAAGGAGTACATCGCGCGCGGAACGTATATCTATCCGCCGCAGCAGGCGATGCGGATCATTACCGACCTGTTTGCATGGACGAACGAAAACGTCCCCGAGTGGAACACGATTTCGATTTCCGGCTACCACATGCGGGAAGCGGGATCGACGGCGGTGCAGGAAGTGGCGTTCACGCTCGGGAACGGCATGGCGTATGTAGAGGCGGCGGTCCGGGCGGGGCTGGATGTGGACAAGTTCGCGCCCCGGCTTTCGTTTTTCTTCAACGCACACAGCAATTTTCTGGAAGAGGTGGCGAAGTTCCGCGCCGCCCGCCGGATGTGGGCGAAGATCATGCGGGATCAGTTCAAGGCCAGGAATCCGCGGTCGTGGATGCTGCGTTTCCATACCCAGACCGCGGGTTCGACTTTGACCGCGCAACAGCCGGAAAACAACATCGTGCGCACGGCGATCCAGGCCATGGCGGCGGTGCTGGGTGGGACGCAGTCGCTGCACACGAATTCGTTTGATGAGGCGCTAGCACTCCCAACAGAGCAGTCGGCGCGGATTGCGCTGCGCACGCAGCAGATCATTGCCTATGAGTCAGGCGCGCCGCAGGCGATTGATCCCCTGGCAGGGTCGTACTACATCGAGTCGCTCACCAACGAGATCGAGAAGCGGGCGAGCGAGTATCTGGAGAAAATCGAAGCTCTGGGCGGGATGCTGAAGGCGATAGAACGCGGCTTCGTTCAGCAGGAGATTCAGAACGCGGCTTATGAGTATCAGCAGGCGGTGGACCGGGAGGAGGCAGTGGTCGTGGGCGTGAACCGGTTCCAGATGGATGACGAAAAGGCGGTGCCCATCCAGCGGATTGATGAGGCGCTGGAGAGGAAGCAGGTGGAGCGGGTGCGGGCGCTGCGGGCAAAGCGCGATCCGAAGCAGTGGCAGGCGGCGATCAAGGCGGTGGAAGATGCGGCGCGCTCGGAGGAGAACCTGATGCCGCGAATCCTGGGGGCGGTGGAGGCGAATGCGACCGGGGGCGAGATTTCAGATGCGATGCGGAAGGTGTATGGGGAGTACAAGGAAGCGGTGGTGATCTAAGAGCGGTCGTTGGTCGGTCGTCGTTGGTCGTTCGCTTGAGGCATCAACCGCACACATTACTCGGGCGTGATTCGAATTTCGTAGTGCACCGACTTGGGATCGTAGCGCGAGAGCAGTCCCGCAGCCTGGGGATGAAGAACCGCGGTTTCGTAGTCGTCCCCGGCGAAGCGCCGCACCGCGTCGAGCGAGGTGAAGAGCGTGACCGTCACGAACTCGATTTCATCGCCCGCCGCGCGCCGCAGCAGGTAGGCGCCTTCAAATCCCTGGATGCGGCGCATGCTGGGGAACATCTCATTGCGCAGCAGGTTCTCGTAGGCATCGGCGCTTTCGGGCTTCGTCCAGCCGTGCCACATGCGAGCAATCATGTTGCAGCCTCACTTGCCGGAATCCATGTGCCATCCCGGATTGGTCCAGCGGCCATTCTCTCGGACAAAGACTTCGGTGGCGCGGCCGGAGCTGGTGGTGCGCACTCCCTTGGTCTCGGTTTCGAAGCTGTAGAGACTATAGATCACGGCCACGTCGCCGTAGGACTGGATCTCCACGCGTGGGAACTCCAGCCGGACGAGGCGTCCGCCGCCGGATGCGAACTCGCGGGCTCCCCTCAGTACGGCCTCGCGGTTTTCCCATGCTTCCTCGCCATTATTGATGGCGAGCGTCTCGGCGGGGAGCAACTGCTCGAGCACCTTCTGATCATTGCCAAACCATGCACGCCATACCTTCTCGCGCGCCGCCAGCAGTTCCTGGCGCTGGCTGGCGGTTAGCGGTACTGCCGCGAAATCCGCCGCCTGCGACGGCAGGATGGTGAGTGAAGCCAATCCCAGAGCTGTTCCTAGAACAAGAGTACGCATCATCGTTTCTTCTCCTTGTGAGGAGACATTAGCTTCCAGCGCCGGGACGAGGCTTGCAGTATCTTGCTAATTTGCGCGTGGAAGCGTGATGCGCCGAGCTGCGGGGCTGCGGCGGAATTGCGACGGGGGAACTCCGAAGCGGCGTTGGAACGTGCGGACAAAATGGCTCAGGTTGGCAAATCCGCTCTGGAAGCAGGCTTCGGTCACGGAAATGCCGTCGCGGAGCCGGCGAGCGGCTTGGTTGAGCCTCACCCGCAGCAGGTAGCGATGGGGCGGGGCGCCCGCCAGTTCCGCGAAGACGCGCGCAAAATGAAAAGAACTCATGCCGACGGATCGGGCCAGTGAGGTCAGCGAGTGATCCTCTTCGTAGTGCTGTTCGATGGATTCTTGAGCGGCATCGACCCGCTCCGCGTACCAGGCCAGCTGGCACTTGCGGAAGAGCCGCCTCGGCGGCCCGGATTCCTGGCTCACCGCGTCCAGCAGCGCGGCGCCGCAGGTCTCAGCCGCGAGAGCTGGCTCCGGCAGCGAGCGCTCCACTGCCATCCGGAGATAGCGCAGGCGGTTGCTGGTTGCTAAACGCGGAGTCCGTACTGCCACCCGAACGAGCGCTGCGAACTCTTCGCTGTTCTCGGACTTTAGATAGCGCAGGGCCAGGCAACGGTCAGTGGGAATGGAGTCGGAATGAAGGCAACGGTACGGCATGCCAGGAAAGGTCAGGAACACGTCGCCCTGCTGGAACTGCCAGCGTTTGCGGCCGACTTGGACTTCGAACCCAGCATGCTCCACGAAGCTGATGGAGTATTCGTCCGCGACCTCTTCCTCCGGGTCGTGGTGGACCACTCCCTCGGGATGGTCGAAGAGCGCGACGGCCACCGTTTCGGACTCGATCATGGGGCGGTAGCGGTTCATGCCGGCTTCCCATGTAGACGTGCCGGCGGGCGATTGGTTGCGGAATTTTGCTTCAGGGGACGGGCTGAAGCGATTTTCGGCCGAATGCGGCCAGAGGAACCGGCGGCGATGCGGTCTAGCTCTCCACCGGCTTGTAGTCGCAGGCGGTGCGGCAGGCTTCGCAATACATGAGTCCGTCGGTACAGAGGCGGATGTCGAGCTGCGACTGGCACAGGATGCAGAACTTCTCGCACCAGCAGCGCGCTTCGACCTGCTCGCACTGGGCGCAGCGGATCTGGGTTGCGGGCTTGGCGGACATGATAGGAGTTTAGTGCGGCGGCGGGGAGAGAAGAACGTAACGGAGGTAACGAAAACCAGGTGTCAGGTGTCAGGAAGAGCAACCCCGTGCGTCAAGCATAAATTTGCCTATTCCAATTTGGTTTTCCTGAGACCTGAGACCTGACACCTGACACCTGAGACCTGCCTTTGGGTTTGCTGCGCTTCCCGCGCGGATGTTAAGTTAAACAGTTCCAGATTCCGGCAGCCCAGCCACTGTCTGATCGAGGTCAATTCTTGTCTGCTGTTCACGCTACCCCGCCCGTGGTGCGCAAGACTGCGCTGAACGCCGTTCATCGGGCGCTGGGCGCAAAAATGGTCGAGTTCAGCGGCTGGGATATGCCGGTGGAATATCCTTCGTCGATCGGTTGCGGTATCGTCGCCGAACATATGGCGGTGCGCACGGGCGTCGGCATTTTTGACGTCAGCCACATGGGGGACATCGGGCTGAGCGGGCCGGGCGCGTTGGATGCAGTCCAACACATCTCGATGAACGATGCCTCACGACTGGCGGTCGGGCAGGCGCAGTATTCCGCGCTGCTTTATCCGCAGGCGACATTTGTGGACGATGTGATCGTCCATCGGCTGGGCGAAGACGACTACCTGCTCGTCATTAATGCCGGTACGCGCGAGAAAGACTTCAACTGGGTGCGTGACAACACGCGGCAGTTTAAGTGCCGGGTGGAGCATCTGTCGGACGATTTCACGCAGATTGCGATCCAGGGACCGAAGGCAGTCAACCTGCTGCAGAAGCTCAGCGACGCCGACCTGAGCGCGGTCAAGTTCTACTGGCTGACGCGCGGGATGGTGTGCGGGTTGCACGAAATCCTGATCGCTCGCACCGGGTACACCGCCGAAGACGGGTTCGAGATTTATATTCCTTCCGACGAAGTGACCAGCGCTCGGGTGTGGAACGAGATTCTGGCGGCGGGCAAGGACTTCGGCGCGATTCCGTGCGGGCTGGGGGCGCGCAACACGTTGCGTCTCGAAGGCAAGCTGCCCCTTTACGGACACGAGATTTCCGACACCATCAACGTCTGGGAAGCGGGGCTGGATCGTTTCTGCAAAATGGAGAAGCCGGAGTTCATCGGACGGGCGGCGCTCGAGAAGGCTCGCGCTTCGGGTGTAACGAAGACGCTCGTTGGCATCGAGATGGTGGAACGCGGGATTGCCCGCGACGGATACAAAGTTCTGGACGACGGCGGGCGGGAGATTGGCTACGTTACCAGCGGGTCTCCGGCGCCGTTCCTGAAGAAGAACATTGCTTTGGCGTATGTTCCGCCGGAGCATGCGGCGATCGGGGCTACTGTGAAAGTCGAAATCCGTGGACAAGGCGTGAAAGCGCAAGTGGTGCCGACGCCGTTTTATAAACGCCCGAAGAAGGCTTAACGGCCGGGATTAGGCTACGAGCTTCGAGCTACGGGCCACGAGCGAACAGCGAACGATCAGGAGCCAGAGCGAATGTCATACCCGAACGACCGCAAATATACAAAAGAGCACGAGTGGATCACTGCCGACGGCACTGTTGGCATCACGCACTATGCGCAGGAGTCGCTGGGCGACATCGTGTTCGTGGACCTGCCCAAGGTGGGGACGGAGATCACGGCGGGGAAGACTTTCGGCACCGTCGAGTCGGTGAAGGCCGTGTCGGATCTGTATGCTCCGGCATCGGGCACGGTAATGGAGGTCAATGGCGAACTGGCGACCTCTCCGGAAAGAGTTAATAAAGATGCGCACGGGGCGTGGATGGTCAAGGTCAAGGTGAAAGATCCAAGCGAACTGAATGGGCTGCTCTCCGCCGCGGAGTATGAAAAGTTTGTGAACGAAGAGGCGGGACACTGAAGAACATTGCAGAAGGTAGAAGTCAGATTGCAGAAGTGACAGCATCTCCTCCCCAAACTGCCTGCAGCATGCCACAATCGTATCGACCGTTAGTCACATCTATATTGGATTCCTATGAGATATCTGCCTAAGTCTCCTGCGGACCGCGAAGCCATGCTCAAGGCGATCGGGGTGCGCTCGATCGATGACCTGTTTTCTCCGATTCCCGCCGAGTACCGGCTGAGCCGGGACCTGAACGTCCCTCGGCAGATGGCCGAGTCGGAGATCGTGGACTGGTTCAAACTGCGTTCCAAGGAGAACGGCGACGACTACACCAGCTTTCTTGGAGCGGGGGCGTACTTCCACTATCGTCCGGTGGTGATTGACGCGCTCGTGCAGCGCGGCGAGTTCCTGACTTCCTACACGCCCTATCAAGCGGAGTTTGCGCAGGGCACGCTGCAGGCGATCTTCGAATTTCAGACCATGATCTCGGAACTCACGGGCATGGATCTGGCGAACGCCTCGATGTACGACGGCTCGACTGGCGCTGCCGAGGCGGTGATGATGGCGGTCCGCATCACGGGAAAGAGCGGGGCTGTGGTCGCGCGCAGCCTGCACCCGGAGTATCGCGAGGTGTTGGGCACGTACGCGACGCACCAGGGGATTCCGGTGAAGACGGTTGCGTTCACGGACTCGGGACGTCTGGATCTGAAACAACTGGAGAAAACGGTCGCAGACGATACCGCGTGCGTGCTGATCCAGTCGCCGAACTTTTTCGGAACGGTCGAGGACGTGGAGGCGATTGCGGAGATCGCACACAAGCGTGGGGCGCTGCTGATTGTCTCGATTGCGGAGGCCGTCTCGCTTGGGATTGTCGAGCCGCCGCGGGTGGCTGACATCGTCGCCATGGAAGCGCAGTCGTTTGGAGTGCCGATGGGTTTCGGGGGTCCGTACTGCGGGGTGATGGCCACCAAAGAAAGGTTTGTCCGTCAAATGCCGGGGCGGCTGGCCGGTCAGGCCGTGGACAAGAAAGGGAAGCGCGGCTTCGTGCTGACGCTGGCGACACGCGAGCAGCACATCCGGCGCGAGAAGGCCACCTCGAATATCTGTACCAACCAGGCCCTGGTCGGGCTGATGGTCAACATCTTTATGACGGTGTATGGCAAAGTTGGGCTCAGGGAACTGGCCAAGCAGAACCTGGCGAAGACCGCGTATGCGGCCGATCAGTTCGGCAAGAATGCCAAGGTGCTGTTTGCGGGGGCGCCGCGCTTTAACGAGTTCGTAGTCCGGACCAGCGAAGATCCTTATGCGATCAACTCGCGCTTGCTGGGACACAAGATTGTCGGCGGACTGCCGCTGAAGAAGTTCTATCCGGAGCTGGGGAACGCAGCCTTGTGGTGCTGCACTGAGCTGACAACGCGTTCGATGATTGATACCGCGGTCGGGCTGGTGGCGGAGAGCGAACGCTCGGTTCGAACTATGAAAGAGGCCGAGGAGGTGGCGCTGTGAAGCACATGACCCGCAAGGCCACGCGCCACGTCAATCAGAACGAGAATCTCATTTTTGAGAAGTCGTCGCCGGGGAAAGCGGCGTGGAAGCTGCCGCCACTCGATGTTCCGGAGGTGGACACGGCGAAGCTGCTCGGGAAATCCGAGCGCAAAGACCTGGGTAACATGCCGGAGGTCAGCGAGATCGAAATTATCCGGCACTTCACGCGGCTTTCGACGTGGAACTATGCCATCGATCTGGGGATGTATCCGCTAGGGTCCTGCACGATGAAGTACAACCCGCGAGTGAACGAATTTGTGTCGCGGGTGGAGGGACTGGCGAACGGGCATCCATATCAGCCGGCGAAGATTTCGCAGGGCGCGATGCGCATCATGAAGACGCTGAGCGATTGCCTGATCGAAATCACTGGCATGGACGCGATCACGCTGCAGCCGGCGGCGGGCGCGCATGGCGAATTCACCGGACTGCTGATGGTCCGCGCGTACCAGGAGTCGAAGGGCAATGCCCGCAAGAAAATTCTGATTCCGGATTCGGCGCACGGCACGAATCCGGCGACGGCAGCTACAGTCGGCTATGCGGTCGAGAATCTGAAGTCGAACGACCGCGGCATGGTGGACGTGGCGGCGCTGGCGGCGCAGATGAACGAGGACGTTGCCGCGCTGATGGTGACCAATCCCAACACGCTGGGCGTGTTCGAGCAGGAGATCCACAAGATTGCCGACCTCCTGCACGCCAAGGGCGGCCTGCTCTACATGGACGGCGCCAACATGAACGCGCTGGTCGGCAAGGCGCGTCCGGGAGATTTCGGCGTGGACGTGATGCACCTCAACCTGCACAAGACTTTCTCCACGCCGCACGGGGGTGGCGGTCCGGGATCGGGGCCGGTGGCGGTGAAGAAGGTTCTCGAGCCTTTCCTGCCTACGCCGGTGGTGATCACGAAGCCGGACGGCACGATGGCGTTTGAATACAACCGTCCGCAGTCGGTGGGGCGGGTGCGGGCGTTCTACGGGAATTTCGGGATGTTCATCCGGGCGCTGGCGTACATCTTCGCCAACGGGCCGGACGGACTGCGGCAGACGACCGAAGATGCCGTGCTCAATGCGAACTACATCCGCAAGGGACTGGAAGGCGTTTACGACCTGCCCTACTCGACGCCTTCGATGCACGAGGTGGTCTTCAGCGACAAGGTGCAATCGAAGAAGGGCGTCAAGACGATGGACCTTGCCAAGCGGCTGATTGATTACGGATTCCATCCTTACACGACGGCGTTTCCGCTGATCGTGCCGGGGGCGCTGATGATCGAGCCGACCGAGAGTGAGCCGAAAGAGGAACTTGATCTTTTCATCGAAGCGATGAAGTCGATTGCGGAAGAAGTCGAGGAAGATCCGCAGTTTGTGCTCGAGGCGCCGCACCATACGCGGATCTCGCGACTGGATGAGACGCAGGCAGCGCGGAAGCCGGTGCTGCGGTGGAAGCCGGAAAATACAAGCTAGTAGGTCTTGCCGGGCTCAACCCATTTTTCTTTTTCACTGAGTGGTATAACTGTTATACTATTATGCGGTTCTACTTTGACGAAGGGAAAAGCAAGCGGCTGAGGGCAAACCCTAAAAGGGGCATCGGATTCGAAGAAGTACAGGAAGTTTTCCTGCATCCATACTATGTTGACGAACGGTCGGATCTGCCCGAGCAGTACCGTGCGATCGGTTGGGTAGGCGATCGCCTGTATTCTGTCATTTTTGAAGTGCGGGAAGATCAAGAGGGACAGTATTACCATCTCGTGACTCTCTGGAAGGCAACTCGGCAGGAGCGGCAACTGTATGAAGAACAATCGTAGGAATCGGAGGCAAGTTTCCGCGGATGTGATTGCCCGTCTTGCGGACCAAGGGGAAGATGTATCGCGCTTTTTTACGAACACCGGTCGTATGATGGGCCCCATTCAAAGAGTGAATGTCGACTTGGCTTCGGGCATGCTTGAGGAACTAGACAGAGCCGCGAAGGAATTGAACATCAGTCGGCAGGCTGTGATCAAGACGCTCATTCGACAGGCTCTCGATCAACAGTATTTGGCTCGAGGGCGCCGTTCCTCGAAATAGCTCGATTCTCACGACGGGGCGTGAATGATCGGCCAGACCATCTCGCACTATCGCATCGCCGAGAAGTTGGGCGGTGGCGGGATGGGTGTGGTTTACAAGGCCGAAGACACCAACCTCGGGCGCTGGGTCGCCCTCAAATTTCTGCCTGAGGAAGTGGCGCGCGATCCGCAGAGTCTGGATCGTTTTCGGCTGGAGGCACGAGCGGCGTCGGCACTCAACCATCCCAACATCTGCACCATTCACGACTTCGGAGACTACGAAGGCCACGCTTTCATTGTGATGGAACTGGTGGAGGGCGTGCCGCTCGACCGCTACATTGCGGGGCGCCCCCTGGAGCTCAACACCCTGCTCGACCTGACCATCGAGATCGCGGACGCGCTCGATGCGGCGCACAGCAAGAGAATCGTTCATCGCGACATCAAGCCGGGGAACATCTTCGTGACCAAGCGCGGTCAGGCGAAAGTTCTGGATTTCGGACTGGCCAAGATGGTGATGGAGCCGAAGGCCGCGACCGCGGTCACGGTGCCAACGGCAGGCGCTTTCCTGACCAGTCCGGGGATTGCGGTGGGCACGGTCTGCTACATGTCGCCGGAGCAGGCGCGCGGCAAGGAACTGGACGCGCGCAGCGACGTGTTCAGCCTGGGCGCGGTGCTCTATCAAATGACGACCGGCAAGATTCCGTTCGATGGCCAAACCTCGGCAGTGATTTTCGACGCCATTCTGAATCATGATCCGGTCGCACCCACGCAGTTCAATCCCGATGTACCGCCGAAACTGGAAGAGATTATCCGCACCGCACTCGAGAAAGACCGCGACTTGCGCTACCAGAGCGCGGCCGAGCTGCGCGCGGACTTGAGGCGTCTGAAGCGCGACACCAGTTCGGGGCGTTTGCCAGCAGCGAGCGGGACGGCGTCGGCTGCGCCCGGTTCAGGAAGGGTCGCGGCTCCGTCGTCGAGTGCGGTTGCGATCGAGGCTGTTGCCGAGAAACGCGGCTTGCCGAAAGCGTGGATTGCGGCGGGCGCCGCGGCCCTGCTGGCTGTACTGGCATTCGGTGCTTACCGTCTGCTAACGCGGTCGCGCGGCTTCAATCTGCAAAATATGCAGATTACGAAGTTGACAGACAACGGGAAGGCGTCCGCGGTCGCGATCTCGCCCGATGGGCAATACGTGGTGTACGTGCTGCGCGACGCCGAGAAGCAGAGCCTGCGGATTCAGAACGTGGCGACCCACAGCGACGTGCAGGTCCTGGCCCCGGATCTGGTCGAGTTCGTCGGCGTGACCTTTTCGCCCGACGGGAACTACATCTATTTCGTGCGCTCCGACAAGACTACCGCTCAGTTCCGCTACCTGTACCAGATGGCGGTGCTGGGCGGGCCGGCGCGCCAACTCGTTCGTGACGTTGACGCACCCATTGACTTCTCCCCCGACGGCAAACAGTTTGTTTTCCAGCGTGGGGTTCCAGAACACCTGTCAGTGGAGGTCCGCATCGCACAAGCGGACGGCTCGGGGGAGCGAATGCTCGCTTCTCTGAGCGCCAATTCGGTTTTTCAGTACGGGCCAACATGGTCGCCGGATGGCAAGACGGTTGCGATCTCAGCACTCGGGATCGGCAAAGATACGAACTGGGGATTGAACACGATTAACGTCGCCGACGGGAAAGTGCGGCCACTGGTTCCCTTGGACGGAAGATTTGCGGGGCGGCCAGTCTGGGCCCCCGCCGGCGGCGCTCTTGTCACAAGCGTGGGTGAGACGACGCTCGGTAGAGGTCAACTGCAAAGCATTGACTATCCCAGCGGTGAGATGCATCGCTTTACGAACGACCTTTCGGATTACAGCGCCGCTCTGGACATGACGCGCGACGGCAAGCTGCTGGCGGTGATTCAGCGCACGCGCGTTTCGGATGTCTGGACGGCACCTTCAACCGATGCAGCCCAGGCGCACCAAGTCACGTCCGGCGAACAGATCTACACGGCGATTGTGCCCGGGCCCTCCGGAAAGGTACTGGCGGCAAGCATGGACGGCGACTTGTGGCTGATGAACCCGGATGGCAGCGAACGCGCCGTGGTCGTCCCACAGGCGCACAATCTGCTCTCGCTGTCGTCCTGCGGCGATCGGTACCTGCTGTACGACAGGTATCTTGGGGGAAAAATCGAATTGTGGCGCGCCGACGCCGACGGCGCGAACGCCGAGAAGAGGCTGGATGAAGTGGAATACTCGGACTGCACGGCGGATGGGAAGTGGGTATTCTACGCGATTAAAGACAAGATCTATCGCATGCCGTCGGATGGCGGCGCACCGGAACAAGTAATGTCCGTGCCGGGCACACCGCGCGCGTGGTTGATCCGAGTCTCGCCGGATGGGAACCAGCTCGCGTTTCTGTACCAGGAGGGCGATCCTCTCCCCGTGGTAAAGGTTGCCGTGGCGTCGGCGGGCGGCGGACCGCTTCAGTTCACCCGCCCGCTGCCCCTCGGCTCGGAGAGACTGCGCTGGGCGCCGTCCGGGAAAGCGCTGCAATATCTGCTCACGCGAAACGGCGCGACTAACCTCTGGGAGCAGCCGCTGACCGGGGGCGAGCCGCGCCAGATCACCAACTTTTCTTCCGGCCGCATTTTCGATTTCGCCTGGGCGCGCGATGGCAAGCAGCTCCTGCTCAGCAAAGGCAACCAGAGCAGCGACGTCATTCTCATTCGAAATTTCCGGTGAGGGGCGGAGACTTGCGGGAAGTTGCAGTCGTTTGCACAGCCCGGCGTGGGGTTTGCCGAAGATGCGCAACAGTTTTCATGCGCCGATGATTTCTTCAAGCTTTGCATCATTATGTGCTTGACCCGCCTGGATGAAGCCGCTAACCTCGGTCCACTCCCCTGTCGCTGGGGCGCGTTGCCAGCGACAATCCTTAGGTGAAGTCAGGAAAATTCCGATGAAGATATCACGCCTGTGTTTACTCGTCCTGCTGTCGTTGCTGTGTACGGGGTTGGCCTTTGCGGACGGCATCAACGACCCCAAGATCATTATTCACGGTGTGTCGGGCGGCGGCGCGCCCGGATTTGCGCGTTGCCCTCCGTCGGGGTGCACGAATGTGGGAATGAACTTTACGTTCAGCACTCCCGCGGATGGGAGCGGCAACTTGTTTTTCACCAACGCGTCCGGGAAGAACTGGACTTCGCTGAAGCTGATTGAAAAGGGAGTACCCGCGGCAGACATCAGCTGCGCACAGAGCATGTTCTTGAGTTGCACGGTCCGGACGCTGGGAGATGGCTCGGTGGAGATCCTGTTGGCCGGAGTCAAGGGTCACAATCCGCGCAACGGGATTCCGAATGGTTCCAGCTTCTTGATCGGTTTCAAGTGCGTGGGGGAAAGCTGCTGGCCAGGCGGCCTGAACTTCAGTGGGCATGCAGGCGCGGCTCCGGAGCCGGGCACGATCGCGTTGGTGGCGACCGGAATCGGAGCGATCGTCTCGCGCCGCAAGCGGTGGAAGAAGTCGCTTAAGGCTTAGTTCCTTTTGGCGTGAACTCTTTCACCAGCTGTGAAAACTGTGGCAGGGCCTGGAGCTTCTGAAGCTCGGGATCGTTCCAGGCCTCCTGCGGAGAGTAGCCCTTCTCGAGAGCCGCCTTCAAGGCCTTCACTGCATCTTCCGGTTTACCCACCAGAGCTTTCACTAAGGCCTCCGAATACATGAGCTGCACGTCTCTGGGCTTGATGGAGCGGGCCTGCTGGATGTATTGCAGGCCGTTGCGAGCATCGCCCTTCCTGGCGTAGTAGAGCGCCAGATCGCCCATGGTGTCGGCGGAACGCGGATTCACCTGCAGCTGTTGAAAGCAGAGCGAGATGGCTTTGTCGTAGGCGGCCGCGGCCTGCTCGGAGTGGCCCGACCAGCGGTAGGCGTCACCGAGATTCCCGAAGAGAACCTCGTTGTTGGGGGTCATCTCGGTGGCCTTGGTAAACATCTTCACGGACTCGTCATAATTCCTTAGGAAAAAGTATGCCGTTCCCAGGTTGGAGTAGGTGATGGAATCCGGACCGACCGAAAGCGCCTTCTGAAAGTGCGGAATGGCCTCACTCCACTTGCCTTCCTTGTAGTAGACGGTGCCGATGTTTTCGTAGCCAATGGGGCTGTCGGTTGCCAGTTCGATCACCTTCTGAAAGGACAACAGGGCTTTGGCGGTGTCGCCGCTTTCAGCAAAGGCCTGCCCGAGCGAATTGTGATTCATCCAGAAATAGGCATTCACGGAAACGGCTTTTTCATAAGCGGCGATGGCTTCTTCGCTTTGGCCGTTGGCGCGGTATGCGTCCCCCAGCAGGCGATAGGCTTCATCGGAATTCGGAGCCAGCTCGAGGGCGCGCTTCAGTTCGGTGATGGCCTGGGCATTCTTGCCGGTGGTGGAATAGACACTGCCGAGAGAAAGATGCACTTCCGGCAATGAGCTGGAAAGCCGCTCCGCCTGCTGCGCAGCGAGCGTCGCCTTCTGTGCCCAGATGCTCTCTTTGCTTTCGCCGTAAAGGCGGAGGCTGGCGTCGGCGAGCCCGGCGTAGGCCAGGGCGAAGCTGGAATCTTTCTCGATGGCCTGTTCGAACAGCGATCCGGCTTGCCGCATCTCGGCGGTATTGTGGCTGTTGCGCAGGACGTTGCGTCCCTGCAGGTAAAGATCGTAGGCCTTTACGTTCTCGGTGGGATGAGCTCCGGTGCGCGCGCGTTCTTCGTTGCTGGGCTTGAGCGCAAGCGCGCTGACCACGCTGCCGTAAATTTGATCCTCGAGAGTAATCAAGTCCTGGGGAATGCCTGGGAATTCCTGGCTCCAAACCCGGTTGCCGGTGGTTGCGTCGTAGAGATTGAGGATCACGCTCAATTTGTCATTGCTGCCCTGGACCATCCCCTGGAGGACGAGGTTGACACCGAGGTCATGGGCTAGCTTGGGGAGAGGAAGATCCTTGGCGGCAACTTTTTCTACGGCTGAAGACGAAGCCAGATGAACTTCCTTGAGCTGAAAAAGCTTGGCAGCGAGCGCTTCCTGGACGCCATCGGCCACATAGCCGAGGGCCTTCTCGTCCCCCGCAATTTTCAGGGGGAGGATGGCGACATACTTTCCCTGGCTGAGCGCGGGAATGCCCTTGGCAGCTTCCTGGGTCCGGGCGCCGGGACGGCTCAATACGGTGCGGCCGACGAAGGCGGCCATGGTGACTACCAGCACCGCGCCGGCGAGCCACATCCAGCGCTTCCCGGGAAGATCGAGATTGAAGCGTGAGGGGTGGATGATCGGATGCGGGATCATCTTGGAGAGCGCGTCCGCGCTGATGTTGGGGTTGGCCTCCCAGGCGTTCAATTGCTGCAAGAGTTCGACAACCGAGTGGTAGCGGTTGACGGGCTCACGCTCCAGGCACCGGCTGACGATCGCGCTCAGGGGTCGGGGAACCGTGTTTTCTACGTCGGAGACGGGCTTGGCGACCTCGCGCGTTCGCCGCATGAGGCTGGCGATGGCGGTGTCCGCGTGATAGGGAGACTTGCCGGTCAGCAGTTCATAGAAGATGAGGCCGACGCTGAAAATGTCGGAGCGCTGGTCGAGCGGCGAACCGAGTGCCTGCTCGGGCGACATGTACTCCATGGTGCCGACGATGGCGCCGGTCTGGGTCATGCCGGAATCGCCGAGCGAGCGGGCCAGCCCGAAGTCCATCACCACCACCCGGCCCTGCTTGTCGCGCATGATGTTCTGCGGTTTCAGGTCGCGATGGATTACGCCTTCGGAGTGGGCGGCGTCGAGCGCGCGGCAGACCTGCTCGATCATCGGGATCGCTTGTTGCGTGTGGAACTTGCCGTGGTGGCGCAGCATGGTGCGCAGGTCCTCGCCGTCCACGTATTCCATGGTGATGAAGCGGATGCCGTCGGCTTCGCCCAGGTCATAAATGCGGACGACATTTTTGTGCGTGATGTTGCGGGCGAGAATCAGTTCCTGCTTGAAGCGCTGCAGGATAGCAGGATCGGTGGCCAGTTCAGGACGGATGACCTTGAGCGCGATCAGGCGGTCGAGTTCGCGGTCACGCGCCTGGTAGACGGCGCCCATGCCGCCTTGTCCGAGGACGCGCAGGATCTGGTAGCGCCCGCCGAAAACAACGCCGGGTTGAAGCGCCAGAAAGGCAGTGATGCTGGTGGCTGCGGCGGAAGAGGGGAAACCCGAGGGCGCCGCGGGCCGGCTTACAGGAACCGGGCTTTGATGCGGCATGGTGGGCGCGTCGGAAAGCGGCGGCGGCGTCTGGGCGGCGGCAACATTGTCCCCAGGCCGGCCCGCCCCCGAAATCGTCGGGCTATCGGAATCGTGGCCCGGTTTGTCGCGATGGTCCATGGAACCCTGGTACGGAGAGCCAGTCACACAAAGAGCCCCGGTCCTGGCAGCGAGGAGGCGGTGGCCCAAGGTCGTCGAGGGGAGTTCGAGGACCAAGCACCCCGATGGTGTAGCAGTATACCCCGGTATCCCGGCGCGGGAAAGCACCCGAGAGTGCGCCAAATAAAGGCTTTGGGCAGTTCCCGGAACCCCCACCCGAGGCTATAATTCACCCGGTTCGAGGTTTTCTCGCAGAGGGAAACATGGGACTGTACTCGCATTACGACGGCGCGCATAACCATCCTGTCAACCGGGCCCTCCACATGATTGCCATCCCGATCGGCTTCTCCTCACTAATAGTGATTTGGTGGCACTGGATCGTTGCATTGCTGTTGATACCCACCGCCTTTGCCCTGGCCTGGCTGGGGCACCTAATCGAAGGGAACAAGCCGGCGTTCTTGACCAATCCGGCGCATGTGTTTGTGGCGCCGGTGTGGCTGGCGCGGAAGATCTTCGGAGCGCAGAAGAAGTAGCGCTGCTCTTTCCCCTACCTGCGCAGGCGGCTTGGCGTTACAACCCCATTCGTAACCAACCGGTCGGTACGAGCCCTTCGTTGATCTCGGTCTCCCGTGCTTAAATGAATAGTTGGGCGCCTATTTCTGCGCCGTCCGCGCGCGGCATCCAGCAACAATTTCAGACTGCACTGCAGATGCCAGCACACTGCAGATCCCTCGCTCCGCTCGGGATGACAAGTCCTGAGTGGGAAGCGGGGACGGTAGACGAAGGTGGAGACTTTGGATTTCCAGTTAAACGACGAACAACTGCAACTGAAAAAAAGCGTGCGTGAGTTTGCCGAGCGCGAGATCGCTCCTCATGTGATGGCGTGGGACGAAGCCAGCGAGTTTCCGATGGCGACGGTGAAGGACCTGGGCAAGCTCGGTCTGCTGGGGATCATCTTTCCGCCGGAATATGGCGGCGCGGGCATGGGCTACGTGGAGTACGTCACCGCGATCGAGGAGCTGTCGCGGGTGGACGGGTCGGTGGGGATCATCGTGGCCGCGCACACCTCGCTCTGCGCGAATCACATCTTCGTCGCCGGCAACGAAGTGCAGAAGAAGAAGTATGTGTCGAAGCTGGCGACCGGCGAGTACATTGGCGCGTGGGGACTTACCGAGCCGTCGTCGGGATCGGACGCGGGCAGCGCCCGCATGTCGGCCACCAAGGCGAAGGGAGGGTGGGTGCTGAACGGCACCAAGACCTTCTGCACCAACGGCCACTACGCGGATGTGCTCGTGGTTCTCGCGGTAACGGACCGCGCCGCGCATACGCACGGGCTTTCCGCGTTCGTCGTGGAAAAAGGCACCAAAGGCTTTCGTCCCGGGAAAAAAGAGAACAAGCTCGGCTTGCGCGCGAGCGACACGGCCGAACTGATATTTGAAGACTGTTTCGTGCCTGCGGAGAACCTGTTGGGCGGCGAAGGCAACGGATTCATCGATGCCATGCGCATCCTGGACGGCGGACGCATCTCGATTGCCGCGCTCGCGCTTGGCATGGCCGAAGGCGCCTACGAAGCGGCCTTGAAGTATTCCAAGCAGCGCAAACAGTTTGGCAAGGCGATCAGCGAATTCCAGGCGATCCAGTGGAAGCTGGCCGATATGGCGACGGAAATCGAAGCCGCGAAGCTGCTCACGCTTCGCGCCGGCGCCATGAAAGATGCGGGCATGAAGACGACCCTCGAATCCTCGATGGCCAAGCTGTACGCTGGCGAAGTGGCGGTGAGGTGCGCCAACGAAGGCGTGCAGATTCACGGCGGGTATGGGTTCATCAAGGACTATCCGGCGGAGAAGTTCTATCGCGACGTGAAGCTGTGCACGATTGGCGAGGGGACGAGCGAGATCCAGCGGCTGGTGATTGCGCGGCAGTTGCTGAAGGATTAGCCATCAGCACTCAGCAGTCAGCACTCAGCTACTTCTGATCGGATTGTTGCAAAAACGAACCCGTCGGAGTATGAGAGGGAGTGATGATCACTGGCGCGCACGTCATCGTTTACAGCAAGAATCCCGAAGCCGACCGGGCTTTCTTCCGCGACGTTCTCAAGTTCTCATTCGTCGATGCCGGGCATGGCTGGCTGATCTTCGCCCTGCCGCCGGCCGAGGCTGCGTTTCATCCTTCCGAGAAGAACGATCTGCACGAGCTGTACTTCCTATGCGACGACCTGAAGGCGACGATGGAGTCGCTGAAAGGGAAGAAGGTAAAGTGCGGTGCCGTGACAGAAGAACGCTGGGGGAGTCTGACCCATATCGCGCTTCCCAGCGGCGGGAAGATTGGACTATACCAGCCGAAGCATCCGACGGCGATCGGACGCTAGCAGGCTGCGGAAAATCTAATTCCTGAGCGATGTTCGTACCTCGGCGGCTAAAGCCGATGCTCAAAACAAGCCAGTTATCGCAGCGCTGAAGCGTTGCGCCACCCAAAATCAACGGCGACCGCGAGACGTTCAACTTGACACTAGCGTACCACTCGCGCCAGTACCGGCCCGGCAATCGCTAGCAGCAAGACGTAGGCGGCTGCTAACGGCGCGAGCCGCGGTTCGATAGCGATGCCGAGTCCGGCGATCACAATCGAGAATTCGCCGCGCGCGATGAGCGTGAAGCCGCTGCGCAAGGCCGCGCGTTGGTCGCATCCGGCGCGTTTGGCGGCCCAATATCCGGTCAGGACCTTGGTGCCCGCGGTGACGACAGCAAGCACCCCTGCCAGCGGCAGAACGGGAGGCAGACTCGAAGGGTCGACCTCCATTCCAAAGAAAAAGAAGAAGGTCGCGGCGAAGAGGTCGCGCAGTGGGGACAGCAAGCGTTCGGCTTGGTCGGCGATCGGTCCGGAGATCGCGATGCCGACCAGAAAAGCTCCGATGGCCGCCGAAACATTGAGCTGCTGCGCCAGTCCGGCAACGAGCAGCACCGCTCCGAAAGTTGTGAGGAGAACGATCTCGTCTGACTCGTGGGCTACGATCGCGCTGATGGATCGGCCGTAGCGAATCGCCACAAACAGAACAACTCCAACCGCGAGCAAGGCGATCGACACCGACGCTACCATGCGGGACGGAGGTCCTCCCGCCAGGAGAACCGCCACCACCGGCAGGTACACGGCCATCGCGAGATCTTCCAGCACCAGCAACGAGAGTATCGAGGAAGTCTCGGGGTTACCGAACCGCTTCAGTTCGCCGAGGACTTTGGCGATGATCCCAGAAGAAGAAATGTAGGTGACACCACCCAGCAGCGCGGCCGGCAGCGCGCTCCAGTGCAGGAGCAGTCCGGCAATGAACCCGGGAGCAAAGTTCAGGGCAAAGTCGATTGCTCCGGCCGCGATTCCCGACTTCAAACTGCGGCCGAGTTCCTCTCCCGTGTATTCCAGTCCGAGCATGAACAGGAGAAGCAAGACGCCAATCTCGGAGCCAATCCGGGTGAACTGTTCGCTCACATGCAAGGGCGTGAGTCCGCCTTTGCCAAACGCGAGGCCAGCCAGAAGATAGAGCGGGATGGCCGAGATGCCGTATCGTTTGGCGAGGCGCGCCAGGATGGCCAAGCCCGCGATGATGAGTCCGAGCTCAACGAAGAGTGCCGAAAGATGCTGGCTGTTCTCTGGCATGGGTACCGAGTTGGGTCGCTGGCCCGAGCCCTGTTTCCGTCGAACGGAGAGACTGCTTTACACTAATCGTTTGAAGCAGGATACCCAATCCCAGATTTCACGTCTTCGCTGCGGCGAGCCTCTGGCGCTGGCGCGGGCCATCTCCGCGGTCGAGAACCGTGCTCCTGGATGGTCGGAGCTGCTCAAAGCGCTCTTCCCGCATACCGGCAAGGCGCGCATCATTGGGCTGACGGGCGCGCCGGGATCGGGCAAGAGCACGCTGGTGGACCAACTCGCCAAGCTCTATCGTAAAGAGAATCAGACGGTCGGCATCATCGCGGTGGATCCGACCAGTCCTTACACGGGCGGGGCGATTCTCGGCGACCGCATCCGCATGCAGGACCACTACAACGATCCCGGGATCTACATTCGCAGCATGGCCACGCGCGGATCGCTAGGCGGATTGGCGCGCACCACGGCGGATGTTGCTACCGTGCTCGATGCTTCGGGACGCGACCTCATCCTGATTGAGACTGTAGGCGTGGGACAGGATGAAGTGGATATTGTTCGGTTGGCCGATGTCACGGTCGTCATGCTGGTACCCGGCATGGGCGACGATGTGCAGACCATCAAGGCCGGGATAATGGAAATTGCCGACATCTTTGTCATCAACAAGAGCGATCGGGAAGGGGCGGAGCGGGTGGAGCGTGAGATTCGCGCCATGCAATCGTTGGCCACACGCAACGATGGATGGACGCCGCCGATCGTGAAGACCGTGGCGAGCGAGGGTTTGGGGACGAAAGAGCTGGCAGGCGCGATCGCCGACTACGAGGCGTATTTGAAGAAAGAGAACCTGGTCTTCAAGAAGAACGTCGAGAACTGGCAGGAGCGGCTGGTCGAGATGCTGCGGGACGCGATGCTGGAGAAGGCGCGGGCGCAGATGGAGGGCGGCAGCGTGGCGCGCTACGCGGCGGAGATCGCCGAGCATAAGCGCGATCCGTATACGCTGGTGGAGGAGATTGTCGCAAAGGTGGGGCAGCGCTAGTCATGGAAACGCCGGACAAAATCCTGCTAGGGCTCCTATTGTTTGCTATTACGGCGTTTCCGGTTGCCGTTTTCCCTTATCTGCGCACCGCTCACCGGGAGGGTGGATGGCGGAATGTGAAGACCGCCGCGATCGTCGCGGTGGTCGCTCTGCTCATCCCGGTGGGACTAAAAATTTGGGTCGACTGGGAAATCGGCCACTTTCTACGCGCAATCGAACATCCCTTTGCACTCGGCAGCATTGTTTTCGTCGTTGTGATGTGGCTAGCGCATCGCGCCCTGGAGGCGCGAACGAGGGAGACGGATGATCACCATTGATCACTTGGGTATCGCCGTGAAGTCGCTGGCGTTGGCGAAGGCGATTTACGAGAAGCTGGGGATGCAGGTTTCGGCCGAAGAGACGGTCGAGCAGGAGAGGGTCCGGCTAGTGATGGTTCCGGTTGGGGAGAGCCGTCTGGAGCTGCTCGAAGCGACCTCGGAGGATTCCACGATTGCGAAGTTCATCGCCAAGCGTGGGGAGGGACTCCATCATATCTGTCTGCGTGTTCCAGATCTCGCGGCAGCAGTTGCAAAGCTGAAAAACGACGGTGTGCGGATGGTGTCCAACGAGATCAAGACGGGCGCGGGCGGGCATCGGTACGTGTTTGTGCATCCGCAGAGCACGGGTGGGGTGTTGCTGGAGTTGGTGGAAGGCGGGCACTGAGATGGCGAAGGCCGCGACGGGCAGGCGAGGGCGAGGCGCCCTCGCGACAGCCGGCGAGGCGCCGGCGCTACCATGAATTCGATGGTTCTGCTTGGTGTTGATACATCCGGCAAGAACGGCAGCCTTGCGCTGGCGCGGGTGACGCCGGGGAAGAGCGAAATCGAGGTGTTGGAAGTGGTCCCGCTGGCGGGAGGAACTTTCTCGGCAGAGCTCGTTCCGCAGGTCGCGGCGTTGCTCCAAAAGCACGGGTTCCAGAAGAGCGACCTGGCGGGATTTGCGGTGGCTTCGGGGCCGGGGTCGTTTACCGGGCTTCGGGTCGGGCTGGCGGCGGTGAAGGCGCTGGCGGAGATTCTGCAGAAGCCGATTGCGGCGGTTTCTTTACTCGAAGCGGTGGCGCGCAGCGGGGCAGGGAACGGCCGGGCTCTCTCCGCACTCGATGCGGGCCGGGGTGAAGTGTACGCCGGCGACTACCTACTCGGGCCGTCGGTTTTCATGAACAGCGAACGGCTGCTGGGCAAGGACGAGTTTCTCGCCGAAGCGGAGGGCCAAGTCGTGGTCACGGCCGATGCCGGCATCGCCGAAGCCGCTCGCGCGGCTGGAATCCGGGTGGAACAAGTGGATTACCCGGGCAGCGATGTGATCGCGCGCCTAGGGTGGGAACGCATCGAGCGCGGCCAGACCGTTAGTCCCGAAGAAATGGAAGCCAACTACATTCGCCGTTCCGACGCTGAGATTTTCTCCAAACCGAAACGCTGATGCCCGTAACCATTCGCTCCGCTGGGCTCGACGACGTGCCTGCGATCCTCGCCCTCGAGCGGGAGGCGGCGAGCGCGTCCCACTGGACCCCCGAGCAGTACACCCGTCTGGTAGAGGGGGGACTAGTCCTGGTGGCGGAGGCGGAGACGAAGGTCTCCGGGTTCGTTTGCGCACAGGTGCTCGCCGAAGAGTGGGAGATCGAAAATGTTGTAGTCGCGGCGCAAGCCCGCCGCCGTGGGATTGCCGACGCCCTGCTGCGTGAACTCCTTGGCCACATCCGAAGCCAGGCGGGCGAGACGGTTTGGCTGGAAGTCCGGGAGTCGAACCAGCCGGCCCGCCGCTTGTACGAGAAGCACGGATTCCGCGAGGCTGGGCGGCGGCGCGGGTATTACCAAGAGCCGGTTGAGGATGCCGTGCTGTATGAGTGGCGCGTACTAAGTAGCGAGTAGCGAGTGGCAAGTAGGATGGAGCCTAAACCCAAAGCCAGAGCCTAAACCCTAGAGTCTAAAGCCCGCTCCCAATGCTGCACCCATTGCTGTGCAATTCCCGATTCCGCACCCGCCTACCAACTGTGGAAAACCATCTATGAAAATTCATTGAACGGGTTTTTGCCCTGTGCTACCTTTTAACCGAGTCGTAACAAAACTAGGAGGTCTGTCAAGGATGCTGACTCCGAGAGACCAACTCCTGGCTGGCCATGAAGAATTCCGGCGGCTAGTCCAGGAGCACTCGCAGTTTTCCCAAAGGCTGGAATCCCTCACACAAAAGCGATATCTCACCGAAGACGAAAAACTGGAAGAAGTCCGGCTGAAGAAGCTGAAGCTACGTTTGAAAGACCAGATGCTGCATCTGGAACGGCAGTTCGAGAGGCAGTCCGCTTAACCACAAGTCAGCCCGGAAATCGGGCCCAGAATTCAGGTCATTGGTTCGATCGGGAATTTTATGTGTTCACAGAAGGCGCACCTAAGCGCCTTTTTTTATTGCAGTTATGTAGAATCCGGTTAGAGCCTTAGAATTGCCGAACTCATGTCCTGATCCTTTACCGCCGCTGAAGCCGCTGCACTCGGATGCGTCTCTCAGCCCGGCAAAGCTTGCTCAGATGGAACAGATTTCGACCGACGCCTTGCTTCATTCACTGCTCCCGGGTCAAAGAGACTGCCTAAAAGCAAGGCCGGACGGGACTATACTCGACGGACATCACCGCATCTATGTTCTCCGCCAGCGCGGCGTGGACGTTGATGCGCTTCCGCGCGAGATTGTCTGGAAAGAGGACTCGTAGAGGATGCCCACGAAACTCCATTGGGTCGAGGGGCCGTGGCCGGGGAGGCTGGCGTTAGCCTCCCGCCCGCGCGGCGGTGACTGGCTCAAAGAGGAAATGTCTGCGTGGCGCCAGTCAGGAATCGACACAGTGGTTTCTTTCCTGACACCCGATGAAGAGCAGGATCTCGATCTTAAGAGCGAAGCGAGGGAAGTAAGACACCGAGGAATGAAATTCGTACCATTTCCGATCCCGGATCGCCAGGTGCCTAACTCGGAAGCCGCTCTGGCCGCAGTTCTGGAAAGAATCGATACCGATCTCTCTTCTGGAAAGAATGTTGTGATCCATTGCCGGCAAGGGATCGGCCGCACAGGTCTGGTGGCAGCCTGCATGCTGGTCACGAAGGGCTTGAGTCCGGGCGCAGCGGTTGAAAGCGTGAAAGCCGGGCGCGGCAACCCGGTTCCGGAAACCGAAGAGCAACGGCGCTGGATCGATCACTATGCAGCAACTCTGGCGGGCGCCAAATAAACCGGATGGTCGCACCCTATAATTGATCTGACGGAATTCTATGGTTCGTGACGGCTATTTCTACGGCGCGGGTTGCGTGTTGGGCGCGGCCGTGCTTGCCTGGCTGACGGCTTGGCCGTATGCGATTCCCGTCATACTTCTGGGCGCATTCTTCCTGTTGTTTTTCCGCGATCCGGAGCGCGCGATTCCGCAGGAGGCCGGGGCCGTGGTCTCGCCCGCGGACGGCAAGGTGACGGACGTTTCGGTAGTGACTGTCAGCGGGACTCCCCGGAAGCGGATCAGCATATTCCTGAGCGTATTCGACGTGCACGTGAATCGTTCGCCGATAGCCGGGGTCATCCGCGATGTGCGTTATCAACGGGGGAAGTTCCTCAACGCCATGGGGGCAAATTCGGCAGCGGAGAACGAGCAGAACATCGTCACCGTCGAAGGAGAAGGCCACACGGTTGTTTTCAAACAGATTGCCGGCTTGCTCGCTCGCCGGATTGTTTTTGACCGCCGAGTGGGAGACCACGTGGCGCGCGGTGAGCGCATTGGACTGATCAAATTTGGCTCGCGGGTGGACGTGTTGCTTGATCGCAACGCTGGCATCCAAGTCAAGCCTGGCGACCGGGTGAAGGGAGGAGCGTCAGTTTTGGCCCTTCTCCCGGTTGCGGTCGCGATCGAGGCAATCCTGGCCGGAGCGCGGGAGGCTCACTGAGCATGGAAGAACTGACTCCCACTCGCCGTGGTTCCGACCGTCCCCGCGGAAAGATGCGCAAGGGCATGTATCTTCTGCCCTCGCTGTTTACAACGGCGAATATTGCGGCCGGGTTTTACGCCATTCTTCAAACCATCACTGCCAGCGCCACCGAATCCTGGCACCTGGACCTCGCCGCGAAGTTGATCGGTTTTGCAGTGCTGTTTGATGGGCTCGATGGCCGCATTGCGCGCATGACTCACACCGACAGCGAATTCGGCCGCGAATTGGACTCACTGGCCGACGTGATTGCGTTTGGAGTGGCTCCGGCGTTGCTCGCGTGGATGTGGGGCTTCAGCCTGTTGCCAATGACCATTGATCCCGAGATGCGTACGAAGATCGTGCAACTGGGTGAGATCTTCTGCTTTGCGTTTCTCATGGCCGGCGCCAGCCGGTTGGCGCGTTTCAATATCACCACCAATCCGCAACCGTCCAATCCGGGCCGTCCGGGAAAGAAGTATTTTGTCGGTCTGCCGATTCCGGCCGGGGCGGGCGTGATTGCCGCGGTCGTGCATTTTACTTCGGGCGTGCCTATTGCATCCTGGTGGACGGCGCTGAGCTGGCTCATGATGGTGGTGGTGATCGCCTACCTGATGGTGAGCACCTGGCGTTTTTACAGCTTCAAAGACATTGACTTCCGTTCCCGGCGGCCTTTCCGCTTGATCGTGCTGATCGGCGTGCTCATTGCCTTGATCTGGTTTTTCTCGCGGCCGGTGCTATTCGCGATTGCTTTGCTTTATATGGCTTCGGGCGTTCTGTGGCGCTTGCAATGGATTTTCCGCCGCAAGAATCCTCCTGCACCGCCCGCGTACCGGGAGGCATCTCAGACTTCATGACCTCGCTCTCCAAGCCCGTCGCCGCTCATGCCGATCTCCACGGCACGAACCTGTACCGGGTAGCCATCGTCGGCGCCGCAACTCTCAAGGGCAAAGAAATCGCCGAGATTTTGAAAGACCGGAACTTCCCAGCCGTGGATGTCCGGCTGCTCGACGACGACGAGTCGCTCGGCCGGCTGGAAGCGCTGGGAGATGAGATGAGCTTTATCCAGAGCGTACGGGCGGAGCAGTTCGAGCGCGTGGATTTCACGTTCTTCGCTTCCGACCCGCAGTGCACGCGCGGCAACTGGAAAACAGCCCGCGATCTGGGCAACACCATCGTGGATCTGTCGTTTGCGTTAGAAGATGAAGCCGGCGCGTCGGTCCGTTCTCCCTGGATTGAACGGGAATCCGGTCAACCCGTTCCTCCGGAGTTGCAGCCGGCCCCGGTGGTCACGGCCCACCCCGCCGCCACCGTTCTCGCCGTGCTAGCCCTGCGCAGCAGAAAGGCTGGCAACGTTCAGCGTTTCGTAGCCACCGTATTTGAACCGGCGTCGGAGCACGGCCAGAAGGGAATGGACGAGCTGCATGAACAGACGGTGAACCTGCTTTCTTTTCAGGAACTCCCTAAGAATGTTTTCGACGCCCAGGTCGCCTTCAACATGCTGGCACGCTATGGGCCGAAGTCTGAGCCGGCGCTGGACTCGGTATCGCAGAGAATCCTGAAGCACTACCGGCAGATTGCCCCGGGGGCGGTCGAGCCTTCGCTGCTCGTGGTGCAGGCGCCGATCTTTCATGGGCATGCTTTTTCCGTTTATCTCGAGATGGAGAAGCCGGTCGCTTTGGGAGACTTCGCACAGGCTTTGGCGGGAGATCACATGGTGGTGGCTCGTGGTCCGGAGGATGTCCCGACCAATGTGAGTGCCGCCGGTCAGGGAGATATTTTGGTTTCGCTGGCGCGCGATGCCAATCATGGGAACGGCGTCTGGCTCTGGGCCGCGACCGACAACCTGCGCATCGCGGCTTTGACGGCGGTCGAATGTGCCGAGACGATGACCGCATCCCGCCCGCGGGGTCAGATTCAATGACGCGCTGGGCGGCGCCAGTCGCGCTCGCACTAAGCCTGTCCGCGGCCGGCTGCGGTTACCACACGGCGGGACATACGGTTGCACTGCCGCAAAATGTTCGCACCATCGCCATTCCGGGCTTTGTCAGCCAGAGTCCGACCTTTCGCGTGGAACAGGTGATTACGGACGCGGTGGTGCGCGAATTCAATACCCGCACGCAATTTCACGTGATCCACGAAGCGCGGACCGACGCCGATGCGGTGCTGAAGGGAACGGTGCTATCCGCCACGGCTGCCCCACTCGCCTATGACTCCAAGACGGGGCGCGCGGCCAGTGTGTTGGTTACGGTCAGCATGCAGGTGACGTTGACCGATCGCGCGGGCAAAGTACTCTTTCAGAATCCAGCGTACCTGTTCCACGAACAGTACGAGTTGTCGCGCGAGCTCTCCAGCTTTTTCGAAGAAGATTCGTCGGCTATCGATCGTCTCTCACGCGACTTCGCGCGTACGCTGGTTGCCAACATCCTGGAGGGCTATTGATGCGCGGCTTTGCCCAGTCGGACCGGTTCCTCTCCGAGCTTGAATCGCGCAAGCTGAAGCCGGCCTATGTGTTCGTGGGCGATGAGGCGTTTTTTCGCAAGCGCTGCCGCGACGCGATACTCGAACACCTGGTCTCGCCCGACGCGCTGGATTTCAGCCTATTCGAGTTCGACCTGAGCGAAACATCGCTGACCGAGGTGCTGGACCGCGTCCGTACGCCTTCGCTGATGGCGCCGTTTCAGGTGTTCTTCGTGCGCGGCGTGAAGGCTTTGTTCGGGCGTGGCTCGAACGATGAGAAGATCGGCGCGATCGCGGACTATTGCAAGAACCCCAACCCCGACGCGCTGCTGGTTTTCGTGGCCGACCACATCAGCATTCCCGCCGACGCGCGGCGCATGGAAATGTCGGATAGGGACCGTTACCAGAAGATCCGCGACGATCTGGGACCAATTTGCGGCATCGTGGAACTGGCGCGCGTGGAAGAGGGCGAGGCGGTGCGCTGGATCGGCGAGTACTGCACGACACGGGGAGTCAAGATCGATGCCGACGGGGCGCGTGAACTGGTGGACGCGCTGGGCGGCGACATGATGATGATCTCGAACGAGCTAGAAAAGCTGATTCTGTACGTGGGCGAGAAGAAGAGAATCGCGCTGGGCGACGTCGAGACCATGGTGCTGGCGGCCAAACAGCGGTCGCTGTACGAACTGACCGATGCCATTTCCCTGAAGGATCGGGTACACGCGCTGCAAGTGTTAGACGCCATGCTGTCGAGCGGCGACGGCGAAGAAGCCGCGATCGGCCACCTCTACATGCTGGCCAAGACCTTCCGCCAGATGCTGGTGATCCTGGAGCGCAATGTGCGCGATCAGCGCATGCTCTGGGCCGCTTTGTGGCAAGGCTTTCGCGTGCCACCCTTTGCGGCCGACGACATCATCCGGCAGGCGCGCCGCTATAAATCGAAGCGTGAGTTGACGCGCGCCATCCGCCAGGTGGCGAAGGCTGACTTAGCCCTGCGCTCGAACCCGCCGGGCAAACGGCTGATTCTCGAAAAGCTGGTGCTGGATCTCTGTACCGAGGCCAAGGTCGAGAGCGCAGGCGGGTGGATGCAGGAAGAGCTGCCGGTGTGAGAACCTCTCTCAGCGAAGCCGGGAAAACTAATCGGGCAGAGTCTTAAGGTTTGCTTCGATCCAATCGCGAATCCGAGCGAAGCGAAACGTGCTGCGGGCGAGCGCTCCGATGATGAATTGGTGGGCCTCGCGCGGCTCGACTTCAAGGTAGTAACCATTCCCACGCAAGAAGGTATCAGCCGCGGCAAAGCTGATTCGCTTGTTTCCATCGACAAAGGCGTGATTGTTGGCCAGCGACTCCATGAGCGCCGCTGCCTCTTCGGCCAGACTGTTGTAGTACCCGATCTGGGGACGAAAAACCGCAGCCTCGAGCGAACCCGCATTCCGGATTCCGTCGGCGCCGCCAAATTCCTCGATCAGTTGCTGGTGCATTGCGATGACTTCCGCAACCGTCAGATAAATGCGCTCATCCATCTAGCGAGCCAACAGCCTGTGCAGCTCCCGGTTCTTCTCGGTGGACCGGCGGAATTGGGCCATGACTTCGGGGCGCATAGTGTTCTTAGAGGGGACCACGAAGCGGAGATAGTGTTCGATGGCCTTTTCGAGGAGGTGCCGCTGGGATTGCCCGTTGTCCTTGGCAATTCGCACGAGCTCGTTGTAAAGCCGGGCGTCGATTTCTGGCCCTATCTTGATGGTCGTACGCTTGGTTGCTGGCTTCATCGGCAGCAGACTCCAAATGCTATTTTAGGGGGCTTCTCTGGTATTGTCAAGATAATTCTAGATTGGTCTAGATTGCGCGCTGAAGGAATGTGTGAGCACGAGTAAGCTTTATGAAAATGGTCGTGCCTGCCCAAGCATATCTGGATCGCCTAGGTTACCAGGGCCCATTAACACCCGGGTCTGAGGTCCTGCGTTCGCTGCACCGCGCCCACATGTTCGCGGTCCCGTTTGAGAACCTCGATATCGGCCTCGGCCGCCAGATCGTCTGCGACGAAAGCCGTTTCCTGCACAAGATCGTTAATGAGCGTCGCGGTGGCTTCTGTTACGAGATGAATGGAGCCTTTGCGGCGTTGTTGCGTGAGTTGGGGTTTCAGGTGACGCTGCTCTCCGCCCGGGTCAGCGGCGACGACGGCAGCGATGGGCCCGAGTTTGACCACCTGGCGCTGCGGGTCGAACTCGAACAGCCCTGGCTGGCCGACGTCGGTTTCGGAGACTCTTTTGTCGAGCCGCTGCGCCTGGAACCGGGCCTCGAACAAGAGCAGTTTGGGCGGCGATATCGCATCACTGCAGGCGAAAGCGGACTCCACCTCGAAGCCAACGCCGACGGCACATGGAAGAAGCAATATGTATTCACGCTCCAGCCGCGGCAACTCTCCGAGTTTGCGGCCATGTGCCACTATCATCAGACCTCGCCCGATTCGCCATTCACGCGCAAACGGGTGTGCTCGTTGGCGACACCCGCGGGACGGATCACGGTGTCCGGCGACAAGCTGATTGAGACGAGTAACGGCGTGCGAGAAGAGCGAGTGCTCCAACAAGACGAGCGGCGCGCAATTCTGCTCGAGCGATTTGGCGTAAGCCTGCCGGGATGAATCCGATCATCCCGGCTCAATCCCCGGTTATCCCTTGAGCTGCGCCAGCGCCTGTTTCAGCTCATTGGCCTCGGAGGAATCGGGCTTGATTCTCAGCACGCGGTCCAGTTGTTGCCGGGCCTGGGCGGCTTGTCCGTTGCGGGCGTAGGCCAGCCCGAGATGGTAGTTGTAGGTCGCGTTGTCGGGATCCTTCTTGACGGCTTCCTTGAACAGATTAATGGCGGAGCTGTAAACGCCTTTGTGGTAGTAGGCCCAGCCCAGCGTGTCGGCGGAACTGGCGTTGTCGGGGAGCTGGCGGCGGGCGGTCTGGGCCATGGCCAGCGCGACGTCCACGTTGCCGCCCTGCTGCAACATCACGTAGGCAAGATTATTGGATGCCAGAGGGTTATCAGGCTGAAGCTCCAGCACTCGCTGGTACACCTGCTTTGCCTTGTCCCAATCCTGCTTGTTTTCGTAGATGCTTCCAGCCAGCAGGTGGAAGGCGATTTCCTTGGGATTGGCCTTGGCGGCGTCCAGATAAGTCTGCAGCGCCTGGTCCGTCTTGCCCTGCGCGTTCTGGACCATGCCCAGGCTGAGCAGCGCCTCGGTATTGTTTTTGTCGAGTTCGGCGGCTCGCCGGAATTCCGCTTCGGCGCCGGCGGCATCCTTCTTCTGCTCAAACAGCAAGTGTCCTACGATGATGTGGAACCCGGCATTTTGGGGGAATCTGGCGAGCTGCGCGTTCGCGACCGCAAGGGCTTTGTCGGGCTGTTTCTGAATCAGGTACACATTGAGCACACCGCCCAGGGCGTCGGTGGAATTCGGATCCTTATCGAGCGCCTGTTGAAAAGCCTTTTGCGCCTCGGCCGGTTTGTCTTGCGCCATCCGCAGGTTTCCCATCTGCACATAAGCGGCGGCGTTATTGGGCGCCTTTTCCAGCGACCGGTTGATATAGTCCTCTGCCGCCGCGAACTGCTTGCGATCGATTTCGGCTACTGCCCGCAGCAGGTATCCGTCGGGAGATTCCGGTTGCTGGCTGATGATCTGGTCGGCCTCCAACGCGAGTGCGCCCGCGTCGCTGCGACGGATGGCCACGCCGGCCAGGGCGCGGTGGGCGTCCACCAGGTCGGGACGCAAACGGACCGCCTCGCGCCATTCCGCCTCCGCCTGGCTGAGGTTGCCGGCCTGATCGAATGCCAGGCCGAGCTGGTAGTGCGCGATGGCGTTCGCCGGCTCGTTCTTCAGCACTGCCTGCAGGGTGTTGACCGCGGTGCTGGCCTTGCCGCCGCGGATCTCGATCTGGCCCTTGTAGATCAGGGCATCGATGTCATCGGGGGTCGCCTTCAGGACCTCGTCGTTCAGTTTCCGGGCTTCGTCGAGCCGGTCTTTCAGGATCAGGAGCTGAATGTAGTTCTTCTTAACGGTGATGTCCTTGGGATGGTCGTGATAGAGCACCCCGTACTCGGTTGTAGCCTGGTCGAGCTGATTGTTAGCGAAATAGAAGTCACCCAGCATCCGGTAGCCGACGGAATTGTCGGGAAAGTCCTTCCTGGCTTGCTTGAGGAATTCCTCGGCCTGGCCGAACTTGTTCTCTGCCATGTACAGGCGAGCCAGGGAGCCGCGGGGCTCGGGATCGGCAGGCGCGCTCTCGATGGCTCGCTTAAATTGCTGTTCGGCCTCGGGAAAGCGTCCGCGCACCTGATAGAAGTTACCCAGCGAGACCAGGGCATTGGTCAACTTGGGACTGAGCTCCACGGCTTTCTTGTAGCTCGCTTCCGCAGCGTCCCATTGTTGGCCGCGCAGTTGCAGCATGGCCATGTTCAGATAGGAGTCCGGTCGGGCGGGATCGAGCTGCAGAGCCCTCTGCATCGCCGCCAGCGCAGCTCCCATGTCATTGTTCGCGGCGTGGTAGTTGGCCAGCGCCACGAAAACTTCCGCATTGTTGGGCTGCTTCTGGGTGAGCAGATCCAGGTGTTCCTTGGCTTCCTTGAGCTGAGGAGGACGGCTGGCAAGCAGCAGGTTGGCGAGATCGAGGTGGGCGGGGTAATAATCGGGTTGGATTTCGACGGTGCGGGTCAACTCCTGGAAGGCGTCGTTCCACTGCTGGAGCTTCATCTCGGTCAGAGCCAGCTTGTAGCGGGCATCCGCGAAACGCGCGTCCACCTGGATAGCGTTTTCAAGCTGGATGGCCGCTTCCCGGTACTTGCCCTTGTCGTAGTAGCGCTGGCCGCTCTCCAGGTACTTCTGCTTGCGGACGTTGGGATCGCGCGAGCAGCCGGTGAACATCGCGGCGAGGAAGCAAACAGCAAGCACCGCACACCCAAAGCCAGACCGTTTTCCCATACTCATGTCTCCGAACGCCCCAATCCGCGCAAAGTTCGCATTATCAATGGCCCGCCGCACAAAAGTACTCTGGGCGGCGTGGCGCCCAAAAGTTACTGGGGTTATTATCGCAGAGTGGAGGGGGCCGGGGACCGAGTCTTGCAGAATTCCGGCGTACGCCCCGCGTACAAGCGCTTTGGTAACCTGCCGCAATAGGTCCAATCGTGCCATAGTTTTAGCGGCTATGACACACTTCCCCCAAACCAATTCCAGCCGGCGCTCACCCCGGCTACAGCTGAACGGATCGGTGGCTGCTGCCATTCGGGCCGAAGGCGGCCAACGGGCGCGCGCAAAACTACAATCCATTTCCATTACCGGCGGACTGCTGCAGCTCCCGGAGGAGCTTTCCACGGGTGATTTTGTGGAAATTGCCTTCCACACGCGGACGGGTGCGATCCACGGAATGGCCGAGATGCTGCAACCGCTGCGCAAATTTCAGAGCGCTTGTCTGCAGCCGTTCCGCTTTGTGGCTCTGGGCGATGACGACCACCGCAAGCTGCGCATGGCTCTTGACTCGGCGCTCGATCACAGCTTTCTGGATCCGGTCTCGGACCAGCTCAAGACGCCGCCACGACTCTGAGCGGCGCGACTCCCGGATTAGCGGGCCGCTATACTGGCTGCGCCGGGATGACGCGCCAGACCATCACTCACTCTGCTGAGGAGACGATTGCTTTCGGGCGGGCGCTCGCTTCTGAACTGACGCCACCCTTGCTCATCCTGCTGCGCGGTGACCTTGGCGCGGGCAAGACGACGCTGGTGAAAGGCATCGCCGAGGGTTTCCAGGCCGCTTCCGCGGATGACGTCACCAGCCCCACTTTTACTCTCGTGCACGAATATCGCGGGACCCGAGCCACGCTCTACCACATTGATCTCTACCGCGTGGATACCGCGCGAGAGCTTGAGACGCTCGGCCTCGACGATCTGGTAGCTTCCGACAGCATTCTTTTGATTGAGTGGGGGGAGAAGTTTGCGCGATTCTTGCGCGAGCGGAATGTGGAGATTGTTCTGGAACGAGTGGGGGAGAACGAGCGCAGGATTCAGATCACTGGTCCGGAACCCGAGGTCGCCTAAGATCCAAATATTCCCGGCCGCTTTCAGAATCCCATAATGTTGTACCCGCAATCCACGTAGATGGTCTCGCCGGTGATGCCGGAACTGGCATCTGAGGCGAGAAACACGCCCGTACTGCCCACTTCGCTCACATCCACGTTGCGCTGCAGCGGGGCGCGCTCGGCGTGCGATTTCAGCATGTCGCCCAGGCCGGAGATGCCGCGCGCTGCAAGGGTTTTGATTGGACCTGCTGAGATCGCATTGACCCTGATTTTCCTTCTGCCCAGATCGTGCGCCAGGTAGCGGACGGTGCACTCGAGCGCGGCCTTGGCCACGCCCATCACGTTGTAGTGGGGCACTACTTTTTCGGCGCCGTAGTAAGTCATGGTGATGATGCTGCCGCCATCCTCCATGAGCGGAGCGGCGGCGCGCGCGACTGCGATCAACGAGTAAACGCTGACATCGTGCGCGACGCGGAACCCTTCGCGGGTGGTCTGGACAAGATCGGCTTTCAGTTCCTCAGCCGGCGCGTACGCCACGCTGTGCACCAGGACGTGCAGCTTGCTGTAGCGGCCTTTCAGTTTGTCGAAGAGCCGCGTGATTTCTTCGTCTTTCGAGACATCGCACATGAACGCTTCGGCGCCGGGCAGCGACAGGATCAGGTCTTTCGCCTCCTGCTCCAGGCGCTCGTTCTGATATGTGATGGCAAGGTTGGCGCCGGCCGCGTGCAGTCCTTGCGCGATCGCCCAGGCGATGGAGCGCTTGTTGGCGACTCCGAAGACGACAGCCGTGCGGCCCTTCAGGTCCTCGAACATGATGGGAGCTCCTCTAGAACCAAGGGAAAAGAATAACAGCACGGGTAGAGAC
>JBASRS010000016.1:0-74810 GCA_049273945.1 Terriglobales bacterium | reverse complement strand
AAGTAGGTACGGAAGGCAAGCTGGGCGGTCAGGCGCAAGTGCCCGGAGTGGGCGGCACGTGGAAGGATCTGACCGACAACGTGAACTTCATGGCCAGCAACCTGACGGGGCAGGTGCGCAACATCGCCGAAGTTGCTACCGCCATCGCTACGGGCGATCTGTCCAAAAAGATCACCGTCGATGTCCGCGGTGAAATCCTGCAACTCAAGGAAACGCTCAATACCATGGTCGAGCAGTTGCGTTCGTTCGCCGCTGAAGTGACGCGCGTCGCGCGCGAAGTCGGTAGCGAAGGCCGGTTGGGCGGGCAAGCGAACGTGCCTGGTGTGGCCGGCACGTGGAAGGATCTTACCGACTCGGTCAACGCCATGGCAGGAAACCTGACCGGGCAGGTGCGCAATATCGCCGAGGTTACGACCGCCGTCGCCCGCGGTGACTTGTCACGCAAAATCACGGTGGACGTCAAAGGCGAAATCCTCGAATTGAAAAACACCATCAACACCATGGTGGACCAACTCAATGCGTTTGCAGCGGAAGTGACGCGCGTGGCGCGCGAAGTCGGCACCGACGGCAAACTGGGAGGCCAGGCGAAGGTGCCGGGTGTCGCTGGCACGTGGAAGGATCTGACCGACAACGTGAACGTGATGGCTGCGAACCTTACCGAGCAAGTGCGCGGCATCGTGAAAGTCGTTACCGCCGTCGCCAATGGCGAACTCACCCGAAAGCTGACTGTTAATGCCAAGGGCGAAGTCGCTGCCCTGGCTGAGACCATCAACAACATGACCGGTACGCTGGCAACTTTTGCGGACCAGGTGACGACCGTTGCTCGCGAAGTTGGCGTGGAAGGCCGTCTCGGTGGTCAGGCGAATGTCCCCGGTGCAGCCGGCACATGGAAAGACCTTACCGGCAACGTTAACCTGCTGGCCGACAACCTGACCAACCAGGTGCGAGCGATCGCGGAAGTCGCTACTGCCGTGACGAAAGGCGACCTGACCCGGTCTATTCAGGTGGAGGCCAGCGGCGAAGTGGCCGAACTGAAAGACAACATCAACACGATGATCAACAACCTCCGGGGCACGACGGAGCGCAATACGGAGCAGGACTGGCTCAAGACCAACCTCGCGCGCTTCACCGGCATGCTGCAGGGACAGCGCGATCTGACCACCGTGGGACGGATGCTTCTCTCCGAACTGGCGCCCCTGGTAAATGCTCAGCAGGGCGTGATCTACCAGATGGAGACGGAGGAGTCGGCGGGCATGGTACTGCTCTCGGCGTTCGCTTCTGACGGGCCGGAAGGAAATCTGAGGCGCTTGAAGCTGGGCGAGGGCCTGGTCGGGCAGTGTGCGGCGGAGAAAAGGCGCATGTTGATCGGCGACCTGCCAGAGAACACCGTTCCGATCCGGTCGGGTTTGTTCGAGGCCGTGCCGCACAATGTCATCGTGCTGCCCGTGCTTTTCGAGGATCGCGTCAAGGCGGTAATCGAACTGGCTTCGCTAAGCGCGTTCACGGCCTCGCATCTGGCATTTCTGGAACAATTGACCGCCAGCATCGGCATCGTGCTGAACAGCATCGAGGCGACGATGCAAACGGAAGGGCTGCTGAAGCAGTCCCAGCAGCTGGCTACCGAGCTGCAGACGCAGCAGAGAGAATTGCAGCAGACCAACGAGCAGCTGGCGCAAAAAGCTCAGCAGCTCGTCGAACAAAACGTGGAAGTGGAACGCAAGAACCAGGAAATCGAGCAGGCTCACGGCGCTCTGGAAGAAAAGGCCAAGGAACTCGCGCTGACGTCGAAGTACAAGTCGGAGTTCCTCGCCAACATGTCGCACGAGTTGCGGACGCCGCTCAACAGCATCCTGGTTCTGGGGCAACAACTCGGCGATAACCCAGACGGCAATCTGACCGCCAAGCAAGTCGAGTTCGCACGCACGATTCATGGTGCGGGGACCGACCTGCTCAACCTGATCAGCGATATTCTCGACTTGTCAAAGATCGAGTCGGGTACGGTTTCGGTGGAAGCCGAGGAGGTGTTCTTCGGAGGCCTGCTCGATATGGTGGCTCGTCCATTCCGGCATGAAGCCGACAATCGGAAGCTTTCGTTCGAGGTGCATACCGATCCGCATCTTAGCCGTAGCCTGGTCACGGACTCGAAGCGTCTGCTGCAGGTGCTGAAGAATCTGCTGTCGAATGCGTTCAAGTTTACGGAAGAAGGCGGCGTGCGCCTCGCGGTGTCGGCTGTCGCGAGTGGCTGGTCCAGCGGTCACCCGATCCTGGATGCGGCGGCATCGGTTGTCGCCTTCGAGGTTTCCGATACAGGAATCGGCATTCCGTCCGCAAAGCAGCGTATCATCTTCGAAGCGTTCCAACAGGCGGATGCCGGCACCAGCCGCAAGTACGGTGGTACCGGTTTGGGACTCGCGATCAGCCGCGAACTGGCCAACTTGTTGGGCGGAGAAATTCAGCTGAGCAGCGCACGCGGCAAGGGCAGCACGTTCACGCTTTACCTGCCTCACACCTATGTTGGGCCGTCCAGTGTCGCAGTGCCAGATCGCAAACCCTCGTCTCCGGACCTGCCTATCCAACTCACGAGCCTGGCGGTGTCAGACGCGCCCGCCGAGCACATCCCCGACGATCGTGAAAACTTGCAGCCTGACGATTCTGTATTGCTGATTGTTGAAGATGACCCCCACTACGCGCGGGTGTTGTGCGACTTGTCGCGCGACAAGGGCTTCAAGGTTCTCGTGGCCATGCGCGGAGCCGAAGCTCTGGTGCTGGCGCGTGAATTTCATCCGACGGCGGTCTCGTTGGACGTCTTCCTTCCCGACATGCTGGGTTGGACGGTCCTAAATCATTTGAAGCAGGACCCCACCACTCGGCATATTCCGGTCCAGATGTTGACGCTGGATGAAGACCGGCACCACGGGCTGGCGCGCGGGGCGTTCTCCTTCGTTACCAAGCCCACGACCCCGGAGGGACTTGAGATCGCGTTGACCCGGATAAAGGAGTATGCGTCTCCGCGTCGCAAACGCCTCCTGGTTGTGGAAGATAATCCTGCCGAGCAGCTCAGTATCAAGGAGCTGCTGGGCTATGACGACATTGACGTGACGGTGGTATCAACGGGCGCGGAAGCCCTCGAAGCAGTCGGCAAGGAACCCTTCGACTGCGCCGTCCTTGATCTCCGCCTTCCGGATATGTCGGGCTTCGAAGTGTTGGAACGTTTGCGGGGCACGCCATCTCTGAGTGATCTGCCCGTGGTGGTGTTCACGGGGAGGGAGCTCTCTTCGGACGAGGATGCGCACCTCCACACTCTGGCGCGCAGTGTGGTGGTGAAGGGCGTCGAATCGCCGGAGCGGTTGCTGGACGAGACGGCATTGTTCCTACATCGGGTGGTCGCGGATCTTCCGGTGGAAAAACAGAAGATGCTCGACCGGCTGCATCGCTCCGATGATGCTCTGGTGGGAAAGAAGGTGCTGGTCGTGGATGACGACGTCCGGAACATTTTCGCGTTGAGCAGTGTGCTGGAGCGTCGTGGGATGACCGTGCTAACCGCTGGAACGGGCTGGCAAGCGACCGCCATGCTGGAATCCACTCCCGATGTCGCAATCGTATTGATGGACATCATGATGCCCGAGATGGACGGGTACGAAACCATGCAGGTGATCCGGCAGAAAACTGCACTCCGGCGCTTACCAATCATTGCGCTGACCGCGAAAGCAATGAAGGGCGATCGTGAAAAGTGTCTTGAAGGGTGCGCTTCAGAGTATTTGGCCAAGCCGGTCAACACCGACCAGTTATTGTCGGCACTCAGGATGTGGCTGCACCGATGATGCAAGTTCTCGCGTCCGGACAAAAGGGCCGCTTTGGGTGCGCGAGACAAAGGAAAAGCGATGAGCCAACAGGAAAAGGTCAACATTCTCATGGTGGATGACCAGCCGTCGAAGTTGCTGACCTACGAAGTCATGCTCGCGGAACTGGGCGAGAACCTCATCAAGGCCAATTCCGGAAGGGAGGCCTTGCAGCACCTCCTAAAAACGGACGTTGCGGTCGTGCTCATGGATGTCAGCATGCCGGAAATTGATGGGTTCGAGTTAGCAGCGATCATCCGACAGCACCCCCGCTTTCAAAGGACCGCGATAATTTTCATCTCGGCAGTGCATTTGACCGATCTGGACCGAGTCAAGGGATACCAGCGCGGTGCCGTGGATTACATTTCCGTTCCAGTCGTTCCCGAACTGCTGCGGGCGAAAGTTAGCGTATTCGCCGAGTTGCACTGCAAGGCGCTGCAGCTGGAGACGCTGAATCGAGAGCTGCGCCGGCTCTCAACCCGGCTGATGACCGCGCAGGATGAAGAACGCCGCCGCTTTGCCCGGGATTTGCACGATGGTATCGGTCAGGAGCTCGCCGCCGCCAAGATAATGATGGACGTTCTCCTTGAGCACGGTCCAGCCCCGGAAAAAGAACAAGCAATTTGGGAAGCGAGTCAGATTGTTGACCGCGCGATTCAGCAGGTCCGAAGCATGTCGCATCTTTTGCACCCACCTTTGCTCGATGAAGGCGGTTTGTTCTCGGCCCTTCGATGGTTCCTGGAGGGGATGACGGAGCACACCGGGATACAGACTTCGCTGGAGTTGCAGCCACCCGAGTTTCCGCGGCTCGCAGCCCATCTGGAACGAGCGGTATTTCGAATCGTCCAGGAGGCTTTGACGAATGTATTCCGGCACTCGCAGGCGCGAACGGCTTGCGTAACGCTGCTTCAAAGGGAAAACAGTCTTCTGCTGACTGTGCGAGATGACGGCAAAGGAGTGGCAGAACAGACAGCGCAATTGCGTCCCGGGAGCATCGGTGTCGGCATCGGCGGGATGCGGGAACGAGCCCGAGAGCTGGGAGGAGAATTGCGCATGATCAATGCCAACCCTGGCACGATCGTGGAGATTCTCATTCCTGCCATGATCGCCAGCTCTCAGGAGACATTTGCCACGCCGTGATCGGCTTGTAGAGGCTGTTACGGCAACCCATTCGGACACAACTGTGCCGGCGGTTGCTTGTTCGTACACCTCAGCTAGGCAGTGCGAGCCTGCTTGTCCGCAGTCTGATGCTGCGCGTTCTCCACCAAGGCTTTTCTGATGCCGGTTAGAACATGATCGTGGGTCGTCATCATTTGATGATAACGGGGCTGCGCCCACCATGAGACGCGAATCTTGATAGTGTCCGAACCGGGATCGCCCAGATCCACGACCAGGGCCTCAGGGGGCGGGTCAGGCAAAACTTCTTCTGCTTTCCTCACCGTGTCCACGATCCGAGACTTGAGACCCACGAGATCTTTTTCCGTGCCCTTGACCGCCACCTCGCAATCCCACCTTCTCGAATCAAAGGCCGTGCTGAGGGTGACAGAGTGGGTGAACAAATCCGCGTTGGGGATGACCACGCGCTTGCCGTCGTAGGTCTTGATCGTAGTGACTCTGGTCTCAATATCCTCGACGGTTCCCTCAAAATTGTCCAACCGGATTTGGTCACCGACGCGAAACGGTTCCGTCCACAGTAGCAGCAATCCTGCCAGGAAGTTCTGCAATATGTTCTGAAATGCGAAACCGATGGCCACGCTGCCGATGCCAAGAACCTTGATCAGGTCGCCCGCCTGGAACGAAGGAGCCACGATGGAGAACGAGACCAGGAAACCCAACAAGACGATACAAGCACCCGCCAGCCGGACAAGAACTACTCCGACATTGTGGCGGCGCGTCGTAGTAGCACGACGGATGAGGCGGCTCGCCAGAACACTGGCTCCGTAGAAGAGAAAGAAAACGATCAGCCCGAGGCCCAGCGAGGTAAGTCGCGCCAGGAAGGCGTCGGCCATGTTATCGGCGGAGGCCCAGATGTTCCTGAAATGTGGATTCACGCCTCGGTGAGATGTCGGTCGCAGAACAGAGGTTTACAGTTCGGGGGCCGAGAAGCCGTTGGCCCCGATACAGCGTTTCGCCAATGAGGTTACGGGAGGCTCCCGATGTCCTGGGTGTTTCGCGAGGTCTATGTATTTGAAAGAGAGAGCTTGTGGGCGGCGGCACCGCTATGACTGGTGATCGAAGCGCTGACTGCCGGACTCATCAATCCTTGCTCAGGAAATCAGAAACCGCGGATGGTGATTACCCCCGTCTTCAGACGGGAAATGCGCAAAGCTTCGGGTGGAGGCTCTATCCTTAACCAACTCGGGCCCGGGCTCGTGACCGGGGCTTCGGATGATGACCCCAGTGGCATAGCTACGTACTCCCAGGTAGGAGCGCGATTCGGCTATGGAATGCTGTGGACTATGCTGCTTTCCTATCCCCTGATGGCCGCCATTCAGGAAATCAGTGCGCGAATTGGCCGCGTGACCGGATGCGGAATCGCCGCCAACCTTCGGCGGTACTACCCAAAGTGGATTCTGTACTCAGTCCTTTCGCTGATGTTGCTCGCGAACATCTTCAATCTGGGTGCCGATCTCGGCGCCATGGGCGCGGCAGCGCAGCTGCTATTGCCTGGCCCGGCACGAATTTACATCGTCATGTTCGGAGCCGCATCAGTTCTGGCGGAATTATTCATTCCATATTCGAAATACGCGAAGTACTTGAAATGGCTTACGCTCTCGCTCTTCGCCTACGTGGCAACCGCTTTCTTTGTGCATGTACCGTGGTCTGTGGTCGTCCAGACGACGTTTAGCCCAAAGATCGAGATCACAATAGAATATCTGATGGCGCTAATTGCAGTTCTGGGGACGACCATTAGTCCGTACCTGTTTTTTTGGCAAGCGTCGCAGGAAGTTGAAGAGGTCACGAACAATCCGGGCGAAGAGGCCCTGAAACGAGCCCCGGACCAGGCGCGAAGGCAACTTGGCCGGATTCGCGTGGACACCTACATCGGGATGGCCTTCTCCAACGTGGTTGCGTTCTTCATCATTCTGACAACCGCGGCGACCCTGCACGCCCATGGAATTCACGAGATCTCCAATTCCGCCCAGGCCGCGCTTGCACTGAAGCCATTGGCGGGCCGCTACGCCTTCTTGCTGTTCGTATGCGGCATTGTGGGGACGGGACTGCTGGCCGTCCCGGTGCTGGCTGGGTCGGCGGCATATGGGATGGGGGAAGCTCGCCGCTGGCGGGTGGGCCTCGAGCGCAAGCCAAAAGAAGCCGTCCGATTCTACGCCGCGATCGCCGCCGCCACGCTGGTGGGGCTATCGCTGAATTTCTCGAGCATCGACCCGATCAGGGCTCTTTTCTTGGCGGCAGTGCTCAATGGATTGGTCGCAGCGCCCTTGATGGTTGTCATCATGATCATGGCCGGCAGCCGGAAGGTGATGGGACAGTTCACGATTCCTCCGTACCTGCGGGTGGTTGGCTGGATAGCTACGGGTGTGATGTTGTGCGTCTGCCTTGGAGTGTTTGCAACCTGGACGTAGCGGAAGGACATCGGGAGAGAAGGTGTCAAATAGGAATTAAAGGGAAATGAAGCCGTGAGCGAACACGGCTTCATTGCCCACAGCTCGGAAAACAACAGTCGTGTAACTTCGAGCGCGTGACTATGGGTTCGGCTCCCTAGAAACGGAATACCGGCCCAAACGTCACCTTTATATTGTTGCGCGCGCCGTTGTCGAAGTAGATTTCGTCGCCGCCGTCCAAGCGCAGACCGAACGGACCCCAGAAGCCCTCCACGCCGACACCAGGGTAGATCGCCGGGCGAGTGTCACCCGAGGTAACACCCCCCAGGGCGCCCACAAATCCGTTGGGGACATTCTGGTTGCTGGTGCTGAAGTTGACCAATCCGACTTTGAACGTCCCGAAGGCGCGAAAGGGGCCGGCACTCGTCTGGAATTTTGGACCGAACAGCGCGTGCAACGGGCGCACGTGGCTCCTTACGAACTGGGTGTCAACGCCGTTAGAGAAGACGCTGGTGAAGTTGCGCTCGAAGTCATAACTCATTTCAGCTTCAATCTGCACGTTGGGGTGAACGTTAAAACCCGCGCGTGCGCCCACGCCTACGTAGTTGATGTGCGGAGATGTGCGGCTCAGGTTGATGTAATCCGCAAAGACGCCGACCTCGACGTGATCGCTCTGGGCGATCAGTGCAGGTGTACAAAAATACAACGTTAGCACTACGGACAAGATTGCAAATCGCATGGTGACTAATTGTCTCCTCGTGGTTTCATAGTGATATTGGATCTCATCCCTCGGAGCCGGTGGATGGCATGCTGGTGACCGATTGACGGATCCTGTCGGTCGCCGTTGAGGCGGATTCGGCTACCTTGTTCTTCATATCAACAGCTTTGCCGCGAATGGCTTCGCGGGTTTCGCTGCCGGCCGCTGGGGCCAGTAGAATTCCCAATCCCGCTCCGACTCCTACGCCGAGCACAAAGCCCATCACTCGCGACGGCCAGTAGCTTCTGCCCTGCAATGCAGCTCCGGCCGCTCCCAGGCGATCGACAGCATCTTCATATTTGCTAGTGAGGGTATCGGTCACGTAGTCCGCCCGGTCCTTCAAATGGTCGCCGATCGCGGCTCGGACTTTTGGCTCGGTGAGCACAAAGGCCAATTTGGCAGCTAGCCTGGCCCAATCCTTTATTTTGTTCCTGGATCCAATATTCCGCATGATGATTCCCCTTCCTCGTGGATTTAAGATTCAATGTAGGGAGTGAGGAGGCGCTCGGCTATCGGTTGACTTGTGTAGAGAGGCAAGGGGATCCGTGTACGGCGCCTGTCTTAGATAGTTTGAGGCGGCTCCAGTTCACGGTTGCAGAAGAAGGTGTCCCCGCGGAGGAGGGTTTCGACACACGTCACCACCTTGTTCAGATCTCCCTTGGAGAGCGTCCCCGCGATACCGGCCCCGCGCGCCAAATCGACGAGCTCGGGGTGAGACAGATGGTGCAAAGCAGGATTGGAGTTCTGGGGGACAGCTTGCCAGTCTCCCGGGCCGCCTCAATTCCATTCTTGCGCGGCATCAGAAAATCAAGGACGACGACGTCTAGCGTAAGTTCCTCCGCCTTGCAAACGGCATCTTCTCCGTCGGTGGCTTCGCCACAGACTTCCCAGCCCAGGTGGTTGCACCGGAGTCGTCCGAGACACTGCCGAATGACCGGGCTGTCATCTGCGATCAAAATCCGAGTGGCCAAGTAGTCTCCAAAGCTTGGACCGCGTTCGCATGTTCGCCGGTCCCCCCGAAGGAACCGATACAACGTCTAAAAACCCATACCTCCAGATTGTTTATTGCCGATGCCCAAATCGTTCAATAGGGCCTTTGCTGTAACCTGAAGGAACAAAAGAATTCTGAAGCAGATTGAAGATTGAAAAGACGAGGCGCTGGACAGGAGAAGAAAGGGGGGAGTCGTAAGGCCCCCCTTTCAACGTGAGATTCGCTAGCTCGCGCGACGTCTCTCGAGTTCCGTATCAGTTTCCTGGTAGTCCGAGCGCATCCACTCATCCACCTGCCGCTGCGCCTCTTCTTTGGCTATGCCGTACTTTTCCTGGATTTTTCCCACCAGTTGGTCGCTTTGCCCGTTGATAATGTCGAAATCGTCATCGGTCAATTTGCCCCAGCGCTCCTTGATTGAGCCCTTCATCTGCTTCCACTTACCCTGAAGTTGGTCCGAGTTCATTGCATTTCCTCCAAATGAATCCTGGTCAGGATGGTAGGACAAGGGGTGAAGTCATTCGATCCGGTGATCGCTGTACTACGGGAGCGGGAATCACCCACTGACGCGGCAGGCCTTCGTGAGAAGAGATCGCTGCCACGTGTGATTGTGGCGTAACAAAACTATTCGAACCGGCGCTATTTCGGTTTCGGCCATGACGGATTATCGTATTCGGTGGGCTTTCGGGGCCGGTTGGACACAGCCAGAGTGTTGTTAGCGTAAGAATTACATTATCCGAAGCCGCTGCCAGGTCAATAGCGCAGCGATTTCAAGGATTTTCGAATTGGCAGGATTGGTGCTGTAGGAATTGTGATGGGTTCCCGGTGCGGCAGCTGAATTTCAGGGGAGCCTTGTCAATCTTGATTGTGCATCCAAAGCAAGTTTGTTTCTTGGAGCAAGCCGGTTTGGGAGGTGACACATGCCCTTTCGAATACTAGTGGCGGACGACCATGAGGTCGTGCGGCGCGGGTTGTGCGCTCTCTTGCGTAACCAGCCTGAGTGGGAAGTGTGCGGCGAGGCCGGCGATGGCCGGGAAGCCGTAGAGAAAGTCCTGACCTTGAAGCCCGAGGTTGTCATTCTGGACATCGGGATGCCCAACCTCAACGGTCTGGAAGCAACCCGCCAGATTTTGAAAGCGAATCCTCAAATCAAGGTTCTTATTCTCACCTTGCACGATTCCGATCAGGTCGTGCAAGAAGTGCTCAATGCAGGCGCGCGTGGATTCCTGCTGAAGACGGATGCGGCCCGCGACCTGGTTGCTGCCGTGGAGGCCCTGCGACGGGACAAGATCTACTTCACTCCCAAAGTGGCTGCCATGGTTTTGGCGGGCTATTTGCGGCGGGAGAACGGATCCGCTCCCGAGCCGCCGGCGCGCAGCCGGCTCACGCCCCGAGAACGAGAGATCGTGCAACTCCTGGCGGAAGGAAAGAGCTCCAAAGAGGTTGCCGTGGCTTTGGGACTAAGTGTGAAAACCGCAGAAACTCATCGTTCCAACATCATGCGCAAATTGGAACTGCATTCGGTCAGCGACCTGGTGCTCTACGCTGTTCGGAACAATATTGTGCACGTGGTAGTGCCGACTCTCTGAGAGTCGAAACGCCCTTCGCGGTAGGGAGCAGATCGTTTCAACAAAAGGGAAGGGCCGACCCGCCTGCCCTATCGCGCATACGGAGACGAAGGCATTGGCCCCAATCCGGCTCGCGCTCCGTAATCTTCTCAATCCAGCTTCGCATCCGAGTGGGACTCGTGAAGTCAAAACAGTCGTCGCGCGTAGTCTGGGCTGCCTGCGCGGTCTCGCGTCGAGGATCTAATCTGTCGTACCCGCGCGATTCCCGATGGTTGCGCTGGAGACTGTCCTTTCATTGGATTCGGCTGCAATCCACTTAAAGGGGAGTCGTTACTGTTGTCGAAGATGAGCATTAGCACTTCGGAAGTGGCAAAATAGTCAACCGTTCCGCCGGTCATGAAACCGATTGCCGTGGGGGTGCCACCAATATATTTGCCTTGCAAATGGCGCCCGTTTCTTAGCTGTATGGAATCCGCTCCCGCCAAGCTTGCATAGACAGCGAGGCAACAAGCAAGTTGTCCGAGGAACCGCAAGACCTTCATGGTAATAACCCTTCTGGCGAAGTGAGCGGCGGGCAGTTGTTCGTATGTTCAACGCTACCGGCCACAGTTTACCTCGTCCATACAGTGTCCGCTGTATTTCCGTGGTCGAGCGCACCGGGGGCCGGAAGGCCCCCGGTTACTGACAACTGGTTCGGAGCGAAAGCTTGCGCTTACGCCGCGCGCTTTCCCCGACCACCTGACTCTTTGGCCCGCACACCCGGCTCAGTTCCCTTCGGTTCCTCTTCGCCACCGGCAGCCTTGTCGCCTGCTTCGAGGGATTCGACATTTAACTCCTCGGCCAGACCTGACAGCCTTTCGTCGGCTTCCTTCTCCTCTTCCAGAGTCTGTTCCAGCAAGCTGGCAGCCTCGTCGTGGCCGAGAAGCGTGGCGTAGGTGCGCGCGGTACCATAACCAGCCATCTCGTAGTGCTCCACGCGCTGAGCAGCCGCGATGATGGCGGCGTCCCGCACTTCCTTGGACACCGCTTTCAAAAGATCGCTGCCTTCCTTCAGGACTCCTTCCATGCCCTTGCATTTTTCATTTTCAGGATCCTCACCCAGTTCCTGGCAAATCGTTTCGATACGGCTTGCCTGCCTCCGGGTTACTTCGAGGTGCTCATCTAACGCGCTGCGCAGTTCCTCGGATTGCGCTGCCGCGATCATCTTGGGGAGAGCCTTGATGATTTGCTGTTCCGCGCTGTAGAGATCCTGCAGTTGTTCAACGTAGAGTTCTTGCAATGAATTCGCCGTCACGTTATGCCTCCAAGAATAATGTAGTCCGTCTATGAACCGTGTGGTTCGATAAGCCTGCGATCCCGCCCGCGCTTCTGATAGAAGGCGAGAGGCAAGTGCCGATCCAGTCTTTTTGAGACAGCCGGCACCTGCCTGGGGGGGTGGGTATCTGAGGGAACATATTTACTTCCGTGAGCATAGGGAGTGGGCGCGGATGTAACAATCCTGCCAGCGCTGTAGTTCTTCTCAAGACTTTCCGTAGACCACGCCCTTCTCATTTACTACCACCTGCCTTCTCATTTAAGGGAAGTTTTGTGCGGCCCTGCTCGGGGGATTCCTTTGGCTTTTCTCGTCCTTCCGCTTATTCCGCGGGGCTGAGTTTTACAGCAAGTATTCAAACTGGCTACGGGTATGACCGGATGGTGCGCGAGGCGGCCGACCTCTACTGTGCATGCGTGGACGTAAGAAATCCAACTGTCATGACGCACTGAAAGGAGTCACTGGTGAAAAACGACCTGAACTCGACGGTCCAGCGCAAGGCGGACGCGGACCTTGTGCGGCGGGCCCTGGAAGGGAACGAAGACGCCTTTGCCGCTCTATTTAATGCTCACAGAACCAAGGTATATTCACTTTGCCTGCGGATGACGAGCAACACGGCAGAGGCGGAGGATCTAACCCAGGACGCATTCCTCCAGGTGTTTCGAAAGCTGGGGACCTTTCGCGGGGACTCGGCACTCTCGACCTGGCTTTATCGAGTGGCGGTAAACACGGTTCTCATGCATTTTCGCAAGAAGGGGCTGCGTCAGGTGTCGCTCGAAGAGCCAGCCAATCGGGAGCCGGGGGCGCCGAAACGCGAGCACGGCAAAGCCGACGAGCGGCTTTCCAGCTCTGTCGACAGAATCGCGCTCACTCGCGCCATGAAAGATCTGCCGGTAGGCTACCGGACCATTTTCCTGATGCATGAAGTGAAGGGATACGAGCATCATGAGATCGCCCACCTGCTGCGCTGCTCGGTTGGGAATTCCAAATCGCAGCTTCACAAAGCAAAAGCAAGAATGCGCGAGCTGCTGGGATGCAAAAGTCGCAGAACGGAACTCGGGCTGCGAACCGAAAGACGCCGGCACTGGAGAACCTTGCGATCGCCGAGTCGGTTTCGGTTCGCCAGCCAGTCGACCCCCCGTCCTGGGAATCAGCCGGCGAATTAGGCAAATTGGATCCCTGCAGCCGGCTACCTGAAGTGGGCTGCTACTCCTCTGAGACGAGCCACCAGCGGTTGCAAAATGTCGCTGGTGGTTCGCAAACTTTCTTCTCTTCTAGAAAACTCGAGAAAAAACTCGGGCCTGCTGACTACGATCCTTCGGCTCTCTGCAACAGTCGAACCAGGTCCTGCTCCGGGTCGTGCACGAAATGGCGAACCATGTTTCGTGCATATCGTAGGAGAGTCGCTACATTGGTCTGGTACCAGCAACACTGGGCCATTTTGGGAGACAGCCCGCAGAAGAACCGGAACCGGTCGACGGCTTCGGGAGTAGCCAGCATGGCGGCCAGCAACCGGTGGTTCCCGTCCAGGATGGTAAAAGGCCCGCTCTCACTCAACCCGATCAAGAGCACCGCTCCCGCGACGGCTGTACCGTCTTCCTGCAAGTGATCTTGCAAATCCTCGATCTTGGCTCGGAATGCCTCGGGAATACGATCGCGATAACGCTCATCCACGATCCGCTGGGCGACCTGCGTGATACCGAAATCGCCAACGGCGAGCTTCCGCCAATGGGCGCGCGGGAACACGCGAATGCGATGTAAGTCCGCGCTCCGGATCTCAGCTTCGAACCATTCTGTTCCCTCCGGCAGTTCTCTCCAAAGCGCTCCGTGGCGGACGAAGAGCAGTGCCCGCCGCACCTTGTTCTCGTCCGCATTCTGAAGGGCAGGCGCAGTAACGAGTCGGGCCACGGCTTCCTGATACTCCTGAAATTCGGGACATCGGAAATCGTTTTTCAGGAATTCTGCGATGACTTCGTCTTCCGAAGCGCGACGGCGCAGCCGGATGAATCCGGGGGAGGCCAACTCGGGATCGCCATGTCGCTTTGCCCAGGAAACGACAAACGGAATCGCGACACAGAGCAGGAGGAACACCATCATGACCACCTGGACCCCGATAACTTGCGCCAGTGACGAATGGAACACGTAGATGCCGACAATGACGGCGCCACTGATGACCAGTTGCACCCAACCCGTGTTGGCGATCTTGCGCGACATTTCGTATGCGATGATGACAACGCTGAGCGAGTAGATGCCGGTAGACACAGCGTAGAGTACTAGCAGAGAAGGAAAGTCTGTCCCGCCTGCCGTTCCGAACTGAGCTCCAAACAACCAAGTCCAAATTTGGCCGGGTGCGAGCCAGAGGCCCATAACGAAGAGTAAACAGATCGCGAAGACGAGAAGCAGAGAGATCCCGAGAACCCCATAGTCTTCCTGCTGGCGGCGGGTTTCTGCCACGATGGGGAACATGCTGCTTACCACCGCCCACGAAAAGGCAAAGACCACGCGCCCTACCATGGCTACCGCCGCATAGACGCCGGCCGACTCCGAGGGAAAGAAATGTTTCACGGCCACGATGTCGCAGTTGTTAATGACGACCTGTCCCGCAAAAAAAACGGCGGCTTGCAGGCCCTCGCGGAAGGCTACGGGAACCTCGGGAACTGAATCGGTGCCCGCGTGGAGCTTCGGCTTGGCGAAGAAATAAGCGATTGCGACGGCAGCGGCATTGGCGGCGATCACTCCTCTTACGCCGGTCCTGAGCAGGATCAGAAGGAGAGACCCTCCCAGCCGAACTAATCCTTCCAGAACCAAGTTGGAAGCGAGATGACGGAAACGGCAAACCCCCTGAATGTAACCTCGGCGTGCCCCTAGAGGAACGTAGAAAGCCGTTCCGATCGCGAGCAGTTCGACGAGTACCGGGTCAGGGAGATGGAGATAATCGGTGACCGTGTGCCGGAACAGCAGAAGAAGCAGTCCTACCAGAATGCCGGCCATCCAGCCGCGCCAATGAAACCCCTTGTAGACTACGGCTTGCGCTCTCTGCGACTCCTGCTGCGCTACGATTTTGGCGGTGAGGATTTGGAAAGAGAGCGTGACTGAGGAGATGAGAATCAGCAGGGTGTAAACCGCAGTTGTGTGGCCGAAGGCGGTGGGTCCAAGAAATCTGGCTACCGCAATGTTGTAGGCGAAGTTGATCAGGGTCACGAGACCCAGGCCCGCCAGCAAGATGGCACTGCCGCTGAGCACCCGGTTACGGGGAGTAATCATTTCCGCGTTGAGCTGTTGGGTGGGGCTATGAGACACATGCGGCTCCGGCTTCGGGGTGGGGGATATTCCCTTTGAGTGACCGATCCCGTTTGGAATCCGCCATGAGAGATCCCAATGGGATCAGTTCTCTGATGCGACGAACGGACGTCAGGCTGCTCGGCAGCCGCTACTAAAAGGCGCTCTTCAACTGCAACCCTGGCTGCCCTGCAACGCCTCTAATCAGACCAAAGAGCATGGCCAACCGCTACCGATTCAGCTTCGCAGCCCTGGTATTGCTGATGTTTCAAGAGGGATGCACTCAGACCAGCCTGCACCGCACCCTCCGCGAGAACGTCCCAGCCAACAGCAGCCCGACGAGAGTCCTCGCCGTCTATGAACCCTGGTTTGGTCATCCGCGGCACATCGACGTGGGGTATTCCTCGCAAGATCCGGTGGTGATCAAAAAGCAGATCGAGCAGGCGAAAAACCTGGGAATTTCCGGATTCGTGGTGGATTGGTATGGGGACCGGGAACCTTTTCTGGACAAGAGCTATGCCCTGCTCCAATCCATCGCGGCGGAGCAGAATTTCAACGTTGCGATGATGTTTGACGAAGCTGCCCAGCCGACCGAGCAGGCGACCGACGATACGCTGGCTGCTTTCGCGAAGTTTCATCAGAAATACCTCGCGCCTGACGCCCCGGGCCGCAAGGCGTATCTCGAGTATCGCGGGCGGCCCGTGATCCTCATCTTCCCCAAAGGCGGTCACACGGACTGGAACCGCGTGCGCGCGGAAACGAACCGATGGAATTCGCCACCTCTGTTAATTCACGAATACGCGCCGGGCCCTAGTGAGAAAGCATTTGACGGCTTCTTTGCATGGATCAATCCCGGTAAGAGGGGATGGACGCCTGATGGAAGCAACTGGGGAGAAGACTATCTGCGTGACTTCTACCACGCGATGCAGACCAGGTATGCCGACAAGATCGCCGTGGGAGCGGCATGGGCCGGATTCGACGACCGAAAGGCGTCCTGGGGTCTTGGGCGATACATGTCCCAGCGCTGCGGTGCAACGTTTGCCGACACAATGAAACTTCATCGGGAGTACTATCCGGCTGACAATCCCCTACCCTTTCTCCTGGTTGCGACCTGGAATGACTACGAAGAAAGCACCGCGATTGAGCGCGGGCTAGAGAAGTGCAAGCCGGTCTCCGAATCTCCGGGACACTAGCCTGAAGGCACCCACCGACTCTATGCTGCCGGAAATATCTTTTCTAGAGTGGCCTGGTGTATCCCGGGGGTCATCTTCTCAGAACTGAGCTGCGGAGCGCTAAACCCTTGCTCGGTGCGGTATACACGATTGATGATCGAGACCGGCCGCTGTCTGACCTCGTCATAAACCCTGCCGATATACTCACCGAGAATTCCCACACACAGAAGTGGAAGGCTGCTCATCAGGAAGATGACAGCGAATAAGCCATACGCCATCGAGTTGGTATCAGACCCGAGAGCGATGATTCCCAGCACGGCCGCGGCGAAGAGTCCCAGCCCTGCGAGCACGAAGCTCAGTCGCAGAGGCTTATAGCTGAAGCTGCTGATGGCGTCCATGGCGTACTTGATGCGGCTTAGAAAGCTGAGCTTGCCTTCGCCGCCGACGCGGTCCTGCCGGTCGTAGTAAACGATCGCGGTACGATATCCGACCCATGCTCTTAGACCGGGAAGATACCGGTTGCCCTCGCGCAAACCGTTGATCGCGTCCAGAACCTGTCGATCCAGCAGGCCGAAAATGCCTGCGTTTAGCGGAATGGGATAGTCGGAGATCGCTCCCAGCACGCGGTAGAAAAGTGGAAACAGCAGTGCCAGGGCCTTGCGGCTTTCCTGACGGCTTCTCCTAACAGCGGTTACTACCTGCGCGCCTCCACGCCAGGCAGCCACCATCTTGGGCACAACGTCGGGCGGATCCTGGAGATCGCCATCCATCAGAACGATGGCATCGCCGCGCGCCGTCTGCAGGCCCGCGTGGAGCGCTCCCATGTGTCCCCAATTTCGCGAAAGATCCACCACGACCACCCGGGGATCGTCGGACTGCAGCTTTCGCAGCAGATCGAGAGACGAGTCGTCGGAGCCATCATTGACGTAGATTACTTCCCAACTGGCATCCACCTCGCTCAAGGCGTTGCTCACCGCGTGGTGGAGTAGGGAGATGTTTTCTTCTTCGTTGTAAATGGGTATGACTGTCGAGATCATTCAAGGAGCTCCTGGGTTCGGGTTTAGAAACTTCTCACTGCAATTCAGCTTGCGGCTTAAGTCTGGATCGATCCTCCTCACGCGATCAGCTTCCGCTTTGAAAGACGCGAATCTTCCATTTCGACTCGGTTGGAGTCAGGACGGCAACGTAGCGGGTCCGAGCGTGCTGCGTCCCCACCGTTTTTCCATGGTCGCGAACTTCGACGTCATACTCGACGTTGTCCACTAGTTGAATCGAGAGTCCTTCGGGCGAATAGAAGACAACTTGGAGATCGTGCGACTGGTCGCGATAGGTGGTCTGAATTCCAAGACTCTGTTGTTCGCGAATCGTGTCGGCCAATTTCTCTTTGGCAATGCCCACGAAATATCCATCGAGCAAGTCAGTCCGATTCTGGCTTAAAGCGCTGCCCAGCGTCTGCCACGCCTGCAGGTAGTCGCGAACTACGGAAGACTGTGTCTGCTTTTCCACGGATCGCGGCCCCACGGATTCCATCGGTGCTACACGCACTGATGGTTGGGCGGCGCCAAAAAACAAGAGTGCAGCAAGGATTGGCAACGCCGCCAAGAGTGTTCTCGGAGTTCCGGGAATAATGCTCATAGGCCGCCGCTCCAGCGAATTTCATTGCCCATCACGACTCCGGCCGCCACCGAAATCACCGCCCCGTTGCGAGCAGGCATTTCGGTATGCGCTACGCCGCGCTTGAGCGGTACGTCCACTGTCGATTGGCCGCCGCGATACGTTTCTGTGAATGTAACGATCGTGCCGTCGGGTACTGGATTGCCGCTGCAGTCGCGCACGGGTTCAGTCTCCAACGTGACTCTTTTTTCTTGGCCGGATCCGCGAGCGGTCATCCTTATAGAGCAGGGATCGCCGGGAACTTGCTGAATCACGCGCTTCTCGCGAATGTTCCCGGCAACTGCCTGAAACTGGGCGGGACCTGCCTTCGCCGCAGAATTCATCTTTACCCAGGCGACGCCCTCGCGGCTTGTTGCGGTGCGCGATTGAGCGCGCCCGATCGAGTCCGAGAGTTCGAAAGATACTTGCTGCGGCTGAACTACAAGATTGCGCAAGACGTCAAAGACGTACACAACGCCGCTAAGTCCGTTGGACAGATTCACCGGCAACCGGGAGGGTTTCGCCAGAAAGCTCAGGGTGGCGGGCTGACGGGAAGCGACGACCTCGAACTGCGCGTTCTGAGTGGACGAACCCGCAACCAGAAACGCTACGTAATGGCCGGCGTTGTGCAGGTCGTCGGGGCCGAAAGTGATATTTTCCCCCAGTTGAACCTGGTGCCGGAGGGCGTCTCCGGGACCGACGATGTACAAGGTCGCTTGGCCGGACCCGGTCGTGGGCACGGAGAACGCAGTCCCTGCTTCAACAGTGTCAGGAAGGCGCAGCCCCGCAGACTGGACTGAAGATTGCCCCGATGCCAGAGGCACAGACAGGGCCACTAACCTGCACAGAAATGTGACCCAGCATCTCATTGAAATCGGCTCGAACTGTAGGAGCTTGCCACTACGCGATAGCTTCCGACCTTGCTCGACACGTCCGCGGGAAGTGCGATCGTGAACGGCACCGGCGTTTGCGGCAGCAGCGCACGGCTTGGGTATTCGTCGGCAACCCAGACTATTTGGCCGCTGTTGTCATAGAACGTGCCGATCACGTGCGCGACGTTGACCACCTGTCCGCTCTGATTGACAAGTTCGCCGGTCAGCGAGGGCTCCGGCACCGGATTGAGCTTCTGAGATTCGATCCCGATCACCGGATCGGCTGAAGCCGCCACAAGACTGGTGGAAGGCTGGATGCGAACGCTGTCCACCTCCGAAAGCCTGACATTCCGGAAATCGATGCGGAACGGGGAAACCTGCTTAGGCAAAAGGATGTGAGAAATCTTGTCAAAGCTGTCTTCGGTCGCAAGGGCGTGGCCATTGCTTCCGAGCAGCGTTGCTTTCACCGTCACGAAGGCCGGGACGACGTCTTCGTTCAAGAGTTCTCCCAGAATGACGACTCCACCGCCGCGGTCCACGGGATGCATCGCCACAATGCGGACGTGGGGCGCCTCGACATTCTGGGCACCCCAATCATCCTCGGCTCCCCGGTAGATCACGTCCCAGCGCAAGTAGTTCACCGGAATTACCTGCGGAGGCACCTTGGCCTCTTTGACGATGGGCCACACCACCTGCCAGTGGTTGCCGTTTCGAACGGCGCGAAGATCACGCGCATCTTCGAAAGTCCCCACCACCGATGCCCACCGGAGCCTGGCACGCACCTGAGCTTCATCAGCAGACGCACGAAGAGGCTGAACATCGAAGCCGTCAAGGTTCGCATAGGTGCGAAGACTGCCGTAGTTGCCGTTCAAGTCGCGAACGAAGTCGGACTCGGTGAACTCTCCCTTGTTGGCAAGGCTCGAGTACGCGGCCTCCCAGTTGCGGCGGCCAATCTGCTGCATCAAGTTGTTTACGGCGTCCTGGGGCGACGAGGCAGAACCCATCAGTCGGGCTTTGGAATCGGCAACCGACGAGCCCGACTGATTCGGCCATAGCGTGCCGATCACTATGAAGGCGACCGTGGCCACGGCGAGGATCAAAGCTAGGAATCGTCCGCCAGTCACGAGATCAGCCTCCCGAGAACGAGATCCTCATGGGTCGGAGAGGCTTCGGTAGAATCCGTCACTTTCTGGTCAGCCCAGCGCCGGTTCGGGATGAGGACGAGCAACATCGCGAGGACACTGCTGCCGATCGGCAGAATGCCCCACAACACCCCTTCCCATGCCTGCGGTCGCTGCGGCGAGTCGATGGGTGTGGCTGGAGGGACCGAGTCCTTACTCCAGATTGTGATCGTTCTGTTCTCCAAGTCATCCACCTTGCGCCAGCCGGAAAAAACGAGGAGCGGCTCGTAGTACGGATCCTTCATGAAAACCCATTTCAGTCCGTAGCGGTCGGCGTGCTGAAGGGTTACGCTCAGGGCGTCCAGGCCAGCTTTTCCAAAGTACTTCGAGCTGGTCAGGGCACCCGCGCCATGCTCGGTCAGTTCCGGTAACATGCGGCCGGAGTTCCACTCGCCGTCGATACTGCTGGCGTTAGTGAGCACCGCCAGCCGCGCGATCTTGTTGCCAAAGCCGAGAGTGACGTAGCGATACTTGTCGTGGCCGTCACGATTCAGCCAGCCAGCCACGGAGTCCACTTTGAAGTCTTCGGCGTCGGCTGGCCGATAACTTGCCCAGGCCACGGCCACGGCGCAAGTCAACCCGGCTGCTACCGTCAGGCCGGCCACGGCTCGCCACTGGAAGCGGTCAATGAGTTCCTCTGCCAGCAGGCCCACAAACGGCAAAGCGAGAAGCGTGGCCCAGTAGGTGAAACGCTCCATGGTGAGCACTTCGAAAGTGCGTCCCAGAAGGAGTCTAGCGACTGGAGTTGTCCCGCCTAGCCCTAACAGGAACGCAACCCAAAAACCCATCAGTAGCGGACGAAAGCGCGGGTTCGACGAACCGCGCATGAAGATGAAGGGCAGAGCCAGAATCAGCGCTCCATACGGAACGAGGAAGTAATTCAGTCCCCACTGCGGACTCAAAATGTAGTTCGAGCGGCTGGGATGGGGGATGGGAGTCTGCGTGACTGGATAGTTGATGAGGGCGATCCAGAAGGGCAAGAGGACCAATGCGATCATTGCTCCCACAAGTGCGGCCAGGAAGACGGTGCGAATGACAAAGCTACCCACATGGGCACGCCGGCTGTCTCGGACATCAATGATTGCGAGCGCCAGCACGGGAATAGCAAAGAGGAACGATCCGAACAGCAACGTGGCGTGGTGAGCAGCGGCGGCAGCTACCGCCAGCGCTGAACCCTTAAGCAAGGAGCGCCAATTGCGCCAGCGTATCCACTGAAAAAGATAAGGCAGCGCATTCAGGTAGAGAGGCGCCGCAAAGGTCGTCGATAACTGACCGGCCGAATAGACCAGGAACGATTCAGATCCGAGAAGAACGCTGGCAAGAGCGGCGAATCCGGCAGCGCGCGCGTCCACCCACAACTTGGAAAATCGGTAGACGCCAAGCGCCAAAAGAAGAATCGCCGCGAACTGAACCAGCATGTATGCCATGTCCAGCCCGATCAGGCGAGACAGCAACGCCACCCACTGCTGTGGCAGCGGGGGGTAGGTTGTCTGCGAAAAACCGGCGTACCACTTCGGGTTCCACGGGTCGAACCAGTGCCGCGAGTAGTGCGACGCGAAGAAGATGTGGAAATTCGTGTCGTAAGACTTCAGGGGAAGCTTCATGAGTAGGAGCGGCGCATGAATTACGAAAGCCCCCAAAAAAATCAGGCCGAGCGGGATGGGCCGCGCTGCACGTTCAATGAACTCAAGCCGTTGCACAGACATCCTCCCGGTCGGCAGCTTGGATTACCCCGGCCTCCAAACGGGTTGCTTGGAACCCCTGTGCGCCAAGCGGCTGTAGGCAATCGAACAAGATCAGCCAACACACGGAGAGCCTTCCGAATCGAAGCAGCGGAAATCCAGTTGAAGTTCGGCGGAGGCGCTTTGAGCTCCCGGATTCATTACCTGAGATATTTGGCTGTTTTGGCGACGCTCGCGGTGGCGACATGCGCGAGCGGCCAGGACCAGACGTATAAGGTGAACTCGCGTTCTGCCGAGCAGCCGCAGACTCAGAAGTCGCGGCCGCAGGCTCAGTCTCCTGAAAAGCGGTCGGAACCTCAGTCCCATGAGAAGGTCCTCGGCTGGGGCTCAAATATTCAGAACGCTCGCCTGGCACGCGCTGCTGAAACGGCATTGCGGAGTCACAACTATCCTGCGGCAGTTGACTACGCGCAGCGCGCCGCGCAGTCTGCTCCGAACGATGCCCAGCTGTGGTTCTTGCTGGGATACGCGGCACGACTCGCCGCCAAGTCGCAACTTTCGGTCGATGCCTACAATCTCGGGCTACGTGCAAATCCTTCGTCCCTCGAGGGCTTGTCGGGCCTGGCTCAGACTTACAGCGCGATGGGGCGCAAGAATGAAGCGCAGACGCTCCTGAATCGGGTCCTGGCCTCCGATCCAAAGCGAACGGGAGACCTGCTGCTGCTCGGCGAGATCTTTCTGCAAACGGGACAATACGATCAGGCACTCGCCCCTTTGGAGCGGGCGGAACGGCTGCAACCCGGGGCTCGCTCGGAACTGCTGCTGGCGCTTGCGTATCAGCGGATGAAGCAGTTCAACGATGCCAAGCGCTATCTGGAGACGGCCAAGAGGCGTGCGCCTAACAACCCGGAGGTCTTACAGTCGCTCGCCGGATTCTATCGGGAGACTGGAAGCTATTCCGCGGCCATTTCTGCTCTGAGAGGAATTCGCAACTCCAGTCCAGATCTAAAAGCGGAGCTGGCTTACACGTACCAACTCTCCGGCAAGCCGGAGGAGGCCGCGAAACTATACGCTGAGGCGGCAGACGCTGCCTCCCAGGACTTGAATTTGCAGCTTTCGGCGGCGCAAGCCCAGCTGGGAGCCGGTGTGATCGAAGCCGCCAAGGTTTTCCTTAAGCGCGCTTCGGGCTTGGATGCGGAACACTATCGCCTGCACGCGATCCGAGGCGAAGTTGCCCGCCTCGAAGAACGGAACCAGGATGCCGTTCGGGAACACAACGTCGCACTGAGTAATTTGCCCCAGGCCCCGCCCGAGGGCGTTCTGTATCCGGTCCAGCTTCACATGAACCTGATGGAGCTCTATCAGCGTTTGCACGACGAAGGCGCTGCCAAAAGCCAGTTGGGGATTGCGCAGTCGCAAATCTCGAGCCTCGATGTGCGGGGACGAAGTCGAGAAGACTTTCTGCGACTGCGGGCCATGATCAAATTGGCAGGCGGCGACACCGAAGGTGCTTTGAAAGATGTAAACGAAGCTCTGACACTGAATGCCAAGGATCCGAACGCGCTTCAACTCAACGGAGACGTGCTCGCAAAAATGGGGCGTGGCGAGGACGCAATCCGCGTTTACAAGAAAATCCTTGCCATCGATCCTGTGCACCGCCTGGCTCTCACGTCCCTCGGATCAGTGTCGCGTGAACTCGGCCACGATCGGGATGCCGAGAAATACTTTCAACGCCTCGCGGCTGCATATCCGCGTTTGTATGTGCCTCACCTCGCTTTGGGCGACATGTACACCTCCCGCCGCGATTTCGCGAAAGCCGAAGCGGAATATCGAAAAGCGTACGAGTTCGCTCCTACGAACAGCCTCGTCATTGCCGGTGGCATGAATGCCGGGATAGAGGCTAAGCAGTTCCCGTTGGCGGCGCAATGGCTGAGTCGTGCCACGCCGGAAATGCAACAGGATCCGCAAGTCATGAGGGAGAAAGAGCGCTATCTGACCTGGACTGAGAAGTATCAGGAGTCGGCCGAGGTCGGGCAGGAAGCGATCAAGAAGCTGCCCAGGGATCGCGACGTAGTTGTCTATTTGGGATATGACTTGCTCCATCTGGAGCGGTACGACGAACTATTGCAGCTGACGTCGAAGTATGAAGAAATCATGCCAAAAGAGCCGACCCTTCCTCTCTTAGCTGGGTATGTCCACAAACATAATCGAGAGCTCGATCAGGCGCAGGCGGCTTTCACGTGCTCATTGGAGCGCGATCCAAAGGTGGCGACTGCCTATGTGAATCGAGGTTTCGTGTTGCACGACCTCCGCAAAGGTGCTCCCGCCGCAGCGGATTTTGAAGCGGCGCTCCGGCTCGAGCCGAAGAATGGTGAGGCTCACCTCGGGCTTGCCTATGCCAGCCTTGACCTGCACCGGCCTCAGGCCGCTTTGCAGCACGCCAAGCTCGCGCAGAAAGAGTTGGGCGAGTCGATGGCGCTGCATTTGATAAGGGGCACGGCGTATGGCGACGAGGGAATGCTCAAGCAGTCAGCGGTAGAATATCGCATCGCCCTTAAGAGCGCGCCCAACGACGCGGGGCTTCACCTGGCGTTGGCCAACACGTTATACGACCTGCACGAATACCGTGAGTCGGTCGACGAACTGCAAGCCTCCGGCAAACTGTCCCCCAATAATGGCGCCGTCTACGCACAGCTCGCTCGGGCTTATGCCCAGCTGGTCGATCGCGGGCGGAGCATGCAGTACGTTCAACTTGCAGAGAAGCAAGGGCCAAGCACTATCTATCTTTCCACCGGGGAAGCGCTCAGCCTGCTGGGGGAACAGGATGCCGCCTTGGAACGCTTCGAGCGCGCTCTCACGGCTCCCGAAAGTGACCGCATTAGCGTGCGTCTGGCCGTGGCCCGGCTCATGATGAAGAAGGATGAGACGGACGATGCGCGGCGCCAGATTGCATTGGCTCTGATGGAATCAGCCAAGGGCCGCACCCCGCCTGCGACGGGAAATCAACTGATGCAGGCGGCCGACTTGTTCCTGGGCATGCATGAATACCAACTGGCCGAAACCTATTTTCAGCGGGCGCTGGCGGCAGGGGCGAGTGAAACCAGCGTGCGCCTCGGTCTCGCAAATACGTACCTGGCCCTCGGCGACACGCCGCGAGCGGAGGGCCAGATCAATTCAATCAGCCGCAACCTGACCGATTCCGAGCCCAGTTACCAGTACCTGCTGACAAGGGCAAATGTTTTTCGCCAGCAGCACCAGAACGCACGGGCGCTGACCGCTTTTGCGCAGGCCGCTGAGTCCGCCGGTGAAGATCCCACGGCAGAACGAGAACTGCTGCGTGCGGGAGGCGACGAAGGCATCCGAATCAACCACACGGTGAGCCTGCACTCGGATTTTTCGGTCGCCCCGATTTTCGAGAACACTACCGTGTATGCATTGGACGCTCAGTTAGTGGGCGCCCCGCAGGGCTTCCTGCCTACGCCCAGGTCGTCTCTGGAGACTCAATGGACCGCCGGCTACCACCTGCATCTCCCGGGTTTGCCGGATGCCGGCGGATTCTTCCAGATCCGGAATGCTCGCGGCGAAATATCGCTCCCCAGCGCGAACACGATCATCGATCGCAACACTACGGACTACTCCTTTAACTTCGCGGTGAATCCCACGTTCCGTCTGGGCAACAACGTGTTCACTTTCAGCGCAGGTCTCCAGAAGACCCTGCGCAGGGATTCGGCTGATCCCTTCCACATGAATCAGAATCTTTTCCGGCAGTTTGCCTACATGTCGACCAGCTCATTCTTCAATTGGGTTTCCGCGAAGGGATATGCAATTCGCGAAGCCGGACCCTTCACCGAAAGCAACCTCCGCTCTCGCAATTTGGCCGGTGCTCTGGAGTTCCGGGTCGGGAGGCCTTGGGGAAAGACAGCGTTCGTCACAGGATGGGGGGCTCGCGACGAACAATTCTTTCCTGTCATACGCGAGTTCTACTACACCTCCACTTATGGCGGAATCGAACAGCAGTTCTCCGAGAACTTCCGCTTGCGGGCCGTTGGAGAGTATCTGCGCTCGTGGCGGGTGGAAGGCCAGCAGTTTGCGATTGCGCAAGCGTTTCGTCCGGCCGCCAACATCGAATACTCAATTGGACGCAAGTGGAGCGTGGAGGCATCCGTGGCCTATTCGCGAAACATGGGTCTTCACGTCTACGACGCGGTGGAGAGCGGCTTCAGCATCTCCTACGCAATGCCGGTTCGCCGCGTATTTGAAGAAGGCGGCCAGGCGCTCCCGCTACGCTATCCGATCCGTTTCTCCGCAGGCCTGCAACAGGAGAGTTTCTTCAATTTCACGGGCGGGAAGAATCAGCAATTTCAGCCGTTTATTCGCATCAGCTTATTCTAAGCAATCTTTTTGAGAATCGGGCCCTAATGAAGATTTGTCTTGTCACAGCCTTCCCTCCCAGCGGCCGGCAATTGAATGAATACGGCTTTCACCTTGCGCGCGAACTGCAGCGCAACCCGCTCGTCAATCTCACCATTCTTGGAGACAAGCTCACCAACTATGAGTGGGCTACTGACAAAGATGGAAAGCCTCTCAGTTCCGAACAGCAGCAGGAATTGGCGGGCTTTCACATCGTCCGGTGCTGGGAGTCGAACAGCCTGGCGGCTCCCGGAAATCTGGCAAGCACCGTTCGCCGGCTGCGGCCGGATGTCATTTGGTTCAATCTGGTCTATTCGACGTTCGCAACTCAGGAGCATCCGGTAGCCGCTTTCGCGGGCCTGTGCACACCGGCTCTGACGCGTGCGATGGGCTACTTCACGCATGTCACCCTGCACCACATTCTGGAGCACGTGGATTTTGCAGGAGCGGGCGTGAAGCAGGAGCGCGTCTTCCGTCTCGGCAGCGAGATGGCAACTAGGGCTCTGCTAAGGGCTAGCTCCGTTTCCGTGTTGCTCTCTGGGTACCGGCGCACTTTGATGGCGAAGTATGCCGCACAGAACGTCCTCCTCGGCACACATGGCACGTTCGCGGCGTGTCCTAGTCCGCCGGATTTCTCGCTGCGGGGCAATCCGGACCAGCGTATTCTGGCGATCGGGCACTGGGGAACCTACAAGCGGCTGGAAACCCTTATGGAAGCATTTCCCGCGGTCCTTCGGCGAGTGCCGAATGCCCGGCTCATCATCGCGGGAGCGAATCATCACACTAAACCCGGCTACTGGGAGTCGATCCGCGATACCTATGGCCACAACAAGCGGATCGAGTTTCGCGGCTACGTGGCGGAAGAGGCGGTGCCTGAGCTTTTCCGAACTACGAGCGTTGTGGTCCTGCCGTACGACTCGGCGACCGGATCGAGCGGCCCTGCGCACCAGGCATGCGAATACGGAGTGCCGGTGGTGTCGGCCGACATCGGTGATTTCCGCGATATGGCAGCCGACGAGAATATGGCGATCGACTTCTACAAAACTGGCGACCCGGTCGATCTTGCGGCCCAATTGATCGCGTTGTTGGAATCCCCCGAAGAGCAGCGCCGGGCCGCGGAGCAAAATTACAACGCGGCGATCCGAATGACCATGCCGCACGTGGTCCGCCACTATCTCCGCTGGTTTGAACTGAAGCGGCGCAAACGGACGTTCGACTTTTCGACTCGCGCCGTGTTCCTGAATCGCTGGCGCCATCATTCGTTTCGGTCCGCGCTGTACGGGCTCCCACCCGACCCGGTTGGGGATTGGGCTCCACGGTTGGGCGCTTCGGAAGAAGAAGAGGCGCCGGAGAACGGCACCGGCACCGCGAATGAACGTAGTCCTGTTCGACAGTCACGAACGCAAGGCTGAGCCTCGCTTCACCAGGAGATCAGCGATTCTCCGTCCGTGTATTCCTCGATGATCGCTCCCGCCACCGAGCTATCCAACTGGTGCTGCACTCCGATGACCGGCGACCACGCCGGCTTTGGGATGGTGGACCACGCAACTCCACCCAGGTACATGGTGTGTCCATCAATGGTCAGTGTTCCGTATCGCAAACTTGTATTGCGGTCGGTGGCGGCGTTGAAACCCTTCGGAATTTCCTGATATCCACTCGGCGTCACCCGCTGCAGGAAGTAGGTAGCGTGGTGCCAGGTGCCGGTGGAAAACCGGCACGGCGATATGCCGGCGTCAACCCAGGTGAGATTGCCACCCCGAGGGAGCCAGAGTTGCCATTGATTCGTGATGTAGCTGCACTGCGATCCAAACATAAATTCATGCACGCCGTCGCTCAGCTGCACAGCCTGAAACATGTCATGTTCCAGGGCTTGTATCGTGGTGTTCTTAGTGGTGGTCGGAATGTAAAACCAGAAGTCCCAAAGAAAATTTGTGTGACCCAATAATCTGGAGGGGTCTTTGCTGTACTTCCGATAGAAAAGACTGTCGTCGTATGTACAGCCGCTGGTCAGGATGAAATGTTGGCCATTTCCATCGGACGCCGGCAGGTTGTTGGTGTTGGGATCCGCGCTGCTCCAGAACGGTCCGATGCTTCCGTGGTTGCACTGCCCTCCGACTGGCGGACTGTTATCGACCGTCCACGTGCCATTGTCGATATTTAGATAACGGTGCGCATGCACTGGGGGAGTCGGGGGAGCAAATCCCACTACGTTGATACGGTAAGTCTGCGTCGCCATACTGCTGTGCGAGTCCCAGGACTTCACGTACAGTGTGTGGTTGCCGGGGGGGAGGGTTATCCAGGCATCAACCGCGGGGCTGAAATTGCGGTAGACGCTTACGTTGTCAACGTACATCACATATCCGGTAACGGTTGCCGTGTCCTCGGCTGTTGCCTGGAGATGGATGGGGGAGACCAGATTCGTTGTGCTGTTCACTGACAGATTTGGGGATTGGACTGAGACCGCCGTAACTTCCGCCTGCGCCAATATGCTAAATGAGACCAATAAGATTGCGACCGCCAGCAGTTTTGCGCAAAAGGAAGTAGAGAGTGGCGAATGAGAGTAGGAAATCAAACAGAACCATGATTTGGGCAACGGCGCCTCCCGTGCGCGTCTCCTGTCCGAGCGCTTCCCGCACCCGAAAGAGGATCGGCGCACCTTAGGATTTACTGGATTGTCACCGGGAAAATACAGTGAATCCTGTATTGACGCAATCGGGCAAACGCCCGATTACTACAGGGCTTCTGCGTCGGGTACCCTACCGACAAATGAGGAAAAGACGGGGTTATTTGCGGGCGTTGTGGAAATCTGGAGTCTTAACTAGGGAAGGCAGAGGTGCTAAGAATAATGTCTAAGGCCGCGGAGGGGTCGGCTGCGGCGTCGCAGGCTCCGCGAGGGGCGTGCCGTCCCGGCGTTTGAGTTGAATCGGAGCAGGGTTTCGACGTCGGGCTTGGCTGGCAGCTTCAAGTGCGCTGGATACCTCGGCCTCACTTCCATTTGCGACCGAATAGAGCCTTATTCCCTCAGCATCCTGGCGAGTGGCAAGACCGACGCGAACACCTGATCCGCCAGCCTTTTGCGCTTCCCGGTAGAACTCCTGTGCAGTTTCGAGATCGCCGTTCAACTCGGCCATGTATCCCTGATTGTTGAGCGAAAAGGCATTGTTGGGGCCGAGCTTGTAGGCCTGCGAGAAATTCTCCCACGCGCCGCGCCAATCGTTACGGTTCATCGCGGAGACGCCCCTCAGGTTGAGCAGTGCGGTCTGTGCTTCCGGGCTTTGCAGGCTATTCATGCGCGCGCGCAGTCTCTTCGCGCTTTCCGTTGCCATTTCGCTGACCGATTTTCCTCTCCAGGCAGCATTCATCGTCACCACCACCGTGTCATCCGTACGAGAATCCGCCGAGGCGCCGTAGTACCTCAGCGCTTCACGGTATTCACCCTCAGCTTCCTTGGTAACTCCCATATTGTTCAGAGTGAATCCATTTTTTGGATCGAGCGCCAGAGTACTCTGCAACAGAATGTCAGCTTCCCACGCGCGGCCCTCCGATAGCAGCCGGACGGCCGCTACGTTCGCGCGATTGATCTGCATGGGAGTGTCGTGAACAGCGCTGATCGCACTCTGCAGCGATTCCCCCTCCAACCTCGACGAACTTGCCCTGTCAATCAATGCCTCAGTGGCTTGCCCCGAGGCAAGACCGTAAAAAGCCTGGGCGCGTTCCACCTGGCCCTCGAGCTCAGCGATATACCCGAGGTTGTTCAAGGTAAAGGGATCGCCAGGATCAAAAAGGTAAGCCTTGTAGAAAAGTGCTTTGGCTTTGTCGTACTGATTTTTTCGGACGGCTTCCACGCCCTCGCGGTTCAACCGCTGGACCGGCGTCAGCTGACTGCGCTTGGGAATCGTGATTCTCAGGTCTCCGGCGAGCACACTGGGTGTTAACCAAGTTGCCAACACAACAGTAAAGAGCGCTCGTTTCCAGTAAGTGGCCATGTCACCCTTCCGCACACAAGTGTCGGCGGTCTTTGGATGCGAGACCGTTAGTCGGTGCTGCCAGCTGCCACGCACTTTTGCTCCGTGAGGTGGAGATTCCAGGCTACCCGAGTGCGGCCGGAGGCATCGTAAGTGGCGCGGCGTAGGCGGAGGTGTGTCGGTGATTCGATTGTTGTCGAGTTTGGCGATTCTGGTGAGTTTGGCGTGCGCCCAATCTCCCGCGCCTTCTCCGCCTTTGGTAGTGACCAAGACGAGGGAGGAAGCCACGAGCGCTAACGCCATAAGTCCAAGGGAGGAAGGCAGCGCTCGTCCCTTACCGGACGTTACGCCGCTGCCTTCGGGGAAAGCGACGCTGCTCGGCGGAACGATTCAAAGCGTGGATTACGTACGCGACCGTCTGATTCTTCAAGTTTTTGGAGGACGCCGCACGGCAGTGCTCTTCGACGAGCGGACACGCGTGTTTCGCGATGGAAAAGCCGCGTCTTTGGACGAGCTCAAAACCGGTGAGAGGGCGTACCTGGATACCACGCTGGACAGAACTGACATCTTTGCCCGAAATATCCGGATTGCGGCCCAGGGACCGCCGGGACAGAGCAGCGGTCAGATCGTCGACTTCCGGCCGGGAAGCGGAGAGTTGATCGTGCGCGACACGCTTTCTCCGGAACCGGTAAAGATGCGCCTCGCCAGTAACGCGGCGATCCTGAATGGAGACCGTACTGCCGAGCCGGCGGAATTGCGGCCGGGAACACTCGTGAATCTAGTGTTCACTCCGGGGGACGGTGAGGCTCCGATTGTGCGCCAGATCTCGATTCTTGCCTCGCCCGGGGCGGCATACGTGTTCGCAGGTCGGATCGAACACCTCGACCTCCGTCGCGGGCTGCTGGTTCTGGTGGATCCTCGCGATAACAAGAGCTATGAAGTGTATTTCGATGCGCCGGCTCGCCGGCTTGCCCCGGATCTCAGGCAAGGCGCCGATGTCACGGTGCAAGCCAGCTTCGACGGCACGCGCTACCAAAGCCGTGACATAACTGTCAATTCAGTAAGTGCTAAGTAGCGCTGCATCACAAGGCGCATGGTTTATCATGCTTGGAGAAATTTGCTAATTCTCACTGGCTGCAGGTGCACTTTAGCTTGCGGAGCCCAGGGAGAAGGTGCGAAGCCCCGTGCAGTCCAAGGCAACGATTTCGACAACCCGCCATGGCTGATTCCACCGAGCCGGCCGGGTCAAAGCACCACCTGGCCCTGACCCCCTAGCCTCTTGGTCTTAAGGTGTAGTTTAGGCATTCTACGGCAACTGGTTTAGATAGCAGGGCCCGTCCGTCGGTTGGGTGGGCGGTGTGGGCGGCGTTTTCCACGGAACATTCTTAAAATCAAAGAACTCCGTCATATCCATCTGGGCCGCATCTCGCCGGGTCAAGCTCGGAAGGCTGAAGCGCGCTTCCACCAGCTTGAGCCATGCTGTGTAATCCCCAACCGTATGGGAAACGTAGTTTTTCCTGGCGAAAGGCGAGATGACAATCAGCGGAACCCGATAGCCGGTATAAACAAAATCGCAAGTAGGTCCAGTGCTGCCGACACAGATGTCGGGACCGTTGGGAGGAGGACCGGGCTGCAGATCGATCGGCTTTATGCCATCGGGACTCACGGTTGGTTGTGGCGGAACATGGTCGTAGAAGCCGCCGAACTCGTCATATGTGAGGATGAAGACCGAATCCTTCCACGAAGAACTCTGCATCAGAGCACCGATCAGTGTCGAAACGTATTGGGCTCCGATTCGTATGTTCGCGCCGGGAACGTCCTCGTCGATTCCGGGATGTTCGTCGAACCCGCTGTTGTAGCCGGGCTCAATGTAGGCCACTGCCGGCAAGGTGCCGTTGGTAAGGTCAGTGAGAAACTGGGCAGCCGGCACAATGTTATTCGGATACTTGCCCGCTGTCTCGAAGAAGTTCAGCGCACTGTTCTGTACTGGCGGATTCGCGTGCGTTAAGTCGGTAACGTAGACCTTCCAGGTGACGCCCGCTGCCTGGAGGAGATCAAAAATAGTTGGATTGGGCAGCGGCGGAGATCCCGGCGCCGGCGGATAAACATGGCCGGCTGCGGTCGCAGCCAACATAAACAGGCGGTTGGGCTGCGTGCGGGACATTACCGGCGCGAACCACCGGTCCGAGGTGGCAAAATTGGACGCCAGGAAATAATAGTAAGGAAGATCGGTACCGTCGTAGTAACTCATAGCGCGCTTGCCATCGACGTCGAAGAACCCCAGGCTTCTGGCGTCATGAGCTGCGGTCCACACGTATCCGTCCAGTTTCGCAGTCGGCGAAAGCGGATCATTCAAGTTCCAATCGACGTGGCTCTCATTCCAGGAGGGACTTGGGTTCTCTTCGCACATGGAGACCATGTGGAAAGACTCAACCTGCGGACTGTTGGCGTTGATCGTGCAATCGTTGCCAGGGGAAGGGAAGGCCGGGTCGCATCCGAGGTTGGTGGGGGCTGGTCCTTGGAGAGGGGCAGGGCCTGACGCCGGATTGAATTGTGGTAGCCCGTCGAACGACCGGTCAGGATATCTATTCGCAGCCCAGTATTGCCGCATCGCGCCAAAGTAGTGATCAAAGCCGCGGTTTTCCTGCGCCAGGATGATGATGTGGTTGATTTGCTTGATGTCGCCTGGTGGCGGCGGACTATTGGTGTCGTTGCCGAGACCGCGGCATCCAGCCAGGAACATCGTCAAGATTTCCAGCATTGGGAGCAATAACTTTCTAAGCTTCGCAGTCCTGGTACGGATCAGTGCGGCTATTGAGTCCGGCATCAACGTCCCTTTCTGGAAATGGCTTCTCTCAAGCAGCTTTGAGATGGCGCGAGATGACTATATGTTGGCCAGCCTTCGGTCGGGTGTCCTGCAAAGGTCGCGTGGGAGTGATAAGTGGTCGGTCGGATTCCCTACACAATTCGCTTAAGAAGAACTGGAACGTAATAAATAATTAATACTGGAAGGGCATGCCCTTCTCACTTTTGACACAGGGGAAACACGGTATTACTCTCCTGCTACTGTTCCCTGAGGCGTGTTGAGATTTCGGATTTAGCCGATAGACAAAGCTGCAGACACGAGGGCCGCTTCCGGCTTGGCTCGTCCATCGAGCAGTTCGCACATCGCAAGACAGCAGAAACCAACCTTCTCAGGAGAAGTGCGTGCATGAAGTGCAACGATCTGATCCGTATTTCCTGCGTTGTGATTCTGGTAGCGCCCGCTTTCGCCGGCGTCAATGTGAGCGCTCCGGGCAATGGGAGCGTCGCTGGGTCACCCGTGAACTATGTGGCATCCGCGACCACGGGCTGTTCGAAGGGTGTTGCTTCCATGGGCGTCTACGTTGACAACCAACTGGTCTACGTGGTGAATGGGAAAAACCTCAATACCAATCTGAGCATTGCTCCTGGAAGCCACAACACGGTAGTGGAAGAATGGGATTACTGTGGCGGAGCAAGCTTTACGCCGGTGGCTATCACGGTCAACACTCAGAGCGGAGTGTGGGTTGCATCGCCTGCCAATAATGCTGGCGTGAATGCGCCCGTCAGCTATGCGGCCACAGCCACTACGAGTTGTAGAAAGGGCGTCGCCTCCATGGGCATCTACGTCAACAATCAATTGAATTACGTGGTGAATGGGGCAAAACTGAATACTAGCTTGACCCTGAACCCAGGAACCTACGATACGGTCGTGCAAGAGTGGGACTACTGCGGCGGGAGCGAGTTCAAACACGCAAGAATCACGGTTGGCGGAAAGGCCTTCAACAATCTGCAGGCAAGCGGCGGGTGGGTGGGATACGGTGAGTATCCGCCAAAGTACGACATCTGTGTGGATTGTGGCCCGGGGGTCACATGGTCCATGAATCAGGGAATCCAATCGCCGTCGCTCAGTGGAAACGCGACCAAGTTCTCGATCGGGGGCACAAAGCCGTACTCGGATGTGCTGTGGACCAATCCGCTGATTGGCGATTTCTCGTCGCAGGGCATGCCCGATCGCGATCACAAGATCGTTCCGAACCTCCACAACTTTACGTACGATCTCTACTTTTACAGCTCCATACTCGAGCTGTCTGAGGTGCTGGAGTTCGACATCAACCAGTACTTTGACACGATGGGATTCACTTGGGGACATCAGTGCCGCATCGCAGGCGGACACGAATTCGATGTCTGGGACAACGTCAATTGGAAATGGATTCCGACTGGTGTCCCTTGTAAACCCATCAACAATTCCTGGAACCACCTGACCCTCCAAGTGCAGCGCACCTGGGACAACAAACTCCTCTACCACTCCATTACGCTGAACGGAGTGACGACCGTCATTGACCGTTATTTACCGCCGTTCTGGGTGGGCAACTGGTACGGCGTCACCGCCAATTATCAGATGGATGGAAACTACAAGCAGTCGCCGCACTCGGTGTTTGTTGACAAATTTAGCCTGATTTACTGGTGAGACCCGCTGTCAGATCAGTGGTAGACAAGCGGCTGCTCGTGGGAGACGCCTTCGGAGCGGAACGATCTAGTGCTGTGTCCACCTCGCGCAGCACAGCCCGAGTCACGTCCTCGACTGCGAGAGGTGCAATGACAGTCATACCGTCTGCTAGTTTGACAAGAGCCAGGTAAGAAGCGCGAGTGCTGTGGAGGAAGTCGAGCGGGTATTCGGGCTTACGGGCCTGGGCCTGCACCGGATCAGTGTCCAATAGGAAGGCAATGTCTGGATGCGGAACCAGCTTCAGAAGCAACCCGGTATAAGCCCGCACAACGGGATTCCCCAGGTTCAGGTTGGCGAGTTCGTCGTAGAGATAACGATCGAATACGACGACATCGACGTCCCTTCCGGATGTGGTCGCGACCACAAACGCCAATCGAACCGTATCCAGAAAATAAAGAAACAGCCGCGCAGCTGTCATATACCAGGCGCGAACGTTCTTATCGCGCCGCTGCACGGGCTTGTCGGGAGAGCCCACGCCTTTCTCACTTTTGAACACGGTGTGGCTCATGGTTTCTCGCAGCTGTCCGAGTACGGCGATGTCGTTCCAAAACCGCAGCGAGCGTACCCGGAGTCCGGCGTCGCGCAGCCAAGCCAGGACCGCGTCGATCTGCGTGGTCTTGCCCGCCCCGTCAATTCCTGAGAAGCTCACGACACAGGGTCGCCCGGAGATCTGCTTTGCCGTGCCGTGTTGTTCGGATTCCGCCATTTTTCGGTTTAGTGGCTGCCGGGGGGCTTGCTGGGACTGCCTTGAGATAGGGCCATCGTTGTTGCGACTGCTACTCCAACGCCGACCAACGCACCGACTTTGATCAGGATGGAACGCACGCGGCGCTGCTTTGCCGGAGCCACCGCTGCACCAGCCGGCCTGGACGCTGCAACTCCGGTGGTCTGCACCGACTCCGCAGCGGCCGTGCCCAGGGGCTCGTGCGGACTTTGCTGTTGCTGCGACTGCGGAGATGGTTGCGTGTCGGCTTGGCTGGGTGCCGGTTGCCTAGCGCTGGGGCTGTCTGGAACTTGATCCTTTGATTGTGGCGAAGCCGGCGGAACTTGCGCACCGGGGGCATTTGCGAGATCGGATTGCTGCTGGGAAGGCGTCGGTCCGGTGTTGGAGGACTGGTCATTGTCTACCGGAGCCGGACCAGGTGTCATCGCTTGCGGCTGGTTCAGCCTCGACTGTACCGTGCCGGGACTGTCGGGGAGCTGATCTCCTGATGGTTGCGTAGCCCACGGAGGCGTAGCAGTGTCTGCAACGTCCGGTTGCGACGCCGCGGGCCCTCCCGTCTGAGACTGGTTACCAGGTGCCTGTGGTGGAACTGGTACCTGTGCGTATGCGAACGGGTGGAGCAGCAAAGCAAGAACTATCCCGCTGGCAATCACTCTGACTTGCTGGTCGTGTTTCGGTCTCATGTGTTTCTCCAGAGCTGCCCATCCTAGCTGCGGGTGCGTCGCGGCGAGCACCGAAACCGCATCGGCGTTGTCAGCCAATGACCCCGTAATCCTTAGGGGCTGTGGTCTGCCCGAATGCCTGCACCGGAAAACTATGGAAGCTTTCCACCGCGTCCGAAGGTTTTTCAAAGATCTCGAAAAGTCGGTCTACTCTCGTTAATTTCAGAATCACGGCAGCCTGGGGAGAAACGGCTGCGAGTTTAACGTCACCGTTCCGTTTCATGGCTTCTTCCATGCAGCGCAGCAGCATTTCGATGCCGGAGCTGTCCAGTTGCCGTACCTCAGAAAAATCGAAGACGAGGCGCGGGCGGTCGCCCTCCACTATCGGCGCCACTTCCCGAAAGAGTTGGTGAGCCTGACTCCCGCTCACACTCTCCGGCAACTGTTTCACGACGACAGCTCTGCAAGTTGTCATTTCTTATCCTTTGAACAACACTTCCGAGAGCCGGCCCGCCGCGCGAGACAGATAGTGTGAGTACTCGAATTCGAAAACGTTCTTGCCACGGGTTGGTTGCAATGCGTATTCGCGATGCGCAGGAGTGCGCCAATTGCGTGGGGCTGTGTCGCGGATCAGGTTCGGATCGTCAATCTGCAAAACTACGTTCCGGTCCAGATCTACGAAGGTGTTTCCGTCCACAACAGCATTGGACACGTCCAGGTTGCTCCCCAACACGGTGTGTGGCAGAACAGAAGCCGCATCAACCACTGTGCCTGCGCCTACCTGACAGTGGCGCTCCAGGTTGCTGAATCGGGTGATGACTGCAGAGGGCCCCACCTTCGTGCATCGGCCTAAATAGACGGGCGCCACGAGCCGGGTGAACTTATGCACGCGAGCGCCGTCATCAATCCAGATCCCCGGTCTGACTTCCCGGCCTCGCGGTCTGATCTCGCAGCGCGAGAGAAAGGCGTCGTCGACAAGCCGCCGCAAGTCGCGAGCTTCCGCGAGACGATTCACGTATCCGCTCATGCGACAGGGCACCGGCAAACCGGGAAATTCACCGTAGCGGAAGGGAAGAGTGCAGCCGGTGGCGGCTGTGCCGAACCAGTTCGAATCCACAATCCAGAAATCTAGTGGATCTTGGCTATCCGCAAGTTGGGTCAACGGCATTCCTTGCGTGCGGTGGAATTCCAGAACCTCTGCCACATTCACTTCCATGTACGCGCCCAACCCGATCATGAGAACGGTTTCGATCCCCTGAGTGCCTTGTTCCCTCAAAGTTTGCTGAGCCGCAGGCCAGCGTGCGAACGAGTTTCCAGTAAAAATGACTTCGACGCCCCGATGCTCCGGCAATGCAGGTACATTCGGCCCTCCGATCACGGAAATGGTTCTGATCCCCGCATTCCGAAGGCGCGCCAGAGTGCGATGGAGGACCGACTGGCCCATGATCTCTGCACAGGTTATGGAATAATTGCGTCGCTCTTGGGGAGCAAACTCGCCGATTGATCCAGTTGAGGCGGGCCGGTCATTGACGACAAGAATCGCACTTACGCGCACGCTGCCACTCCTCCAAACGCCAGTTCGATGATCTCCACTCTGAAAACGTTGGACGAAGCTGAATAGAACTTCTCCGTTAGCCTACATACACCAAGATAGCGGCAGATCGCAAAGAAGCAGATACGGTCTTCGCTGTAGTTTGGAGTTTACGATTCAGCGACTCAGTGCTGGACAAACTGCAGGGTGCTGCTCACATCAAAGGGTAATTGTTTATTTCATCGAGGTGACACAGTGAACGGTGCGTCGCGCCAGTCACAACACATGGAAACACTCTCGCGGTTGATGGTTCGCGCGTACTGCGAAAGCAAGCGTGAGACATTGCTGGAAGATTTGGAGAATCTGAAGCGTGATCTGCGGTACGTCGGCGGACTGAATCTCGCGCAGTTGACAGATTTTCTTGAGCTCGCAGACACGAACAAAGTGGTAGTACGCGCGCTGACCGTTCTACAGAACGCGGCGGTGGCACTGGGCGAAAGCCGGATTGCAGATTGGTGCGAAAATTGCGTGGCCAATGAACGCGCGCGAATCGAACACGGCATCGGCATGTTGCAGTCAATCTGCAATGCCCTGGAATCGTGCGGGTGCAAAATAGCCGTAATCAAATCGCTGGATCATTGGCCGGATCTTGGTTCCGATCTCGATCTCTACACTACCGCGGATGAATGTCGCATCGAACAGGGAATGCGAGAGGAGTTCGGCGCCCGGCCGGTGGACCGGAGCTGGGGGGACCGTCTGGCGAACAAATGGAATTATAGTGTGCCCGGCCTTCCGGAACTAGTTGAGATCCACGTCCAGTTCCTGGGACAGACTGGCGAGCACGCGGAGATGGCAAGACGAGTGGTAGACCGCCGGGTCCGGAAGGTTGTGGGAGGGCATAAATTTCATGTGCCGGCACCCGAGGAGCGCCTTGTCATCTCTGCTCTGCAGAGAGTGTATCGTCACTTGTATTTTCGGCTGTGCGACATGATTGACATGACGTTGCTGATGCAGGACGAGCCTCTAGACTTTGCCGAACTCCGGAAAGCAGCAGATGTGGCAGGTATCTGGCCGGGCGTCGCGACGTTTCTGTTCTTGATCCAGAGCTACATCAAGTCTTACGGGGGAGACGTTCCACTCCCGGGGGAAGTCATCGCGGCCGCACATTCTCGCGGCGACGGCGTTCGCTTCGGGAACGGTTTTCTGCGGGTCTCCAAGCTCACAGCAGCGCGCTTATATGGTTCGCAGCTGATGCAGGCGGGACGGCATCTTGATTTTCGCGCTCTGCTTCGCCTCCCGCTGTTACCGCCATTGGCTATCTCGGCGATGGTCGCGCATGGCTTCACCGGAAATGACAAGGGCATCTGGTAAGACTGGAGCCGAGCACTTCCGAAAAATCCGCGTGCGGCCTACAGCATGTACCGGATGGAGAGCCGCACGAGCATTCCTTAAGATGGCGGGTGTGAGAGCCACCACAAATCCTTCGACCCTGACTCCGGCGGACGGGTGAGACAGCCTCGCACTCGCATCTCCCAATTGTTGAACTGAGTCTCAACAAACGGATCCGCTCGCTGGGCTTGCCGGCGTACCCCTTCTAGAGGAACCTAGAGTGAGAATCGCACAAGTAGCACCTCTCTATGAAAGTGTTCCCCCGAAACTATATGGCGGGACGGAACGAGTCGTGTCCTATCTGACGGAAGAGTTGGTGCGTCTTGGGCACGATGTTACTCTCTTCGCGAGTGGCGATTCCGTCTCCAGCGCTCACGTCGTCCCAGTGTGTCCCGAAGCCTTGCGATTGAGCACAACCAGCGTTGATCATCTGGCCCACCACATCGTTATGCTGGAAGAGGTCTTTAGCCAGAGCGATAATTTCGACGTCATCCACTTCCATATTGACTACTTGCATTTCCCGCTTTCCCGCCGGGAAAACATTCCGAGCGTAACCACGCTCCACGGCCGTTTGGACATCCCCGATCTTCAGCCCCTTTATGAGAGGTTCGCGGACATGCCCGTGGTTTCCATCTCGGATGCCCAACGCGATCCGCTGCCTAACGTGAACTGGCTAGGGACCGTCTATCACGGATTGCCGCAGGGGCAATACGAGTTTCACGATCAAGCGGGCAAGTATTTAGCTTTTCTTGGCCGAATTTCACCCGAGAAAGGTGTGGATCGGGCAATTGAGATTGCCTCTCTGGCAGGAGTGCCGCTGAAAATAGCGGCAAAAGTGGACCGGGCAGACCAGGAATACTTCGAGACTAAGATCCAACCTCTCTTGAATAATCCTCTGGTGGAGTTGATTGGAGAAATCGGCTACCCGGACAAGAACGATTTTCTTGGCAATGCGCTAGCGCTGTTGTTCCCCATCAACTGGCCGGAACCGTTTGGGCTGGTCATGATCGAAGCCATTGCTTGCGGTACACCTGTCATCGCTCATCCTTGCGGCTCCGTTCCAGAAATTATCGAGGAAGGCCGAACGGGCATCCTGGTAGACGATGCACAAGGCGCCGCAAAAGCGGTGGAACACGTCTCGAAAATCAGTCGCGAGGGGTGTCGCCGACGCTTCGAAGAGCGCTTCGGCGCAACTCGGATGGCCAAGGACTACCTGGCAGTGTACAAGCGGCTAACTCGCCGGGTGCCCGAAGTGCTACACCTAGGTAATGGAGTGTCCGTTGGATGATGCAAGACCCACCCAATTCTATATTGCGACGAAATCCCCGCCCGCCGATGAACGGAACCGGGTCCTCAAGTACGGAAAAATGTTTGCTGTCTTCGACCGCTTCGGCGACATCGAACTGGCCGGACTGGGAGAGGAAGGCATCTTCTTCGAAGGTACCCGATTCCTGTCGGAGCTGGCTCTCTACATTGGCAATCAGCGGCCCCTGCTGTTGAGTTCGACGGTGCGGGAAGACAATTCCTTGTTTACCGCACACCTGACCAATGTCGACATTACTCGGGGCGACCAGGTTCTGATTCCGCGCGGAACTGTGCATGTCACGCGTTCCAAGACGCTCTGGCGGGAAGCATGTTACGAGCAACTGACAATTTCAAGCTACGGTCTTTCGCCGATTTCCATTCCGATCGCCATCCAATTCAACTCGGACTTCGCCGACCTCTTCGAGGTGCGAGGCACCAAACGGGCCCGCAAAGGTCAACACCTGGAACCCGCAGTGAAGAGCAACTCCGTGACGCTCTCGTACCGGGGCCTGGATGGTGTGGTGCGACACACTTGCATGCGTTGTACACCCGCCCCGGACCGAATTAACGCACAAGGATGCGAATTCAATATTCTCTTGCAGCCTAAGCAGCAGAGTGTTCTTCAAATAGTTGTTTCGTGTCTCTACGGTTCCTGCCCGGAGCGAACGAATACATTTGACACCGCGCTGGAAGCGACCGCCACTGAGATGCGAACCTTCAGCAGCAGCGGGGGATGCTACGCTCACTCTTCCAATGAACAGTTCAATAAGTGGCTAGGACGTTCCAGCGCCGACATTCAAATGATGACCGTCGGCAATCCCGAAACCGCCTATCCCTACGCGGGTGTGCCGTGGTTCAGCACCGTGTTCGGACGCGACGGCATCATCACCGCGCTGGAGTGCTTGTGGATGAATCCACAGATCGCGAAAGGCGTTCTGCGGTATCTGGCGGCCACTCAGGCGAAGGATGTGATTTCCGAGTCGGAGGCGGAACCCGGCAAGATCCTCCACGAGGAGCGGCACGGTGAGATGGCAGCTTTGCGAGAGATCCCTTTCGCACGTTATTACGGATCGGTGGACGCGACTCCGTTATTCATCATCCTGGCCGGAGCCTACTACCAGCGGACCGCGGATCTGGAATTCATGCAAACGATTTGGCCGCACATCGAAGCGGCACTGGAGTGGATTGAGTGCTATGGCGATCGCGATCAGGACGGGTTTGTCGAATATTCTCGTCGCTCCGACAAGGGACTCGTTCAGCAGGGATGGAAAGACTCCAATGACTCCGTCTTCCACGCCGACGGTTCCATTGCCGAGCCTCCGATCGCTTTGTGTGAAGTGCAGGGATATGTGTATTCAGCAAAGCGGGCCGCTGCTCAACTGGCAAAGGTCCTGGGCAAACACGACAGAGCAGATGCACTCGAAGTTCAGGCTGGGACGCTGAAGACTCGATTCGAAGAATGCTTCTGGTGTCCAGACCTTGAAATGTACGCACTGGCGCTGGATGGGCAGAAGAGACCCTGCCGCGTGCGGACATCGAATCCGGGCCATTGCCTCTACAGCGGAATCGCTACTCCCGAGCACGCAACTCGCATTGCCCGAGCGCTGCTTGCTCCCGACTTCTTCAGTGGCTGGGGCGTGCGGACGGTCGCTGTTTCCGAATCGCGTTACAATCCGGTGTCATATCACAATGGATCGGTGTGGCCTCATGACAATGCCCTGATAGCGCTCGGTATTTCCAACTATGGCTTCCGGGACCTGGCGGCTCGTATCCTCTCAGGATTCATGGACGTCAGCGCACACGTCGATCTGCACAGGCTCCCTGAGTTGCTGTGCGGACTGGAGCGGCCCTCCGGCGAAGGTCCTACCCTCTATCCAGTAGCTTGTGCTCCGCAGGCGTGGGCAGCGGGCGCCGTTTTCATGCTATTGGAAGCCTGTTTGGGGTTGTCCATCGACGCGCCCAGCAAGCGGCTGATTCTTGAACGGTCCTACCTGCCGCCTGTGATTTCACAACTTTGGATCAGACGGCTGGAAGTGGGGTCTGCTTCCATAGATCTTTACTTTGAGCGTAAGGACAATACGGTTCGCGTCGAGATCATGGAGAAGCGGGGAGAGGTCGAAGTGCTCGTTCGATGGCCGCGCTAACACATCCCCCTCATCTTTGCAAAAACGGATACCGGTTCTACTGGAAAGCTTTTGGGAAGTTAGGGAATAGGCTGGATTGGCATTGGCGCGCGGAATGCTTAGAGTGGCGAAGACTACAACCTTCGGAGGCTTCCATCCATGAAGAAAATACTGTTGTTGCTATCGGGTATGAGCTTGGCAGCAGTATTGTCCGTCGCTCAAGACACACCCAACAGCTCCACAACCCAAAGTTCCACGCCCTCCCAATCCACGAGTACAATGCCAACCGACCAGTCGGGCAACAAGATGCGCGGCTGCCTCGGCGGATCGACTGGAAACTACACTCTCACGGACGACCGTACCGGCACCGTCTTCAACCTGACGGGAAGCACTGACAATCTGACCAGCAAAGTAGGCCACGAAGTCGAAGTTACGGGTCAGCTTGCCACCTCGGCTGACAGTTTGTCCACGACCGACTCAAGGAATACCAGTTCCAATCCCAGCAGCTCTACTTCTGGTTCCAGCGCGAGCAGTTCCACCGGTTCCAACGCTAATGCCTCGAACACTGTCCAGGTAAGCAACGTCACCGATATCGCAGATCACTGCGCCAACACGGGTTCCGGACCGTCGGCGGCGGTGAGCACACCAACGACTTCGGCGACGACCAGCCCAGAAAGCACGTCTGCGGCGGCCACCACGACGGCCCAATCCTCAGCTACGACACCTTCGGAACAAGCAAGCGCAACGCCTGCCACTTCCTCCACCACCACGACCGCTACGCCGTCCGCCGACCGGCAAAGCAGCCAGAGTTCCGCGGCGGATTCTCAAAGCAACCAAACTTCTTCAACGACGACCGCGCAACCTGCTGATAGGAGCACGGCCGCAACGGAGGCCGGCACTGCCGGAACCGGGAACGCGACTGGTCGCTCTCTGCCGGCGACCGGCTCTGAGCTCCCGCTCGTTGGATTACTGGGACTGGCTTCTTTGGCAGCAGGTCTCTACATCAGAAAGTAGGAGACTGAAGTTCGGTCCGGACAAAATTCGTTGCGCGTTCACTTCGTCTGAAATTCTTGAAAATCCTGGGAGGCGTTCTTGACCCGGTTCGCTCAAATTTTCCGTGGTCTCGCGGCCCTCCGAAAAACCCTCGGTTCCGACGATCCGCGGGCGCGCAAGCGTGTGCAGCGGCAAGCTTCTGTCTTCCTGATTTCGACTGGCATATCGCTTGTGCTTTTGACCGGGGGCGCCTACCACTGGATGCACCAGGAACAGCAGCGGCTGATATCTCATCGGCGATCGCAGAGGGTGGACACCGCCGCCGCAAGCGGTGATCAGCAGGACGTAACTTTGTTATCGATTCCGAAAATTAACCTGGAGGCCGCTATTCTTGAGGGTACCGCCAGGAAATCCCTCCTTTTGGCGCCCGGGCATCTCGAAAAGACCGCCTGGCCGGACGAGCCGGGCAATTCGGTGATCGCGGGTCATCGCGATACGTTCTTTCGCCACCTCAATGAATTGCAGAATGGCGACGACATTCTGGTGACGCGTGGGCAACGAGAATATCACTACGTGGTTACCAGTAGATCGATCGTCAGTCCGAAGGATATTTCCGTGACGCTTCCAACTTCCGGTGCTCGTCTGACCCTCGTGACCTGTTATCCCACCTACTACATTGGCCCAGCACCCAAACGCCTAATCGTCATTGCCACGTTGCAGCGGCCCAATCCCGGCAATCCATCGTCGAGACTAACGATCGTGAGAACGTCACGGCCCGCGCAGACAACACCGTAGGGAAGGATTGCACCGTTCCTACAGTGTCCACTTGATGGATTCTGGCCCAGTGCTACGTCAACATGGTGCACTGGAGGCAATCACAACTAAGGAAAAGAGGTTCTATGAACTTAATCGGAAAACTAGCCGCAATTGGCGTGTTGCTCAGCGCCATGAGCGGCGCTATGTACGCCAAAGACGATGACGACAATACGTCGGATCAGGTGAAGCGTATCAATGCTGCTGCCAACGTTCTTGACGAAGTTATGGGGGCACCCGACAAGGGAATTCCACAAGAGGTCCTGGAATCTGCCAAGTGCGTAGCCGTTGTGCCTTCGATGATCAAGGGCGGCTTCGTTGTAGGAGCCAGGTATGGCAAAGGGGTCGCAACCTGTCGGACGGGATCCGGCTGGAGCGCGCCTGCACCAATCACGATCGCGGGTGGTAGCTGGGGGCTTCAGTTTGGTGCAGAAGCAGTGGACCTCGTCATGCTGGTCATGAACGACAAAGGCATGGAGCACCTGCTTTCTAGCAAATTCAAGCTGGGAGCAGAGGGCTCCGTCGCGGCGGGACCGGTTGGACGCCAGGCGTCAGCCAATACCGACTGGAAAATGCGCTCGGAAGTTCTGACCTATTCACGAGCGCGGGGAGTCTTCGCCGGGCTCGAACTGAATGGCGCCGTAATCAAGCAGGACGACGACGACACGCGCATCTTGTTCGGCAAAAAAGTGCCGTTCAAGGATATTCTCAGTGGGCGGGTGCCCGCTCCGCAGGGTTCACAACGGTTTCTCGCCGCAGTGCGTAAGTATGCGGCGGAGGCGAAACTGGAACGGGGAGCTGTCGAACCCCCGAAGAACTAAGCTCAGGCTGCCGGTCCAGAGCGTTAGCTGACCAGACGCAGTGGACGTCCTCCCGACGCCGGGTGGATGTCCACTGCGTTCATCCATTTTCAGTTATTGCCGGTGAGCCCTCTCCTGAAACAACCACAACTTCGAGGCATCACATCCAACTCGGCGCTATGTCATTGGAGAAAAAACGGCTTTGCCAGTCAGTTCGTCAGTGGCGCACGAGCTCGACGCAAGGTTCATTCGTCGGGACATACGTTGCCAAGTTAGGCGCATCTCATAGTCGATTAATGCCAAGACGCGAGATGACGTTAGGAGGATTCTCATGTTGACCATTCTGATCATCATTTTGGTGCTGCTGTTGGTTGGTGCTCTGCCTTCCTGGCCTTACAGCAGCGGGTGGGGTTACTACCCGAGCGGCGGGCTAGGACTGATCGTGCTAGTTCTGGTCGTTTTGCTGTTAACGGGCGTCTGTAGTTTTGCGTGAGCGCGGCCAGCGGAAGTTGTTCAGACGCTTGGTCGTTCTCCCGACCGTTGGTGCGTGCAAAATACAGGATTGCCTGCATTGTTTGCTCTAGGGCGGTGGCCTAAGTTAAAGAGGTGAGAAGACCGTTCATGCGTCAAGACCAAGCCGTTGCCGCCGCTGGGATCTCACCCGACATGGCCTTGGGCGGCTCTCTGGCGATCGCCTCGGCACATCCAGTTTCACACCGGCCTCGTAAGGGTCGCAGGCTGCTGTGGGTAGACGATTCTCGCTCACTGCTTTCGCTCTACAAGTCGGTGTTTGAGAGCTTGGGATTCGAAGTCCTGGCAACTTCGTCTCCTGAGGAGGCTCTCCAGCACATGGCGTCAGACACAGCCGATGTGGCGATTCTGGACTACGACATGCCTGAGATGGATGGCGGGGTGCTGGCTTCCTTGATGAAAGATCGGTGTCCAATGCTGCCGGTGATCCTGTACTCGGGGAGCACGTGTATTCCCCATAGTGCACATCATTGGGTGGACGCGATATGCGCGAAGTCTGCCCCGCGAGAGGAATTGCTGACAATGATTGAGCGGCTCTTGCGGAAGGCCAGCAAAGCGCAGGCAAGCGAGTCCCCACGATGTTTTACGCCCTCGTCTAATCAATGAGTGAGGAGCACACGAATGAAGCACATTGTTATCGCAACTGTTTTTGCCATGGTGTTGGGGCTGGCGGCGCTCGCCCAAACCACCCCCGGCACCCCGCAACCATCGGGCACGAGCCCGTCTACCCAGCCCCAGACTTCACCGTCCCAGGCTCCCGACATGTCCAGTTCCGGGAACCAGAACCCCGCTGGCGACAGCAAAGGCGAGAAGAAGATGAAGGGTTGCATTGAATCCGCAGGCGGCAAGTACATGCTGGAGGATAAGCATGGAAAGGAAGTGGCTCTGGGCGGCTCTCAGGACTTCGCGTCGCACGTGGGCCATACTGTCACAGTTCATGGGACCTTCGCCAATGGATCGGATGCATCTAGCGGAGCTTCGGCCACCTCGTCGAACAGCGGAATGTCGGCGTCGGGCGGGCAGTTTATCGTGTCGAAGCTCGACATGGTCTCGGAGAGCTGCAACATCGACAAGGTGAGGAATAACAAGGACTACGACAACAACAGCAAGCCGAACCCAAATCACAAGTAATCCAGGCACACGTCCCGAATCCATGATGGGGCTCCGAAGCTAGTTTCCCCGGGAGCCCCACCTGGATTCATTGCGGCCGATCCTCTGCTGAGACCTAGTTTGCGGACCGAGGGAAGATTGGATCTCTGCCGTTCAGCGGTCTCGATCCTTTATGCGTTCCCCCTGGCATCAGGTAGCAACCCTGTCGCGATCAGACAAATGCCGAGAACCAGAGAAGTGAATGAAGACCTTGTTCGATCCACCGAATCCTGCTCGCCGAGAAATTCCCAGGGGTAAATTTGGTGGAAGCGCCGCCGTTCCGGGCTTATGGCCTCCGACACTCAATTGAGCAAATGAAAAAGGGGCGCTCCGGTCAAGGAGCGCCCATGAGTGTGTTCGCCAAGGAGAGATTTAGCGGTCGGTGGCTCTAAGAGTTAATGGCTGGTCAAGCCGAAACCTGAGGGTCGTCTCGGCAGGGATCTTCACTTCCTTGCCTTTGGTCAGCACCTGGGCGGTCCCGCCGGCAGCAGCGCCAGGCAACCGCACCGATGGCGGCACCCTTGCCGCCACCGGCGATCGCACCCAATAACGTGCCCAGCACAGCTCCGCCTCCGACATACTCACCGGTCCGGCGGTTCTTGCCGATGCCCCGATCGTTACCCTGCTCGACATCGACACTGTTCACGGTGTAGCGATGTCCCCGAATGTTGATGGACTCAAGCCCAAGAGCTAACTGCGGACTTCCGGTGGTGCCACTGGTTGATGCGCGACGCACGACGAGGCGCGCGTCCGAGCCCTTTGGAATCGGGATCTTACCATCGGCGTCGATGACAGCTTCCTGAACCGTTCCGGAAAAGGACTGCCCTTCGTTAGCGGTCGTCGAGTCGATGGCCTCATTAGTCCGGACGACAATCTCCGTGCCCTCGGACACTACCATCGAGTCGCGAGAGTCGTTTGTTTCGGCCGGACGCTCGGTGACTTGGACGCGATCCCTGCTCGGCGCGGGATTTTCGTTCTGAGCAACGATGGGGAGAGTGCCTGTCAGGGCCAGGCCAGAAATCACCAGAGATAAAGATAATATTTGACGCATTCGCATGGTTTCCTCGCATTCCACTACGAACTTGAACGACGGAGCTTCGCCTTACACACGGGTGCCGCGTCGGCCGAGCCCCATGATCAGGGTCACGAGAAAAATGACCAGGAAGACGTAGAACAGAATTTTCGCGATTCCAGCGGCCGCGGTCGCCACACCGGCAAATCCGAGAAATGCAGCGATGAGCGCAATGATTAAGAACATGGCTGCCCAATAAAGCATATTGCCTCCTAACCTCAATTGAGCATTGGTAATTCTCCCAGCAGCCTCAGCATAGCCATCTGTCAGCAGCGCGCCATCAGGTTCAGCCTGTAGTTTCGATCCGCTCTTGAGGTAGGAACCTGGGCCCGCGACACAGTGGAATGCGACGATCCAGGCGACCCTCTTCGTCTCGCCGCCTGGCAGCATTCCCGGAAAGCGGTGCGGCGCAGCTTAATGCGAGCAAGGGCGTCCTGCATCGCCTGTTCGTGCGGGTTGTGGCGGTGCTCGCGAATGGCCTGTTCAGCGAGTTCGATGTACTGCAGTTGCTTGTCGCGATCTAGTTCCAGCAGAGCCGCTTGATAGAGCTCTCACTATCGAGGGTCGGGATCGTCAATAGCCTTCTGGTAAAGTTCTTAAGGTTTTCTGGGGAATCCAGATTACGCGAGTCTAGTTGCCGGGGAAAAGCTGTCGGTCGCGCACCGTACGTCAGGTCCCCCCCGCTACTTGAGACCGAGAGGACCATTGAACTGCTGGATAACCCCATAGCACTCGCAGGCACATTCCTCGAGTTTTTTCCGGTTGAGGATCCTTAGGGCGCCGCGGGTATATTCGATTGTTCCTTTTCTCTGCAGAATGCCGGCAGCCAGACTCACGCTCGGCCGGTCAGTCCCGAGCATGGTCGCCAGGAAATCGTGGGTGATGCGGAGCAAGCCCTCATCCATCCGGTCCTGCATGATCAACAACCAACGCGCGAGCCGCTGCTCAATCCTATGGAGCCGGTTGCAGGCGGCCGACTGGGCAGCTTGCATGCCCTGAATCACGGCGTGACGGCTGGCCATGAATTGAAGCTGGGGAGTCGATGGCAGTACGCTCCGCAAGGCTTCGGTTCGAATCTGGAGTCCGTCCCCGGCGATCTGCACGACCGCGCGGTGTGGACTTCTGTTCAGGCCCACAACAGTTGGTGTTCCCACCAACCCTTCGTTCCCAACAACTGCGACTTCGACGGTTTTTCCTCCCTTCATCGCCACGACGAGAGAAACCAGACCGCGGTTCGGAAAATAGGCAAACTCGAGCCTCTCACCGGGTTCGTGCAGGCTGGCGTGGTGTGGAAGGTGAACGAAGCTCAATAAGAGACGCAGAGTGTGATACTCGGTTTCCGGGAGCGAGAGAAGGATGAGGTTCCCAACTGGCTTGCCCTCGCCACTGGTTCGCTCGCCCGGTAGGAAGAGGTCCGTCTCTCCACTGGTCCCTGGTCGTTGCGGCAAAGTTGATAGTTTCGAGTGCACGACACTGAGATGCAAGTATGCGGATTGCGTTTGAACCCTGCATGGTTGTGCGGGTGCTGCCTATCGTGGCTCGACTCTGCTTATACAGGGTTTCGTGTATTGAGGGCTCTCCCTAATTAGGCGTCCCCGTGCTCAGTACTTTCGCGAGTCGACTCGACTCGCCTGTGGCCACCCGGTGGGCGTATACATTCTCCGACCAAGCAATCTATGTGGTATACCGGATCCACAATGTGGGCTTCCCCGAGTCTTGCGTTAAGTTAAGGCGGGACAGTGATGCGGTATAGGCTTTTGCCGTTTCCCTGTCTCAGACTCGTCCGAAGCGGAACGGCGTCAGGCGGGTCACGCATCCTGTCCGCCGAGACTTCTAGCTCGTTCACCGGGCAAGATTCGTTCCTCAAAACTACAGCATCATCACTGTTCATCGTCCAGCATTCGACGGATCGATCAACGTTATAGCTACCGCTTATCGTTCGGTAGATGTGTGTGTCACACAACAGCAACGTTTTCCTGGAGGAAAAAAAGCCATGAAATTGAAAGTGTTGACGATCGCAATTGCCCTCTCCCTCTTCCTGGTCACGAGCGCGTGCTCGAAGCAGCCAGCACGGACTTACAAAAACTCGGCCACGACCGCACTCGAGCAAGCTGACCTGAAGGATGTGAGTGTCAGCGAAGACACTGACAAGAACACGATCACCCTCGGAGGCACACTGCATTCTGAGGATGCGAAGCAGCGGGCCGCCTATGTTGCCAAGGCCAATGCCGGAACCCGCATCGTTGTGAACGAAGTGAGCGTCCAGCCCGTCGGACTAGAGTCCGAGGCTAAGAGCATCGCCTCCAATCTGGACGATGGCATCGAAAACAATTACAAAGCCGTCCTGGTTGCGAAAGGGTTAGACAAAGAACACATCAGCTTCGACGCGAAGAACGGCGTTCTCACGCTGAAAGGGAACGTGAGAACTACTTCCAAGCGTAAGGAAGCCGAGCAGCTGGCGCAGGCCGTGCCCAACGTACAGCAAGTGCTGAACGAAATCGATGTGAAGCGGTAGACTGCGTGGGATGAAAAGGTCTGTTCCTTTTGCCTCATCCTTATCATACGCTCCTGCTTCCTTTTTTTGACCACAAAAAGGGCCTTGGCGCCGTGGCTACCTGTTTCGGACGTATAGTGCCAAGACCACATTGCTTACTGCATTCCGGCAAAGAAGACTGCTAAAGTTCCGGTCGCAGGTCTGGACGGTCGCTCTTTTCGTAGTCGGGCGCCGCCTCGCCACTCGAGGCGATATCCTGCGCTCGGCTGCGTGTCTTTTACACCGATGGATCGGGTGGTCCATTGGGTGCTTCCACAGAATTGGTGTCGGCAGAGGAAGATACCCGATTAGACGCTTGAACGATACTGTTCCGCACCGCATACAGGACCAATTCGCTAACCGAGTGCAGTCCGAGTTTGCTCATAATATTGCTGCGGTGAGTCTCAGCGGTCTTCACGCTCAGGTTCAGCAGTGCAGCCACTTCCTTGGTGCTCTTTCCTTCCGCCAGTAGCTGGACAACCTGCTTTTCGCGGTTGGTGAGTGTGTCCTTCTCCAGCGATCGGCGGTTGCCTCGAAGGTCCGGCCGCAAGACGGCTTGACTCGTCTGCGAACTGAAATATGTCGAATTCCTTTGAATTGCCTCGACGGCAACGACCAGTTCGCAAGCGGCGTCGGACTTGAGGATCAAGCCTTTCGCGCCAACCTCGACGGCGGTTTTTACCGCCTGCTCCGTATCGTAGATGGTCAGGAAAAGAATTTTGGTCTTGGGATTCTCGCGGAGGATCTCGCGGGCCGCATCCAGGCCGTTGAGGTTGGGCATACCGATGTCTAGAGCGACCACGTCGGGTTTCAGTTCGCGTGTTTTATGTACCGAATCCCATCCATCTACCGCTTCGCCGCAGACCTCCCAGCCGGCATGGGATTCGACAAGAGAGCGAAGGCCTTGACGCACGATCTCGTGGTCATCGGCGATCAGGATGCGAAGGTTAGGCAATTGCGGGGCCTCCAATGGATGGGCGGCCGGACCAGTCAGAAATCCTAGTACAGAAACCGAAGTCCTGCCGGACTCCATTGGGCGCCCAATCCTCACTTCTTAACAATCGATGAAACCAAGTGTACATACAGGGAATGCTGTACGTTGGCAATGGGGACAATTGAGACGACGATGCCGCGTGAAAAAGGGGCGCGACAGAATTACTGCCCGGCAAGAGACGCGTGTTGCGATGAAGGACCGACAGTCGTGCTAACTCCTTGTCCAGCCTAAGCTTGTTCTCCATTGCCACATTGGAAGGTCGTTTGCATGACGGATCGCGATACCACGGCTTGGGAGGTTGGGCTCCTCCTTGTAATTTTCTTGCGAAGGAGACAAACTATGACTGTTGAAGACCGAAGCTGGCAAGAGTTGTGTGAAGCGGCCAGCAAAGAGCCTGAATCAGGGCAGCTGATGGTACTCATTTCGCAGCTAATGAAAGCCTGGACGAACATAAGGTCCTTGCCCAAGAGGGCCGTGAGCGGTAAGAGGCCCGTCTTGTTTCCGAATATTCGCGAGCTCCGAGCTACGTGCGGCAAGCACAGATGTGCGTGGGCACGGAAGATCGAGCGTTAGCCAGACACGTTCGTATGCAAAACACCTTCGATCATAACTTCCATCGGAATACGGCCTATGGCCGTAGAAAAGCGGACCGTGGCGAGTGTTTTTTACCCTACGATAGAACTGGACAAATGGTTGTAGGATGGGCCAAGAGCATAGGCATAGCCGATTTCAGCAATACATGTTCTCCTGTATTGTGGCCGCCCCGTCCCGAGTGGTAGCTTCTACACTGTTGAGGTGTGCCTTTGACTGGCTACGTCAATCGTGACCGATCCCCACATCATAGCGAGGCTGCGACTCCGCACATGCACGGGAGAGTTGATATGAATACTCCGTTTCTCGACTCCACTGTCCAATTGAGAAGTGGGCAGGACGCCCCTATCTTGAGCGGGCAGGAATCCCACGTCGTTCAGTTGTATTCGGATGATGGGTTGCTTCTCGATGTGCTTTGCCGATTCATCGGCGGAGCGATCGCGGTGGGGGATGCTGGGGTCGTCATCGCCACCAAGGCACACCACGACGGACTTGAAGCGCGACTAAAGGCGCGCGGCCTGGACACCGCGAAGGCAATCGGCCAAGGACGATACATTCCGGTGGACGCCGAGGAGATTCTGCTGCGCATTGTGGTGGACGGCCAGGTGGACGAGACGCGTTTCACCGAGATCATTGGTAGCTTCTTGACGCGAGCCCAAAACGCTCTTGATTGCAAAGACTCCCGCATCGCGGTCTTCGGAGAACTGGTCGCGCTTTTGTGGGCGCAGGGAAAACCACAGGAAGCAATCCGCGTCGAACAACTGTGGAATGACCTGGCTCGAACCTTTTACTTCTCGCTGCTTTGTGCGTACCCCATCACGGGGTTCGACAACGACCGGCACATCGAGCCGTTTCTGAAAATGTGTGCGCAACACTCCGGGGTAGTTCCCAGTGAGAGCTATCTCGGAGTGAGCAGCATGGAGGAACGCCTGCGCACCATCGCTGACCTTCAGCAAAAGACGCAGGCACTTGAAAACGCGCTCCAGTTGCGCCAGAGCGAGGAACGATTCCGGTTGCTGGTGGAGGCTGTACAAGACTATGCCATCTTCATGCTCGACCCTGACGGGCATATCGTGAGTTGGAACGCCGGGGCTCAACGTATCAAGGGGTACCACGGCGCAGAAATTATCGGCAGGCACTTCTCATGCTTTTACCCGCCTGAAGATTTGCAAAGTGGCAAACCTGAATTGGAACTGCAAGCGGCGACCAAGGACGGACGCTTCGAAGAGGAAGGCTGGCGTGTCCGCAAAGATGGTTCCCGGTTTTGGGCGAGCGTCGTCATCACCGCCGTTCGCGATCATGCCGGCACACTGATCGGTTTTGGAAAAGTCACGCGGGATTTCACAGAACGGATGTACGCACAAGAGGCATTGCGACAGGAAATAACCGAACGTAGGGAAGCCCAGCGGAGACTGGACGATTCGGAAAACTCACTCCGCCAGCTTTCCAGGCACCTGCTCAGTACCCAAGATGAGGAACGCAGACGGATTGGGAGGGAACTGCACGATAGTCTTGGCCAATCTCTTGCAGCGATGAAGATAAACCTGGATTCTTTGGCCTCCGTCGTCGGCCCAGGCGGTGTGGCCGGGCAGAAGGTTGACGAATGCGTCCAGCTGGCTGAGACTTCGATCAAGGAGGTTCGAACCATCTCGTATCTCCTCTATCCTCCGATGCTGGAAGAGATGGGTTTGAAATCGGCGATACTTTGGTACCTTGACGGGTTCTCAGCGCGCAGCGGAATAAAGACCACGTTTGACGTCTGCGCTGATTTTGACCGTCTCTACCGCGCCGCCGAGTTGGCGCTCTTCCGCGTTCTGCAGGAAAGCTTGACCAACATACACCGGCATTCTGGAAGCCAGACCGCCCATATTCGGCTGTCGACGAAAGAGGAGATGGCTATTTTGGAAATTAAGGATCAAGGAAAAGGCCTTGCGCCCGGACCTTTGGAACAATCAAGCCAGGACTGGATGGGCGCCCCCGGAGTTGGACTGCGCGGCATGAATGAACGCATGTTGCAATTGGGAGGCAGGCTCGAGCTAATCTCAACTGAAGAAGGCACCACGGTAAGAGCTGTGATCCCAATCGAAGAATGCTCTTCGGCGCAGGCCAAGTCCGCCTAGCCGCTGGTAGTACAGAGAAACTCCGGTCCAGCCGAGTATATCCGCAGACAACTAAAAGGGGTCATTCCTGCAACCAAGGATCCGCTGCACAGTATTGCAATCGCGTCGTAGCGCGCGTTGCTTAAGGAGCATTGCAGACGATCCGAAAAAGAATCTAACCGAGCAGTCGGGGCAACCGCACAAACCGAGGCAAGAGCAAGAACCCGACCAGCGCCAGAGGGACCAATGGGATATTCCAAAGAGGAACCCTTCTCGGTACGACCAGGACAAAGAGCGGGACGACCAGCAACAAGCAACAGGGCGGCCGGCGCCGCGCCTCATAGGCTGACCACGAATCTTGATAGCGAAGAGGAGTCCGGTCGTCGCGACCGGACTTTTTCCCGCTTGAGGCAAATTCAGTAGTTGAAAGGGGGAGGACCAACATGCTTTGGACGATCTTTGTGATAGTTCTGGTGCTATGGCTGCTGGGGATGGTGAGTTCGTACACGCTGGGGGGTTACATTCACATTCTTCTGGTGGTGGCTCTGGTGGTTGTGCTGATTCGTGTGATCCAGGGACGCAGCCCGATCGCCTGAGAGGAAGCCCCGTATGAAGAACCTTGCCTTTGTCGGAGTCTTGCTGCTGGTGCTGGGACTGCTGGCTTTCGTCGTACCGATTCCTCACCGCGAGCACCACAGTGTTAAGATCGGAGATGCCAAGATTGGCGTCCAGACCGAGAATAGCGAGAAACTACCCCCAGCAGTAGGTATTGTTCTTCTCGCTGGGGGGCGTGCTCACGTTGGCTCTCGGGTCACGTAAGACTTAGGAAATGCATCGATAATTTCTACCCTGTTTCGCACGCATTGCAGGCAATCGTCGGGACGCCTAGTCTGCTTGCGATCGGGCAAGATCAGAGTAGAATCACAGTACCCGCCCCGTCTGAGGACCCCATGCCTGAAAAGCCGAGTGTGACATTGCCTGGAACCGTGGAGAAAATCATCACCCCGCCCGACCCCAGCGAGCCCGAAAAGGCGGAAATAAATATCCAAGAAGGGGCCGACCCGCTTTACAAAGAAATTCGTATTGAGAACACCTTGACCGACGAACGTGGTAACGAGGTGAAGCTCAAAAAAGGCGCGAAAGTGGAGGTCACCGTCGAAGCGAACCCGTCCGGAATAATCCCAAAGCCGGAATGATTTTGTTTGGCAGGTGGCCCCCAAGTAGCGTGCTGCGCTGCAAGCGATGCGGAAGATCAACCGCTTGCTGGCGGAAAAGGGAGCAACGGTCTGCTTCAACACTTTGTCGGCATGCCGGCTGCAACAGATCCCGTGCCTCACGGTTGGACAGCAAACCTAGCAGTCACGGACTGTTCCTCTCACGAATGGCGCGAACTGCTGCTACCGATTCCTGTCCCAGCGTCAGACTCAACCGGTAACCGCACCCTCCCGTCTTCAATCCAGGTGGGCACAACGTCGCTCTCATGCTTTCGCCGTGCTCCATCGTTACTGCAAGGACGTAGTGATGGTCTCGATACCTGGCAATCCCTTCGTGAGCGATCCCCGTAGAGAGATGCCGCGAAGGGAACAACCTGTCTCGATGAGCCCTCATCGAAGCTTGCGTCGTATGCCTGCCGACTTGGCGCGGCTCTAATATCGAAGAGAGAAGTCCCACCGTAGCCGCCGCTTCGTCGAGGTCGTTAGGGGAAGAGGGACGTGTGTCGCTCTTCAGAGATGAAGGCTGGGCGTTGTCAAGTCGAGCGGAGGAGCTGGCGCGGAAACGGTCATGGATTGAGCGCATTTACGCGGCGTCCATCAACAACGCTCAGGGAGTAGTGCGGGCGACGTCCGATTCCATTCGGTCGCTTCCATCTTTCTTTGTGATCGGCCCTCCCCGAACGGGAACCACCTGGCTGTATGAAATCCTCCAAGAGCGTACCCTGCTGCCGGCCCCGACCAAAGAGACACGGTTTTTTGACACCCATTTTCATCGCGGGATTGAGTGGTATCGCGCCCACTTCCCAGCCTCAACCACAGACCAGCGCATCGGCGAGATTGCACCCACGTACTTTGCTTCCAGCGAGGCAAGCGAGCGCATCGCGAACATTCTGCCCAAAGCGAAAGTGGTTTGCGTCTTCCGCAATCCCGTGGAACGTGTCATGTCGCTGTACAAGCTCAAGTGTGCCTACGGTCTGATTCCGTGGACTTTTGAGCAGGCTATGGTTCGTGATCCCGAAATGCTCGAATCGAGCAGGTATGCCACCAAGCTCAAAGCTTGGCAGCGCGCCCTCGGCAAGGACCAGGTCCTGGCGACGGTCTACGACGACTTGCGGGACGAACCCCAGTCTTTTCTGAACAGACTGGTCGATTTCATTGGCGTTCCGCGCTTCGAGCTGACCGCGTCACAGACCCGATGCGTGCATACTTCCGAGACGATGACGCACCCGCGCAGCTACCATCGCACACGCAGCGCCAGCACGATGGCGGACTGGTTCAAAGCCCGGAGACTCGACGGGCTAGTTGCCGCCGTCAGAAATTCTTCTCTCCGCAAACTATTCCTGGGGGGCGGTCCTCCGTTTGCGGAATTGCCTCTGGAGATCGTGCTTAGCCTTTACGAGCGCTTTCGACCGGAAGTGGAGGAACTCGAAACCATGCTCAATCGCGACCTGTCGGCATGGAAATCGATGGGCGAGCATTCCCTTTCTACAGCGCGCCGTTCTGGATGACCAACTGTGTCTCGGTCTAATCGCTTGCGCAGGGAGGGGGAGAAGGATCGCGGGCCGCGACAATGGACGCCTTGGACACCCGGGAAGGCCTGGTAACCCGGGTGTGGTCTGTGAGGGCTGCCCTAAGTTCTTTCGCGACCCTTTTCAGCTCCGCTTCATCCCTGGCGGATATCGCCCGTTCGAAGAGTTTCCTAATTTTAGCGTCGGTGGAAGTCGGCACAATCGCACTGTGCCACAGAAATCATGGCTGGTTCGATACAGTATTTGCTGTATGCGTTTCGCGGGAAGTCCGTCCGTCTCAGGCCACTTCGGAGCCTGCCAGAACGATCCAGGCGAAACAATTTATGCGTGCGAGTCAATTATGCAGTAGTTGTTTTTATCTACGGTGATCGACTACGGCTTAAGCTTGAAAACCGTTCCCGCGTTCTGAGGTCCGCCCCCCGTTGGTCGTGCCGTATAGGGGCACCTGCACACGCAGCAGGGGCCCAAACGGATATTGCTCCGTCCGCCCCCCGCCGGTGAAGTTGTGCAGTACCGTCAGACTGCCCGCGGTATCGAGCTTGAACCATAAAGATGAGTGCGATAGGCAACGAGCGAACGCCCAGATGTGGGCATCCGTTATTCCATTGATTACCATGTTGACACTTCGCGGTCATAAACCTCCCTTTCGCTGCGGAATATCGACGGGGTTTGTTGCTTGCACAACAACAATTGCAGGTCTTGTGCGACGAATTTCAAGGATCAAAGATGTAGCGAGATGAGCCGCGCTGAAATTAGGTACTTACTGTAGAAGTGCGAGATCTCCCATGCAGGAACACGTCGCCCGGGGCGGGTGATCTAAACACAGGCGTGATAGAGGCCAACCAACTGAGAGTCTGCACAATCAGATAGGGTGATTGGAAGAGAAAGAATTCGGATGGACTGACCTAGTTCAGAGAACCTGAAAGAGGAGAAGGTAGTGACCGCCTCAATCGCATTCTATCAGGTCGAGCAGCTACGCTGGCTGGCGAATCAATCGCTGGAGGCGCCGTCCTGACTGCGATATGGCTGGCGTGCTCTATCTTGGTGGTTGCCTGGCGGCACAGTCTTGTTCCGTTCACGCATTTCGCCACTTCTACCGTCCTGTAGTCGCTGGTCCCTTTCTCCCAGCAAGCGGTTAATCTCCGTTACCAGTGCCAAGAGCCTGTCGGCATCATGCTCAACCGAGGCTAGCTGACAGAGTTGAAACCAGCGTTCTTTAGTTTGGTCATCCATGGGCCCCCCTCTAGGAAATCTAGCATGACGAAAAAGGCCAAATGGAAACTGCCCAATATTGAACACAAGTGGACAACAGCTGTGGTCGTAACGCCTACTCTGTAGGGTTGATTACGAAGCGAGAAAAACTGTCCATCTTGACGTATGGCGGCATATTTCTAAGTGCTTACTTGTACAGTTAGGAACCTGACCGACAGCCCGACCGAGAAGTGGTATTAAACCCGATCCGAATGAGAAGAAAGAACGCTGGTGAGAGATCTGCGCGCAGGCCTCAGTGGAGCAAGACCCGCAACGTCTTCTGGAATTGGTCCAGGAAATCAGCAGGCTCCTGGAGGAGAAAGAGCGCCAGAAGGGCCAGCGGTCTTCTGAAGAGGGCGCGGTCTAGCCGATTACGCGACATTTGAAAAAACGGGATTCTGAGCAATCGAGTAGCAGGCTTCGAAAATACCGAGGTCGGGATATTTAGCAGGAGTATTCGGAGCCATCGCCGCGGCAGTCATTTTCCAGGGAGTGAAGAAATTAAGAAAACGGACCGCCCTCTCCCCCGAGATCGGTCCGTTTAGGTTTGTTCCTCCGCGGCTATTCAAAAAAGAACAATAGGCATTTTTTGATTTGCTCGTCAGTTCGGTTCCCTACAAACAGCAAACTTTTTCAGCAGCGCTTATTTCACCAAGCCCAGCCGCCTGTGGCCAATATCGAACAGCTTTGCGTTGTGCCGTGCTTGTAGGCTTGCCATCCTCATCATTTTTTGCCGTGCGCCAGAATGCATGGTTTTGAATCTCCTCAGGGAAAGAAGGTAACGGCCCATGTCACACTAGCCCCTCCCAGACCGCACCATACTGCCGCTTGGTCGCACCGAACACAGCAAAGTGCCTGGCAGTCTTGAAGAAATCCTCGTCAATGACAAACTGCATTTCCGTCCTCGCCGGATGCCAAATCTTGAACGCGAGAGTAAAGCTCTAAGAACTCTTGCACGCGAAATGGCTACGTCTCCAGAGCAACTGCCAGACACACTTCTTCAACTTGCAATGGATCCCCAACCGATTGTTAGGCCGTCTTCTTGTCTTTTTGCTGGTCCTGGTCCGGATCGTGCTCGCTCTGGCCAGGTTGGCGGCGCTGCGGATCTTGCTGAGTGCCACCACCTTGACGCTGCTGCTGGTTGTCCCGTTCGCGCTGGGGGTCTTTTTGCGGTGGGTTTTGCTGGCCTGATTGCTGGCCCGGTCGTTTTTCGTTGTCCATTTTAGGGTCTCCTTTTGATTTACTACGGTTGATCTACAATCCGCTAGCCTGCATTAGCTCGCGCGCGGCATGGGTGTGTCGGTTTTCTGCCAATCTGCTTTGGCTTCAGCGGTTGAAGAGACGTCCTGGGCGCCGGTGCGCTCCAAGACTTCTTTCGCCTTTTTTGTCCAGTCGGAGTCGTCGCAATGTACGGAGAGCAGGATGCCTCCCTCTTTGACCCGTCCTTCGTATCGCTTGGCTTCATACTCAGGAATGCCCATGCCAACCAAGGCCCCAGTGAAGCCGCCGACAACTCCACCAGCACCCATGCCAGCGAGCGCTGCCATGATGGGACCAGCGGCGATGAACGGTCCAAGACCGGGGATTGCCAGTGCGCCAATACCGACCAGCCAGCCCAGTCCTCCGCCGATTACCGCTCCCGACGTAGCTCCGGCGGTCGCACCCTCTGGGGCCTTGGTATTCTTTTCGTGAGCAAAATCTTTTGTCCCCTCGTTCTCGGGAAACAGAACCGAGATGTCAGTGTTGCGAAACTCTTCCTGGCGCAACGTGTCGACCGCATTCTCGACGCTCCGTTGATCGCGATAGATACCAAACACTGCCGTATTCTTGCCTGCCATATGGAATCTCCTCTTGTGGTCGTCTGTGTTGCTCTGTGATGATTTCTTGCGGCCTTACTTGCCGGCTACTTCGATTTCGCTCTTGACCCTGTGGGCAGCGCCAGCGACTTCCGCCGCCTTGGCTTCCACGGCTTGCTTTTCCTCGGCAGACTTCACCGGACCTTTCAGCGTTATCTCGCCGTTTTGGGCAATGACCTTAATGTTGTGGGCGTAAGTGGAAAGAGATTCGTCCTTCACCAGTGCTCGCCGGATTTGCTGAGCGAGTTCGCGATCCGACTTGTTTTCCTTTTGCTGGTCCGCGGTCGGTTCAGACTTGCTGCGGTCACGCTGATTCTTGGTCGTGTTGTCTGGGGCAGCCTGGGAACCCTGGTCGGTCGGCTGCTGCGTTTGAGTAGCGTCCTGCGCCCAAAGCGAGCCGAAGCTGCCGAGCAGCACTAGGATCAGGCTGAGTGATGGAACTATCGAGACCGATTTGCGCATATTGTTTGATTTCTCCTTAACCGTTACCCTCAGATGACGGAATGAAGTGACAAGATGGCTGAACCGCGCGAAAAACTCGGATTGTCCAGGTAAGAATGCGGATTGTCGCCTGCAAGGCATGCTGTGCCTCACAGTTGGGCGGCAAACCGGGCATTCACGTACTGCTTCTTCTCGCTGACGGCGCGAACTGCTGGTGTCAATTCCTTTCCGGCATCAGACTTGAGTACGTAACCGCGTCCGCCCATACGGAAGGCTTGCCTGATGATCTCGACTGCGTCATGCTGGCTCAGAAAGAGGATTTCTGCGGAAGGATCAACTCTCCTTATGCGGCGGGCTGCCGCAAGTCCGTCCATACCGGGCATACTGATATCCAAGACCACCACGTCCGGCTGAAGCTCCTCCGCCTTTTCCACCGCTTGCGCTCCGTCCGCAGCCTCGGAGATCACCTCAAAATCAGGCTCGGCACGAAGCACTGCGCAAATGCTGCGCCGTACAACTGGGTGATCGTCAACGACAAGAATGCGAACTCGTTGACGGATAAAGCGCCCCACAAACGAGACCCTATCAGGGGGTTGTCAAGGAATCTATACAGTGGACTGCGTAGCTAGATCAGATTGCAGCCAACTGGCCTCAAGCTCAATCGCCTGAGGATTTCCTCCACAGGGGTGGTCCACTGCCGAAACGAACTATGAAGAACAAGAGAGAGAAGCAATAGGGCAGCGTTGCAGACGCTCGGACGCAGCTGCTACCAGCCGTAATTCATGTCGCGCAGAAAACCAATAAAGAGGGGCGCGATTGCCGCGCCCCTTAACCCGGCTCTGCAAACTCTACATCTACATCGTGCTGGACGGCTCAATGGACTGAATCCTAATCGTATTGGACGACTGGTCAAGCTGGCCGGTCACTTTCACGTCCTTGCCTTCGAATTTGCTGGCCTGGGTCTGGTCGTCGAGTTGGTAATCGGTGCCGCCGGTGTGCAGCACGAGTTTGCCGCCGGTCTTCACGATACTGCCGACGAAGCTACGCTGCGCGTCGGATGGTGACGAAGCGCCGGACGGTGGGTTGCTGGGGCTCTGGCTCGGCTGCTGTGCGCTCGGTGCCTGCTGTGACGGCGTGGCGGACGGCTGCGTGTTCGGATCCTGGGACTGTGACGGTGTGCCCTGACCGAATGCGGCCGGTAACATCACCAGGGCAAAAACTGCGATCAGAATCAAGCTGGTTCGTTTCATCGTTGCCTATTCTCCGTTGGTAAAAGTTAGCGACATTCGCGCTCAGCAGAACAGCACGGCGTTTGCCAGAGCACCAGCTCGCGTAGTCTCAACATTTTGAAGAGCCTTTCGCAGGACGCCGTGCTTAGGACCGCGTAACTCAGGGATTCACGTTGGGAATTCCTTCGTACCGAAAAGCCTGTAGGAGGCAGATTTGCTGCAACCACCGTCATGCTCGCGGGTGTGGGTTGCTTGCCCTAGAGTACGTTGATTGACCCTGACCGACGACTTTCGCCTGCTCCATGCGGACAAACACGCGAGTCATAGGGCCGAGCCCGCTACCGTATCGAGGTAGCATCCTAACAGGGACGAACGGACTGTGTCGGACGTGACAACGTGCCCCCAAATTCGATCCGAGGGCATCTCGGCGTGAAAGCGGCCGAGCACATTGCTCCCCTAGGGTACCAATCCGGAGCATTTCCGAAGAACCAAGGCGACCCCGACCACCAGGTCTTGTGCCAGAGGCGGCCGATGGTTTCACTTCGCACTTCCACAACCTAACCTCTGTGAAAGTACCTTTCACGGGAGGAGTGGGAATGCGAGTGCGCTATCAGCGGGGATATCTTCGGCTTGGCCGCCGCAAGACCGGATCTGACTGTTGGGAATTCCTATGGTGGGACACTGAAGGAACAGGGCAGCGTGTGCGCCGCAAAGCTGTGATCGGGACGCTTCAGCAATACCCACGTATCGAAGACGCCTGGCAGGCCAGCAACGGACTACGTGTATCGATCAACGAAACTCGGAACAGCCAGCGCGAGCAGCGGATAACGGTTGCGGACCTTGTCGATCATTACAGCAAGACAGAGCTCGCTCCCGACTTAACGGAGGGAGGAAAGTCGTACGCCACCGGAGTTGTTTATAAAGCCTTCCTGTCGAGATGGGTGAGGCCGACCTGGGGGAGCTTAAACATCCGCGCTGTCCGCACCATGGCGGTTGAGCGTTGGCTTCGTCAACTGACGCGCTCAGACGGACGGTCGTTGGCTCCGTCGACGAAATCGAAGATACGTAGCGTGATGAGCGTTCTCTTCAATCACGCGATTCGTTATGAATGGGTTGGAGCAAGGCCGGAATCCCATTCTCCTTGTTCGTCAAAGTGCCAAGCGGCAGAGAATCCCAGAGTGCCTGGAGCCTGAAGAATTGCGGGCGCTGCTTTCCCAACTTGATCGGCGCTTCCGTGTGATGGTCTTCTTAGATGCCGCTACCGGACTCCGACGCAGCGAGCTCCTTGCTTTGAAATGGAAAGATATTGACTTCGACCACCTTCAGATCGACGTGCGGCGTTCGATCTATATGAGCATTGTCGGCAACTGTAAGACTGAGGCCTCTCGCAAGCCTGTCCCCATGGATCCGATTCTCGCCTCAGAGCTCTGGGCTTGGAAGCAAGATAGTGCCTACCGACACTCCGACGATTGGGTCTTCGCCAGCCTTCGTACCCAGGGCAAGAAGCCTTACTGGCCGGACATTCTGCTTTCCCGCGTCATTCGCCCCGCAGCAGCACGTGCCGGGATTCAAAAGCACATCGGGTGGCATACGTTCCGGCACAGCTTTTCCACCATGCTGATAGCAAATGGGGAAAACGTGAAGGTTGTGCAAGAGCTCATGCGCCACGCCAACTGCCGATGCACCCTTGAGGTCTATTCTCAGGCTCGGACTCGCGCAAAATGCGAGGCGCAGCGTCGAGTTGTCGAGATGATCTTTCCTCTGAAGCGAGAGGACTACTCGCTTTGAAGACACGTTAGTTACAGCTGGGAGTGATTTTTGGCGGACACAGAGCTTGACGATCGCTGCAGAATCCAGTGTCCGAAAACTCGGCGACGATAGATCTCAGGAAGGAGTGTTTGCTAAAATGAAACTCGGTTCCGAGTTCCAGACCACTTCGCCGGACTCGGTTCTACGGAAATGAATAAGCTGGCAGCGGGGACCGTTGCGCGGCGCAGTTTAATGGAGCCATTTGGAGCCTCGCCAAGCAAAGGTAAAACCGCAAGTGCTTGAAAACAAAATGTAGGCGCGTAGCTCAGTTGGTTAGAGCGCTACCTTGACACGTCCCAACCTTCAATATTTTCAAGCAATTACGCGGCACGGACGCCAATCGTAAGTTGTTAAAAGGAATAGAGCGGAATATTTATTGTGGGTGAATTGTGGGTGGATTTTGTTGCCAGAATGAGTAGGGATCCGAGGGTTAATTAAAGACAGGATGCATCGTTAGATCGGTACGAAACTCCGGTCTTGTAACGAAGACTGCTCTGTGTCAGACTCCGCACGACACTCCGGGGGTGCACCAATGGGAACCCCAGCGCCACTCGCAGAAACTCCATACAGCAGCCTTTCCGACGAACAGCTGATCGAACTCCTCCACGCCTCCGACGAGGAGAGATACCGCTCGGCAACACAGGAAGAACAGGAACTGTTCAAGAAGGAGCCGGAACGGTTCATCAAGTCTGCAGTCAAGGAAGTCCTGCACGAATTATGGAACCGACACTACCCATTGCTGGAGCGCAAGGTGCGTTCCAAGCTTTGGAGACTTTGCCCCCTCCAGTACGGGGACCCTGACAGTTTTGTTCGCGAGACACTTAACGAAGCATACCTGGCGTTCATACGAAGAATTAAGAGCCGCGACGCTAAAGGACAGAAATACACCAATTTTTCAGGGTACGTCTACACGCTGTTTCTAAATGTCGGTCGCGACAAAGCAAGGAGGATCATTGGAAGGTCCCCGGACGACCAAGATGAGGAAGAGAAAGGTGCTACGCTGCCCGAGTATGGTGCTGCGCCGCCAACAAAGAGCGCAGCTCAGGGCAAGAAACCCGATCCTCCGCCGAGACCGACCCCCGTGCCGCTGGACGCTGCTTCGGACGTCTCCCTAGATGAGACGCCCGAACAGAAACTCAGCCGGGAGGACCTGAAACGCATAATCATAGAAGTGATTAACAAGCACGGCATCGACAATCCAATAAGCACTCAGACTGTGCTGCTGCAGTCTCAAGAAGATAACTGGACCAAGGTTACCAACGCGGTCATGCCGCCTGAAGTGTTTAAGAAATCTCTTAGGAGACGCATTGACGATGTGAAAAAACTTTACGAAAAGGACCGCCTCGAACTAGGCAAGGACCTTTCCGAACGCGGGATTATGAGTGAACACGTGTTCCACTTCAGGGAGGCAGGCAGTGGCACAGCAACACAATCAGAAGACGAGTAGCGAGCAAGGCTTGGAACACAAACGCATTCTGGATGCAGGCTTGAAGCTGCTTTCTGCCGATGACCTGAAACCAAGCACGCCTTGCCCGGATTCTTGGACGTTCGCCTTGTATGTGCAAGGTCAAGTCGATGAGCAAACACGCCGTACGATCAACTCGCACATTGCGCTTTGTAGCGAGTGCTATCGGGAGTACCTTGCCTTGGCGGAGCCGGAGGATGTCATGAAAGAAGTCGACCGAGAACTTCACAGCACATCGGCGGCTCCCGCCGAGCGATCGCCGGACGCGTGGCGGCGGTTGATGGAACAGTTAAGGTCGTTCGTCATCGATCTCGGGAAGACGTACGGTAAGGATGTCATGGTGGGCTCCGTTCGCATTCTTGCTGAAGCGTCGGCAGTTGGGTCCCGCGGCAAACGTCCTTCCCTCAAGCTTTCAAAACTGCTGGAGGCAAATGTAGGAGATAACACGTACAGCATTGAGTTGGGAGTACAGTATGACGGCTCGTTGCAGTGTGACATCGATGGTGAAAAAGTTCCCCACCAGAAATCACTGCGTGTCGTTGTGAGACGTGAATCAGGTGAAGCGCTGCACGCCACTGAGACAAACATTCATGGCAATGTCGATTTCGTACTGCCTACCGAAAGAGTGCCGACTGGCGTTATGGTTTTGGATCTACACCTCAATGGCTACGAATCCCAGCTTGCCTTTTCGGTGCCCAGCTAATCTTGGAGCTGCTGTGCTTCATGCTTCGGCTACGCGCCCGTGTAAGTGAAAGCGCCCCAAGACACAAGTCCCGAGGATTCTCGCCCTGCTAATAACGCAATCGTTTCTTGCGGGAGTCCAAGCTTGTCGTTTAAAGCGGACACTATGTATTGCGATTTTTCCTGATTCGACGCATCCCGCACCCAGCGCTGCGCCATCTGCAGCGCTTCCGCTGGTTCGCTTCCTCCGCGTTGCCAGAAATCGTAGAACCGAGCTACTAACATCATGGTCACCATATCGTCTACTGGCCAGAGTGAGAGCAATACACCTCCGACCCCTGCGAGCAGCAAACCGGTAGGTAGCCCCATCGCCTCGTCCGGCAGCCCAAAGTCGGTCACACCTGTTTCACAAGCGGACAATACAGCGAGACGTGCATTCAGTCTCATGGCTAGGAACTGGCGCAACGTCACTGCATGATCATGGGCGAGGAAAAGCTGACTGTTAAGCGGCTGCAGGAGGTCAGCCTCGCCGTGGCAGGCAAAATGGAGAACGGAGTAGCGCGGCAGTTCTGAAACGACTCTGTCGCGCAATGCTTCTTCTCCGCAGAGCAAACAGCTCTCCCGGAAGTACGAAGCCACCACTTGCACCTCGCCATAGGCATGGGGCAGCGACTCTAGTGTGGATGGGAGGGGGTTGGCTATGCCGAGGAAGGATGGGGGCAGACTGGATTGCGTAGTCTTACGAGCCGAAGTGAGAGCGCGGGCATTGGGAGCATACGTGATGGTCAGCTCATCCAAAGCATACTTCCGTCCAGTCGCAGCGGTATCATCTTCCGTCCACGCGGCATGAAGAGGCAAAAGGCTCAGCAAGCCTTGGGGTATCAGAACGACGCTGCGCTCACCGCAAGCGAGTAGAAAGTGAATCAGGGGCCCCATTGCCGCCTCCCAAAGCCAACGAGTCGTATCGTCTAATGCTTCCACCCACTGCTTGCGTGCCCGTGCACTTCCGCGATCGTAGTGCCATAGGGAATGCTGCAACATGTATCCGACTGGAGCGCCCTCGCCCTTCGCTCGGAAAAGTCGACCGACCCACAGCATGTACGCCACCCAGCTCTCGCTGAGATCTGGCAACCAAACAGGTGTAACCCCTTGCCAGAACGGATGTAAGGGTGGGGCATATTTCTCTGGCCAAACCACCAGCGCCAACCCTCCCCAGGGTGATGCTGTGAGGTATGCCAGTGGGTGATTCACGGAAGCCGCCTGAATCTCTGCGAAGTTCGGAGGCTGCAGAAAGGTCTCGTATCCAGGCTCGTTCCGGATGGCGGAAACGACACTCTCAAGATCGGCTCGGGCCGACTGGAGTAATTCGACAACAGTAGAACCTTTCTTGGCGACAGGCCAGTCGTCCGAGCGTTGCGCCTGTTCTAGGCTGTTTAACCGGTCCGCCGCCCTGCGAAACCGATCTGCAAGATCACTCCGGCCCCGGTCTTGCAGGCGTTCCAAATCCGCGCGATCACGCTGGAGGGTCTCAGAGAGCAGAAGTGCGCGACTCTCTTCGAGTATGACTGCAGCTTCTTGCACGTGACCTGCGTCCGCTAGCGCGACGGCCGCACGCGAAGGGAATAGTTTGTTCTCCTTCAACCACGTTTTCTTACCCTCGAGCGTTAATTGTCTGCGAAAGAGTTGCTGTATAGCATTAACGCCATGCACATATGCTTCGGCAACTTCGTCAACGGTTGTCTCGCGAGCTATAGCACGCTCCGCAGCCCAATCTCCCCAGTTGTGTGCTGCACCTATTGCCTCCCTGGGATTCGACTCAAGGCCAAGTACGCACGCATTTCGATACATTTCAAGAGCACGAGTAAGATCCACTTGGTCGCGAGTGCGACTATATCGATCTCGTAATACATTCGCTAAGTTGTTCAGATACATTGGTATTTTAGGGGAGTCTGTTGAGGTCGCGGTCACCGCCTGCTCCAAGCATCCACTGGCCTTTTCGAGGTCCGAACCATCATGGGTAAGCCCGTACCGCTCAGACAATGCAACGCCGAGAGTATTGAGTTCATTAGCTAACCTTCGCGATGGGGTCCGATTGAGCGCAGCTTCGAGAGTATGGATAGCATCATCGAGATCACCCACGTCTTTCTTCTTTTGGTAGCAGCGAATGCGAGCCCTTGCCAGACAATGCAGCAAAGTGAATTTGTCCGGGGAATCCGGTCGGACGATCTCTAGAGCTTGCCGGAAAAGCTGAAGAGCCTGTTCTAGGTCTTCTGATTCTGCCGTATGTTGGTATAGTTCCTCACAGGCGATCCCCATACTTGAAAGGGAGGCTGCGCGGTCTGAAGATTCGGTAGGTGTAAGGTCAAGGGCGCGTCGGTAGAGGTCAATGGCGGATTCGAGATCAGTGACCTCACCCGTGCGCTGATAGCGAACACGCTTGGCCCGTGCCAGAACCCGGAGGTGGCCGGGAAGATCCTGCGATTGCTCTGAGGTACGTTCAACAGCCGATTGCAGTAGGGCGATCGCGGTCTCGAGGTTATCGGCGTTCCCGGCCCGATCATAGTTGTCCAAATGCATGAGGCCCATGTTGTGCAGTCGCAGCGCCAAACCGCGAGACCCCGGCGGTGTAAGGTCGATGGAGCGCGCAAGAGAATCGATTGCTCTATCAAGATCCTTCGAATTTCCTTGCGATTCCCATCGATGTTGGAGGCCAAGTGCTAACGTATTGAGCAGGAGCGGGAGATAGGGTGATTGTTCGGATACGAGCGAAATACCCCGCTCGGCCGTAACTATCGATCGCTCCAAGTCGTTTATGTCGCTGCTGCTCTCATACAGTGAGTGGAATGCGCTTGATAGATTGCTCAAAATGAGCGGCAACTCAAGGGAATCCAACTTCGCCGCTGCCGTGGCTCGCTGCAAAACATCGATCGCTCGGTTTATGTCTGCAGAAACCCCTTTAAGTGTGTGACGTCGGACAAGTGCAACTCCAAGATTGCCAAACCGAGTAATGAGAGCTGATGCATCTTCGGGAGTTGAATTTAAGCATCGCTCTAAGGCGTCTACCTCGGCATCTAAATCGCCTTCGTTCCGAGTGCACGAATACCGCTCCCCGAGATATGTAGCCAGCCAATGTAGATGATCCGCATCTGACGCTGAACCGTTCGTCAGCGCGATAGCTTGCTGCGTGACCGCCACAGCGCGATTGAGATGAGTTATGTCGTCGCTACATTCATACTTCTGGAAAAGTGTGATTCCGAAATGGCCCAAAATCATCGGCAACTGCTGCACACGCGTACCAGCATGGCTAATGGCAAGGTCGTAGGCTGCGATCGCTCGATCCAGATCAAGCAGAGATAAGCTCGTCGTGTACTTGTCTTTGTAAATTGCGGCAATGAGCGAGAAAAGAGCGTCGAGATGGGCAAAGCCCGCCGGCGCAATTTCAACTGCTCTCTCCCAACACCAACAAGCTCTGTCGAGTTCTTGTCTTTCGGCCGAGTGACTTAAAAAGTAAACGATGCCGCATCGGATCAATGCTGCAATTCGGAACGGGACTGAAGCCAAGGCAAAATTCGGGTGCGCAATGATGGCCTCCCAGGCAGCGCATGCTTCCTCTGCGCCACGCTCATCTTTTTCCCGAAAATAGCGCCCTTCAGCCTCTCTTGCATTAGCTGCGATAGTACGAAACTCCTCAGGCGCGGGTACGTCCGATACCCCCTCGACGAGATCGGTTATGAACGACATGCTCGAAACCACCTGGAAATGTGCGCTTTTGCCATTTCTGACACGTCAAACGACTGTGCATATCCGCACCTTGATGGATTCTGTGATCGCGCTAGAGTGAAGTTGATTCTTCATTAACGCGAAATGCGTAACGTCTTGCTGCGATGGCTGGGGGCCGGAAGGAACCGTATTCCGGTCCTGCAATCAGCAACAGGACCTCAAGTCATGTTCCAAGAAGGAGGCCCAAGTCCTGAAGGTATCCAGGCAGAACTCGAAAAAGAACTGGTGTGGTGAATCAAAAGCAACCGTCTCCACAGCTGCGAAGCCGCATGGTCGCTACACGGGCTACACGTAGAAGTGACATCCTTCGCAGGTGATTGTGGCGACTATCGGGATTGTTCCTGGATCACGGATCGAATAATTTCGGGCGAGGGCAAAGCGCTTTGGAAAATAGATAAGGCCACCGGACGGTGGCTCTTTTTCGTTTCCGGTTGTGTATCCACGACTCAGCTCACGGTCTGCCCTTGGCAGCCGCGGGCAGAAGTTTGCGCTTCTTGAGAAATGCAATGATCGACTTGCCGCAGCGAGAACAGAACAAGTATGTAGGCCACTCAATCCCGGCAACGATCTCTTCATGCCGGTTCTTAATTTCTTACAGATATCGCACTTGCGTATGAGCATAGACCAAAAACAGATTACTTATGCCCTCGTCGCAGCTGTTTCCAACTTACCGATGCGAGCCTCGTGCTTTTCAAGTCGGTCTTCATGGCGGCGTAGTTGTTCGGCACCGGCTATATCTTCTGCGCGATGGTCCTGAAATTCTTTCAGAACCGCGTCCAGTTTAGTAACGACGGGGTCAAATTTGTCACCCAGTTTCTTGTCCATCCGCTCCTCAACTGCGTCAAGAATAACGTCGACCTGATCGGCCAGAAGCTGCTCCGTAGCCTTGGTCTGCTTGGAGAGAAGTTGTTCCATTTTTACCCCTAGCTTTCCCTCGAGCGTATCGAGGTCGCCCTTGGTGGCGGGAGTATGTGCAGTGTTTGCATTATTTTCCATAGGCATTGGCTTACATCTTCAGTATAGATACCGCACAAACCGCGTCAAGGGAATGTATGAGAAGGTGTGGATGAGTCCCTCTCCCGATATGCGAGTGAACGCCGAGCGAGCACATGCGAAGGGGAAGCTGTTGATGGATCATGGCGATCCATCGAAATCCGTTCATTATCATAGTGTGTGCACTCTTTCTTGTCAGATATTGTCTCTCTTCGACGTCTTCTCTTTTGGATGAGGAGTAATTTCGAACCCACATTTGCTATTGATCCGCAACGATCATTCGAGCGTCTGCTCGACTGCGGTGAGGTTGCTCGCCTTTTACATTTGCACCCCAAGACGGTGGAACGTCTGGCGCGGGAAGGTCGCATTCCCGCATACAAGATTGGTAAACGCTGGCTTTTTCGCGCCTCTGAAATAGACCAGTGGATGTCTTCTCTAGTAGACTTTTCTCGGCGTTCCGTGCCGCGTGGACAGGAGAACACACCTTGAAACGAGCACGGTATCAAGAAGGATCTTTGACAATTCGCAAACGCAAGAAAGGCGCAGTTTGGGCGTTTCGCTGGTGGGAGACACAGGGTGACGGACAACGCGTTCAGAGGGAGAAAATCGTGGGCTCGCTCGCTGAGTTCCCGACCCTCAGAGCGGCCCGCAGGGCGATTGAATCCGAACGGGTTGCGATCAATGCCCGGCCGGGTGCTCTGCCCGTGGGTATGACCGTCCAACACCTAGTGACGCACTATGAGGCGCAGGAGCTGACTGGACCCGGAAGGGAGCAGTCGGAGGCCGAGGCTTCAGAAGGCGGTTCGAAAGCGCATTCCACTCGCCTGCGCTACCGCTGCCAGATCCGCAAATGGATTCTGCCGCGTTGGGGTTCAGTAGGGCTGGGGGATGTGCATACGGTGGATGTCAAACACTGGTTAAGCCAGTTGCCTCTTGCCCGTCCCACGCGCTCGAGCATTCGCAACCTGCTGCATGTGCTCTTTAATCATGCAGTGGAGTACGAATGGCTCGCTTCCAATCCCATTACGCTCGTCCGCCAAAGCGGCAAGCGTACTCGGATACCGGTGATTCTGGACATCGGGCAAATGGGGGCTTTGCTCTCCAGGCTTGCTCCGCTTGAACGCACTCTGGTACTGCTCGCCGCCTCAACCGGCCTGAGAATCAGTGAACTCCTGGCGCTCAAGTGGAAGGACGTGGATTTACTTGGCAAGGAACTGCACGTCACCCGGGCCATCTACCGTCAGGTAGTGGGCCGGTGCAAGACGGAGAATTCCCAAAAGGCCCTGCCGATCGACGACTGCACCCTGCAGGATCTGCTGGCTTGGTGGCAGGTGACCCCGTTCAAAGCACCGGATGACTGGGTCTTCGCCAGCGCCAGAAGAGCTGGCAGGCAGCCTTGCTGGCCCGATACCCTGTTGCAGAAGCGGGTCCGCCCTGCGGCTCATGGGGCGGGTATCACGAGCACGATCGGCTGGCACACCTTCCGCCGCAGCTTTTCAAGCTGGCTGAAGTCCAGTGGTGCGGATATGAAGGTCGTGCAGGAACTGATGCGGCACGCCAATCTGCGCACGACTATGGATCTCTACACGCAGGCACCCATGGGGGCAAAACGCGAGGCCCAAAGGAAGATCGCCGAGCAGATTGCCTTAGGAAGAGCTTAACGTGGGCGTATTGTGGGTGCGGCGTGAGGCTAGGAACGTTCGTATTTGCTAGAATACAGACGGTGTAGGCGCGTAGCTCAGTTGGTTAGAGCGCTACCTTGACACGGTAGAGGTCTGGGGTTCGAGTCCCCACGTGCCTACCATTCATCTTATTGAATCTGCTGAGTCGCGTCCGGCAGTCCCACCGCGCATTGTTCCAACTCGTCACCATTGGTCACCAATTGCGCCAACTTGTCGACGGCTGCCCGTTGATGTGCGGGAATCGGCACGGTGTAGATTTCGAGAGTGGTGGAAAGTTTCGTGTGTCCCAACTGGGCCTGGGCGTCCTTGAGCGACCCTCCGGCCGCCTGCAGCAATGTGGCATGCGTTCGCCATTAATAGGGTTTTGAAAGGTCTACTTGAAAGTGGCTTGCCGGGAGGAAGTGAGCGGCGAATATACCATGAAAAATGCGAGAAAGACTATTGAAGGAACCCTTTGTCCCGAAGTCGCCACAGAAGTGCTATCTCATTGATTGGTTTAGCTTTGTTCTACGTTACAGGCCACGGTTTTACCGGGTTCGGCAGTGTTTGGACCCAAGTTTTTTTCCACACTGATCCGCCGTGTCGCCAGCCATTAAGAACGGTCAGTGAGTGTAATGGCGATACTTCAACAGTCATCCCGCTTCCCGCTACTGCCGGGGTGCGCGACGGCGCGAAACGGCACAATGAATCTCATAGAATAGTCCGATGAAGCTCCTAAAAATGTTGAGCAAGCCCGGCGCGTTGGTAAGCGGATGGACAAGTGCAATTCTTTGTTTCAGTGCAGCTAGCGGATTCTGGTTAGCTGGGGAGCGCGGAAGAGCGATCTGCTGGACTGTGATCGGTGCAGTAGAAGTGGTAGCGATTGTCTTGTAAAACCGACCTCGGCGAAGATCGGGAGGTCCCGCGAAGCGAGACCCCCCACCGATTGCTTAAGCTGACTTCCTGTCTTTTTGCTGGTCCTTGTCCCGGTCCTGATCTTGCTCGCTCTGGCCAGACTGGCGGCGCTGTGGATCCTGCTGAGTCCCGCCCTGGCGCTGCTGCTGGTTATCCCTTTCGCGCTGGGGGTCTTTTTGCGGTGGGTTTTGTTGGCCTGATTGCTGGCCCGATTGTTTTTCGTTATCCATTTTTGAGTCTCCTTTTTGACGAAGCATGCGAGGTGAGACGGCCGACGCGCGACGCCCATGCGGAACGATGTCGTCGCAAGCAAAACCGCGAAAAACGCTTCCGCGAATCTGGAGGCAAAGAAAGTGCGGCTGAAGATTGCGCAGACCTGGGACGATACAATGAAGGAGTGGGCGGATTCTTGACATTGGCCGTTCCTTAGGGCGCCAACCGTCCGCTAAGAGCCGCCCACTCTCATGCCAAGCCACCCTAATCTGTTCCAAAACTCAAGTCTGTTCAAAATTGCACAACTGGCCGTGGTGTGCGTGTGGTGGAAGGAAAGGGGCTTGGCAGGTGCCTGTCGGTCGCAACTCACAGAGGAGTATTTGCATTTTACTCCTTGAGGCGTGCGGCGCACTTCTTCTACCTGAGCCTCCCCGGGCAGCGGGAACGGCATCTAACGACTTGCACGGTTGAAATTGGTCCACTGCGGGAACAAGATGCGACGAATAGGCCTAAAGAATTGCCCGTATTGCGGTAGCTCCAAGGTCTACATCTCTGCTCCCAAGACACTGTGGGAAAGGCTCCCTGCGCTGTTCTTGCTCCGACTTGTGAGATGCCACACCTGCATGCGCCGTCATGTCCGGCCGCTCCTGCTGCCAGCTCCCAAACATCCCGAAGAGTACACAGTTCCCACGAAACCGGTCGAAGCCGTCTCAACCAAAAAGACGGAGAAGCGTTCAGCTTAGTCGGAGGATCGCGAGGCGCCCGCAGGCGTTGGAGCAGGAACCGATTACGACGCGTACTCTCCTGCTGGTCCAAGCACAGCACAAAGAAAAGCTGCCCTCGATCCCGTCTTTCGTGCTGGTTTTCATATTTCTCCTTGGCCCTCGTGCGGCGCGGATTGCGGCTCTTCTGCGCCTCTTTTGCAGGCTGTCACTTTTTCTAATCTCGTGACTTTCTGAGGTCTGAGCAGAATTGACCATCTGTGGAATTGGCCTCGGCTTCATTCCCGAAACGGGAAAGAAGTACACGCAAGAAGGGTGCAAGAACTGAATAAGATTTTTCACGACAATTTGCGCGGCAACTCCGTGTGGGCAAGCGTGAGCATTATTGCTCAGACCTCTTGAATCGTGATTTGCTAGGGTCGGAATCGACTGGTGCGCCGCATGTGTACCCGCATTCGTGTGCGAGTGTACGCACAGCACGAAGCTGAGAGAGGCGGCGCAGAGGTAGCAGAAATGAGGATGTCCATGAAAAAAGTAATGTTCTTGCTTGCGATGTTGAGCCTCGGCACGCTGTGCTGGGCAGGGTCTGCGCGCGAAGATGCCACCGAACGACTGGAGAACGCCACCACCGTGCTACACGAGATTATGGGGATGCCTGACAACGGAGTTCCGGAAGAAGTGTTGGAGCATGCAAAGTGCGTAGCCGTTGTGCCGCACATGATCAAAGGTGGCCTTATTTTCGGAGGCAAAGGAGGCAAAGGCGTAGCCACTTGCCGCACGGCCAATGGATGGAGTGCACCGGCGTTCATCACGATTTCGGGCGGAAACTGGGGGCTGCAGATCGGGGTAGAGGCTGTGGACCTGGTAGTGATCATTCAGAATGAAAAAGGGATGCAAAGGCTGCTCTCGAGTAATTTCCATGTTGGAGCAGACGCTTCAGCAGCGGCGGGTCCCGTTGGACGGCATGCCG
>JBASRS010000013.1:0-147623 GCA_049273945.1 Terriglobales bacterium | reverse complement strand
CCAATCGCTCACCAAAGAGTGCGGATGGAAGGATGGCGGCAGAGGCGGTCTGCTCAGGCAAGGTAAGGACGCAACCAAAATCGCTCTTGACACTGACCGGCCTTCTCATGGAAGGCGATTACACTCACAACCCGGTCAGTGAGTGAAATCGTACTCGAGCTTGTTGGTAGGCGTGCATCACTTCACCTCTGCGAGGCAGCTCGAGAGCTCGGCCTGGATCTGTTCGGTGCGACGCTGACCCTCGGCTCGATCCTTGTTGACCTTGGTGAGCTTGAGCTTCACGCCGTCGATCATGCGGTTCCGACGTTGGATCACGGTGTCGTCGTCTGTACCCTCGAGCTGATCGATCACGTCTTGGTCGAGTTGGATGTCCTGGACCTCGGTGGTGATCGTCGCCGTCGAAGGCTCGAGGGAGTTGAGCTTCTTGAGGTTGGCGCGGTAGCACGCGGCTCGGTGAGCTCGAGCGTCGTATAGCCCGCGCACGCCGTAAACGATCACGACGACCAGGGACAAGAACAACACCAGGAATAGCTTTACAGCGATCGGGTGCTTCTTCACAGTGAAACCTCCTGAACGCTCGACTGTGCGTCGAGCAGGAATCGCATAGCTTCTGCGAGTGGATCGTCCTCAACGGCTACTGTATCGCCTCGTGGGTGAAATGGCGATATTTCGCCAGCCGTGCGCGGAGGGCTCTTCGGGCAGGTCCTTCCGTAACGTTCTACCGTTCGGAAGCCCGGAACATACTGGGCTTGAGCATGACTCCACCATCGCAATCAGAAGCTCACTCGCGACCGCCACGACTGAACTTGCTACGTAGTACCACGGCTGTTCTTCGCTTCCCGAGTGGACACCAGGTGCATGGAAAACTGCAGGTCATTTCCGCTACCGGTGGGCTACTTTGCTTGTCCAGCCCTCTCAATCAGGGCTCCCCCGTTAAATTGATGTTCCGGGCGGAGACTGGCCTGGTGTTCGGCACAGCAGAACTGCTGATTCCGATTTCCCGCACGCTGCAACCATTCCGGTTCGTTGAAATCGGTGAGAATGATCGGCGCAGACTTAACGCTGCGATCCAGTCTTTTGTGGATAAGACCCGTCTTGAACAACAATCGATAGTTCGGGACCGAGTCTGGTGAGGGGAGGCGTCGCGCGGAGGACGAAGCGGTCAAGCATCTTGCGAACCATGGACCTACCCCGATTGTGAGTGTAATGGCGATGTTACGCCAACAATCGCGTAGTTTCCGGTTTGCCGACCACTCGTCCGGAATCGTCGGATACGCTGCACACCGATGAACGGCGAAATCCTGGTTACCACATGTACGAGTTGCTGTTTTTCGGGCAGAACCTGGCCAGACTAACGCGATGATCCGCAGTGCTTGCACGATAATCAGCTACAAATGTTTCGATCCCTTACTTACTCTCAGGCAGCGACTTCAGGTATTCGACAATGTCCTCTTTTTCCTGCGCCGCAAGGCCGAGCCGGAAGCAAGATTCGTAGTGATCCACGACCTCAGCCAGTGTTGTGAATCGTCCATCATGATAGAAGCCGCTCTTCTGGTGAGTCCAGAGTCCCGCCAGAGGCGCAGTACGATAGCTGTGGGTTGGGGAGCGGTCGGCTTGGAAGGTATCGGTGCAAACTTCAGAAGGGGCGTGCAGGTTGTTTCCCGGCTCGGTGAAAAGAGGAGGCACGTGGCAGGTCGCACAGTTTGCTTTTCCCTCGAAGACTGCTTTGCCGCGCGCGGCAGCCGCTCCGTTGAAAGAATTGGCAGGCGGCGCTGGAGCCGCGATCGCGAGCTGATAGAAGTGAAGTGCTGCCAGCTTCGGACTGGTACGGTCGGGCTTACCGCGCGTATTGCTGGAGCCGCTTCGGACGGCGACTGGATATTGGCTTTTGTCCTTTAGGCGAGCATCAAAGAATGTGCCGGTTCCGTGCATTTCGGTGGCGGCGACATAGGCGTTCCAGTAGGGTACAGAACCAAAGCCCGTCCAGGTATGCAGGTTCACACCGGCCAATCCGAACGCCGGAGGAATCAACGTGCAGGCTCGCTTGCCATCGGGCCGGAGAGCCTTCCCATCCTTGTCAAGCTCGGCATCAAAGCAGCCGGGACCCCAGCTCGCCAGAACCTTCTTGACAGTAGCGACGTCCGTGCCAAGAAGTTCGCTGAAGGGAGAGAGATTGGGAGCAAGCGAAACAATGGCGCCCACGTTCAGATCGCGGTTTGCCCAACCATCCAAGCGCCTCCCGATACCCGGGATAAACGAATCATCCACCGTCGAGTGACAGAAGGAACACTGGATTCCCATCGAGCGAAGAGCGCCCTTTTCGTCAAAGAATCCTGTGATACCGACCACTGCGTTCAGCTTGAGAAGAGCCGCCGTGGTAGCCGGGTCATCCAAGTTCACCTTTCCCGCCTTAAGGTCTCTCTTCAGCGACTCGGGCAATGCATCCGAGTCCACCTTGAGTCCAACAGCCAAAGCGGTCTTGGGGCTCACCCCCGGTCCTACTCCACCCAGCTTTTCGCCCGCAATTGCCTTATGCAGCTGCAAGGCATCTCCCCAGAAAGCCTCGCTGCCAAAGGTATCAGAGCGAAATGTGGTACGGCCTTCCTCTAACATCCGCGTCGCATTTTGTTGAATCGGGTCGTCTGTGAGGCTGGCGGCGTGCGGTTTCCTTTGCGCGTTCAGACCGAGGACTACTCCGCCGGTCAAGATCAGCGCCAAAGAGAGGAGCTTTGTTTTATTCTGCATGGCGTTCCCTCAGCATGGATTCCGAAGAACCAAGCAGAGACAGCAGAACACCACCAGGGAAGCGTGTCAGTTACATTTGTCACATCCCAGATTGGGTTGGGAAGCGGCAGAAAAGCGTTTAGGCAGCCTGCTTTTCGAGTGCCTTTACATCGAGCACCAGGTGGCCGCGCCGAGAGTACTGAATAATCCCCTGACGGCGAAGCGAGTTGAGCGCAGTCGAAACTCTCTCCCGCCGAACAGCCACCATTTGGGAGATTTCCTCCTGGGTCAGGTAGGTTGGAATTTCAATCGCTTTTCCAGAGGGGCGACCGAGCTTGGATGCGAGATCAACCAGAACCTTGGTCAGCCGTTGGGTCACATCGTCCACAGCCAAGCGATTCACTTGTTCGTAAGCGTCGGCCAGCGATTGGCAAAACAGTTCCAGCAGCTTCCGCAACAAGTCGGGATTTGCCTGTACGGCGCGAACAATCTCTGCATAAGGCACCGCGATCACTTCGCTTCGCTCCAGCGCCACCGCGCGATCGGACCGGAGCATGCTCCCGCACATGGAGAGCTCTCCGACAACTTCCCCAGCTTTCCGGACGTCATAAATGATCTCGTGCCCGTCCTCGGTAATTGTGCCAACCTTGACGACGCCACTTCGGAGAAAGAAGAAGGTGTGATCCCCACCTCTCTGATCATAGAGAACGTCATCTTTTTCGAACGTAACTGGGACGCGATTCGACAGCAGGGTGTCGCAGAGTCTACCGCGAACAATCCCTGCCAAGGCTGCGGACAGACACCCAGCACACGATTCTGTTTCATCAGCGGAAATCATAGGGTTACCTATGTTCAGCGCCATAAAGAATATGCCCCTTGCTTGCACAGCGTCAATCGTGCGGTAGCGTCGCCCAATTGGATGTGCAACGGGTTTCTAGGACCTGCCACTGAGCGTGCTCTAACACCCGTCTCAGCTCACAACGAAAAACCGATTCATCTCTGCTTGGGTACGAAAGGACATTGGCACTATGAAACAAGACAGTCAGAAGCTACTCAAAACACTGAACGTTCGCGGAAAGCAGGTGTGAAATGAAGCGAGCGCACCGGCCACGTGGCAGCATTTACGAGCGAGCAGATTCACCGTTCTTGTGGATTAGCTTTAGCTGCAACGGCACGAAATTCCGCGAGAATTCCCACTCGACTGACGTCAAGTGCGCAAAGAAACTGCTCGACAAACGCCTGGGCGAGATCGCCTCGGACACTTTCACCGCCATCAACAACAAAGCGACGATGGAAGATCTGGCCGCGGCCTACTTGCGGGAGTACCGAACCGAGGGCAAGAAGTCCATCGCCCATGCCGAACGCGGCTGGGTAAAGCACCTGCGACCATTCTTTATGGTCTACCGGGCTTTCCAAGTGACCTCGGACCTGGTCTCCCGCTACGTGGAGCAGCGCCAGGCGCAAGGCGCGAAGAACGGCACGATCAACAGGGAACTGGCTGCACTGAAGAGAATGTTCCGACTCGGGCTCGTAGCGACGCCCCCCAAAGTGCTGCGCGTTCCCAAGATTCCGCATCTGCGGGAAGACCCGGCTCGCCAGGGGTACCTCGAAGATGGGCAGCAACGATTGCTTTTCGAATACTGCCCGGAGCAGTGGTTCAGAGCAGCGGTCGAAGTGGGCCGGAGCTATGGCTGGCGCGTGAGTGAAGTGAAAAGCTTGCGCGTCCGGCAGTGGACTTTTCGGAACGCACCATCACGCTCGATCCTGGGACGACTAAGAACGGCGAGGGACGATGCGTGACCATGACAAACGACCAGTACGTACTGCCTCGGGAGTGTGCTCATGGGAAAACGCCCGACGATTTCCTAATCACGCGGCCGAACGGTAAACCGATCAAGGATTTTCGCACGATATGGGCGAACGCCTGCAAACATGCCGGCTGCCCAAGTCGCATGTTCCATGACCTTCGTAGGACCGCCGCCAGGAATCTTCGGCGAGCGGGCATCTCCGAGGGGGTCATCATGCGGATCGGCGGCTGGAAAACTCGCAGCGTCTTCGATCGGTACAACATCACAGACCAGCGCGACATCGCGTCCGCGATGCTTCGTCTGGAAGCGGTCGAGAGAGCGCAAGCTGAGCAAAAAAACACGATCGTGACCGAACTAAGTCACGATTCAGTCACGGCGTCGGCTGAAGTAAAACCGACTTCCGTCAACTGATACACTCTTTTCAACAACTTCGCTGCCCGCCCGGATGGCGAAACTGGCAGACGCACGGGACTTAAAATCCCGGGTCCCGAAAGGGACGTGACGGTTCGATTCCGTCTCCGGGCACCACAGAATCAATCGCTGAGGGCACTAGGCGTTCACCGCGAATTTCGCGTGTTGAGGTTCTAGTGCCAGTACCGGTACTAGTTGAGAAACCACTAGGCGCTCGACCGCCTCGGCCTGATGGGCCGGTGCCAGGTGGGCGTATCGCATAGTGGTGATGGTGCGGTGTAAGAACGGATAGAGGAGCGTGTCGATGAGTCTTGAACGATCCTGACCATGGACCTCAATTGGACCCAGTCGACGACAAACGTCAGTAGAATGAGGAACTTTCATTCGCCTTTCCCCTGCGTGGACGGTAGGTGTTCCGTCGTGCCGGAAGCGCGCAGCAGATTTCTGGCACAACTGCAATGTGTGTACTCGCAGTTTGGGCGTCCCAGCTGCAAACTGCGCCGAAAAGAAAACCTTTTGTCAAAAGTTGTGAGTAGACGTAAATTACTTGCAAACCGGCCGGACCAGCGGCGGCGGAACCTACCGGGAGGTGGAAATAATGCCCAGGGAAGCCAAGCTCTTTTTGTCAAGTTCTGGTTCGGCCGCACGCGGATTCTTGAGGTTCCGGGCGAACATTCCACCTCGATGGATAAGAAATGCTCAGAAGTCACGCAAGCGGATCGAGCCGGAGATCGTTGAGGCACTTCGCTCGGTAAGGAGCATTAAGAGAAATCGCCCGAGAGCGCAAGTCGCCCTAAAGAATGCCAACAAGCAATTTAAAACGGTGTTGAGCCGTTGGGAGACAGCCTATAACAAGGAACATTTCTATCGTGGGATACGTATTCTTCTTGAGCTACAGCGAAACGGCTCTTCGAAGTTGTGACGGCACCGATTATTTCAGCTGCTTATTGACCGCGTTGGTCATCTGAAACATGTCCATCTTTTTCTCGCCAAAAATAGGCTCTAACTTATCATCGGCCAGGATTTCTCGTTTATTTTGTGGATTCTGCAGGTTGTGCTGCTTGATGTGTGCCCAGATCTTTTTCGTGACCTCACTGCGCGGAAGCGGTTCTGTGCCGACAATTTTGGCCCAGGTGCTAGGAAGGCTGCATTGGCTTCATGAACGCACTATTCTTCTTTGTACCTGCTGTTTTTGCCATTTATCACTCCCAAATATGTCTGGCGGGTTCAATTCAATGAGTGGAATTGTAACGGATCAGACTGCAGATGTGCCGAAATGGAACCGTTCTGACACCTTCCCTTCGATAAGCGGACGATTTCAGGCTTTGTCCAGAACCGGCATGAATAACTGCGAACTAGATCGACCACAGCGAATCGATCCAAGTTAGAAGTTTTCGAGCAACCAGGCATTGCGGCTATATACAGACCTGCTTGAAAACGCCAAGTATCGCCCGTCCGGAGAAGGCACAAGAGAAGAGAAATCCTGGTTTGTACCTTCGGAGACGACGTGCGTGTGGCCGTGGAGGTCCGCATACAGAATTTGACTCGTTGTTCCAACTCTCGTGAAGAATATGCCGTGCCCGTCTGCAGACCACGCGATGTTGAATCCGGAAAGATTACCCTCGTTGGTGGGTCCGGCGCGCCATAAACCTGAGTTCAAGTCCAGTATCCGTGTCCGACAGCAGCCGTCTTCAAGCGCTATACGCGAGCCATCAGGAGAGAGATCCCACATCGGGACCCCGATACTATCCATCTGGAGCCCGGGCCTCTCGGTTTTGGCTACTGGAGCACGCTTCCCCTTTACGACATCTAATCGAAAGAAGAGGAGCTGCATTCCGTCGCGTTCGCTCAGAATGCATGACCCTCCCCGGTAGGATGGGCAACGGAACGCCGCATTTGCCGAACTGGTAAGCACAAATTCTGAGCCGCCGCCCGAAGCCGGGATCCGCATGAGGCGCTTGGTGTCGGGGAAAGACCCCGACCAGTAGAGAACCCAGGAGCCGTCTGGGCTGAACCGGGGCTCATACTCATCGTTGGGACCTACAATGATAGGTTGGGGACCGCTACCCTGGACCGCTTGTTTGTAGATGTCGTAGCTGCCGCTCCGATCGGAGGTGAACAGGAGCACTTTGCCATCCCGCGTCCAAGCCGCGGGAATATCATCTCGCTCGTCCGACGTGAATTGCCGAGCAGTTCTCAGACTTGCCCTTTTCGAATCGAACGCGCCCAAGTAGATGTCGTTCTGCGACGTGCCTTCCAAGACGAGGAGCTTTTTACCGTCGGCTGTTGCGCTCAAGCCCACAAAAGCGGCACGGGGCCAGTGAATGATCCTCTTCGGTTCGCTCATGCGCATCCCAGTGCTCGGGTCGACAGCAACTTCCCACAATGCCGAATCGCCTGCCTTGTTCTCTAGCACGAAAATGAGGCGCCCGTCGGGCAGCCAATAGAAGTCATTCGTGTCGGAAGTATTCTCAATAATCTCCGTGAAATGAGCTCCCTCGAGGTCGCAGGCTTCAATTGTGTGACGCGGACGACCGTTGGAGTCCTGACGCTTCCTCATATACGCGATGCGGCGTCCGTCGGGAGACCACCAGACCTGCTGAAGAAAGGTGCCTTCATCAAACGCCACAATGCGATGGGGTTCCTCTCCGCTTGCTTCCATCACCCACAGCTCGCGCGGGCGGCCATCCCGATTCACATCGATGAACGCAATACGTCTTCCGTCAGGTGAAACCGACGCCCAACTGACGCCATTGCGAAGCTTCCGCGGAGCACCTCCGATGACTGAGACGATCCATGCGCTATCGCCTTGATCTGCAAAGCTACCGGCGACGAGCAATCTCGTGCCATCCGGGAACCATGCAAATGTTGAATTGACACCAAACCTTACGGGCAAAGAGACGGATTGAGTCTCGCCCGTGTCAAGCAGGCGTAGGTAAAGACCGTTCGTGTCTGTGTAGCCCAAGTATTTCCCGTCCGGGGAGATGGCCGCCCAGATCAGGCTGCGTTCCGGCGGATTGCTTGTGAGCTGCCTCTGTGTGATTTCTCTCCCTCGCCCGAGGGCTTTTGGACGTCCCATTTTGCCTCGCCAATGCAAGCCGTACAAAGCAAGAGAAACGATCAATGCTGCGGCTGCCACCACAGCGTAGGCGGAGACCTTACGTCGGTTCGGCTTACGAGGCTGCTCGACGGCCGACATCAGGACGGCCGGCATCAGTCGGTATCCCTTCTTGGGGATCGTCTGGATGACGTGTGGCTCTTTGGCGTCGTCCTCCAAAGCCCTGCGCAGCTCGGAGATACAGCGGGTGAGCACGTCGTCCGACACGAACGTCTCCGCCCAGACCGCCCGCATCAACCGCTCTTTCGGGACGACTTGCCCCTGGTGTTCAGCAAGATAGACCAGCACTTCCATCATCTTCGGTTCAAGGCGCGCCGTCTTTCCGTTGTGGATGATGCTGTTCAGGCTGGGCTGGACGAGCGATGGCCCGACTCGGAACTCGCCGGACATGGCCTCACCCCCTGGGGTGGATTGCGCCGATTATAGCCCACCAGATCCCTTGTTCTCGCTCCTAAGCTTTCGCTCGGAAAAGCCTCTCCGTAACCTCCGTCGCGCCTCAGGACTTCCTCGGCTGAGCCCGGCTACCTCTCGGCATGAGCGCAACGCGCCTGAGGAGGTCTTATGAGGTGGGAGAGGATGGCAGCCGCTATTTTGGCGGCTTGGGTCTTAGGGACGCAGCTCGTGGCGGCCGCAGACAGTGCGGGGGAAGTACCGTTCAGGCTCTATCGGGGCTACGCCATGGTGGTTCGTGGCTCCATTGGAAGCCTTAACAACCTGAACTTCCTGATCGATACCGGAGCAGTGCCGAGCGTTTTGGATCGGCGAATAGCTCGTAAGCTCCGTCTTGCGGGAACACCCGGAAAACTTTCGGTTTTCACGCAAAAGCTGGATACCGAACAGACGAACGCCCCGAACGTGCAAATGGGCCAGCTCCACGCCGACGCACTGCCTGTAGTGGTGCGCGATCTGTCTTTTGCTGAGCAGGCCCTGGGGACCAGAGTCGATGCCATGATCGGATTCGATTTTCTCGGCCAAACCGCCTTCACTATTGATTACTTATCCAGGAAAATCGTCTTCGGGCCCATCGACACCTCGATGGCCGCCACTCCATACCAGTCACGTCCAGGCTACGTTGTTGTCGCAATGCAAATTCAGCAGCGGCAGCTTCTTCTTCTGGTGGACACGGGTGCCAGCGATCTCATCTTCTTCGAGAGCGGAGTGCGCGATTGCCTGTCGGCAATCCAGATTGTCGGCAGTCGAACCTGGTCCAACATGGGTGGTGAGGTTCGGGTGAAACAGGTACAACTTGTGGGCGCTGCTTTGGGCATCATGCCCTGGAATCAGCGTGATGCTTTTATTCTGGGAGAGACTGGCGGAAAACCACCCGCCGGGCTGGACGGTCTGTTGGGGGTGACCTCGCTCAAGTCTCAACGCGTGGCCTTCGACCTCGACCGTAAGCTCTTTGCTTGGGATCAGTAAAGCGCGCAATAGGCAAAGGCGACGGCATAAGGCGGACTGACCGACGGTGCCGACCTGTCAGCCCCAAGTCAACAGTCTAGTCGAGTTATGGAGTGAATGCGGCTGGCGGAAATCTCTCGTGAACTGTGACGAAAGGATGTGGTTTTGACACCTGCATGCGAGGGTTCGAACTCATTGAATACACGCGGCCACTTTTCAGAACCCGGCGAAGGGGGTTTTGACACGTCGGGACGCCGCTACGCGCGCTCTGATTAAGGATCTTTCTCTGCTGCGCCCGCCGCCGAATCCCGGGCGTCACTTAGCGTCGCTCGAGCATGAATATGCCGGGAACCAAGGGTTTAGGTGTATGCTTGTCGGCACCCAGGATGGCGAAATAGAAATCCGGTTGAGCGGTAAAATGCAGAACTCCACGTGAGCCTGTCCAGCGCGGCCGGAAGCCTGCTGGGTTGCGGGTTGGCTCAATATTGTCAAAGCCGATCAAGGGCCGCAGGCACATCTGAGCACTGAGGGATGGCGGCTCCAGCGGCCTTCGCTTGGAGATTACGCATGAGGCAGACTTTCGCTATCGGTATCGGAGGCGCCGCTGGTCAGGGTGTCGCCACCCCGGGCGACATTTTCGCGAAGATATTCAGTCGCCGCGGCCTGCACCTGAATGCCTACAACGCCTATCAATCAATCATTCGCGGTGGCCACACCTTTCTCACCATTCGTGCCGGCGCGGAAAGAGTCACGAACATGGGTGACCGCCTCGATTTGCTGATCCCGTTGAACCAGGACTCCATGAATCGCCACCTCGGACTGCTCAACGAAGGCGCCGCCTGTATTTATAACGCCGATGCGATCAAGCCAGGAACGACCGCGGAGAACGTACAACTCTGCCCGCTTCCAGTTTCAAAATTGGCTGACATCACCCGGAACAAGGTGGCCCAGAACACGCTGGCGCTGGGCTCCGGTCTCAGCATGATGGGCATCGGCTTCCAGGCGTTAGAGAGCGTCCTGACCGAGCAGTTCAAGAAGAAAGGCGAAGCAGTGGTGTCTGAAAACATCGGAATCGCACGGGCTGGGTACGACTTCGCCACGGCGAATTTCAGGCCCTTCGCCCAGCCCCTTCCCATGACGGAGAACCGCTATGCGGTGCTCAGCGGCAACGTCGCAATGGCCATGGGCGGCGCGGCCGCGGGGGTGAAATTTTACTGCGCGTACCCCATGAGCCCTTCGACTGGCGTTTTGCACTGGATGGCAGCCCACGCCCGCAAAGCCGGCATCATGGTCCGACAGGTGGAAGACGAGATTGGCGTGGTGAATATGGCAATCGGGGCCGCCCACGCCGGCGTTCGCTCGATGTGCGCTACCTCGGGCGGCGGTTTCGCTCTGATGAGCGAAGGCCTCGGCATGTCGGCCATGATGGAAACTCCGGTGGTGGTCATTAACTGCCAGCGGGCTGGGCCGTCCACAGGGGTTCCGACAAAGACGGAGCAGGGCGATCTCTGGCAGGTGTTGGGCGCTGCCTTCGGAGATTATCCTCGTGCGATCGCCGCCCCGCTCGATATTGGGGATTGCTTCAAAGTCATCCCCGAGATTTTCAACATCGCCGATCGCTTTCAGTGCCCGGGAATCGTGCTGTGCGATCTCTTGCTGTCGGAAGGCAGGCTCAGCGTGGACCCGAAGGACCTGGATTTCAATCCCCTCATTGATCGCGGCGAGCTGATCACTGCGGCTTCCTCCGCTTCCGGGGCCAATGGCAACGGCGCCTATATGCGCTACAAGATCACCGAAAGCGGTATTTCGCCGCGCGCCATTCCGGGTGTTCCCGGTCACACCCACACTGCCGCCACGGACGAACACGACGAAGACGGCGGCCTGATCAGCGACGAATTCACTAACCCGACGAAGCGCCGCGCCATGATGGAAAAGCGCATGCGGAAAGTTACCGGCATCGAGGCCGCGGTTCCTCCGCCCGCGTTATGGGGCCCGCGTAATGCTGATGTTACGTTGATCGGCTGGGGGTCCACCAAAGGAGTGATCGAGGAGGCTCGCGAGATCCTCAGCGAGCAAGGTATTTCGGCCAACCAGCTCCAGATTCGCTGGCTCGTGCCGCTGCACGGCGAGGCGATTCTCGACATTCTGAAAGACGCACGGCACACGATCATCGTAGAGAACAACTACAGCGGCCAGTTCGCCCGTTATCTGCGTAGCGAAACCAGCTACGTCCCGAACGGCTACATCCGAAAGTACGATGGCGAACCGTTCATGCCGCACCACATCGTCGAAGCGGTGAAGGAACAGTTGGGCGGGAAGTCCAAACTTTCCGTTCCCGCACATGAAATCATGGTCTGAGGAGAAGGAACATGGCGACGGTTGTAGCAGATCCGAAGCACCTGGCGATGGCCGATCTGAAAGGCAAAGTGGATCCCGACTGGTGTCCCGGCTGCGGGGATTTCGGCGTGCTGGCCGCCGTCCAGAAGGCTCTGGTCGAGCTGCAGATCCCGAACCACACCGTGGTCACTATCAGTGGCATCGGCTGTTCGTCGAACTTCCCGGGCTACATCAACACCTACGGCATGCACACCCTGCATGGCCGGGCACTGGCGGTGGCCACGGGAGTAAAGCTGGCGAATCACGATCTCACCGTGCTGGTAACTGGCGGCGACGGCGATGGTTTCGGCATCGGCGGCAATCACTTTGTCCATACCATGCGCCGCAACGTTGACCTGCTCTACATCGTCATGGATAACCAGATCTATGGCCTCACCACCGGCCAAACCTCTCCCACTAGTCGCATCGGCATGAAGACGAAAAGCATGCCATTCGGGAACATCGAAGCGCCGGTGAATCCGATTTCGCTGGCTCTGGCCGCCGGAGCCACGTTCATCGCGCGCGGCTTCAGTGGTGAACAGAAGCATCTCACGGAGCTGATCCAGCAGGGCATCCAGCACAAGGGTTTCTCCTTCTTGGATGTCTTCAGCCCATGCGTCACCTATAACCTCGACAATACCTACCAGTGGTTCCGTCCGCGCTTGAAGAAGCTCGAGGACGACCATGCTTACGACCCCACCAACTGGATGGCCGCGATGGAAAAATCGCTGCTCTGGGGTGATGAGATCCCCATCGGAAAATTCTTTGAGCGCACCGATGTGCCCACGCTGCACGGAGCCGAGCCGGTGCTGAACGCAGGCCCGCTCGTGCATAACAACGCACCGATACCACCCGAAATGACCCGCGCGTTCATTGAGGAGTTGAGGTAGTGAACGGGCAGCCGCCTCCGGCTCCGTAAGCGCCATGCTGAAAGAGTGGAAGCTCTATGTTGAATCCTGGCACGCGAACTGGTGAAGGGCATCGATACCCTGGTGCTCCGCGACGACAAAGGCAACCCAGTGTGGGATTGGCGCACCGATAAGTGACTAAGGAGTGAGGGCCTCGGGGAGTCAACGTTGAGACTTGCGATCCGATCTCTCGACCTCCGGCTGATGGCAATTGCTCACTTCAGCACAATATCTTTCGGGGTATAATGCGGCTGCAAATCGGCAAGCGAGTGGGTGCTTTTGCGCTGGCCCTGGCTCCTGCTATTCGGACCCAGGCAAGAGATCTCCTCTCGCACTGCATCTCGGAAAGCTTACAGCAGTCGGCGCTGACGCTGACGTTTTGGAGGATGCGATATGAAATTGATGCACATTGGTCTTCTGCTCCTGTTCCTTATCCCGACGATAGGTTCGACACCGGCGGAACCTGCGTGGCGAATGAAAGCAGACTACGTCGAAGCTTGCAGTTGTCATCTGTTCTGCCCCTGCTACTTCAATAAGCACGCGGAACATCCATACTGCGAGTTCAACATGGCGGTAAAGGTCCGAGAAGGGCACTCGGGCAAAGCGAACCTGGCCGGTGCCACGTATTGGCTCACAGGTGACTTGGGAGAGGAGTGGGGCACGGCAAAGAAAGGCAAATGGGTGGTTGTTTCGTTTGACCCGTCTACGACCAAGGAGCAACGCGACGCGCTTGCGCCAATCATCCTGAAGATTTACGGCTTGGAATGGGGCGAATTGAAGGTGCAGGAGGCGCCCATCGAAATCACCCACACCGGGGACATTGCGGAGGCAAAGCTGGGCGGCGACGCAATGGCGTACATGAAGCTACAACGCGAACCTGGCTCCGATGGGAAGGGCGTTGTCCTGAAAAACGTGAACTACTTTGGTGCCCAGAAGAATGGCGGGTTTGAGATGTACAAGTCGATCGAGCATCGTGCGAACATCCAGGGACACCAGTTCAAATACTCGGATCGCAACGCTTTCCTAATCTCCATCGAGATTCAGGAAGGCGCTACTGGGGGCATGTCGGGCACGACCAAGTAGTGAAAGACCAAGCCAGATTTCTAGAACCTTTATCTCCGGCTCTCTCTAAGGGGGGAGCCTTTCTTGCATTGAGGCTAGTCTTCTGTGCGATCGCACAGCGGCGTTCTCAAGGGTAGCTCTGCACGGCCGAGCCGTGTGACCGGCACGTAGCGGGGGAGTGGAGGCACACGTGACCGTTGAAAGGATTTCCGCAGTTACCCTTAAGGTGGCCAGTATGCCGACCTCCGTGCGGTTCTATAGGGATCTTCTGGGCCTGGAGATCACCTACGGCGGAGAAGACGGGTGTTTCTCGTCGCTCCGCACAAAACACGCGAAGGACGCGATTCTCAATCTCGAATGGGGTAAGCCTGATAACCAATGGGGGCGGCTGATCTTCTACGTCGCCGACGTAGATGCGTTCTGGACGTATCTGAAAGAACGAGGACTTGATCCGGAAAGGGCGCGAGACGCTTCATGGGGCGAACGCTATTTCCATCTATCCGATCCAGATGGCCACGAGTTGTCGTTTGCACATCCGATCTAACAGTCTTCCATTAGCCGCGTGAACTCATCTGGGGAGAGGAGAAGTTTGCGAAGGTACTCGTGCAACATTGGCTGGCGCACGTTTTGTCCGGGATGGGGCTCGCGGAATGTGACAACATTTGGGTGGCGTGTCGGGTTACGGAACGATCTTGCCGAGCCTGGTTTGGCCTTTTGGGCGGTGTAGCCGAGCTTCGCGAGAACATGCAGGAAGCGCCTCCACGGGACCTGAGAGGGTAGCCGAGACATTACGTAGAAGTAGAACACACGCTTCCTTCAGAGCGAACAAAGCAGTGTCTCGGGCGGAAAGGAGAGCCAAACCCTGCGGACAGTTTGAGTCAGTCCGCAACAGAAGGAGGTCCGATGGCGTACTACAAGCTTCGGATGGACATTTGGTGCAGCTGGGATCCGGAGGAGAGCGAATTCGAAGACATTGTCCAGAACATTAGTTCCGGTGACGCGATTTGTACCGGGCGCAAGGTGATTGCCGTCGTGGATCGCCCGCAAGATATCGAAGATGAGGGGGCGATGAGATTCTTTGGCGGAGAAGAGGGCGACGCCGACCTGAGCCAGGGATAGGCTTGTGTTGGGTCCGGGCGAGCAGTGGGCTTGCTTGGTAGAACAAACAGAACAAGCCTCCGAAAGGCTTCGGAGGCTCAGAGACTGATTTTTTCGTGGGCGCCTACTTTGCTGCCTGGTGCCTGGCGTACTCTTCTGACGTGAATTTTCCGCCCTGAACGTAGCTCGCGTTTAGTTCCGTGTAGAGCTTCCACTTTTCTGGCAGGTCGTCCAGCGCAAAAATCGCGGACACCGGGCACAGGTTTCCCCCGCTGAGATCATGTTTTCCCCTGGTTTCCGGCCTACCCAGCCAAACGTCCGCGAACATCTTCAAAGAGTCTCTCCAACCGTTGACTGAAGGACACTGGATAGGCCTCGGGATTTTGCAGGCGACGGCATGCTTCGGGCAATTTTCGCAATTCTTGGCGGGTTCGCTCCCGAATCTGCTCCAGGCTCGGTGAGGGTGCGAACCGCTTGCCCTGTTGCATTACGCATGCAAGCAACGGTTCAGCTCCGTCGTAGCTTTCGCCCTCGCAGGCGATAATGTCCCCGCGGGAATTGGCGTCGGGAGAGCGAAACCGAAAAACCTGTTTGCGCCCTGGATGGGTGGCTTTTTCTTCGCTGAATTTCGCGCGATAGGACGGCCCCTCAGTGGACTGGACATCCACGAGTTTGTACACGCCGCCGAGTGCGGGGGCGTCTTTGGAGGTGGCGAGCGCTGTGCCCACCCCAAAAGCGTCGATAGGTGCACCCCGGGCCAGCAAGTCAGCCATGGAGAATTCGTCCAAATCTCCGCTGGCAAGGATTCGCGTGTCGCGCAGCCCTGCCTTATCCAGCCGATCACGCACCTGTTTGGAGAGTTCCAATAGATCGCCACTGTCGAGGCGCACACCCTTCGGGCGCAGGCCCGCACGAATTATTTTTTCGGTTGCGGCGAGCGTGTCATAGGTGTCCACCAGCAGTACGGCGTATTCGGGGAAGAGCTGCTGGAAGCGGCGGAAAGCTTCTTCCTCGTTGCTGTAGGCCATCACGAAGGAGTGCGCCAATGTGCCGAAGATGGGTATACCGAAGCGCTCGCCAGCTTGCACGTTGGAACTGCCGGCGCAACCAGCGATGTACGCCGCACGCGCGGCAAGCACTCCGGCCTCCGGTCCATGAGCGCGCCGCGTACCAAACTCGACGACATCGAGTCCTTTTGCAGCAGCAACTATTCGCGCCGCCTTCGACGCAATCATCGTCTGAAACGTCAGCGTGGCGAGCAGGAATGTCTCCACGATCTGTGCTTCGATAATAGGCGCCGTGACCCGCAGCAGGGGTTCCTCGCCGAATACCGGTGTTCCTTCCGGCATGGCCCAGACTTCCCCGGTAAAGCGGAAATCCTTCAAGTAGTCGAAAAATGCATCGCTGATATGGGCGAAAACCGCTTGGCGACGCAAGTAAGCGATATCGCTGGCTTCGAAGCGAACACTTTCCAGGTACTCAAGAGCTTGCTCAAGGCCGGCCGCAACAAGGAAGCTGCGCTCCCGCGGAAGCGAGCGCACGAACAGCTCAAAGCTGGCTGTGGCGCGGAAGTCGTTTTCAAAGTACGCCGCCGCCATGGTGAGCTCGTAAAGATCAGCGAGCAAAGCGGAATGGCGCAGCGGTTGGGACACAAACACCTGTCATGAGGATTATAGAAGTGTGCCCGGGAAACGAGCGTTCGGAATCTGGCGGCCGGCATCTCATCGGATGCCCCAAACAGAAATGGATGGTGTCGATATTCACGCCTTTCACACTCGTCATGGGCCTTTGGGTTGTAAACCCAAAGGTCAAAGTCCGTTGCCGCTGACCCTTTGGCGGCCTATAGAAACCCCTACCACCGAAGACCGGCAAAGCTAGTCGGGCTTGCGCCTGATCTCCCGTTCACGCAGCCAGGTGAAGATCACCGGCGTTACAATTAGCACATGCAGGAGCGAGGAAACCATACCGCCCAGCACCGGCGTCGCCAGCGGTTTCATGACTTCGGCGCCAGTGCGGCTTGACCACATTAGCGGTAGCAGTCCGGCAACCACCGTCGAGACGGTCATCACTTTGGGACGCAGCCGCAGAAGTGCGCCTTCCATGACTGCTTCGTGGAGACCTTTTATGGTCAGCTTGCCCAGCGCTGCCTTCTTGCGCGCAACCGCTTCCTCCAGGTAAATGACCATCACCACGCCCGTTTGTACTGCGGTACCAAACAGCGCGATAAAGCCCACCCACACCGCCACGGAAAAGTTGTAGCCCAGGATCTTGAGCAGGAATATTCCCCCGGTCAATGCGAAGGGCACTGCCAGCATGACGTGCAAGGCTTCCTGCAGAGAGTCATAGACCTTGTAGAGAAGGACCGACATGATGAGGAACACGACTGGGATGACTAACATCAAGCGGCGGCGCGCGCTCAACTGGTTTTCGTATTGTCCGCTCCATTCCATGTAATAACCCGAGGGCAGCTTCACCTCGCGTGCTACCGCGCGTTGTGCCTGTTCTACAAACGAGCCGACATCCCGACCGCGCACGTTCATCAGAACCGAGCCACGCAGCAGGCCGTTTTCGCTGCTGATCATGGAAGGCCCCATCACGACCCTGATGGAAGCGACTTGTGCCAGTGGAATCTGGGCGCCGTTTGACGCCCTGACCAGAACGTTGCGGAGCGACTCTGGGGTCTCGCGGAACTCGCGGGCATAGCGCACGCTGATGGGCAAACGCTGCCGGCCATCAATTGCGGTCGTCAGATTCTTTCCGCCGATCGCGGTTTCGATGACATCCTGCACATCGCCGACGTTGATGCCATAGCGGGCGGCCGCGGTCCGGTCAGTCTCAATTTCCAGGTAGGGCGCACCCGTGATGCGTTCGGCATACAGGTCCACCGCTCCGGGCACGCGGCGCACGACCTGCTCAACTTCTGTGGAAAGCCGTTCGATCGCCGCCAGGTCCGAACCGAAAATCTTGATGCCCACCTGCGTCCGTATTCCGGTCGAGAGCATGTCGATGCGGTTGCGAATGGGTTGTGTCCAGATATTCGTGACTCCGGGCAGGCGCAGCTTCGCGTCCAGCCGCTGGAGAATATCTTCCTTGGTTGTTCCCGCAGGCCACTGATCGCGCGCCTTGAGCGTAATGATGGTTTCCGTCATGTTGATGGGTGCGGGATCGGTGGATGTGTCCGCTCTCCCGATCTTGCCGACAACGTTTTCGACGGCCGGGTCCTGGGCGATGATGCGATCCTGTGCGCGCAGGATCTCTGTGGCTTTGGTCAACGAAATTGCCGGGTCAGTGATCGGCATGAACATGGCGGTTTCTTCGTTCAGGGGCGGCATGAATTCCGAGCCGATGGTAGTCGCCAGGAACATGGCGATAATGAAGAGTGCGGACGCCCCCGCCAGAGTCGTGATCCGGTGCCTGAGTGCCCAAGCCAGGGCCGGCTTGTACAGGCGCTGCAAGAAGTGCATCACGGGATTGGCCTCTTCCCGGTGCAGCTTTCCGCGAATGAGATAGGTGCAAAGCACGGGGACCAGCGTGACGGCAATCAGCGTAGAACCCACCATCGCGAATGTTTTGGTGAACGCCAGCGGGTGGAACAGCTTGCCCTCCATGCCAACGAGCGCGAACACGGGGACGAATGCCAGGATGATAATGGTCATGGCGTAGAAGATGGGCCGCCCGACCAGCTTGGTCGCCTCGAGAGTGATCTCGATGATCTTCGACCGGTACTCGCCATGTTCCTCGTAATAGGCTTCGGCGTGCCGGATCACGTTCTCAGTGACGACAATCCCGGCATCCACCAGCACACCGACCGCGATGGCAATGCCTCCCAGCGACATAATGTTCGACGAGATTCCGAAGTAGTGCATGAACAGGAACGACGAAGCTACTGCCAGCGGCAAAGGCAAAGTGACAATCAAAATGCTCCGGAAGTGCCAGAGGAAGATCACGTGCGCCAGCGTGACCAGCAAGATTTCTTCGATGAGCGCGTGCTTGAGAGTGTCCACGGCATGGTGGATGAGGGTGCTCCGGTCATAGAAGGAAGTAACACGGACTCCCTGCGGAAGCCCGGGCTGCAGGTCTGCGATCTTCTTTTTGACGGCGTCGATGACTTCGAGAGCATTCGCGCCAGAACGAATCACGATTACGCCACCGACGGCTTCTTTGCCGTCTTTGTCGAGGACACCGCGCCGGAAGTCAGGCCCGAGATGCACGTTGGCGACGTTCCGCAAATAGACCGGCGTGCCTCCGCTTGCGGTGAGTACGATATTCTCGATATCGGCGACGGAGCGAATCAAGCCGATGCCGCGCACAGCCATCTCCGTGTCGTTCAGTTCCATGACCTTTGCGCCCACGTTGGTGTTGCTGCGCTGGATCGATTCAAAGACCACGCGCAGCGGAATGTTGTAGCCGCGCAGTTTCACGGGATCGACATCGACCTGGTACTCGCGGAAAAAGCCGCCGATTGTTCCCACTTCGGCGACTCCCGGCACCGAGTTCAACTGATAACGAATGAACCAGTGCTGCAAGGAGTGCAGCGTGCCCGGGTCATACGGGCCTTCGACCGTGTACCAGTACACCTGCCCAACGCCGGTCGCGTCCGGGCCGAGTACCGGTGTCACACCCTCCGGCAGGATTCCCGAGGCGAGGTTCAGCTTTTCCAGCACGCGAGCCCGTGCGAAATACAAGTCCACGCGGTCCTCGAAGATCAGGTTGATCATCGAAAACCCGAATGCCGAGGAGGACCGAACGGTCTTGATGCCTGCCAACCCTTGCAAATTGACGGTCAGCGGGTAGGTGATCTGGTCTTCGACCTCCTGCGGGCTGCGGCCGGCCCAGTCGGTGAAGACGATGACCTGATTTTCGCTGAGGTCGGGAATGGCATCGATCGGCGTTCTTAACAGTGCCCAATAGCCCCACGCCGCGAACACGATGTAAACGAGCACAATGAGGCCACGATTCTTGAGTGAGAATTCGATCATTCGCTGGATCATCGTGGGTTCTCCTTATTTCGCATTCAGGCTGGTGCGGTAGGTGGTGAGCACCTGGCCGCCCCGCGTGACTGCGACCGTGACTGTCCAAGTTCCGGCCGTCGGCACCTTGATGCCGCCAACGTAGTCGGAACCCTTCCAGTTGAGGGTCGCGGCTTCACGCATCTCTGCCATCCCCATCGCTGGCATGGCGGGCATGAACAGCGTCACCTGGACACTGGCATCGGTCACGGGCTTGCCGGCTGCATCCTGCACCGAGACATGCAGAGACGTTTCGGAGCCGCCGTTCGGCGTTGCGGGATCACTACGGAACAACACTTTCCATTGAGCTGAGTCTGCAGGAGCTGTTTGCTGCTGGAACTCTTTCGACCCACCGAACATGCCGCTCATGCCCCCGCTGATGCGGGTTTGTGAGTCAAGCATGAAGTTGCCCTCGGTGACGATACGATCTCCTTCGTGCAGACCAGCCGATACCGGGTAGTAGTCGTCAGCCACGGGTCCAAGTTGCACTTCGTGAGCTTCAAAGATGCCGTTGCCCTTGGCCACATACACCAGCTTGCGCGTGCCGCTGTCCACAACGGCGGAGCGCGGCACGGCGAGCGCGTGTTGTCCTGAAATTGCAAAGCGGACCTGCGCAAACATGCCGGGACGGAGGCGCATGCCCGGATTCGAAACTTCGATTCGGGCAACCGTGGTGCGCGTTTGCGCGCTGACCATCGGCTCGAGAAAGCCAACCTGGCCCCGTAACTTGGCGCCGGGCGCGGATTCTGAAGTGATCTCGACGGCCTGGCCCACATGAACCTGCGGCAGATCAGCTTCGTAAATATCGGCCTTCACCCAGACCGTGCTCAGGTCGGTCACGGTGTAGAGCACGTCGCCGGCGTTGACGTATTGCCCCTGCGTAACCTTCCGTTCGGTCACAATGCCACTTGAAGGGGAGAAGATCGTGAGGTTGATCTGAGGCTTGTTAGAAGTCGCGATCGTGTCGATCTGCTGTGGAGTCAGGCCCCACAATTCGAGGCGGCGGCGGCTGGCGGCGATTAATTCATCGGCGCCGGATACTGCCTGAGGCTCGACACTGCCAGCTAGCCGCTTGCGATTCTCCAGCGCGAGCCTGTACTCCTCGGCACTGGTAAGAACTTCGGGACTGTAGATCTCGGCAATCGGCTGGCCACGTCGCACCGGCTGACCAGTGAAATCGACGTGTAGCTTGTCGATCCGTCCGCCAACGCGCGCGCTGATGCTGGCGAGCTGGGTTTCGGGCTGCTCCACGCGCGCCACCGCCAGAAGTTCACGGCGCATCAAGCGGTGCTGGACCAGTGCGGTTTGGAGTCCGATGGAACGCTGCTCGTCGTCCGTCATCTGGACGCTTGCCGCCGGCTCGGCCGCATCAGTAGCGGCAGGGGAACCGTGTTGATGTCGGCGGGGCTGAGCAGGAGTGCTATCGGCGCTCGATTGGTAGGCAGGTGCGGGAGCCTCCTCGGTCTTGGCTGCACCGCTTTCTGGCCGGATCAGGCGCGACACGCCAAACAACACGCCGGCGGCTACAAGACCGAGAACAAGTCCTGCGACGCTGAGATATTTTTCACGTGAAGTCATTGCTGCACCTCCTGCTGTGAAAAGCTTGGTGGGACTTCGGTGGCACTCGGGGTTGGGGCATCTTCCGTTCTCGACAGCTGAGTACCCACGGCACGCTCCAGGTCCGCCAGTCGTGTCTCCAGCTCCGAGGCGGATTTGATATAGCCGAGCTCAACGTCCAAGGTGATGTTCTGACTGTCGAGCATGTTCAGGAAATCGGTGCGGTCCGCCTGGTAGGCGGCGACCGTTGCCTTGAGCACTGCCTGGGTCTGCGGGCGCAGGGTGTCCCGGTACAGAGTGACCAGCTTCTGCGCCACGCGTGCCCGGACGAGCGCCTCCTGAATCTCGGCGAAGACGGCGGCGCGCCGGCTTTCAAAATCGGCCTTCCTGGCTGTGACCATGGCACTGGCTTCAGCGATTTCCGCGTCGTGGCGCCTGCGGTTGAGCCAAGGCAGCGTAACGGAGAGTTCGGCCGCATAGGTGTTGCGATAGCGGGAGCCCTCCGGCATAAGCATGTAGCCACCGCTTAGCGTGTAGTCGGGCGTGAAGGACTTCTGTGCCAGCTGGGTGCGGGTTTCGTCCTGCCGGATGGCCGCGGAAATTGCCGCCAGTTCCGGACGATTCTCCAGCGCCATCTTCTCCAGCTCGATGAGACCCGGAAGCTTTGCCGGTGGCGAGTAGTCGCCCAGCACGTCCAGAGGTGCACCTGGGTCACGACCCAGGAGTGTGTTCAACCGCGCACGCGCAAGATCGCTGTCCTGTTGGAGCATGACGAGGTGCTCAACCAGTCGGGTGATGGCGATCTGCGCCTTGAGCATGTCCTGCTGAGGGACTTTACCGACCACGTACTTGATGCGCGCCGATTCCAGTCCCTGACGCGCGAGCGACACCTGCTCGTCATGAAAGCGAAGTTCATCCTGGTTGCGCAGGAGCTCGTAGAAAGATCGGCGAACCTGAGCCACGACATCACGTTTTTTTGTTTCCAGCTCTGCCTTCGCAACGTCAACTTCATCGTCCGCCAGCCGCGCCCGCAGTTGGCGCTTGCCTCCGCCCGGCAGGTTTTGGCTGAACATGAACATGTGCTGGCTCTGGTTCAAATCCCACGGCTTGGCGAATGGCGTCCCCCATCCGCGATACATGAACGAGGGGTCCTCCAGCGCGCCCGCACTCCCTCTGCGTGCTTCCGCAACAGCGATCTGGCGTGTGAAAGCGTGAATTTCTGCATTGTTTGCTAGAGCGGCAGCTTCGAGCTCGGAGAGTGTCAGCGGAACTGAAGCTGGAGCATGATGCTCTTGTAACGACGGCAGGAGTGTCTGGACCGCTCCCAACGGGTCGGCTGCATTTGCGGTGCCGGCAACGCTCTGCGCAGTCGCAAGAACAGAGGTCAGCAGTATGAGTACAAGGACAGCATTGGCCTTCATTTCTCTTCTCCACGGAAAAATCGGTGGTCGCTGAGGGCTCGTGGCTAGCGTACAGGCGCAGTTGCGCCCGAACACACCAATGCCCACGGATGAGAAAAGAAGGGTTTCTAGATTCTCAGGACAGAAGACGAACTGGATAGCGGGTGACCTGGCGGCGACTCAGAGAAGGCAAGAGATGCCTCTGACGCAGCCAGCACATCGGGTAAAGAAACCTGGGCCTTCGCCGGGATGGCAGCGATCGCGTGCTTCAACGGCGCACTGGCCTGCCCCTGCACTACAACCGTTTCGGGCCGGGAGGGGACTCGGCAGCAGGCATGGCTGGCGGGCATCATGGATTGTCCGCAGTGCGTTGCCATGTGGTGGCAGCATTCCCGCTCCGCGGGGCTCGGTGCGACGCCCGGCAAGAAACACGCCATGGCGGGTGTCATTGCCCAAAGCAGGACAGTGCCCAACACAACGGCGGTTCGTATGCGATTCACTTTCACAAGTCTACGCCCTGGCCCACTACTTAACCACACACAGCTTACCAATTGGTGGAACGGTCCGCTGTGACTGCCGTCACAGGAAGCTATCGGCTAGGTCACCTGAAAAACTTGGCTGCCCGAAGTCCTACTCTGCATTTCCCTGATATGGCTCGCCTGCATTGTCTGGCAGCGCTGGCGTTGAGAACGAAGCGGAGCCCCTTGGTTGCCATGTGTGTGCCTCGCTTGCCCTATCTTCTCGCATTCCGGTAGTGGCGCAGTCCTAGCCGGGGTTGTGGCAAGCTTTCGCTAGGGCAAAGAAGCGTACAAAATCGGATAAAGAGCAGCGGCAGGCCGATGAACTGGAAAAGAAGCTAGAGCGCGCCGTCCAGCACAAGTCCGAAAAAGAAAGCGACTCGAGAGGACATAAACCAGGCCGGCGGGCGGATCGTGAGAGCGGCTACGGGAGACTAGGCGTCGTAATCGGTCCCTGTGCCATCGCCTGCGGGCGCCTCGCGATCCTCCGACTAAGCTGAACGCTTCTCCGCTACACTGTCCGGCATGCCAAAACGACTCGATATAGTAGCCGTCCTCAGACGGCAACTCAGGGAAGCTCAAGCGCCAGTTGTCCGGTTGGATGAAGCTATACGAGTATTGGAGCGGCTGAAAGGCAAGGGTCCAGGCCGTCGCGTTGGTCGCCGTACAATGTCCGCCGCCGGTCGTAGGCGGATTGCTGCGGCTCAGAGGAAACGCTGGGCGAAGCTGCGCCTAGTGAAGAAAAAGTAGTCGGCTCCCGGAGAACTAGCAGCGAGGTGCAAATTTGCAGCTCTTGTTCGTGAGGCACGTGGGGACTAGGCAATTGGCGTACTGAGGTCCGAGACAGGTCCCCCAAGGCAAACGGCTCTCGAAAGAAAACGGATTCGCCGCCCGCCCAGTCAATCTCATCTGTCACTCCAGGACAAGCGGATGTCACTACCAGTCAAGTCTGAAAAGCTGCGCGGGAGTACCCTGTCTCACGAAAATGCCCGGAGTTTCCGGGCTGAGGGGGATTCCCGGCGGCCGAGATCGGTTCGCGGGAGGGACCCTTCCCGGTAGGAGGAAGCCATGAAGCGCTTTGAGCGGTCGATGTGTCTGGTTGCAGTCTGGCTGGCCTTGAACAGCGTTGCTTTTCCTCAGGCCTCCTCCAGTTCACTGCGGGGAACGGTGACGGATCCCAGTGGGAGTGCCATCCAGGGTGCCACGGTTGTCATCGCCAACCCGGAATCGAAGACTACACGAACGGCGACTACCGGAGAGACGGGAGACTATCGCTTCCTTGCCCTGCCGCCCGGTACTTACACGCTGACGGTCAATGCAACCGGATTTGCGCGCTATGAGCAAACCGGTATTCAGTTGCTTGTGAATAGCCCCGCCACGGCCAATGTGCAACTCAAGGTGGGATCGACCAACGAGAGCGTGACAGTTACCAGCGAAGCTCCCATCTTAAACCTGGTCGATGCCTCGATTGGAAATCCTTTCAATGAAACCCAGGTGAAGCAGCTTCCACTGGAGGCCCGCAACGTCCCCGACTTGCTCAGCCTCCAGGCCGGTGTCTCCTACACGGGCAAGGGTCTTGGCATCGACCAGAACCAGGACACGCGCAACGGATCTGTCAATGGCGCGCGTAGTGACCAGAGCAACATCACGCTGGATGGCGTCGATGTGAATGACCAGGTTGGCGGTTATGCATTCACTTCCGTCTTGCCGACGACACTCGATTCGGTGCAGGAATTCCGCGTCACCACTGCGAACTACAACGCCGACCAGGGAACCGGATCAGGAGCGCAGGTGGCGCTGATCACCAAGAGCGGCACCAACAAGATCCACGGATCGCTGTATGAATACCATCGCAACACGATCACCAGTGCCAACGACTTTTTCGTCAAGGAAGCGGAAGCGAGGAGCGGGGCTCCAAATGTGCCCGACAAGCTGATACGAAATATCTTCGGCGTTTCCGTGGGCGGGCCGATCCAAAAGGATCGTCTGTTCTTCTTTGCCAATTACGAGGGGACAAGACGGCGGGAAGAGGAGAGCACGGTGCGTTCGATTCCATCGCCTTCCCTCTGTGCGGGCAACATCAATTACCAGGACGCGTCTGGCAACCCCGTCACCGTCACGCCTGCACAATTGCAGAGCCTCGATCCCTTGGGCATAGGCATCAATCCTGCCATCGAGAACGCCGGTCATACTGGGTATTTCGACAAGACTTTCTGCACTGGCCAGTTTGTAACGAATGACCCCTCCGTCGGCGATGGCTTCAATTACTCCGGCTATCGTTTCCGCGCCCCGATAAAGGAGAACAATAACGCCTTCATCGCTCGCCTGGACTACCACCTCTCTGCCGACGGCAAGCATTCATTGTTCTGGCGAGGTAACCTGCAGAACAAGTCGAATTCACAAGCCCCGTTCCTGCCCGGATCCCCTCCTGAGCAGACTTTGAACGACCACAGCAAGGGCTTCGCCTTGGGATACACAGCTGTTCTCAGCAGGACCATGGTGAACACGGCCACCTGGGGATTCACCCGCCAGAGCACCGGCTTTGTGGGGAACACCAATCAAGAATGGAACAGCTTCTACGGTCTGGACCAAGGGATTGTCTACGGTCACAACTCGCAGGTACCAGTCAACAACTTCCTCGATGATTTCTCCTGGACTAAGGGGAAACACACCTTTCAGTTCGGTGGCAACATCGGTATCGTGCGCGATCCTCGCGTAAGCTTGGAACACTCGTTCAGCTTAGGGAAAGGCGCTACGAATTGGATGTCGCCGACCGGTTTCGCCAACACCGGAGGCAGCTACCTGGACCCTGCGAACATAGGGCTCCCCGAGCCCGGCTCCAACATTGCATATGACTACCCTGTGCTGGGCTTGCTGGGCATGGTTTCCGACATTGTTGCCAACTATAACTACGACAAACAATTGAATGTGTTGCCCAAGGGAACTCCCGTGAAACGCAATTACGGGCTTGAATGGTACGAACTCTACGGGCAAGACTCCTGGCGCATTAAGCCGAACCTGACGGCAACTTTCGGTTTGCGCTGGTCGCTGTTTCCTCCGCCCTGGGAAGTCAATGGGTACCAGGCGTCTCCCGATGTCAACCTCGGGCAGCAGTTCGACCAGCTCGTCAAGAACATGAATCAAGGGATGGGATACTACTCTATTCCGCTTCTGAATTTTGTCCCCGGAGGGCCGGCCAACAACGGACCCGGGTGGTACAACTTTGAGAAGTCGGATTTCTCCCCGCGCCTCTCCTTCGCTTACTCGCCCCGCCCCGCGGGAGGCTGGTTGAAAAGCATCTTTGGTGACGGTGACAAAACCGTCATTCGCGGCGGGTTTGGCAGGGTCTACGACCGGGCGGGAATGCAACTGCTCAGTACCTTTGACGCGAACCCTCCCGGTGGCTACGGAGCGACCATACAGAATTTCTGCTGCACGCCTGGCTACGACGACGCCGCACACGTTCCTCGCATCTCGGATATCAACACCATTCCGACTTGTGGCCCGGTTGACAACTGTTCGGACCCGGCGAACCAGGTTTTCTTTCAACCGCCGCCGGCGGCGATGAATCCTCCTGCTGGACTCCAGGCTATTACCTGGGGACTGGACCAGTCGATCAAGCCGCCTCACGCCTGGGCCATCGATTTTTCCATAGGACGCGAACTACCGAAGAAGTTTTCCTTCCAGGTAGCCTATGTCGGTCGATTGGGTCGTAATCTGCTTACCCAGCGCGACCTCCGGCAGCCCCTTGACATCGTGGACCCGAAGACCGGAATCGATTACTTCGCGGCAGCTACAGCCTTGGCCAAGGTCGCCCAGGCGCAGTTAGCGGCAGGCGGCATTGATCCCACACAGGTCACGGATGCTGTCGTCGGTCCAACCGCGGCTTACTGGCATGACATGCTGCCTCCGCTGCAAGCTGGTACTGCCTATACGAGCTATTCGGGATTTACCAGCGCCATTCCCGGGAACGCCGGGCTGATTCAGTCGGTTTACGACCTTTACTACGATCCGTTCCTGTCGTATCTCGGCAACGAGGTCGTTGGCATCGGCAATATTGACCTTTACGGTGGTTTAGGGGACAACGGGGGGAGCGCCCCATTTACTTACACTCCCTGCCTCCAGGCAGGATGTACCGGGCCAGGGGGAGGGGGCGGCGATTATTTGAACAACCAGGCGACGAGCACGTTCGCCTGGAGCTCTATCGGGAAATCAAACTACAACGCCCTCCAAGCCACGCTGAGAAAGCAATTCAGCAACGGGGTCCAGTTCGATCTCAATTACACGTATTCCAAATCGATCGACATCACTTCGTCGGCAACGCGTCTCAGTTGGAGTTCCAGTGTCAACGTCGGTGCCCCCGGCACTCGCCTGGCCAATGCGTTTGCTCCCAATTCGCGACGAGCGGTGTCGGACTTTGACACGACACATCAGCTCAACGCTAACTGGATGGCGGAGTTGCCCTTTGGCAAAGGCCGGCACTTCGCTGGTGATGCCAGCCCTGTCGTTGATGCTCTAATCGGCGGATGGGAGTTTTCCGGCGTGGGCCGCTGGACCAGTGGGTATCCCTTCACCGTGGATAACGGCAACTTCTGGGCGACGAATTGGGACGAGCAAGGCATCGCTCAGATGATCGCTAAGCCGAAGATCGGGCATCACATCGATCCGGCAACTGGCGCCATCAGCGTGTTCGCCGATCCGGTGGCTGCTTTCAACGACTTTCAACACCCCTTCCCCGGTCAGGCAGGCTCGCGCAACACGATCCGCGGTGACGGATACGTCGGCCTCGACATGGCACTCAACAAGCGCTGGAAGATGCCCATCGAAGGCCATAGCCTGCAGTTTCGCTGGGAGGTATTCAACGTTCCCAACCAGCACCGCTTCAACGCTCTGTCGGGCTTAGGGAACCAAGCGTGTGGCTGCATTGCCTCACTGCAGCAGGTGGCGCTAAGCAGTGGGAACACCTTTGGCAATTACACCGGCTTGTTGACGCAGCCGCGTGTGATGCAGTTTGCGTTGAGATACGAGTTCTAAGGTCAGGTTCATTTGGAGAAAGGAGCTCCTTAGCCCGATGCTCGTGTAGATTTTTTCCCGACCTTATGACGACCCTTGCACGCAAATTGCGGCTGGTGGACTACTTCACGCTGGCCTTCGGCGTGATGGTCGGCACGGCGTGGCTGGTCGTCATGGACGACATCCTGAAGCGTGGCGGCCCGCTGGGCGCGATCCTTGGTTTCACTGCCGGTGCGCTGATTCTGCTGCCGATCGGATATGTTTACGGGCAGTTGGTAAAGGCGATTCCCGACGCCGCCGGCGAGGCAGCTTACGTGGCAAGGTTCTTTCCTCCGGTGGTGAGTTTCGCCACCGGCTGGATGATGTTCCTCAGTTACTTTCTCACCTGCCCGTTTGAGGCTTTGGCCGCCGGACGAATCAGCGGCTACTTGTTCCCGTCACTGAATACGCACGAACTCTATCGCCTGGGCGGATACCCGGTGTACCTGCCGCACATGGTGCTGGGCTTGACCATCACCGTCCTGTTGACGTGGCTCAACTACCGGGGCATTCAGGCCAGCGCCCGGCTGAGCAAGACGACCACGTTCACGTTTCTCACTCTCGTCATCATCTTTGCGCTGGCGGGAGCAAAACATGGATCCGCCTCGAACTTCTATCCGCTGTTCAGCCATGCGCCGCTCCTCTCCATCTTGTTGGTGTGGCAGGTGGTGCCCTGGCTGGTGTCAGGCTTTGAGTCGGTGGGCAAGTGCGCGGAAGAAGCCAACCCGAATTTCGAGGGACGTAATTTCTCCGTCGCTATACTTCTCACGATCTTCGCGGGACTCACGTTTTTCTGGGTGGTGATCGGTGCCGTTTCGTACGTGGCCCCCTGGCAAAGTCTGAACAGTAACCAGCAGTTCCCGACCGCCGTCGCGTTTGAACGCGCGCTGCACGCCCACTGGATCGTCGTCCTCATCCTGGGATCGGCGCTGGTGGCGTTAGTGCAGGCTTTTAACGCCAACATGGTAGCGTCCTCGCGTCTGCTGTTTGCCATGTCGCGCCGCAACTTGCTCAATCCGAGGATGAGCCGCGTTCATCCTGTGAACCAGACTCCTTCGACGGCGATCATCGCAGTTGGAGTCGCGACGGCGCTGGCAATCTTCCTGGGTGAGGCTTTACTAGTTCCCATCCTGGAAGTCGGTGCCATCTCGGCGGCTGTAGCTTGGATGGCCGCTTGTGCTTCCTACTATCGGATGAGGCCGCCGTGGCCCGGACGCGCCGCGGCTGTGTTCGGCCTGATCGTGACGTCAGTCATGATCCTGGTGAAGGTGGTTCCCTTGGTTCCAGGTCACTTCACCTCGCACGAATGGATCGCGCTTGCGATCTGGGGAGTGCTGGGTGCCGCCATTCGGGCATCACGGCAGCGCGACCAGCGGCAGGAACCCGAGATGGCAGTGGCGAACCTCGAAAGCTAAGCCGCACCCTGTAAGGGGAAGGTTAAGCCCACCACGACTGAGTCCGCGTGACATGACTGATTACTCCAAGTACAGCTTTTGGCTCGAGACGTCGGGTGACGATCTTACGCCCCGGCCCGAGCTGGCGCGCTCCACGAAAGTCGATGTGGTCATCCTGGGCGCCGGATATACCGGGCTTTGGACGGCCTACTATCTGCTAAAGGCCAATCCCGGCCTCCAGGTCGCGGTCCTTGAAAAAGAGATCGTCGGCTTCGGCGCTTCCGGACGCAATGGCGGATGGTGTTCCTCCAAATTCCCCGTGACACCGGCAATGCTTGAGCGCCGCTATGGCCGCGACGCTGCCCGGGCCTTGATGCTCGCCATGAATGGATCGGTGGACGAAGTTGCCAGGGTATGTCAGGAAGAGCGCATTGACGCGCACTTTCACAAAGGCGGGATCCTCACCCTGGCCCGGGGAGAGCACCATCTGCCGATGCTTCACTCCGCGTTCGATGCCTATTCCAGGTTGGGACTCGGCCAGCAGTATCGTTTGTGCAGCGCAAGTGAAGCCCAGGAACGCGTGCGCGTGACGAAGGTTTGCGGCGCGCTGTACGCCTCGGAAAATGCCAGCGTCCATCCTGGGCGGCTCGTTCGCGGGTTGGCTCGCGCGGTGGAAAAGCGTGGCGGCGTCATTTACGAGCGTACCGAGGTCACGGATTTTGAGGCGGGACCTTCTCCGCGGCTGCTGACTTCTTCCGGGGACGTTCGTGCCCGGCGAGCCATCGTTCTTGCAGGTGAGTCTTACCTGACGCGCCTGGCGAAGCTTCACCGCGCGGTGTTGCCGGTCTACTCGCTGATCACATTGACCGAACCGCTGACGCCAACGCAGTGGGCGGAGATCGGGTGGCAGAACCGGGAAAGCCTGGCATCCTGTAACTACACGGTCGACTACCTGACCCGCACCGCCGACGGACGAATCCTGTTTGGCAGCCGTGGAGCGCCTTACCGCTTCGGTTCAAAGATCTCCGACGAGCAGGACCGCCACGCCGAAACGCATGCACGCATTCAGCGAATGCTGGTCGAGTGGCTCCCCACGCTGAAAGGTGTGAAGTTCACCCACGCGTGGGGAGGTCCGGTGGGCATGCCGCGCGATTGGATGCCGATGACGGAGTTCGATCCTACGACAAAGATTGCCACGGCGAGAGGCTACACTGGCCAGGGTGTTTCGACCACCAACCTGACCGGCCGGATCCTGGCAGAACTGATCTCGGGCAGACGCACCGAACTGAGCCAGTTGCCCATCGCTCAAAGGAGGTCTCCCAATTGGGAGCGTGAGCCCATGCGGTGGCTTGCCGTGCGCTACATGCAGAACGCCTTCGTTCGTATTGACGAGGCGGGTAAACAGGGAAGAACCAAGCCGAAAGACGCGGCTTTGGCGGAGTTTCTGGGAAGGCACTGAGGTCTCTTCGGCCGGGCCGATTCCGCTCAGTTGGGCTTGGAATATCTCAGTTCCGCGATCTCCGTGCGCAGGAAATCGCGTACTCCCTGATCCTTCTCGTCATTCCACGTTTTCAGGTCGGTTTGTGCGCGGAAGACGCGAGGACATATGCCAAACTGCCTGCGGAAGGACCGGCTGAAGTGGGCGGAATCGCTGAATCCCCAAAAAAAGGCGATCTCGGTGATCGTCTTGCTGTGCAGGCGCGGGTTCGCCAGATCGTTTCTGCACTGCTCCAGACGCCGCGTTCGAATGCAATCTCCCAGTGTGCTCCCGCCGCCCGAGAAAAGACGATGCAGGTGGCGAACTGAAATGTGGGCCGACGCCGCGATCGCTGCGGGGCCCAGGGCTGGGTCCGACAGATGGTCATCGACGAATCTCTGGATCCGCCAGCGGAGTTCCGGGCTGCGTGGTTCGGAGGATTCCGCGCGACCCATGCAAGCTGACAGAATCTGGAAATAAGCATCCAGCGCTGCTGTGCCTTCTTCCACTTTCAATCGCTCCGCCTCTTCGTAGAGCGACTGCGATAAGCGGTAGAGCGTCGTGCCCAAGCCTCCGGTCCCGGAAATCCGCCGGGCGATCGGGATCTCGCGCGTCCGCAATCGGTTCTCCATCATCCAACTTGGCACGCGCAGGTAGAGACGCGCGCAATCAGTTCCACAACTGGAAGACCATGGACGGCTGGCATCGATCAGCGTGGTGTCTCCGGGGTTGAGCAATACGCTGGTCCCATTCTGCAGGTAACGTCTGACACCGGCGATCTGAGTGATCACAATGCAGAAGCGGTTGTCGGGATTTGCGCTGTCGGGAGGCCATTTCCAGAAAGAGAGCGGGCTGGAAGAAAACCGCGTCAGCCGCAGGCCACCAACGTGCCGAATTTCGATGGAACCGTGAAACGAGGACTTGGGGAGTTGAATGCGACAGTCACCACAGATCTGTTGCGCATTCCATTGCCAGGCGTCAATACGGTCTGACGCCGGCAGCAGATCTGTAGAGAACAGCTGTGACATGGTGTGTCCCCCGGTCCTCGTCGCTTCATTCCGCCCAGCCATTGGGCAGGCGACGGCGGCCAAGTCGTTGCAGCAACAACCCCTTACTCTGCGCTGGCAGCGGCTGGTGGAGCGAAACCTAGCACACACGCAAACCGGGTGCAACATGAATCTTTTGCACTCGCGACGCAGCTGAAAAGGTCTGCATTCGGAGATGGCCGCGGCCTTCCGCATTACCGGTAGCAGAATTCATCGCATGAAGCTGCTCACGGTCAAGGTCAGGGCCGGCAGTGCAGTACGCAAGCATAGGGTCGTCAAGTCGGATGGACCGGAGGATTTAGTCTTTCAATCGGTCAGAGACGGCAAGCCGATCCGCGACAACAACATCCTTACCCGCTTCATCAAGCCGGCAGCCCGCGGTATGGCTCTACCCTGGGTGAACTGGCGGTCCCTACGCACATCGCATGCGGTCTGGCTGAAAATGGCCGGCGCCGACGTGAAAGACGCGCAGGGGCAGATGCGGCACTTGCGGGCGAGCACGACGCTGAACATTTACCAGCAGTTTGTTCCCAAGTCGCAGCGTCGAGTGGTGGAGCGGCTGACGAGTCTGGTTCAGTAAAAGGTTTTCGGTAGAGTTTTGTTCGCAATTGTGCGCAAACTGGTAGGGAAGGGAACAGGTAAGTTGTTGAAAAATATGGTGGCCAGGGACGGAGTTGAACCGCCGCCGCCAGCCTTTTCAGACCTAGTTCAACCTGTACCTACAACTACTTACTGGTTTGCGGGAGACTGCCAAGTACCTGCAAATACGCGCAAGCCGGAGCAACCATGGGCTGGGATCATGGGCTGAGGTTCTTGTGGTGATTCTGTTCCCGCGGTACTTTTGGCACATGCAAGTGTCACTCGCTGCGATGATTACGCGGCTCCCCTTTTTTGTGTGGAAAAGAAATGTTTTCGGCCCAATTTCCGAGTGGCCGACCACTCATCCAGAATTGTCGGGATTCCGCGGTGCGTACCGGTGAACGAGTCCTATGGCGCGCCATTCCCATTAGCGGCTTTTCGTGCGATCAATTCAAACCCTCTCGCACGGGCGCGTTTCTCCAGTGTCTGGAGCCGAGCGTGGGCCGCGGCAGGATTCTTGGCCTGCATCTCAATCTGGCCGAGCGTGAGGGAGGCCTCGAGCTGTAATCGAAAGAGACCCAAGGTACGTGCCTGCGTGAGTGCCTGTTGAGCGGCTTTCTCGGCCCCCCCGAACTCTCTCCCGGCTGCCATGACGTAGGCATGATCAAGCATCACAGGGATGCGAGCTGTTACATCCTGGCTTTTTTCCGAAAGTCGAACCGCGTCGGCAATGGCCGCGCGCGCCTCGTCTACTTTTCCTTGTTGAAGAAGGGACCTCGCTAACATAGATTGTGCGGAGATCTCCTCATCAGCATAAGCCTCCGAACGAAACGCCTCGACTGCCGCTCGGCTGAGCTGTTCGGCCTCGGCTCCTTTGGCGGAATCGCAATCTAATTCCGCCAGCGCCAGACGAGTTGCGGCGGCGTCGCTTTTGTTTCCGAGTTGCTCTTGCATGTTGAGCGAGTCAAGATAAGCGCGATATGCTTTATCACCTTCCGCCTGTTGTCGAAATACCCGGCCCATTTGGACGAGCGTAGTGGCGTAGGCGCCCTTTCCGCCAATTTCGTGCTGAATAGTCGATGCCTGCTGGTACATCTTGTAAGCACCAGGGAGATCCCCCTCTTCTAACAATACGTCTCCGATCGCAGTTAGGGCCTCCGCCGCGGAACCTCGATGCCCCACCTCGTTAGACAACGTGAGCGTCTTCTGATAATTGACGAGGGCATCGTGTAACTTCCCTTGCACACGCAGAAGGTTGCCAGTGTTGCCCATCACGCCCGCCATTCCATTCTTGTCGCCTGCCTTCTGGTAGCTCTGGAATGACTCGTCATACATCCGTCGCGCGGTTGTGAAGTCGCCTTTCTTGGCAGAAATCAAGCCGAGATTTGTCAGTTCTCGGGCTTGACCCTCTTCATCGCCGATTGCTCGCGTTATCGCCAAAGCCTGACTGTAGAGCTTCTCGGCGGCGGCAAAATTCCCTTGATTGATGGGAACTTCAGCCATGGTGTGCAGGGTTTGAGCTAGAGCGCCGCGGTCTCCCGCGGCAGCATAGATCTGCCTCGCTTCTTCGCAGGTAGTCTGGGCCTTTTCGTTTTCGCCAAGGTTCGCCAAAGCCCGGCACTCAGTAGTTCGTGCTCGCGCCACCAGGAGAGTGGCACCCCGTTCACGTGCTTCTTGCGCCGCGAGCTCTGCCGCGTCTCGCCTGAGTCTGTCGTCGCCGAGCGACGCAGCGGCAGCGGCTCTGGCCAGATCGATTCGCGGATCGCCTTTTGCCTGCGCTCCAGAAGCACCCAGAGAGGCCAAGCTCTTTAATGCATCTTTTCCTCGGCCGCCGGCGGTTTCAGCATTCGCCAGCTGCAAGCCGTACTCGAGATTGTCCGGGAAAAAGCTGAATAGAGTCTGATAGGCTTCAATAGCCTTTCCCCGATCCTTACTCGTTTCATAGAACCGGGCCTCGACTAGCAGGTGCTTCTCACGCGAGAGATTGCCCGCTCTATCCAAGGCTTTCTGTGATTCCTGCCGCGCGTTCGCGTCGTAGCCGAGGGATGACCACGCCTTGGCGAGCGCAGAGTGAGCAAGTGGAAAGGACGGATCGGCAGCGACGGCACGGCTTAGGGCATCTCGTGCGGAAAGTGCATCAAAAGCACTGATCTTGGCGAGTCCTTGCGAATAGAGCCGAATGGCCTCCGGATTCGAAGGCAGCTCAGCCCTTAATCCCACGGATTCAACTGGGGAAAGGGTCGCAAGTCCGAACTGACCGCGCAGGCGTGAGCCAACCTGCGACACGAGGTCGGCTATGGCTCTCTCCGTGCCCGTTTCCGAAATGGCAGCGACAGTTTGCCCCGTGGCGGTGTCTTCGAGGCGAAGGTCGAGGCGAATTTGTCCAGAGTCTTCTCCCCTGGCGAGATACGAACCGAGAATGATGAAGTCGCTTGCCAGGTTCTTGCGAACTTGTGTCAAAGCGGCGGGGGACACACTTTCCACATCGGAAAGACCGAGGTCGATCTTTGTACGTGCAACGGTCTCGGCTGGAACAGTACGCAATTGCTCACCGGCTGCCAGTTCCGCAGCCAACATTTCTGACAGCGCGGTTGAAATCCAAGCCGTATCTTGGCGGCTCGAAAGATTCTTAAAACCTAGTATCGCTACCGACGGACGTATCCGAACGTGGACAATGCTGGATTGTTGCTCATTGACACTCCCCTGTTTCCATAACCTGCGCGCTTCCCAGGAACCCATACCCGCCGTAACCGTGAGTATCAGTATCGCCGTAGCCAACGACTCCCTATGCCGATGGACGAATTTCCCACCGCGGTAGAGGAGAGTGGGTTTGCGGGCTTTAATGGGCATGCCCGAAAGGTGCCGCTCGATGTCCTTCGCAAACTCTTCCACGGAGGCATAACGATATTCTGGCTCCTTGCGGATCGCCTTCATCACGATCGTGTCGAGATCGCCTCGCAGGCAACGAGGCAGCTCTTCTGGCCGAAGCGCACGTGCTTCCCCAACCAGTTGAGGGGTGAGTACGGTTCGCCTGCTGCCATCATGAGACACCCTTTCATCGATCCGGCTGACCGCCGCACTCGGCTTCTCCGGTTCCTCGTCGCAAATGAAGCGCTCGATCTGCAGAGGCGAATCGGGTCGAACCCGATAGGGGCGACGACCTGTCAACAGCTCGTAAAGCAAGACTCCGAGCGAATAGATATCCGTGGCATTTGTGACCGGTTCCCCCCGCACCTGTTCAGGGCTTGCGTATTCGGGTGTCATGGGCCGCCAAGCGGTTCGGGTCAGCGTCGTGTCTGGGGACCATTGCGGGTTGAGCACCTTGGCAATGCCAAAATCTAGAAGTCGGGCCACGCCTTCCTTGGTGATCAGGATGTTGCTGGGCTTTAGATCACGATGGATGACGAGGGTCTCATGAGCATACTGCACCGCGAGACAGACGGTTCGGAACAACTGCAAGCGTTCGGGGATGGACAATTGGTGGAGGTCGCAATATTCGTCGATATGAACGCCCTCGACGTAATCCATGATCAGATAAGGCAAGCCCTCGTCGGTACTACCGCCATCCAGGAGTCGCACGATATTGGGGTGGTCCAGGGCTGCCAAGATCTGTTGCTCGTTGCGAAAACGCCGAAGGACTTCATCTTTTTTAGCCCCCGGCTGCAACATCTTGATGGCTACACGTTTCCGATACTGGTCGTCCGCACGCTCCGCCAAATAGACCACCGCCATACCGCCATGGCCGCATTCGCGGATGATTCGGTACGCCCCGATTCGTCTTCCCGCTATCGCATGGGACTGAGCAGACAGCAGATCAGCGGCGGGACAATCCTCCAGAAATGTAGCAGCGCCGTCGAAGCTCGACAGTAGCGATTCTATTTCCGTGCGCAGAGAGTCGTCGCCGCCGCAGGCTTGGCGCAAAAACCCACTTCGCTCCTCGGGGTCTCGCTCCAGGGCCAACGTGAACAACTCTTTTACTTGGTCCCACTTTTCAGGCATCTTTCTGGTCGCCTTTGCGCAGCTCCCGCGCAAGCCAAGCCTTTGCCAGGTTCCAGTTACGCTTAAGCGTTGTCCGGGAAACTCCCAGAACTTCGGCCGACTCCTCAATGCTCAAACCACCGAAAAACCGCAACTCCACAAGTTGGGCCTGCTGCGGATCGAATTCGGCCAGTCGAGTCAGAGCTTCGTCCAATGCAATGACGTCCGCCGCCTTCTCTTTGGAAACGCCGGCGGCTTCCTCCAGGAATACTCTCTCAAAGCCCCTGCCGCGCTTCTTGGCGTCACGGCCACGGCTGTAGTCAACCAGGATACGTCGCATCAGTTGTGCCGCGACACCCAGGAACTGCTCTCTGTTCTTCCAATGAACCTCTCTTTGATCGGCCAAGCGAAGATAGGCCTCATGCACAAGGGCGGTTGTCTGTAAGGTGTGCTCACGGCGCTCCCGTTGCAAGAAGCGAGATGCCAGCCTCCGCAGTTCCGAGTAGAGCAGGACGACCAACTCGGCCGCTTCCTTGTCATTGCCGACATCGAGTTCACTCGGGAGAGTGGCTACAACTCTTGGCGCATCCATGACCACCTTGTACCCGATGACCGGAACCACCGTGGCGTGAATGGCGATAGCACATCACGATCACTCGAACTGAGAAACAGAGGAAAGATGAAAGCGAGGGAGGATCCGAAATGAGCTCGCGAGCATTCCCAACTCACCCCCAAGATCGCGATCTCCAGGGCCAAAAGTATATACCAAGTCGAATGCAAAATGAACGGGGTTTACGCCTTTGTTTCGGCACACTTGGAGCTTGCTGGCGCCAAAAACCAAGCCTTCCGGCGGGCCCTTACCAAAGGAATGCGGACCTTTTTCCTTGGTTTCTTCGCGTTATCTAGACAGAGGCCGAGTTTGGGGTCGTGGGGATGGACGGCAAGTCAACAGCAAAGTTCATGATCTCGACAGCGGCGCTCAAAAAAACTGACCCAAAAGGAGGATCTATGAAACGGAAAGTCACGATCTTAGCTGTACTTCTGTGCGCCGCCTTTGGCCTGCTGGCAGCGAGCGGTGTGGTAAGTTCCACCAAGAACCCTCTACAGGTTGCTCTCCTGCACTGGTATCAAGCGAACCGAGTGCCGACAAGCTTCCCGGCAGGAGGCTTTACGTTAGGCGTAGCTTTTGACGGGGCCAGCATCTGGGCAGCCAACGCCGGCAGCAACAGCTTCAATGTGATGAAATTTCGGGCAAGCGACGGCTTGTTACTCGGCACCTTTCCCACGGGCGGGAATCAGCCTACAAACCTGGCATTTGATGGCGCAAACATGTGGGTCTCAAACAGCCTCAGCAACAACGTGGCCAAGCTTCGGGCGAGCGATGGCGCACTCCTCGGCACGTTCAGTGTGGGCACCAACCCGAGTGGCGAAGTCTTTGATGGAGCGAACATCTGGGTGGCGAACGCTGGCAGCAACAACGTAACGAAGCTGCGCGCCAGTGATGGCATGACACTCGGCACGTTCGGTGTTGGAACCACTCCTATTGCTATGGCCTTTGACGGAACCAACATCTGGGTTACGAACGCTGGCAGCGGAAACGTGAACAAGCTAAACCTGAGTGGAACGACGCTCGGCACGTTCGGTGTGGGAAGCTCGCCCGAAGGCATAGCCTTTGACGGAAAAAACCTTTGGGTGACAAATTTCGGCAGCAATAACGTGACCAAACTGAGCCTGAGTGGAACCACGGCCGGCACCTTTGCTGTGGGAACCTCGCCTCTCGGGATCGCTTTTGACGGGGCCCACATGTGGGTGGCAAATCATGGGAACAACAGCGTGACCGAGCTAAATTTGAGCGGGGCGAACCTCGGTACCTTTGCCGTGGGAAACGACCCTTGGGGAGTGGCCTTTGACGGAGCCAACATCTGGGTCGCAAATCAGTTTTTCTGCTGCGCGGCTGGCACAGTTTCGAAACTGTAGTTCTGTTCGATTCGTCCGGGCTTTAGGCCAGCCGACAGGTTTGTTGCTGGGAAGGGATGGGGACCCCTAAGTGAATATGCGCTTCTCGCCTTTGGTCACACTGCGGTTTATGATCCAGCCTCAAACCGGATGACCATCGCAGGCAGCGTAATACAAAACGGAGAAGACAGTAATGATTGCTCCGACAGCATGGTCGTCCTCACTCACGCCAATGGGTTGCCAATCTACTAGTGAAACCGGAGGGGGCTGTCCTGCAGCCCCCGTTTCTTCACACTGATGAGAGTGAGGAAACCCTGGTTTACTTCTATTCGGACTGCATCGGGGCGATCAGGCAGAGCTCCCGAGACAATACCGAGGTCACGATTCCGTTTCATGTCGAGAGGCTTCCCGTTGCTACGGCCTTTGATGGGGCAACAATGGAATACCGAATAGAAAACTATGCGCATTCGGATCGAATCATGGTCGTGCCGTGAGGACCTGGGAAGATTCCGAGCTCAGTGGAGCTCGCCGCCGATTGCGGGTGTGTGACGGGCTATCTGGAAACTGAACCTCGCGTGCGGAAACCATGTGATTTTGAACCGCGTCGAAGACCGCTGATTGGGGCAATCAAATCAACGGCCCAGCATCTGCGTTCAAGATCTATTTTCGGCTCAGTGCGAAAGCAGTCCTCGATACAGGGGGGCCATACCAGCGCAGCAAACAAAGTCATCCTTCCCGGTGTGATGCTTGTGCACCTTCGCCGGGTCAACTGCCATTAGCATGCAGCTTTTCGTTTCTGACAGTGGCCTGCGATAACGGCGACGGGTTCCCTTTCTTGCCTTTGCCATGCCCGCAGCGTGGCGCAACAGCCTGTGCGTAGGCAAGTTACGAACGGCTGGGCCTACAGCGCGCCAATGCTTTTCAGAACAAAGATGGAGCCCTTGATTATCCAGAAGGCACAGAAGCCCGCGCCCGTCAGCATAGTGAGCCAGATTGTCGCGTAAACCCATTTTGGGTACGCCGTAACAATCATCCACGGCATCAACGCTGCATGTCCTGCTTCTGACCTTATGTACCCCAGCGCGGGCATGTGCGTGTAGCACAAGAATTGGATAGTGAAAAATTCCTTAGGTGCCAGCGATTCCACGCGCAGCACGTGCTCGCCGGTTATCGGGGAAGTGTTCTCTGTGTAGTTTAACGATGGTTGCAACTGGAAGTAATCCGGCTTTTGCACATGAACAATTTCTACCCAATCAGCGCACTCGCGACCAAAGTTTTGTATCGTGACAGACTGCGTCAGCAGGAAGAAGTGTGTCGGTGCCGCTGGTGGCGCTGCTTGATTACCAGCAGCAGGCGGAAGGGCAGGAGCAGCGGGCGCAGGATTCAGTTGGTTGTTCGGTATCTTGTAGATGAAGCTGTGAGACAGCCAATACTTGATTGTTACTTTCGGCCTTAGAAATTGGGAAAGGTACTGTCCCGCAGCGCCAACGCAAAGGGTAGCGATGTATCCGGCCAGAGAATCCATGCTTGTAATCTTATCACCGGGGGTGTTGGGAGTTACCGGGAACAACGCCCCCTCCGGCCCTAAACGCGGCCCACTTTGGGTGCCCGCCCACACGGCACTTAACCCTACACTTGCAAACGAACTCCATCGGGGTCCACTTATCCGGGTACTGAATGCTCGGGTCCATCTGAATTTGGTTGGCGCTCATTGTCACTCCCTCCATGCAGCAAGTATGCGTTCTTCCGCTGTGCCAGAAATCCCTTCGGGCGCAGGTGTCTAGCTTGTTGGCGCTTAAGCCTCGCACGGACAGCGGTTGTGTGTGCAAAAATCACATGATTTTCACACGCGGGAGTCCAGTTTCCGAGTAGGCCGTCACTCGGGCACAGTCCCGATGGACACCGCCAATCCGCGGCGAGGGGAAATCAGTTCTTGGGTGTGCGCGGTTTTTCGCTCTCTGTGGCTGAGTCGTTTAGCAGCCGTCGGCGGCGCCTGAGCGGCGTGGCATCCGCGTAGTGCAAGAAACTTCCCCGGGGACGCCTCCTTTCTAAAAGCCGCGACCCGGACCTTCAGAATGCCAGGATCGGTTTCCAGGCTCTCGCGTTGACGCAGACATGACACTTCCTAAATGGGGCACTGACAGTTTTTGGGCAATGAAGTTCGCGCCAGAGGCGACTCGGTTGAGATCGGATTCGGAGAATACAATAACTGCCACGTCGTCTTGCTGGAAGAGTTTTAGGAGCTCACGCTCCGCATTTTTCGTTCTGCTTTCACCGCTGATCCTGGCTGGCAATGGGTGGTGCGACTGTCTTGGTTCAGGGTATTTCCGCGGAGAACTCTTCAAAGAGAGAGATCAGCGCTAGAGAGGCAGGCGTGAACGCTGCCAGTGCGGCATTTTCCGGAGAACCCCAGCCGATGAGAGATTTTCGGTAATAGCTGGGACTTCGTGGCCGGCGTTCCCGATCACCAAAGACACGGCTTGTTCTTTGGACGAGGTACCATGTTATCCATCCCGCCCATGTTGGATCTCGCCAATAAGTTCCGCCTCATCAATCGAGTGGCATGAGTAACCACAATCCGGGTGACAAAAGACCAATGATCCGGCCGGTTGGGCTTTCGTACTTTGACGCGCTTCCCACCGCTTCCTAAGATATACGATGACGCGTGCGAACCGCGGTGCCGGTCGACAGGACTGCATATCGACATGCTGGATTACAGGACAACCCGGAATAGCGATCGGGGCTTTTCTCTCCTCGAGATGATGATTGTGATCGCCGTCATGATGATTTTGGCGGCATTTTCCGTGCCCGTCCTGATGAACACGGTCAGCGACGTCAACCTTCGATATTCCGCGACGAATCTGAGCGGCCTTTTGCAGACGGCTCGCATCCAAGCGGTTCGAAAGAATAGCTTCTACGGAATCCAACCAGTCACATTGCCTGGCGGCGACATTGGCTATTTTGTGAATCTCAAGGGCGGAGTGTACGCCGCGGATGATCCCATCGTAACCCTGGGCAACCAATTCCAAGTATTTCAGGGGATCGGAAGCGGTGCGCCCAATGAGGGAGCCTTCATTGCCGGCCTAGGCTTCACGGTCGTGCCCGCTGGCGTCATCCCCAGCTTTAATGCGCGCGGCCTCCCCTGCGCCCCAACAGTCATCAACACCTGCCCACAAAACCCCGGGCAGGGATTCGTTCTGTTCCTGAAAAGGGTCGGCACCTTCGGCAATATTCGCTGGGCTTCGGTGGTCGTAAACCCCAGCGGACGGGTTCAGGTTTGGAGCTGCGATGGCAACGGCAATTGGATACAACGCTGATCCCAAATGAGAGGTGCAATGTTGAATTCGCGGAAATTCGTGTCTGGCATTTCCCGTCGTCCGAAAAGATTCGGTGAGACTGGAATGACCATCATCGAGCTGTTGATTGCCATGACCGTGCTCACGGTCGGAATGCTGGGATCGATAGTAATGATTTTGACGGGCATGCAATCGAACTCACGGAACAAAAATGATACCTCGGCAGTCGTCCTGGATCAGGAGATCCTGGAGAAGTTTACGACTTTGAAGAATTATCCGAAGAGCGGTACGGCTAACATCTATGACTGTTCGCTCAATGGCCTATACCAGGCTTCGCTAATCCAGGGACCGGGCCCCAATGGCAATGGAGCGGCCCTATACACCGACGGAAATGCACCCATGCCGACTCAAGTAGGGGACATTGATTGGACCCAACCGGCTCCTACCCTTGCAACTGCGACGACTGCGGGTTATGCCATGCGGTATCAGACCTGTAATGGTGACATCTACGAAGTCCGCTGGAACATCATGGAAGTTAATCCCAATCCCCGCAGCCGTATCAGTTTGCTGACCGTCTCTGCGCGGCAGGTTGCCGCCCAGGGGAACCGCAACGGCATGCTTTTCGCGGTGCCCACTACGTTGCGTACTCTGATTGAGAACTGAACATGAGCACACCTAGACAAAAATCGCAAGAGGGTTTCTCCCTGCTGGAGCTCGCGATCGTATGCGCCATCCTGTTGACCGTACTGGGGGCTGTATTTTCAACCATTGCCCAAGTCACGCAGCGCAGCCAGGCGGAACAGGTCAAGATCGATCTGACCCAACAGGCGCGCGAGTTCGTGGATGAGTTTCAGCGCGACCTTCATCAGGCTGGATATCCCAACTGCCGTATGATCAAGACGCCCTTAGCCGCGACCAACTGTCCCCCGGATTACACTAATGCCCTGGTGGCGCAGAATTCGGCTGTAGCCGCCGGGCTGGTTTCCGTTTCCAACACGCAGATTGTGTTTGAGGGTGACGTGGACGGGGATGGCGTTGTGGACACGGTCTGGTACCGCCTCGTGGATCAGGCCGGCAATTACCCGCCTACGGGAACCTGCCCCTGCACCATCCAGCGCAGCCAGATGCAGAAACAAATAGGAGTCCTGCCTCTTGCCCAACCCACGACTTTCAGCCAGGCATTACAGAACGTTGTCAATAGCGGAGTGGTGGCTGGCACGACGGCCTATGGAACCGGTTTGCCGATCTCGGGGGGCTACTACACTGCCGTCAGCAATTTTAACGATTACCCGGTTTTTACGGCTTACGACGAATATGGCGCCATCATACAGCTGCCACTGGACCTGAGCACGCCCCTGGGCCAGCAAACCATCCCCACCATCAAATCCGTTCGCCTCACCATTAATCTTTTGGCGAACGCAACTACCGGTGTCGACATGAAGACCCACGTGCGGCCGGTGGAAACCCTGGTTGGCAACGCTCGCCTCGTCAATTGCGGCGGCCAACCTTGCGATTGAAGGGAGAGACTCTTCCATATGCGCATACACAACACTCGTCGTCCCGAACGCGGAATGGCACTACTCATTGCCCTGTTGGCGCTCCTTCTGATTTCCGCCATCGGCTTGGGAATGATGTACATGTCAAACACCGAAACCGGGATCAACGCGAACTACAAGGACACCCAGACGGCCTTCTTCGCCGTGCGAGCCGGGCTGGAAGAAATGCGCGATCGGATGCGAAAGAACAGCATCACTCCCGTCACGCTGCCCACGGCCATGCCGCCCGCTGCTCATTCGATTCTGTACATCACCAATCCGGCCGGTGCCGCGGATACGGTAGATCCGGCAACCTGGGGCAATTTGTACTTCGACGACGAGCTCTGCCATGAGAACTTCGTCCCCGGATTGCCCTCAAGTTCCTATTCAACGCCCTGTACCGCAGCAGGGGCGCCGCCCGCCGGCAGCTACTCGTATGTGCCCAGCTTTTCGCCCAACACCAACACCGTTGCTGCCTTGAAGTACAAGTGGGTACGCATTACGCTGAAGCAGAATGCAACGGTTGGAACCGGTGCCGCCCAGTGGGTGGATAGCACGCAACCTGCCGATTCGCCCGTCTGTTGGGACGCCATGAACAACCGGGAGGTCGCGAGTACTTCCCTTGGCTATGCAACTTGCGACGCGGCGACAGCGGCCGGTTTTAATGTCGCACCAACGTATCTGGTCACGTCTCTGGCCATCACCCCCCAAGGGAGCCGCCGCGTGGGTCAGTACGAGAGCGCTGCGCTCAATATCGCTCCGCCTCCAGCAGCCCTGGCATTGGACGGACCGGCTGCGCAGTTCAGTCCTGCGCCGAGCTCGAACAATTACTTCGCTAATGGCAACGACAGCGGCGTGAGCGGATACGCTGGTCCCGGCACTTGTACTCCCACTGGCCCATCCCAAGTACCGGCCATCAGCACGGGCGATGCCACTAGTGTAACGGATGTCACGAACAGCATTCCACACAACCGGTATGGAAACTACACAGGAACCGGGGGCACGCCCTCGATTGTTAACGCAGGTCCTGGAGGCACCAACCAGCTCTCCGGTTCGTGGTCAAGTCCTTCCCAACTGAACACTTTCGTATCCGACCTGGCGAATGCAGCCGACGTGAGCTACAGCTGCGGCATCGGAGCTCCGTGCAGCGGGTCCGGACCGTATGGCACGAATGCCGCTCCACAGATCACGTATGTGAACGGCGACTTTAATTTCGGCGCCAACTCCGGATCGGGCGTGCTGGTCGTAACCGGGACGCTCAATATCACCGGACAATCGAGCTTTAATGGGCTGATTTTGGTCATCGGTCAGGGAGTCATGACAGAGCAAGGCGGTGGCAGTGGCCAATTCAATGGATCGATTTTCCTGGCCAAGACCAACAGCTCAACGTCTCCGTACCCGCAACTTACTACTTTGGGGACTCCCTTGATTGCGTGGAACGGCGGCGGCACCAACGGCATCCAGTACAACAGTTGCTGGGCCAACATCGGAAACAACCTGCACTTTCTGGTGGTTGCCTCACGAGAGGAGATGTACTGAAGCGGCCGACACACTTAACAACCAGCCGCCCCGATCCTGTTCCGCGGATCGGGGCGCTTTACTGTTTGGGGGACCACAGAGTTCTCATTTCGAGCGTAGCGAGAACGCCACTCTAAGTGCATACCAGTTCTTCCTCAAACACGCAGTTTCCTTCGGTTGACACGACGGCCATTCCGATTCTCCCTGAGACGGCCCCGCCCGTCGTAGGCGGCATTCACCCATCCCTCTGAAATGGGTTCTTGTTTTTCCTATACGTAAATCTTGCACTGACCAATACGTGTTTTTCAGACCGCGGGGCCAGTGGCGGGCGCCCTGCCTTTGGCGGTGGGGGACCCGCCCTCGCTCTGCTCGGAATGAAAGATCCGAACGGGCAAACAGGGGCACGCTCTGGAAGGCCAAAACTATTGCTTTGTGGGTCGGGACGACTGCGTCTTGCATCTATACCAGTAAATCCTATGCCCTACAAAGATCCTGAACGAAAGCACCAGTGGGAGTTGGCACATCGTCGCGAGCGTAGCCAACGGCGGCAATCGCAGCGCTCACAGAAACTTCGTACGAGCGAACCCTCCAAAATGGAGACCAGGACCCCGACCGAGCCGAGTTCTAAACAAGGCAGCGGGTGGGGACTGCTACTTCTGTTTACGGGAATCGCTCTTGGGCTGCCGATTTTGTTCGCGCGATTCGGGTCGGGACAGAAATTGTGATTTCCGTATTGCCCTTGAAATCACGGTTGGAAAAGGTCAAATTCCTGCTTGTCTTCTGCTAGTGTATGATAACTGAAAAACAGACCCCATTCCCATGTCCAAGCCCGAAGTTCTGGAAATATTCGCGCGCAGCAATAGCTTTGTTACGCCGGATCGTGTGTGGCTAGGACTAAAACCACGTCCCGACCGTCGCTCCGTTTACAGCTACCTACTCCGGTTGAAACGCCAGGGTCTGCTGGAAACCGGGCCCAATGTACGGCGTGGGAACCTGACGTACCGATTGACCCAGCGTGGCCATGCCCGGCTCAAGTATTTCCGTTCCCAGAGCCTTTAGTCTTCGATTCTGGGCGGCATCTCTACTTTATGGGTGGGGTCGCTGGCGCGAGCCAAAACTGGCTGTAGGGATTTCGGCACACTCACTCGTGCCTGCTCTCAAGATATTTTCTCCAAGTCCTCACAGACTCAAATGCGCTGGCAGGTATCTCCTCGGTTGCCAGGCTGGCGAGCTTGGCCAGGATGGCCGAGCGGGCGTTGGTGTGGTCCGTGTGCGTCATGAGCTGAGACCACTGGGCCCCGATCAGAATGCTGTTCAGTTCAAAGGCGACCTGCTCGCCATCTACGGCCATGCGAACCTCGTCGCGCCATCGTGCTTGGTCGAGAGCCTTCCACAAGACATCCCGCCAGTCGCGGACTACTCGCTTGATCTGCCTGGGAATGGATCCACTCTGCCCGGCGCACTGAAAGTAGGCTCCAGTGAAGAAATAACCTCCCGGCAATGTTCTCTGTTCGACAAAGTCAAGCCAAGAATCGCACAGCGCCCAGACGCGTTCAATGCCTTCGAGCCCTCTTTCTTCAATGGGGACCAGTACGTGATCAAAGAAAAGTACGCTGGCCCGTTCCACTACCGCCGTCGCCAAGTTTTCTTTGGATCCAAAGTGGGCGAATAGGCCGCTCTTGCTCATCTTGAGTTCTTTGGCCAACCCGCCAATGGAGAGCGCGCCCAGTCCTTCAAGTGCAACAATGTTGAGGGCTCGGGCGACTATCTCCTCCCGAGTGTTTGCTCCTTTGCCGCCGATTACAGCTCTCGTATCACTCTTGCTGGTCAAGCAACCTCCCAAAATGGCTGGAAAAACACGAACGTTCGTTTCCTAGCCAGTTAACGCCGAACCGGTGCTGTGCGTATCTCCGTGGGTTTATACGCATCGCAGACTACGCCACTTGTACAAGTATACATAATATGTATATACTGAAACGGTTATGACCCTAACCTCCTATCGCCGCGACTTGCGGGCCCGCAAACGAGAGCTGGCCGACTTGCTGAGGCAACGGCAGAATATTGATGAAAAGATAGCTCGGTTGCCACCCCTCATCAGCCATTTGGAAGGCCTCTGCAGAGAACTTGGCGATCGATCTGTTAAGGAGCACGCAACCAAGGTTGAACTGACGAGCGGTCTGACCGAACTCGCTCGGGTCACTCTGGAAGAAGTGCACATCCCGTTGAGCACGAGTGAACTCAAGCAGCGGATGGAGACCAAAGGGTTTGATTTCTCCCACTACTCAAACCCTCTATCCTCCATTCACGTGGTACTCCAACGCTTGGTGAAGAGCGGTCAGGTAAAAGTGGTTCCGCAGAAGGGTGGCCGGAAGGCTTACCAGTGGATCACATTGATCGACAGTCTTCTGTCGCTCCTGCAAACAGTTGGTAGCGTCGAGCGTTCCCAGGCGCAGGGAGTCCAGGTGAAGTCCGACGTGGGTAGTGAGGCTGCCACAAAGTCCTTGAGTGTCACGCTGAAGAAAAGATAGCTGCGATGGAAGGCTCTGGAAATCCCGCCAAGGCGCCGCCACAACAGGAACCGTTCGTGGACGCAGTCGAAGCGGGGAAGTTTCTCCACCTGCGCCCCCGCCGCGTGCTGGAACTCGCACGTCAGGGTGCCATCCCGGCGTATCCTCTCGGCAGCGGTGAGCGCCGCGTGTGGCGATTCAGGCTGTCAGAACTTGCTTCTGCCCTCTGTTCACGCGGTGTAGACTGTGCCAACGCAGCCGTCCGTGCCAAGGAGAAAAACTAATGGCACGGAAACGGAATCAACACGGAAGCATCCGTGTTTTGTCCCGCAAGTCTGGGGACGTGTTTGAGTATCGGTACTACAAGACCCGCGCCTATGGTGAGCGAGTTCCAGCCAACTTTGTCGTGGGAACGGTAGATGAACTGAAAACTGAGGCAGGAGCGTGGGCGAGAATCCGCAACATGGGGTTCGACCCCAATGTTTCTCTGAGCAATGGAAAGCCAATTACCTTCGGGGAACTAGCCAAGGACTACATCCGGGTGGAACTCTCGGTTGACCAGTCTGAAGCTGCGATTCCGAAGGCGCACTCGACGGTGGAAACGTACCGCCGTTACATCAATCGGCACATCTTGCCCCGCTGGGAGATGGTACGTGCTAGTGATATTGCACCGATTGAAGTGCAAAATTGGTTGCGGCAAATCCGAACGTTGAGCGGTTTGTCGAACAGTACCCTGGTCAAACTTCGGAACGTTATGCTGGTGATCTTCAAGCACGGTCAACGGTACGGTTTCCTATCTCGAAGCCAAGAAGCCAATCCGATGGTGTTCGTCCGTCAGTCCTGTGTCAGTGACTACGAACCGGTGGTGCTGACTCTCTCGCAGTGCGTAGACATTCTGTCCAATCTGAATGACATGCACCGCGTGCTGGTATTAGCCGATGCCGCAACCGGACTTCGCATCAGTGAAATTCTTGCGTTGCGCTGGTCGGACATCGACTGGCAGAACTCCTTGATCCGGGTCACGCGCGCCTATGTGTATGGCAAGTTCGGTCCGCCGAAAAGCAGAGCCTCCAAAAAGCCTGTGCCCTTGCACCCGCTGCTGGCTACTTTGCTCGAAGCATGGCGCAAAGAGACGCTCTACTCTGCGGAGGGAGACTTCATCTTCCCCAGTCTCCGGTTGAAAGGCAGAAAGCCACCGCGTGCAAACATGCTGGTGGCTGATCACCTTCAGCCTGCTGCCCGGAAAGCAGGAATCAGCGGACAAGTGGGATTCCATACGCTTCGGCGCACATTGGCTAATGCGCTGGTCGCAAATGGAAACGATCCGAAGCTAGTTCAGGAATTGCTGCGACACTCCAACATCAAGACCACGCTCGATGTCTACGCGCGTGCCATGACTCCAGCTAAGCTTGATGCTCAGGGCTGGGTATTGCGGCAGCTGCTACCCGGAGAGGTTAAGCCGGTAGCGTAGGCGGGTCGCAGCCCATGATTTTTCCTTATCGTGGGTTGCAACCCATAAAACACGGAAGTGATCGGGATGGCTAAATGATTGAAAGTATGGTGGCCAGGGACGGAGTTGAACCGCCGACGCCAGCCTTTTCAGGGCTGCGCTCTACCACCTGAGCTACCTGGCCACTTCGGATTGCGCACGGCGACTCCCAACTAGTCCTTGGTTGACTTGGGCGGTCGTGCCCCGTTTGCCGTCAGTTGGGCGGATTGCCCGAAACGAAGACAGCCGATGCGCGGGGAGCGTGCGGAACTCCCGAATTATAGCAACCCGCGCACCGTTCGCTCAATCGAGTGCTTCCGGCGTGGCGCGTCAGTCTGAATTTGACAGCTCAAAATTAGCGGCGAGCTGAGAATCTCTTCGCGTGCTGTTGCGATTCTCTTGCGACCTTTGTGGTAAAGCTTTCTTGCTTACTGTCCCACCCGCAGCTCGTGGTCATTGAGCCACTGCGCCAAACGGGGGCCCCCCTGCTGCGACTTCAGATCGGCGCAATAACTGATCCGTTCCAGCGACTGTTGCAGTCCGCGCTCCGCGCTCGCCACTTTGTGGGTGCTGAAGAATTCCTGAACTTGGTCGCGGTGCTCGGCACTGCAGAAAGTAGACGCGCCATCCACCAATTCCGCGCCTGCGAATCCGCCACCGATCTTTTCGATCTCGCCCCAGTGGCTCTTCATGAAATCCCAAGCCAGTTGGCCTCCAGCGGGATGATCCATGATCTCGGAAATCACGAACACCGAGTCCTGGCTGCGGACTTCCGGCGAAAGCGCGCGCTCCAGGCTGCGCTCGATCAGTTTGGGGTCGTTAAACGAGTTGAGCGCGCTCAGGTAAACGTAAAAATCTTCCGGCGTCTTCGCCTGTTTCTGTTTCTCGACCAGGCGATCGTACAGAGCAGAGTCGCCGTCGCGCGCCGCCAGCGAAAACGCGGTGTCGGCAATGGTGTTGTCCAGCGCGCCGTTACTTTGCAGGGCCTGCTCCGTCCACTTCCGTGCCCAGGCCAGCACTTCCGGATCGCGGCCGGCCCCGCCCGCAGCTTGCAGCACGCGCGCGCGCAACTGCTGGTCCTCTTCGCTCTCACCAGGCTTGGGTTCGAATCCCAGCCGCCGGATGGAAGGCGCGAGCAGCTGCCGCACCCAGGCCGAATATTGTGGCTGGTCACTCTCCGAGGTGAGATAGTGCCCAATGTATTCGAGCTGCGACAGCACCTGGCTCATCACCGGCCGGTTGGTTTCGTTCTGCAGTCCCTCCGCCAGCGCCAGATAGTCGGTCACGGGCTGTCTTCCGACCCGCACCGCCGCCCAGACATCCCCGAGAAGCATGATTCGTTCGGCTGGCGTCAACCCCTTTTCCAGATCCTGCGCGATGGCTCGGACATTCGCGGCCTCGTATCCAGAGCGGTAGAAGCCCTCAGCACCGGCGTTCGCCAGTGTCCAGTTCCCGCAGCCGGGAAGCTGGAAGTGCGCCTCTTTCTCGGTCAGCAGACGGCAAGTTCGCTGCGCCGCTCCACCCTCCTTCAAACAAACAGGCACCTGCCAGAGCTCCTTGGACTCCCCGCGATTGAAAAGCTCGCGGTCAAAGAGATACCGTTGCTGCCGCAGCGTTACTTCGGTCGATCCCCCGGTGCAGGCCGCGCGCACCGCAACGAACGGAACCCCGGCCTGCTGTACAAAAGTAGGCATCACGCGGTCCACCGGCTTGCCCGAGACTTTGGCCAGCGTAGTCCAGAAATCTGTCGCTGTGGCATTGCCATAGGCGTGTTTCTTCAAGTATTGGTTGACGCCAGCCCGAAAGCTCTCGGGCCCCAGATAGGCTTCGAGCATGCGCAGCACCGCAGCCGTTTTGCCATAAGCGATGCCGTCGAACAACTCCTGAATCTGCGCCGGCGTTTCGGCAGCCTGCTGAATCGGGCGCGTATGCTGCAGGGAATCGACGCCCAATGATCGAACCGTATCCCCCACGGTCTCAAGTTCCACGTGCCACTCCGGCTTCCACGCCGCCACCGGCTTCGCAGACATCCAGGTGGCAAAGCCTTCATTCAGCCAGATGTCGTCCCACCACTGCATTGTGACCAGATCCCCAAACCACATGTGCGCCATCTCGTGCGACAAAACGTCCGCCACCTCGCGCTTCAGTCGGATGGACGCGCGCTTGTCATCAATCAGCAGAACGACCTCGCGGAACGTGATGCAGCCGGTGTTCTCCATCGCGCCCGCCGCGAAGTCGGGCAGCCCGATCAGGTCGAGCTTCTCGAACGGATACTTGATGCCAAAATATTGGTTGAAGTAGTGCATGAAGAATTTCGCGGACTCAAGCGCAAAACCGCCTAGTTGCTTCTTCCCCGGAGTGCCCCAAACCCGAATCGGAATGCCGTCTGCTTCGCCTTCCAGCGCCTCGAACTGACCCACCGCGATCGCCACCAGGTAGGAAGACATCTTGGCGGACGTTGCAAACTTCACCGTGTGTTTGCCCGCGGCCGGTCCGGGTGTATCGCTGAGAACTTTCGCGTTGGAAATGGCCACGTGCGGTTTATCGGCAATGACCGTAATGTCGAACGTCGCCTTGTAGGCGGGCTCGTCAAAGGAAGGAAACGCCCGGCGCGCGTCCGTGGACTCGAACTGCGTCACCGCATACTTGCGGCCCTGCTCGTCCTTGCCGAGATAAAAGCCGCGTAACTGGTCGTTGAGGAGGCCGTTGTAGTGAATCTGGATAGTCGCTGGTCCTGCGGCCAGCGCCTTCTCGACCGCCAAGGTCGCCATCTGCTTGTCTTTGTCGATGGTGACTCTTGCTTCCCGGGTAACGCCCCCGCTCGTTATGGAAGCACTGAGGAAATCAATCTCCACCGCGTTCAGCACAACCTGCGACGTCGGCTTCAGAACCTGGACCGAAATCGTTTCCTGCCCGGCGAAGATGTTCTTCCCAAAGTCCGGAGCAAAGGTCAGTTTGTAGTTGACCGGGCGAGCCAGTACCGGCAGACGCTGCGCAAAGCTAAGTAGGGAAGACACAACAACACAGAACAAGACAAAACGTTTCATTAAATGGAATTCTCCTGCAGAAATTCTGCTCTCTCTTAATTTGTTTTCGATAATACGAGACGAAGCGCGGCTCGGTTCCTCGGGCCTAAGCTAGCTGGCGGCCACTCCACCGATGATTGTCTGCACGCACCGGTTCACCCCAAACCAGTACGGGATCTCTCTATAGTCTCTCACATCGAACACGCTCAAGTCTGCATCCTTACCCGGTTCCACGCTGCCCTTGCGATCCGCAAGACCGAGCGCGAACGCGCCGTTGATGGTCGCCGCCGCAATCGCCTCGGCGGGCGACATCTTCATCTGCGTGCACGCCAGCGACATCGCCATTGGCATACTGATGGTCGGCGAGGTGCCCGGGTTGTAATCCGTAGCCAGCGCCAGCGCCACGCCCGCCGCAATCAGTCGCCGCGCATCCGGATACCGGCTCAAGCCCAGAAAATAATTCGCGCCCGGAACGAGAGTCGCGACCGTGTCGCTCTGCGCCAGTGCGGGCAGATCTGCCTCGTTCACATGGTCCATGTGGTCGAGCGATGCCGGACGAAACTTCAAAAACGGCTCGATCCGAGTCTCGCTCAACTGTCCCATGTGGGCACGGACTCTCAGTCCGTGCTGGCCAGCAGCCTGGAATATCCGTTCCGTTTCCTCCGCGCTGAATGCCCCACGATCACAGAACACGTCCACAAAGCGCGCCAGCTTGCCCTTAGCCACCGCCGGGATCATCTCTTTACAGACGATCTCCACGTAGCTTTGTGAGCGCCCGCGGTACTCCGGCGGGACCGCATGCGCACCCAGGAAAGTGGGAACCACCGTTCCCGGCCACTGTTTGGCGGCAACACGGATCGCCTCCAGCGACTTCAACTCCGATTCAAGACTGAGCCCATATCCCGACTTGCACTCAACCGTCGTAGTCCCGTGCTTGGCCAAATCACGCAACGCCCCAAGCACTTTCTCCGCCAGCGCCGGCCTGCTGGCGTTGCGTACTCCCTCCAGACTCGACCGAATGCCGCCTCCAGCCTCGGCAATCTCTTCGTAGCCCGCGCCCGAGATGCGCTTTTCAAAATCCACCAGCCGCGGCTGCATGAATACCGGATGCGTGTGTGAATCCACAAACCCGGGCAGCACCACGCGCCCGCCACAATCAATCTCTGTGACTTTCTTCCGATTTTTCTTGAGCCACGGATCGCGCAGCGCATCTTTCGTCTTGCCGACAGAGACGATCTTCCCTCCGATGCACAGCACGGCGGCGTCCTCGACGATGCCCAGTTCTGAAAGGGAAGACCTGCGCCGGGAGCCAAGGGTCGAAGAGCGCGGGGTGGAAAGCTGGCCAATGTTGGTCAGCAGCAGCGGCGCGGGTTTCAAACAATCACCATTTCCATCTTTGTCATTCCGAGCGAAGCGAGGAATCTGCAGTTCCTGACGGCTGATGGCTGACGGCTGAGAGCTACTTTCCCATCGGCACCTTCACGCCCTTCTTCTTCGCGAACTCCTTCGCTTCGTTATATCCCGCGTCCACATGCCGGATCACGCCCATCCCCGGATCGGTCGTCAGCACGCGCTCGATCCGCTTCGCCATCATGTCAGTGCCATCAGCGACGGTGACTTGCCCAGCGTGCAGCGAGTAGCCAATCCCCACGCCGCCGCCATTGTGGATCGAAACCCAAGACGCACCGGCTGCTGTGTTTATCAAAGCATTCAGAAGCGGCCAGTCGGCGACGGCATCGCTTCCATCCTTCATGCTCTCAGTCTCGCGAAATGGCGAAGCGACCGATCCGCAGTCGAGATGATCGCGGCCAATCACGACCGGCGCCTTGATCTTCCCCTTCTTCACCAGATCGTTGATCGCCAACCCGAACTGCGCGCGCTCACCATATCCCAGCCAGCAAATGCGCGCCGGCAGGCCCTGAAACTTGATCCGCTTGCGTGCCAGATCAATCCAGCGCCGCAGGCTGCGATTCTCGGGAAAGAGTTCCAGAACAAGATCGTCGGTAACGGCAATATCCGAAGCCTCGCCCGAAAGCGCCGCCCACCGGAACGGCCCGCGCCCTTCGCAAAACAACGGACGAATATACGCCGGCACAAATCCCGGAAAGTCGTAAGCATTCCTCACGCCGCGCTGGAAAGCAAAGGTGCGGATGTTGTTGCCGTAATCGAACGTGACCGCACCCATCTTCTGCAACCGCAGCATGCCTTCGACGTGCCGCGCCATCGCATCCAGCGAGCGCTCCTGATACGCCTGCGGATCGCGCTTGCGCAGCTCGAGCGCCTCTTCGAACGTCATGCCATTCGGCACATACCCATTCAGCGGATCGTGCGCCGAAGTCTGGTCGGTCAAAATGTCCGGCACCACGCCGCGCTCGGCTAACTCAGGAATCACATCCGCGCAATTGCCAACCAGCCCAACTGATATATTCTCTTTCTTGCGCACCGCGTTCTTCAGAATGCGCAGCGCCTCATCGAGCGTCGTCACCAGAAAATCGCAGTAACCAGTCTTCAGGCGCTTCTTGATGCGCTCCGGATCGACGTCAATCCCCAGAAACGCCGCGCCAGTCATCGTGGCCGCCAGCGGCTGCGCGCCACCCATCCCGCCCATGCCGCCCGAGACGATCAGCTTCCCGCTCAGATCGCCGCCAAAATGCTTCGCGCCCGCCGCCGAAAATGTCTCGTACGTCCCCTGCACAATCCCCTGCGACCCGATATAGATCCATGACCCGGCCGTCATCTGCCCATACATCATCAGCCCGGCGCGCTCGAGTTCGTTGAACTTCTCCCAGTTGGAAAAATGTCCAACCAGATTCGAATTTGCGATCAGCACTCGCGGCGCATATTCGTGGGTCTTGAACACGCCCACCGGCTTGCCCGACTGCACCAACAGAGTCTCGTCGCCCTCCAGATCCTTCAGCGAGCGCACGATCGCGTGGTAGCAATCCCAATTGCGTGCCGCCTTGCCGGTCCCGCCATAAACCACCAAGTCCTGCGGCCGCTCTGCCACTTCCTCGTCAAGATTGTTCATGAGCATGCGCATCGCCGCCTCTTGCTGCCATCCCTTGCAGAAGAGAGTGGTGCCGCGGGGAGCGCGGATGTGGGTGTAAGCGGATTGCTGAGTTTCAGTATCGACCGGCATATTCATATGGTAGTTCGTTTGTCGGAAAGGATTCAAACGAGGTTACGTTTTTCCTGCTACCTGCGACCTGCCACCTGCTTTTCTACTCCCACTCAATCGTCCCCGGCGGCTTCGACGTAATGTCATACACCACCCGATTCACTCCGCGCACTTCATTCACAATCCGGTTCGAAATCGTTTTGAGCACTTCGTACGGCAGCGGCACCCAGTCCGCCGTCATGCCATCTTCGGAATGCACGGCGCGGACGGCGCACGTGTAAGCATATGTTCGCTGGTCGCCCATGACGCCGACCGACATCACCGGCAGCAGCACGGCAAACGACTGCCAGATTTTCTGATACAGCCCAGCCTTCCTGATCTCGCCGACCACGATCTCATCGCACTCGCGCAGCATGTCGGCGCGTTCTTTGGTGACCTCACCCAGGATCCGTACGGCCAGCCCCGGCCCAGGGAACGGTTGCCGCTGCAGGATGTCCTCCGGCATCGCGAGGTCGCGTCCGATCCGTCGGACTTCGTCTTTGAACAAATCCTTCAAAGGCTCAATGAGTTTGAGCTTCATCTTGTCCGGCAGTCCGCCGACGTTGTGGTGTGTCTTGATGACCTGCGACGGCCCGCGCACCGACCGCGACTCGATCACGTCGGGATAAAGCGTCCCCTGCACCAGCCACTCGACCTTGCCCTCTTCCTTTTCGATGCGGTGTGCCTCGTCGTCAAAGACGGCGATGAACTCATTGCCGATGATCTTCCGCTTCTTCTCCGGATCAGTCACACCCGCCAGCTTTTTCATGAAGCGGTCTGTAGCATCCACCGCGACCACGTGCAGGCCCAACTTGTCGCGCAGGTTCTGCTGGACTTTTCCGAACTCGTTCTTGCGCAGCACTCCGTTGTTGACGAAAACACAAGTCAACCGTGACTTTCCAGACGAATCACGCAGCGCCCGATCCACCAACACCGCCGCCACCGATGAATCCACGCCACCCGAAAGCGCGCAGATCGCGTGCCCATTGCCAACCTGAGCCTTGACTGCGGCGACGGTTGAATCAATGAAGTGCTGCCCCGTCCACCTCGGCTGCGCCCCGCAAATCTTCAAAGCAAAATTACGCAGGATGTCAGCACCCAGCGGCGTATGGTGCACTTCCGGATGAAACTGCACCGCCCACATCTTTTGTTCAGCATTCTCAACCGCCGCGACCGCATTCGCGGTCTTCGCGGTCAAACAAAATCCCGGCGGCAACTCTTCGGCGGAGTCACCATGCGACATCCAGACGGAAAGAACTTTCGGCACGCCCTCGAACAGGCGTGACTCCGCCACCCGCTCGACGGTCGCGTGCCCGTACTCACGCTTCTCCGCTGGGCGCACTTTTCCGCCCAATGCGTACACCATGAACTGCAGTCCGTAGCAAATGCCGAGCACAGGCACGCCGAGTTCAAGCACTTTCTTATCGGCGTGCGGAGCGCCTTGGTCATACACCGACGACGGCCCGCCCGACAGCACAATCCCCACCGGTGAGTAGCTGCGGATTTCCTCCAGGCTGGCGTTGAAGGGAAGTACGACCGAGAAGACTTTGTTTTCGCGGATGCGGCGCGCAATCAGTTGCGAATACTGCGCTCCGAAGTCGAGGACAACGATGGATTGGGTTTCCACGGATAAATGTCTCAAATCCGAGAAGAAGTGTAAAGAGACCCTGTAGCGGTTGGCTACCGCTAAAGTGGAACCAGAATCTGCCGATGATCCTTACGGAGCAGCCCTTCCCGGCGGCTTCCCTGACACACGCCATGAAAAAGACAATTCTCTTGGTGGAGGACAGCAAAATCCAGAAGCTGGCGACCGAGAGGATCCTCGACCGCGCAGGTTACCTCGTCCTCTTTGCCGAGGACGGTGAAGAAGCGCTTCGTTTGGCTCGGGAAAGTGTTCCTGACCTGATCCTCCTGGATCTGCTATTGCCTGGAATCGGAGGAGAAGAGGTCTTGCACCAGCTCAAGCGAGACCATGGGACCCGGCGCATTCCGGTCATCGTCCTCAGTCAGCTTCCACCAACTAATTCCGGAAAGTTGAAGGCGGCGGGAGCTGCATGCTACTTCGAAAAGTCGTGGCTTACCGACGATGTAGGAGGGCCAGACGCTCTTCTCACCACGATTGATAGTGTGCTTCGCGAATCGGGAGTCCCCGCTGCGGGCCAAGAGAGGACGCCACTAATCGACCATCGTTAGCAACTGCGGGGCGCAATTCACAACAAATGATTGTCAACTTAAGACCGGCGAGGAAACGAATTGCTTAGCGCACAACTAGATTCACCAGCTTCTTCGGCACCACGATCACCTTCACAATCTGCTTCCCCTTGACCGCCGCCTGAACTTTCTCATCCGCCAGCGCCGCCTGCTCGACCTGATCGTCGGAAGCATCCGCCCGCACGATCACCCGGCTGCGCAGCTTGCCATTGATCTGCACCGGGATTTCAATCTCATCCAAAGCGGCCAGCGCCGCGTCATACTTCGGCCACGCGGCTTTCAGCAGGTTGCCCGTCTCGCCGATCATCTCCCACAATTCGTGTGCGAGGTAAGGCGCCATCGGAGCCAGCAGCAACACGATGTTCCGCTGCACGTCGGCGATCAACGAAACCGGAATCGCGCCCTTCGACTCCTCAGCGCCATAGACTTCATTCAACAACTCCATGACCGCCGCTATGCAGGTATTGAAATGCCAGCGCCCCTGGAAATCGTCGCCCACACGCTTGATGGTCTGGTGCAGCTTGCGCTGGATCGCCCGCGCCTCCGGCGTCAACTCCGTTGGCACCACCTTCCGCCACTCCGGATGCTCCGGCTGCGCGTTCCGCACAAAGAACCGATACACGCGCCCCAGGAACCGTTGAATCCCCTCAATCCCCGTATCCTGCCAATCCAGATCGCGATCCGGAGGCGCGGCAAATAAGCTGTACAACCGCGCCGCATCGGCGCCGTAGCGAGCGACCATCTCGTCGGGCGTAACTATGTTGCCTAGGTTCTTCGACATCTTCGCGCCGTCCTTGATCACCATGCCTTGCGTGAACAGGCGCTTTACCGGTTCGTCGTTCTTCACGAGTCCCATGTCGCGCATGAACTTCGTCCAGAAGCGCGAATAAATAAGATGAAGAATGGCGTGCTCCACGCCGCCAATGTACTGATCAATCTCAAACCAATAGCCAATAGTTTTCGTGTCGAACGGCGCTTTGTCGTTGCGCGCATCGGCGTAGCGGTAGAAGTACCACGACGAATCGACAAACGTATCCATGGTGTCGGTCTCGCGCCGCGCCGGGCCGCCACATTTCGGACAGGTCGTATTCAGGAACTCAGGCACAGTCAATAGCGGCGACCCACCTGTAAGCGTGATGTTCACCTTGTCCGGCAAAATCACCGGCAGGTCTTTTTCCGCCACCGGCACCACGCCGTCCTTCTCGCAGTACACCATCGGGATCGGCGTACCCCAATAACGTTGCCGCGAGATGCCCCAATCCTTCAAACGAAACGTGACGGTCGCCTTGCCGAAGCCTTTCTCTTCGGCAAACGCCGACATCTTCTGAATCGCTTCCGCGCAATTCAGCCCGCTGAACTCACCGGAGTTCACCAGGATCCCGTCCATGGTCGTAAAGGGCAGCGGAGGTTCCGCCATCGTCTCTTCCGGATCGCTCGACTGCGGAAGAATGACTAAACGAATCTCTAGTGCGTATTTCTCGGCAAACTCGTAATCGCGCTCATCGTGCGCCGGCACGCTCATGATGGCGCCGGTGCCGTAGTCCATCAGGATGTAATTCGCCACCCACACTGGCACGGCCTCGCCGTTATAGGGATTCTTCGCGTACCGCCCGGTAAACACGCCATGCTTTTCAATCGCGCCAATGTCGCCGACTTCTTTCGCCTTGCGCTGCTCGGCGATCAACTGCTCGACCTTCGCCCGCAAGTCAGCGTCACGCGTCGTCATGTCGTTGACGATGGGATGCTCGGGCGCTAACTGAACGGAAGTAGCGCCGAAAATCGTGTCCACGCGCGTGGTGAAGACCGTGATGGTTGATCCCGCCGGGCCGACCGTCCCTCCGAGATCAAAATCTACCAGCGCGCCTTCGCTTCGCCCGATCCAGTTCCGCTGCATGGTGCGGACCTTCTCCGGCCAGCCCTCCAGCTTCTCCAGGTCGCGCAGTAACTCGTCCGCATACTTCGTGATCCGCAAGAACCACTGCTCCAACTCGCGCTGCTCGACCGGAGTGTCTTCATGCCGCCAGCAGTTCCCATTCACCACCTGCTCGTTGGCCAATACCGTGCAGCACAGCGGACACCAATTCACCTTGCTCTTCTTCCGATACGCCAACCCCGACTCGTACATCTTCAGGAAGAACCACTGATTCCAGCGATAGTACTCCGGCAGGCAAGTCGTAACTTCGCGCGACCAGTCGTAGGCGAACCCCAGACGGTTCATCTGCGTCTTCATGGCCGCGATGTTCTGAAGCGTCCACTCTCGCGGTGGAGTGTTGTTTTTGATCGCCGCATTCTCCGCCGGCAGCCCGAACGAATCCCATCCCATGGGATGCAGCACGTTGTACCCGTTCATCCACATGTAGCGCGCCAGTGCGTCGCCGATCGCGTAGTTGCGCACGTGTCCCATGTGCAGCGCGCCCGAAGGGTAGGGAAGCATCTCCAGTACGTAGTACTTCGGCTTGGTGGAGTTGACCTCGGCGGCATAGAGCGACGGATCGCTCTGCCAGCGGTCAAACCACTTCCGCTCGATGCGCTGTGCGTCGTAACGTTCGTCGTGGGTTGTGGCCACAGATTTCTTTTCCTGAGGCATAGAGAGGTTCAAGATGCAGAAATAAACGGCTATTTTACAACGTAGACAGCACCAGACCCCGAAGTTGCCGATTTACTCTGTCGCTGTCTCTTCATCCAAGGAAGCCAAGAAATACGCTCGAACTGTGGGGCCCGAACGGTAAAACCATTGCACAGCGAAAAAGAGCACCACCATGCGAAGCATAAGGAAGGCCAGCGAGATGCGCTCAGAATCACGCCAGTATGTTGTCCCGATTTGCGTGCCCAACCCGTTTTCATGGTGCCAAAGAGCGAACAGGTGGGATGGTAGATAGGTTAGGTCGCTCAAGAGCCAAAACAGCAGATAGACGGCCAATGCCCGGCTGACGATGCTAACTGCTTCTTTCGCGGACATAGGATCCTCCCGACTCTTCGGACTGATAACCAGCAGAAACAGTTCAGCTTCCCTGCGGTCCCTTGTGTTCGGTCACCGATACACATCCTTGCGATGTCCGACTCTCACCACCAACACAGTGATTCGCTCTTCCTGGATATCACAAATCAGCCGGTAGTCACCCACGCGGTACCGCCACAGCCCCCCTTTGTCACCATGCAACGGCTTGCCCCACTGTCGAGGGTTTTCAGCGGCCTGTATCCGCTCTCGCGGAAACTGGATGATGGATTCCTGCGCCGCACGGTTGAGTTTTTGAATTTGTTTCTCAGCGGTGCGGGTGATCTCAATCCGCCAGGTTCTACTTGGAGAAGCCAAGCCGCCGCTCCAACTCTTCGAGCGTGATAGTGGGTTCGCGCCGCTCCAGCGCCGCAATGCCCTTCAGATAATCTTCGCGGTCTTCCAGGTATTGCCGGATGGCCTCGCGCGCATAGTAGCTCTTGCTACGGCCAGTCTCCTTCGCCAGAGACTCCAGCTTCTCTTCGAGTTCAGGTTCAAGTCGGATGCCAAGCATAGGTGTTTAACATGTTTAACATAGCACGTTCTTCACCCCTAGGCAAGCGCGACCCTCATCGCTGGCTCACGGAATTGCCGTCCTCACGCCCCGGACGTTAGACTCAACACACAGGTACTCCCATGCTGATCGTCATGCAAGCGCAGGCTACCGAAGAGCAGGTCCGCGCCGTCTGCGAAAAAGTCGAGGCGCTCGGATACCGCGCCCACCCCATGCCCGGCGCGCAGCGCACCGCCATCGGCATCACCGGCAACAAAGGAGAGGTCGAGTCCGGCACGCTGGAAGAGATGCCGGGTGTGCAGGAACTGATCCGCGTCTCGAAGCCCTACAAACTCGTCAGCCGCGATGTAAAGCCCGACAACACGGTCGTCACCTTCCCTGGATCACCCGTCACCGTCGGCGGCGCCGACCTCGCCATCATGGCCGGCCCATGCGGCATTGAAAGCCGCGAGCAGGCTTTCGCGATCGCCGAGCGCGTCGCTCGCGCTGGAGCCCAGTTCTTCCGCGGCGGCGCTTACAAGCCCCGCACTTCTCCTTATTCGTTTCAGGGCCTGGGCGAAGAAGGACTGCGGATCATGGCCGACGTCCGCGACCGCTTCGGCCTGCTCGTCGTCACCGAAGCCGTGGACTACGAGTCCCTCGACCTGGTCGAGAAGTACGCCGACATGATCCAGATCGGCGCCCGCAACATGCAGAACTTCTCGTTGCTCAAGCGCGCCGGACGCGCCCGCAAGCCCGTGCTGATGAAACGCGGCATCGCGGCCACGCTGGAAGAATTCCTGATGGCGGCCGAGTACATCATGAGCGAAGGCAACTACAACATAGTTCTCTGCGAGCGCGGCGTGCGCACCTTCGCCGATCACACCCGCAACACGCTCGACCTGAGCGTCGTGCCCGCCGTCCAGCGCCTGAGCCATCTGCCGATTATCGTGGACCCCAGCCACGGCACCGGCAAGCGCAACAAAGTCACGCCGCTCTCGCGCGCCGCCGTCGCCGTGGGAGCCGATGGCCTGATCATCGAAGTCCACCACGATCCCGACCGCGCGCTCTCCGATGGCATGCAGTCGCTCTATCCCGACCAGTTCGACGCGCTCATGAAGCAGGTGCGGCAGATCGCGGCGGTCTTAGGACGGAACGTCGCCGAGGTTGGAGCACCAGTTGCGGCGGCGGTGTCGAAGTAAGTAGCAATGGTTTCAAGCCTGGATTTTGGGAAGGGCACGGCTTCAGTGGTGCCGCGGGAGCTTGGAAACCCCCGGGCTTCGAGCCCCTGAGGTATGCCGTTTCAAGAAAGAGGGAACACCGGTTCAAGGTCAAGGCTCTTATGAATCGAACGATCAGAAACTTGCTTTTGTGGTTGGTAGTACTCTCCGCGACTTCGCTTTCCGCTGAGAAGAAACCCCAGTTTGGTCCCTTGCAAGCTTGCTACGAGGGTCCAATCCCGGAACGCGGCAAAGGGGACGTGCCGCCGCGTATCCTTCACTCTGTGGATCCGGAATACACAGAAACAGCACGCAAGGCAAGGATTCAAGGAACCGTGTGGGTGGAAATCGTTCTCACTCCTCAGGGAAGACCGTGTCCCGTAAAGATTCTAAGGGGCCTAACATTCGAGCTCGATCAAAACGCAGTGAAAGCACTAGAGCGGTGGACTTTTCAACCGGCGGAGAAGGACGGCAAACCTGTAGCATCGAGGCTCAATGTGGAAGTCGCATTTAGACTGTATTAGCAGTTTTTCAATCATGTTTCGGTCAGCCTACAGCCTTGCGCAAACTCCTCCTCATCGCAGTCCTCGTTCCGCTCGCCGTTGCCGGCGGATGGTGGTATTTCCACGAGCGCAGCCTGCCCCCGTCCGGGCCTCTCTATCGCGAGTACGCCTACATCACCAACGGTAAAAGCAACACCGTCACGGTCATTGACCTGCGCAACGAGTTCCAGCCCGTACGGACTCTGCAAGTCGGCACCGAGCCCACTGGCGTCGCCGCCAATCCCAAAAGGAATGAGATTTACGTAGTCAACGCCGGCTCGGCGAACGTCAGCGTGATTGACGCCGAGCAGAACAAGGTCGTCGCGACCATCGGGGTGCACGGCCGCCCCTACTTCGTCGACGTCGCGCCTGACGGCCGCCGCGCCTACGTGGCCAATTCCGGCTCGGCGAACGTTTCGGTGCTCGACCTCGACCATCGCACGGTGGCCGCCACCATCCGTGTGGGCGGGGGCCCCGGCCTGGCGCGCGTCTCGCCGGACGGCTCGACCGTCGTCGTGACTAACCGCGCTGACAGCACGGTCTCGCTCATCGATACCGCGCGTCTCGCCGTGCGCTCGGCCATCACTGTCTGCCTGAATCCCGAAGACATCGCCATCCTGCCTGATTCGACGAAGGCGTTCATCTCCTGCTCGGTGCCGGGCCAGGTGGCCAGCATCGATCTCAAGCGGGACAAGCTGCTCGCGCTGCTCGACGTCGGCAAATCTCCGGTCAGTCTCGCGCTCAAGCCCGACGGCGGCGAGTTGTTTACGTGCAACTTCGGCGCCGACAGCATCTCCATCATCGAGACCACGCCCAACGAAGTGCTGAGTAGTTCGCTGATCGGCTCACAGCCGGTGCGCGCCGTGGTCTCGCTCGACAACTCGCGCCTCTACGTTTCGAATTTCGGCGCGAATAACATCGCGGTCTATGACATTGACAGCGGCCGAGCCATCGCGGTGCTTCCTGTCGGCACACATCCCGATGCGCTCGCCCTCTCGCAGAGCCAGAACTACCTGCTGGTGCTCGACTCCGGCTCGGGAGACGTGGCCGTGATCCAGAAACGCAAGGCGAGAAAACTGGAGCCGTCGGAGTACTCGCTGCTGACCATCATCCCGGTCGGCATGCAGCCCAACCAAATTGTGGTGAAAGCGTTCCTGCTGACCAAGCCGGCGTCCGGGCCGTAGGGGAGGCTTGTGTGGGGACGGGTCTTGTGTGGGGACGGGCTGGTGTGGGGACGGGTCTTTGACCCGTCCGGCGCTAGTGAGGCCCTATGCTTGTGCAAACGTGGTTTGGTAAAATCCCACGTCTCGAAAACTGCGAGATTGGGACACGCAGCTTTGCATGAAACTATTTGAGGACAAAAAGCGGGAGCTGGTCACGACAGGGCGCTTTGAACTGGAGCGCGACGGACAGGTGGCCTACCTCCAATACACGCTGTCCGGCCATGTGCTTGAGCTGCTGCATACCGAAGTTCCCGAGGCCCTGCGCGGGAGCGGCATGGCGTCGTCCCTGGCCAAGACGGCGCTCGAATGGGCGCGAGAGCATCACCTGAAGGTCGATGTGGTCTGCCCCTCGGTTGCCGGGTATCTCAAAACACACCCTGAGTATTCGGATCTGGTCTTGCGCTAGGCAGCTTGCGGAAAAACCTCTGACGAGGGTTGATTTTGGGTGGAGCAGCGCTTCAGCGCTGCATTAAGTGCCGCCTCTCCAATGCCGGCTTTAGCCGCTGAGGTTTCGGTTGTTGAGATAAAATCTGCCAGAAAGGGCGGGAACGTTGTTCGCGCCTATTGGGATTTCCGAAACGTTGAGGTCAGGATGTGCAGAAATATCAAAACCCTTTTCAACTTCGATCCGCCCGTGACTCCGGAGGAGATTCGGGCGGCTTCGCTGCAGTTCGTGAGAAAAATCACCGGCTTTAACAAACCGTCGAAGGCCAACGAAGGCGCGTTCCTGGCGGCCGTGGACGAAGTCGCGGAAATCTCAATTCGCCTGCTCCATGCGCTCGAAACGACCGCGCCGCCGAAGAATCGGGAAGAACAGGCCGCCAAAGCGAAAGCTCGCGCCGCAGTTAGATTCGGCGCTTGAGTTGAGCCGACACGTCCTTGTGGCTGGGACGGTACTGCGGCGTAGAGACCCTGCTGGCGGCGCTCCAGAGAAAATCCCAAGCGGGTTAGACCATCTTGGAATCCCACCGCCCCATGCGCCAGCCGGGCTTCGTAGTCGAGCGGTGTCCGAGAGCGTCACAATTTACGCGAATTGGTCTCTTCTTCCAGGACAACCACGCTTACCTAGATGAAGGTTGTGTGGCGATCTTGGGCCAAGGCGCGGCCCTGGCGGGCCTGGACGGGTCAGAGACCCGTCCCTACACGAGCGGGGAGGACTCTATGATCGCGAGGATCTGGCAGGGCCGCACTCGGGCGGGCATGGGCAGGCGTACTACGACTATCTGGAGCAGACGGGGCTGAAGGAATATCGGGCCACCGCGGGCTTTCGGGAAGTATTAGTGCTGCGCCGGGAGATTGGGGACGAGACCGAGTATGTTCTGGTTACGCTCTGGGAGAGCATGGAAGCGGTGCGGGGCTTCGCCGGCCCGGAGCCCGAGCGCGCGGTTTACTATCCGGGAGACAGCCGCTATTTTCCGGAACAAGAGATGACGCCCTACGTGCGGCACTACGAGGTGCTGGGGGCGCCCTAAGGTGGGCAGAATCCCGCTTTTCAGAAAACGAGGGATGGAGCACGTGCCGAAAAAGGATGGGGCACCCGCGCCTCCCGCAGGCGCCACCACACCCGACCGCCATCTTCAGGCTGCGGCTTTCTTCTGCTCCTGATTAGGTGTAAGTTTCTTCCACAATTTGCGTTTGTCGAACATCCATAGGAGGAGAATCAACAATCCTGAACCAAAAACAACCGTAAATATGCCGACACCGACCTTGGCCATGTTTACTGCAGGACCATTCACGGCAATCCAGAGAAAATAGAGACCGAAACAAGCCACTACGAGGGGCAATGCGAATATGGCAGTCGTGACTCCATATTTGCCGATCACGGCGGCGATTTCTCCGAAGTCTCTGACGACTTCGGTAGGGCCTCCTCCGCCAGCTTCCGGCGAACGATCGCCCAAACCTCGATTCCCAAATCGTTCGCTGATTCCCGTGACCACGCCGGATGGTGTGGGTTTTGGTTCCATAGGAGTCTCCTTTCGACCTGCAACTTGATGGAGAACGCTTAAGCGTTCTGTGGAGTCCACGTTGTACGTCCACAGTCAGGAAGGCCCGACAGCGTAAGAGAAAACTGGTCAACGATATCGAGGTCTTCGGAACCGAGACGGCGCCTCAGCGGGTGTGCTCCGTGGGAAATGCTCTTCGGAGAGGCGAGATGAGCAGAATTGTGCTCCCTCTCTGGGAAAGCCGTCAAGAGACATTCGCCGCTTGCACCGGGTACCATCCTTTTTCAGTCTTCGCGAAAAACGTTTTGGGATGCCTGGTGGTCCGATCGTCTAAGCAGGCCGGCTGTCGCGTACTTTTCTCGGAAGACCTGCAACCACAACGAGAGATTGACGGGGTCCGCATCGTGAACCACTTCGTCCAGGGAGCGGAGAGGGAAGGCTAGGTTCGGGGCGAATGGCGGTTGGCCCAGCGTTGCCGCACTCCGGCCAGAAACTTCTTTTTGTCCGCGCGCATTTGCCGGACGAGGGCTTGATTGCCGGTCTCTTCGTGGGCGGCCGCCCAGAGGACCATCTCCGTCAGGACGGGCGCCAGATCGATCCCTTTCCTGGTCAGCAGGTAAATCTGCTTGCGTCCGTCGGAGGGGTGTGGTTCGGAGGTGACCATGCCATACGCCGCCAGCTTGCGCAGGCGATCGGCCAGGATGTTGGTCGCGATGCCTTCGTAGGATTCCAGGAATTCCTTGTAGGTGCGGGATCCGCGCAGCATCATGTCGCGAATAATCAGCAACGACCAGCGATCTCCCAGCATCTCAACCGAAGCGTTCAACGGGCACCCCGAGCGGCGCTTGGGGACGCTCCTTTTTGTCATATTTCCAGGGTAGCATTGTTCGCTTGCATTTCACAAGTGAAATGTGTATGGTTCTGGCAAGGCGGATCCCAACCTTCCGAAGAATGAGAGGTTCGGAATCTCTCCTTCAATCCCGGGACTGCCATCGGGAAACCGGTGAACATCGAGGAGAGGCAGAGACGAAACCCGACACATTCAATTCATAATGAGCAAAGGAAAAGGAGAAATGGAAATGGAAAAAACACCTACGCACGAACAAGCACAACTCCACTTACAGGTCTATGATCTGCGTCGCGAGGCCCGTCTGCGGCAGGCCCGCGACTGGTTCTTCAAGAGTTTCTTCGTGGAATCGGCTGATGACTACATGCGGATCGCACCGCCGGGCAGTGAGGCCGGCACGTTTACGGGAATGGTGTTTGGCTATTGGGAACAGGCCTGCGCCTTGCTCGAGTACGGTCTGCTGCATGAAGATCTCTTCTTCGAAACCAGCGGAGAGTTCTTCGGTATCTGGGAGCGTGTGAAGCCCATTGTTCCAGGGGTCCGGAAGATGTGGACCTATCAGGGGTTCCTGGCCCACATGGAAAAGGCCGCGCAGCGCTACGAAGCCTGGATCGAAAAGCGGTCTCCGGGTCACGTCGCGGCCATGCGCGAGTTCATGAAACAGATGCGAAGTCAGATGGCGAAAGCAGCCTGACGGCTGGTTGGGACTCGAAGGGGACAGAGGGGTGGGCCTCGGCTCGGGTGCGCGAATCGCGCTTCTGTGACGCAGGCTCACTCGCAGTTTGTTGCAAATTCAACAAGGAGATGCGGAATGAGCAAGGTTCGTGTACTCGTCGGCACCCGCAAGGGCGCATTCATCCTAACTTCAGACGGCAAGCGTGAAAAATGGGAGGTCAGCGGACCCCATTTTGCGGGCTGGGAGATGTATCACGTCAAGGGATCGCCCGCTGATCCGAATCGGCTGTATGCGTCGCAGACCAGCGGCTGGTTCGGGCAGATCATTCAACGCTCGGACGACGGCGGCAAAACCTGGCATCAGCCCGGAACGCCCCCCGGAGAACCGCCTGCCCCAGGTCCTCCGAAGGCCGCGAGCAACAAGTTCGTTTACGACACGTCTGCCGGGACCGGCAAGCCGCTCACCACGCACCAGTTTTACGATGGCACGCAACATCCCTGGGAATTCAAGCGGGTGTGGCATCTGGAGCCATCGCTCACCGATCTGGATACCGTGTACGCCGGAGTGGAAGACGCCGCCATCTTCCAATCGACTGACGGCGGCGAGAACTGGAAGGAACTCTCCGGATTACGCGGCCATGGCACCGGCCCCAAGTGGCAGCCGGGCGCGGGCGGAATGTGTCTGCACACCATTATTCTGGATCCGAGCAATCCGAAGCGGATGTGGATTGCCATCTCGGCGGCGGGCGCCTTCCGCACCGACGACGGCGGCGCAACCTGGAAGCCGATCAACCGCGGCCTGCGTTCGCAATATATCCCGGACCAGGATGCCGAGGTCGGCCACTGCGTACACCACGTCGCCATGAATCCGAAGCGTCCGGGCGTGCTCTTCATGCAAAAGCACTGGGACGTCATGCGCAGCGACGACGCGGGCGAGTCGTGGCGCGAGATCAGTGGAAACTTGCCGACCGACTTCGGATTCGTGATTGACGTGCACGCGCACCAGCCGGAGACGATTTATGTCGTCCCGATCAAGAGCGACTCGGAGCACTACGTGCACGAGGGCAAGCTGCGCGTCTTCCGTAGCCGCAGCGGCGGCAACGAGTGGGAAGCTTTGACCAAGGGCCTGCCCCAGAAAGACTGCTACGTAAACGTGCTGCGCGACGCCATGGCCGTGGACTCGCTCGACAAGTGCGGCGTGTACTTCGGCACGACCGGCGGGCAGGTGTACGCGTCGGCCGATGCGGGAGATACATGGGCTCCGATTGTCCGGGATCTTCCGGGCGTGCTGTCGGTCGAGGTGCAGACGCTGCCGTGATTTGCACTGGCGGGAGCACACTCTCATGATCCGGGTCATACTTCCGTTCCATCTGCGGACGCTGGCGCACGTCGGCAGCGAGATACAGCTCGAGGTCGAGGGTCAGGCGACGCAGCGCTCGGTGCTCGACGCGCTCGAGGCCCGCTATCCGATGCTGCGTGGCGCCATCCGCGACCACGTCACGCAACAGCGCCGCCCCTTCCTGCGCTTCTTCGCCTGCGAAGAAGACCTCTCCCACAACCCACCCGACACCCCGCTCCCCGACGCCGTCGCGTCCGGGAAGGAGCCATTTATCGTCATTGGGGCGATTGCCGGTGGGTAAGGCAGCCGGAGCACCGCCCTCAAGCTGGTGGTGCAGTAGTGTGTGCGAGGCGCCAATTGACATCATGATGCCTAGATGATAGCATCATGATGTGCGAACCACTCTTTCGCTTGACGACGATGTTGCCCGGCTCCTCGACAAGGAGAGCCGGCGCACGGGCGCCTCGTTCAAAAAAGTCGTCAACCACTTTCTTCGTCTCGGATTGACGGCTTCGAAGCGGCCCACCAGAAAACCATTTGTGGTCGCTCCCCGAAAACTGGGGCTGCCTCCCGGACTCACTTACGACAATGTTGAGCAGTTACTCGACGCCGTAGAAGGTCCGGCGCACCGGTGATTGTTCTCGACGCGAACATTCTTCTCTACGCCTACGACAGCGCATCGTCTCATCACGCGAAGGCTCGCGCCTGGATCGAAGGGGTGTTCTCTGGATCCGCGCCCGTAGGATTGCCGTGGCAGACTACGTCAGCATTTCTGCGTATCATGACCAATCCCAGGCTGCCTGGGGAGCGGTTTACTCTTGAGGAAGCTGTCCAAGTTGTGGACCGCTGGATGGAGCAGCCGAATATCCGGCTCCTGGTGCCAGGAGATGATCACTGGCTGCTTTTCCGACAGATGATCGTTGAGGGGCAGGCACCCGGCGCGCTCGTCACCGATGCGCACCTGGCCGCATTGACGATTGAATATGGCGGCGTGCTCCACACCACAGATCGCGATTTTGCGCGCTTTCCGGGCCTCCGCTGGACGAACCCACTGACCTAGACGTAGGTTGTGTGGCGATGGGCAACGCGCTGAGCGGCCCTGGCGGGCCTGGACGGGTCAGAGACCCGTCCCTACACTGGCTCTTCGGAAATGTTCCAGGATTGCTTCGGCTTGTGACTTTGTCACTACCGCCGACAGCGCAGCCACGTCGGCCTGCTTTACTGCTTGCAAGCTCCCGAAGTGTTCGAGAAGGCGGCGGGTGGTGGATTCGCCGACGCCGGGGATTTCGCGTAGTTCCGTTGCGCGGTTGCGGATTTGGCGGCGCTTGCGATGGAAAGTTACGGCGAAGCGATGGGCTTCGTCGCGGATCATCTGCACCAGGTGGAGCACCGGTGAATGGTGGTCAAGCACGACCGGATCGTCTTCCTGTCCGAAGACGTAGATGATCTCTTCGCGCTTGGCGATTGCCGCCAGCGGCTGATTGATGATCTCGAGCGCTTCGAGCGCTTCGGCGGCGGCGTGGAGTTGTCCGAGGCCGCCATCGATCAGCACCAGGCTGGGCATCGGCTTCTCCTCTTCCTGCAGGCGTTTATAGCGTCGCGTGACTACTTCGCGCATGGACGCGAAATCGTCCACGCCCTCGACGGTCTTGATGATGAACTTGCGGTAGTCGGACTTCTTCATCTTGCCGTCTTCCCACACGACCATCGAAGCAACCGTCTCGGCGCCCTGAATGTGCGAGATGTCGAAGCACTCGATGCGTTTGGGCAACTCGGGGAGGGCGAGCGCATCCTGAAATGCTTCCTGGATCGCGCGCGCGTTGGGCTTCATGACCCGGAAGCGTTGATCGTACGAGTGCTTGGCATTGTTGCCGGCGAGATCGATCAGCTCTCGTTTGTCCCCACGCTGTGGGACGGTAATGTGGACTCGTGTGGCGCGGGCGCCCTCGCCCGCTAGCTGCTGGCTGAGTGCGTCTTCGAGTTCTTCGCGATCTTCAAAGTCCACGGGAACGTAGATATTCCGCGGGACGTAGGGCTGACTCAAGTAAAGCTGTTTGAGCAGGGCCGAGAAGAGTTCGTCGGGATGGAAGGGAGCTGGCCGTGTGGAGGCGGGTCTTTGACCCGCCATGCCCGGGTCAGAGACCCGGGCCCACACGGGCTCGGGCGATGCAAATTCCGGCAATTCTTCCCAGAAGAACTCGCGGCGATCGAGGACCTTTCCAGCGCGCATGTGGAACAGGTTGACCGCGACCATCTCGTTTTCGTAGTGATAGCCGAAGACATCGGCGTCATCGCCTTCGACGGCCGCTATCCGCTGCTTTTCCTGCAATTGCTCGACGGTCGAGATCAGATCGCGGGACTTGGCCGCGCGCTCGAACTCCTGCGCGTTCGCAGCTTCGGCCATGCGCGCGCGCAGTGACTTGACCAGGTCGGTCTGCCGTCCTTCGAGGAAGAGTTTCACGTCGCGCACCGCTTCCTGATAGGTCTCGGGAGTCGTCAGCCCTTGCACGCACGGCCCGAGACAACGCTTGATGTAGAACTGCAAACAGGGGCGCGGATGAAAGCGGGTCAGGTCCACCTTGCACGATGGCACCAGAAAGTGCCGATGGATCAGGTCCACGATGCGATAGGCGAGGTTGGCAGGGAAGTACGGACCGTAGTATGCGCTGCCATCCTTGCGCAGGCGCCGCGTTACGTACACGCGCGGAAAGCGCTCACCGAGCGTGAGCTTCACGTAGGGATAAGTCTTGTCGTCGCGCAGAAGGATGTTGAAGCGCGGTTTCTTCTGCTTGATGAGGTGGTTCTCGAGCGCGAGCGCTTCTTTGTTGTTGGCGACGACGAGGTAGTCGACGTCAACCGCCTCGCGCACCAGCGTTCCGGTCTTCGCGTCTTCCCAACGGCCCTCGTGGAAATAGGACGCGACCCGCGAGCGCAGGTTCTTCGCCTTGCCGACGTAGATGACCTCGCCCTCGGCGTTCTTGAAGAGGTACACGCCGGGGGAGGCGGGGAGGGAACGGATTTTCTGTGCCAGATCCATTCGAGGAGAATCGTTTGCTAGAGTCTATGATAGGTTTGCCGGCAAAAAGGGTTCAGCTTGTGGCCAGGCGGAAGAATTCGCGGCAGGCATTTCTCCGGCACGCTGGCTCAATCAGCGGCCCTGAGGATCTATCCTCGCGGCGCGGCTATCAGCGGGGCCGCAAACCGTTAGCGGGCCCGCCAGAGAAGCGAATCACAAGGCACCGGATCAAGTTTCCAGCGCCTCTCCGCGGACGGTGCGTCCTCGGCGGTGAAATCTAGCCCGCCCAATCCCGCACGAACTCGATCAGACTTCTCACCGCGATCCCTGACGGGCCCTGGGCGATCCACGGTTTCGCGTCTTCCATCCACGCGGTGCCGGCGATGTCGAGGTGAATCCATGGAGTGTCTTCAGCGAACTCTTTGAGGAACATGGCGGCTGAAATCGCCCCGCCCCAGCGGCCGCCGGAGTTCACGATGTCGGCAATGTTCGACTTGATGAATTCCTTGTAGTCGTCGTCGAGCGGCAAGCGCCACATCTTTTCGCCTGCTTGCTGGTTAGCTCTTGCGAAGCGTTCGTACATCTGGTCGTCGCTGGCGAAGATGCCGGCGTTGACGTAGCCAAGCGCGACCACCACCGCTCCGGTCAGTGTGGCGGCGTCCACGATGTGCGTGCAGCCGAGCTGGCGGGCGTAGCAGAGGCCATCGGCCAGCACCAGTCGGCCTTCGGCGTCGGTATTGATGATTTCGATGGATTTGCCGGACATGGCGATCTGGACGTCGCCGGGCTTCTGCGCTTTGCCAGAGGGCATGTTTTCGGTGGCGCAGACGATAGCCGTGACCTTCACTTTCGGTTTGAGCAGGGCGATTGCGCGCATGACGCCGATCATGGTCGCGCCGCCGGCCATGTCGTACTTCATCTTCTCCATGCCGTCGGCGGGCTTGATGGAGATGCCGCCGGTGTCGAACGTGATTCCTTTTCCGACCAGGCCCAAGTGAACATTCGATGGCGCGCCTGCAGGTTCATAGCGCAGGACGATCAGCGTGGGGGGTTCGTCCGATCCCTGGGCGACGCCCCAGAAGGCGCCCATCTTGAGTTCTTTGATCTTGTCGGCGCCGTAGACTTCGCATTTCAGGCCGACTTCGGCTGCCATCTTGCTTGCGCGCTCACCCAACATGGAGGGCGTCATGCGATTGGAGGGCTCGTTGATCAGGTCGCGCGTGAGGTTCTGCGACTCGCCGACAATGCGGCCGATGTTCAATGTTTGCTCGAGCGCAGCTTGGTCGCCACGGGCAACGATTGTCACAGAGTCAATCTTCTGATCCTTGCGATCACTTTTGTAGTAATCGGGATCAAAATCACCGACGTATACGCCTTCCACGACCGCGCGGACGCCTTCGACCGCGCTCACGCCGTTGTCGGGGAGGGCAAACGCGAAGCTGCGGATGCTCTTGCCCTTGAGTGTCCGCACAGCTGCGCCGGCGAGCTTGCGTAGTTCCGCCGCCGAAAAATTCTTAGCCTTGCCGCCACCGAGCAGCAGCAGGCGTTTCGCCTTCAGCCCCGCTGGGCGGTGGAGCAGTGTTGTTTCGAAATTCTTGCCTGTGACTTCGCCACTCGCGATCACGTCCTTGGCGGCTTCGCGCACAGGTGCGTCGGAGAAGGCGATGGCGGGCGCGGGTTTGTCCTTGTCGCCCTGGTCGAGTACTACCGCAACCAGGCAATCGGTTTCCACCTGAGAGGGTGCAGCAAGAGAAAGGTTGGTATTCATGGTCAGCATTTCCAGTATCCACGGCGAGCGGGGAAACGCGCAACCACTGAACCGGTCAAGCAGGTAAGAAAATGGGCGGGACCGGAGTCCCGCCCTGTCTTTGCGACAGCGATCCGATGCTAGCTTCCGGTCCCCGTGAGGCTCGCACTCGACGGACTGCCGCCGCCGTTGTTCTTCACGTTCAATTTGGCGTTACGCTTGCCCGTCTTGGTCGGTTTAAACTCCACCCCGACCGAGCAATTGGCGCCGGGAGCAATGGTGGGGCCGCAGGTGTTGGCCGAGATCAGGTAATCGCCCGCCGCCGTGCCCGCGAAGGCGAAGCCGGTGAAGGTCACAGTCGTGGTGCCGACGTTCGTGACGGTGACGTCTTGCTGCGGGCTGGTGTTGCCGACCGCGACCGTGCCGAAGTTCAGTGAGGCCGGCGACACCGTGATCGACTGTCCCGTCCCCTTCAAGGCCACCGTCTGTGGGGTGTCCGGCGCGTCGTCGTTAAAAGTCAGAGAGCCGTTCCGCGCGCCCTTCTTGGTGGGCGTGAAGGTCACGCTGACGGCGCAGTTTGCGCCCGCCGCCACCGTGGCTCCGCAGGTGTTGTTGGAGATGTGGAAATCACCGCTGGCGGCGATGCTGGAGATGTTCAGCGTAGCGCCGCCCGTGTTGGTGAGCATGACGTTCTGCGGCGCACTGGTCTGCCCGATCGGCACCTTCTTGAAGTTCAGAAGTAGCGTCGAGAGCGAAACTACCGGACCGCCACCCCCGCCGCCACAACTGTTGAACTTGAAGTTGGCGATGCGGGTATTCCAGTTGAAGCTGCCGTTTGCCTTGATGTACTCCTGGGTGTACCAGAAAGTGCAGTCATCGACCGGATCAATGGCCATGGCGCTGTAGTCACCCCAGCGGTTCAGGCCACCGGTCTGGGAGCCCGTTCCGTTCACGATCAGCTGTTCGGACTGCATGCTGCCCAGCGCGTCGCCCGGTACCCGTCCGGTAAAGAAGATGGAGGGAAAGACCGAGCTGCTCGATACGCTGTAGCCGAGTGCGATGTCGCCCGACTGGTCCATGGCGATGCTGCCCATCCAGCGCGTATTCGCGTCGGGAGCGAACGTGCCCTGTTGGAACACGGTGGGCGCCCCGTTAGGATCGCGTATTTCATACCAGCGCTCGCCGGTGGTGATGGCATGATTCACGACCAGCGCTTCATGGCCGTCGGCGAACTTGCGATATGCCAGCCGGTACATGAGCCGGTCCGCCAGCGAATCCAGTTTCTGCGTCGTTCCCGGCTGGGAAACGCAGGTTCCGCCGCCGCACAACGGAGAGAAATTCGAGACCGTCAGCGGGGTAGGGCCGGTGAAGGTGGAATTGCCCGGGGTGGTGAAGTCCACATGGAACTTCCACAGCCGCAGCGAGTTGGTGCCGAAGTTCACAAAGAATGCCAGCTCACCGGCAGCGGGCTGAATGGTTCCGTCCATGTCGGAGGGAAGCAAGCTGCCGATGGAAGCTCCCTGCTGGAAGCAGATGATGGTGGCGGCCTGCCCGTTCAGCATTTTGTTGCGGTCCATTGCGCAGGCATCAGCGCCGATGAAATTGATGGCGCCGAACATGTTGAAGGAGATGTAGTACGCATCCGGCCATACGCCCAGCTTGGGATAGTCTGGGAAATTGCTGAACTGGAAGGCATAGCGGTTGTAAGTGCCGGTGGCATCGCTGGTGGTGGAAACCGCCACGCACTGCAGGAACGGAGTTGCACTGACGGCGAACTGAGTGAGGATCCAGCGGTTGGCAATCTTGTCGTACTGCACGATCGGATCGCCATCGTTGCTGGTCTGACACTGTCCTCCAAAACCTGCCCAGACCGCGTTGCCAGGGAACGGGCCTGCGACCTTCGCTCCGGTGGCCTTGTCGAAGACGGCATATTCAAGATTGACCCACTGAACGTACTGGGTCGCACCGACGGTTCCGTTGGTATCGGGAGGCGCGGCCTGCATCACAAATCCGTATTGGTTCAGGCCCAAGCCCTCGAAATTCAGCCCCAGCGTGGCCGACACCGGAGGCAGAGCTTGCTCCTGCAGGGCTGCGTCCGCAACAGCGTACTGGGGTACGGGCAGCACCGGTCCGGTGGGAAGCACCTTCAGCACGCGCGGCGAAAAGGGGTTGGGCTGAGCGGGCGTCATTCTCCCCAGTTCCGCTAGCGGGGGAGAGACGTCATGCTTAAGTTCGTGAATCACGTGCAGTGTCGACTGCGCTAGCGCGGAAACCTGGAAGATCGTGAACAGCGTCACGGCCACGCAAAGGGCCGTGCCGAACGCCTGGGAGAACCCTCTCTTCATAGCAGCTCCAATAAACGCAAATTGGTGATCAGACCGCATTCTTCAAAACTGCCCGCCAGTCTGTGCGCGGCCTGGGGGAGAGGCGGGACCGAAGTCCCGCCCGGCTTGCAAACCTGGTGGCCAACATCATTTGCCCTTTCCGGTCAGGCTCACGTTTTGCGGACTGTCCGGGGCGTTGTCGGTAATCGTCAGACTACCGATGCGTATTCCAATCTGTGTGGGCGTGAACGTGACCTTGATCAGACAACTAGCTCCCGCAGCGACTGTGTTGCCGCAGGAATTCTTGACGATCTTGATGGCGAAGTCCCCGCTGGCCGCGATGCTGCTGATATTCAGTGGGGCATTTCCGGTGTTGGTGAGAGTGACGGCCTTCGCGCCGCTCGTTGTCCCGACGACGATGCCGTACCACTTTAGGGCGGTGGGCACGAGGGTCACCGCCGGCACGCTGCAGCTGTCAAACTTGAAGTTGGCGATGCGGGTGCTCCAGTTGAAGCTGCCGTTCGACTTGATGTACTCCTGGGTGTACCAGAAGGTGCAGTCATCGGCGGGATCAATGGTCATGGAACTGTAGTCGCCCCAGCGGCTCAGGCCGCCGGTCTGGGAGCCTGCTCCGTTCACGATCACCTGCTCGCTCTGCATACTGCCCAACGGGTCGCTTGGCGCGCGCCCGGTGAAAAAGATGGAAGGGAAGACCGAGCTGCTCGATACGCTGTAGCCGAGCGCAATATTGCCAGCCTGGTCGGTGGCGATGCTGCCCATCCAGCGCGTATTCGAGTCCGGGCTGAATGTCCCCTGCTGGAACAGTGTGGGAGTACCGTTGGGATCGCGTACGTCGTACCAGCGGACACCGGTCGTGATGGAGTGGTTTACGACCAGCGCTTCCAGCCCGTCAGCGAACTTGCGATACGCCAGTCGGTACATGAGTCGGTCTCCGAGCGAATCGAGCTTCTGCGTCGTCCCGGGCTGGGCTACTGGGCCGAGTTGAGTGAAATCGGCGATCGGTATTTTGACGGGTCCTTTGAACGTTGAGTTTGCGGGATTCGTGAAATCCACGTGGAACTTGAACAATCGCAGCGAGAAATCCTGGGGCGCGTCCAGCTGGTTCCCCCCGGGAGGCAGGTTAGGGTTCGTGGTGAGGTCCACGAAGAAGCCAGGCTCCCCGCTGGCGGGAGGAATGGTTCCGTCCATGTCGGCAGGCAGTAGACTTGGAACGCCCGAGTTCTGCTGGAAACAAATAATGGTGGCTGCCTGCCCGTTCAGCATGCTGTTGCGGTCCATCGCGCAGGCAGCGGCGCCCTCAAAGGTCTGGCCGTCGAGGAACATGTTGAAAGACATGTAGTAGGCGTCCGGCCACACGCCCATCTTCGGGTAGTCGTTGAAATTGTTGCCGAAGGAGAACGCGTAACGGTTGTAGGGGCCGGTGGCGTCGCTGGTGGTGGAGACCGCCACACACTGCATGTAGGGGACGCTGCTGACCATGAGTTGGGTCAAGACCCAGCGCTGCGCGAGCTTGTCGTATTGGACGATAGGATCGCCGTCATTTTGGGTCTCGCAGGGCCCGCCGAAACCTGCCCAGAGAGCATTGCCCGGCACCGGTCCGGCGACCAGCGCTCCGGTGTTCTTGTCGAAGACGGCAAATTCCAGATTTACCCACTGGACATACTGGGTGGCCCCCACGTTTCCGTTGCTGTCAGGCGGGGAAACCTGCAATGCGAATCCGTATTGTCCGAAGCCCAGGCCTTCAAAATTCAGGCCCAGAGTGGCAGCCACCGGCGGAAGAGCTTGCTTCTGCAGGGCGGCATCCGGGATTGCATACTCGGGCACAGGCGGCATGGGTCCGGTGGGGAGAACCTTCAACACGCGCGGCGAAAACGGATTAGGCTGGGCGGGCGTCATTCTCTCCAGCTCCGCCAGCGGTGGAGAGACGTCATGCTTGAGTTCCTGGATCACGTGCAATGTGGACTGCGCAACTGCGGCAACTCGAAGAACCGTGAAGAGCATCGCGGCGGCGCAGACAAACGTGCCCCAGGACCGCCACGACCTTCTCTTCACACATTCTCCAATAGCCACAACTCGAGGTCAGGGGAACTCTCTAAACCACCCGCCTGCGCGTGCGCGGGATTTGAGGGAGGGGGCGGGACTCGCGTCCCGCCCTTTCTTTGCGACAGCGATCGGATGCTAATTTAGCTTCCGGTCCCCGTGAGGCTCGCACTCGCCGGGCTGCCGCCGCCGTTGTTCTTCACGTTCAATTTGGCGTTACGCTTGCCCGTCGTCGTCGGTTTGAACTCTACGCCGACTGAGCAGTTTGCGCCGGGAGCAATGGTGGCGCCGCAAGTGTTAGCCGAGATCAGGTAATCGCCCGCTGCCGTTCCCGCGAAGGCGAAGCCGGTGAAGGTCACGGTGGTAGGGCCCACGTTCGCCACGGTAACGTCTTGCTGCGAGCTGGTGTTACCCACCGCCACCGTACCGAAGTTCAGCGAGGTCGGCGACACCGTGATCGACTGTCCGGTACCGGACAGGGCGACGGTTTGCGGGCTGCCGGGGGCGTTGTCATTGAATGTAAGAGTCCCCTTACGCGCGCCCTTCTTGGTGGGCGTGAAGGTGACGCTGACCGTGCAGTTTGCTCCCGCCGCCACACTCGCTCCGCAGGTGTTGTTGGAAATCGCGAAGTCGCCGCTGGCGGTGATGCTGGAAATATTGAGCGTAGCCGTGCCCACGTTGGTGAGCATGACGTTCTGCGGCGCACTGGTTTGTCCGATGGGCACCTTCTTGAAGTTCAGGGCCGTCGTGGAAAGCGATACCGCAGGGCCGCCCGCGCCGCCGCAGCCGGCGAACTTGAGGTTGGCGATGCGGGTGTTCCAGCTGAAGCTGCCGGTTGTCTTGCTGTATTCCTGGGTGTACCAGAAAGTACAGTCGTCGGCGGGATCAATGGTCATCGCGCTGTAATCTCCCCAGCGCGTGGGACTGGTCTGGGAGCCGCTGCCATTCACGATCGCTTGCTCGGTCTCCATCGTGCCCAGCGGATCGCCCGGCACGCGCCCCGTAAAGAAGACGGAAGGGAAGACCGTGCTGCTGCCCAGGGTGTAGCCGAGGGCGATATTGCCATTCTGGTCCATGGCGATACTGCCCATCCAGCGCGTATTCGAGTCGGGGGCGAAGGTGCCCTGCTGGAACACGGTGGGTGAGCCGTTAGGATCGCGGATTTCGTACCAGCGATAACCGGTCGTAATGGAATGGCTGGTGACCAGCGCCTCATGGCCGTCAGCAAACTTGCGGTAGGCCAGGCGGTACATCAAGCGGTCGCCTAGCATGTCCAACTTGTTGGCGGTTCCCGGCTGAGCGACGCACGTGCGGTTGCACCCCTGTGTGAAAGCCGTGACCGACAAGGTAGTCGGGCCCGAAAACAGGGAGTTGGCTGGAACCGCAAAGTCCGGGTGCAGCTTCCACAACTTTACCGAGTTCACTCCGAAGTTCAGGAAGAACCCGGGTTCGCCTGCAACCGGCTGAATCGTGCCATCCATGTCGGCGGGAAGCATTGTGTTCTGGTTCGAAGCTTGTTGAAAACAGATTATGGTGGCTGCCGCTCCGGCCAGCATCGCATTGCGGTCCATGGCGCAGGCATTCGGGCCGGTGAAGGTTTGGCCGTTGAGGAAATTGTTGAATGAGATGTAATAGCCATCAGGCCACACACCCATTTTCGGGTAGTCATTAAACTGATTGCCAAATGCGAAGGAGTACCGGTTGTAAGCGCCGGTAGCGTCGGACGTGGTTGAAACCGCGACGCACTGCAGGAACGGAGGGGTGCCAGCGCCGACGGCAAACTGGGTGAGGATCCAGCGGTTCGCAATCTTGTCGTACTGCACAATGGGATCGCCGCTGTTGTTGGTCTGGCAGGGCCCGCCAAAACCTGCCCACAGAGCATTGCCGAATGTCGGTCCGGCGACTAGGGCGCCGGTGTTCTTATCGAAGACTGCGAACTCAAGGTTTACCCATTGAACGTATTGGGTCGCGCCCACAACGCCGTTGGTATCCGGCGGGGCCGCCTGCAACACGAATCCATACTGTCCCAGGCCGAGGCCTTCGAAATTCAGTCCCAGAGTTGCGGAGACGGGCGGCAGAACCTGTTCCTGCAGGGCCGCATCAGGGACTGGACTCAGGGGCGCCGGGCGATCCGGTCCGGTGGCACGGATGTCGAGGGTACGGGGAGAGAACGGATTCGGCTGTGCCGGCGTCATGCGAATGAGTTCCGCCAGGGGCAGCGAGGTGTCGTGTTTGAGTTCTCGGTACACGTGAAGGGTACTCTGGGCAACAGAAAGGGTCGGCAGAACGATGAACAAAGTCGCGGCAAGACAGAGCACCGCGCAATAAGACCGGGAGAAACCTCTCTTCATAAGCCTGGCTCCGATAACGCGATTGGGGTGAGGTGATTCGTTGCTACTTGCGTGCACGGGTCGGGGGAACAACTACTAGCGCTGGTAGTATATACATCGCTTTCAGCGAAAAAGCACGGAAAATCCAGCGTCCGCTGCGCATTTTTGGCGAATTGTAAAGTTTTCTTGCAACCGGGAGAGAAACCTTTACCAAAAAGCGGAAGCTGAACGACATCAAGTTGTCCTTAACGTCGCAATTGTTTGCACACTGAAACGGATCGCCACCGCTTACCCAACCTCGTCTCTCGACGAGTGTTGTGCAGAATCTTGAACGGATCTGGATTCAGTCAGGCGGAAGTCAAGTCCAGCGACTTATCGGTTCTTGCGCCCGCGCGCGATGGCTTCGCGTGCTTCGCGGTCGGCGGTGCGGCGACGTTCGGTTTCCCGTTTGTCCCATTGCTGCTTCCCGCGGGCCACCGCCAGTTCGACTTTCACTCTGCCATTCTTGAAGTACATACGGGTGGGGATGAGAGTCAGCCCTTTCTGTTGCGTTTTACCGATCAGTTTTCGAATCTCTTCCTGGTGAACCAGTAGTTTGCGGGTGCGCAGCGCCGCATGGTTGGAATAGCTTCCGTGTTCGTAGGGACTGATGTGGCAGTTCAGCAACCAGAGTTCGCCGTCTTTCACCAGCCCATAGGCATCTTTGAGGTTGGCTTGACCACCCCGGATCGCCTTTACTTCGGTGCCGGTGAGGACCACGCCCGCTTCAAATTTTTCCAGCAAGAAGTAGTTGTGTCCGGCGTTCCTGTTTACAGCCGCATCTTTTTCCCCGGAGGCAGTCGGCTGCCGGCGCGGATTTTTCTCCGGATTAGGACGGGTCTGATGAGTCGTCTGCCTGGCCATGGCGTGAAAAGAAAGTACCACGAGGCAGGTGTCAGGTATCAGGTGTCAGGTGCCAGGAAAAGCAGATACTACCGCCTGAGACCTGACACCTGATACCTGACACCTGGAAGGACAGGTACCAATGAGTGTAAACACCTACGCACCAATCACTTCGGACGTAACTTTAGGCGATGCTATAATCCGATTTTCCAGTACTTTTCGCGCGTGACGGCCGCCTGGGAGCCCCGGCCCGCTGCTGTGCGGGTGGAGCCGCCGGCGAAAGAGACTTTTCCGAGGACTGTTTGATGACAAGCCTGACCCGTCCGGCTGTGCTTTTCGTGCTCTTATGCGTCAGCGTCCCCGCCTTCGCCGACCAGGCCAAATTGCTGTATGAAAAGGGCGCCGATGCCGAGGCGCGTCAGAACTACGAGCAGGCTTACGACTACTACAAGCAGGCCTTTGCGCTCAAGCCGAAAGACCTGAAGTATCGCACGTCCTACGAGCGCACCAAATTTCTCTCCGCCGCCTCGCACGTCCATCGCGGGCAGATACTGCGCGACGGCGGCAAGCTCGAGGAAGCGCTGGCCGAGTTCCAGAAGGCCGCGGAAATCGACCCCTCGTCGTTCATCGCACAACAGGAACTTCGCCGCACCCAGCAGATGATTCGGGAGGCCGAGAATCCGCAGCCGCAAGCCTCGGCCGGAGCCACCGCCCTGCGCAGGCGCCTGGAATCGGCGCAGGGACCGGTCGAACTCGCCCCCATCTCCAACGTTCCCATCACCCTCAAACTCACCGAAGATACGAAAGTAATTTATGAAACGATCGGGAAGCTGGCCGGCATTAACGTGCTCTTCGATCCCGACTACACTTCGCGCCGGGTGCGGATCGAGCTGAATGGCGTCACGCTCGAAGACGCGCTCGAAGTCGTTTCCTTCGAAACCAAGACTTTCTGGCGTCCGGTGACGCCCAACACGATTTTTGTCGCGCAGGACAATCCCGCCAAGCGGAAAGAGCTGGAACAAAACGTCATCAAAACCTTTTATCTTTCGAACTTATCTCAGCCGACCGAGTTGCAGGACGTCGTGAATGCCATGCGCACCATCCTGGAGGTCAGCCGCATCCAGCAGTTGCCCTCGCAAGGCGCGATCGTAGTGCGGGGCACGCCGGACCAGATGGCTCTGGCCCAGAAGCTGGTGGACGATCTCGACAAGGCCAAGCCGGAAGTGGTCGTTGAAGTCGCCGTCATGCAGGTCAGCCGCGACAAGATGCACAATCTCGGGATCAGCCCGCCCACCAGCGCCACCGTTGCGCTGCAGAGCAACATCACCCAGGCTCCGGCCGCCGGAGGAACCGGCACGCAGACGCAGACAAGCTCGACGAACAGCATCAACCTGAACCGGCTGGCCAATCTCGACGCCACCGACTTCCAGGTAACGATTCCGCAAGCAACTGCCACAGCGCTGTTGAGTGACAGCAACACCAAGCTGATCCAGAATCCCCAGATTCGCGCTTTAGATGGGCAAAAGGCGACGCTCAAGATTGGCGACCGCGTGCCCGTCGCCACTGGATCGTTCCAGCCTGGCATCGGCGGTGTAGGTATTAACCCGCTGGTGAACACACAGTTTCAGTATCTCGACGTGGGCGTGAACATTGACATTACTCCGCGCGTGCACGCCGGCCGGGAAGTGACGCTGAAGATGTCGCTCGATATTTCGGCGGTGACTTCGCGCGTGAACATCGGCGGCATTGACCAGCCGGTGATCGGCCAGCGCAAGATCGAGCACGAAATCCGGCTCAAGGATGGCGAAGTCAACTTGCTGGGCGGAATCCTGGAGGACCAGCAGACGAAGGCTTTGAGCGGCATTCCGGGGCTGGCGTCTATCCCGCTGTTGAAGTACCTGTTTTCGCAGACCAACACCGAGCACCGCGAGAACGAAATTGTCTTCGTGCTGGTGCCGCACATCATCCGCGGGCCGGAACCGTCGCGTTCCAATCTCGACATGGTGGACGTAGGCACGGCCAATGCGCTGGAGTTGCGGCGCACCGGCAGCAAACCGGCCGCACCCGCGCCATCGGGCACGCCGGGCGCAGCTCCACAGCCGCCTGTGCAGCAACCGCCGGTGCCGCCACAGCCTCAGTCGCCGCCGGTCCCGCAACCGAATCCCCAAGCGCCGGCTACGCAATCGGGCGCCGCCGGGTCGTTCCTTTTTGACCCGCCCTCTCTCACCCAGGCCAAGGGCTCGACCTTTACGGTGAACGTCATGCTGTCGGGCGGGCAGAACGTGTACTCCGTGCCCTTGCAGCTCAACTACGATCCCAACCAGCTGGCGGTGGTCAACGTTTCCAATGGCGGCTTCCTCTCCCAGGACGGGCAGGCCGTCGCGCTCGTTCACCGCGACGATCCTTCCACCGGAACGCTGCAAGTGACTGCGACGCGTCCTCCCGGTGCGGGCGGCGTCTCCGGCCAAGGGGCTGTAGTCACGCTCACATTTATGGCCAAGTCACCGGGACAGTCAGCCTTGACCATCACCCGAGGCGGGGCTCGCGACCCCGCCATGCAGGCAATCGCCATGAGTGGAGCCCAGGCCGCCGTAATCGTGCAGTAATGAAGGACAGTTAGAGTCCTGCCATGAATCGAACAGTACATAGGCGGAAAGCGATCACGGATGATCCGCGCCGCGCGGGCGGCTTCACGCTGATCGAGCTGATCGTCGCGACTACCATTCTGGTCATCCTTACCGGGATGGCGATTCCCCTGCTGCGCGTCACCATTCAACGCGAACGGGAACGCGAGCTCCGCTACGACCTCTGGCAGATCCGCGATGCCATTGACCGCTACAAAGACGCCGCCGACCGCGGCGCTTTCCAGATCAAAGTGGGCAGCGAAGGTTATCCCCCGGACCTCGAAACGCTCGTGACCGGCGTGGACGTTCAGGGCAAGAAGCTGAAGTTTTTGCGGAAAATTCCGATTGATCCCATGACCGGCCAGGCGGAGTGGGGCCTGCGCTCCATGCAGGATGATTCCACTTCCGATTCCTGGGGCGGCCAGAACGTCTTCGACGTTTACAGCAAGTCGCAGGGCACGGCTCTGGACGACTCGAAATATAAGGACTGGTAAATGACGATCTGGTCCAAGTCGGGCGAGCGCGGGTTCACGCTGATCGAGATGGTGGTGGTCATCAGCCTGATCCTCGTCCTGTTGTCGATCGCGTTGCCGATGTACAACCAGAGCATTTTGCGGGCTAAAGAAGCCAGGCTGCATTGGGACCTGACCACGCTCAACAAGGCTATCCAGGCCTACTCGCTCGACAAGAAGAAAGCACCGCAGTCCCTCGACGATTTGGTTCAGGCGGGGTACCTCAAGTTCATTCCGGAGGACATCACCGGCCGTACCGATACATGGGTCACGGATCCGGAAGATCCGCAAAAGGCGTGGGATCCGAACGAACCTGGCATTGGAGCTGTGCACAGCGGCTCCAATCAGACATCCACCGACGGCACCGCGTATGCGAACTGGGTGAAGTAGGCCGAGAAATGAGAAGAACGCAAGCCAATCGTGGATTCACGCTGCTCGAGATGATGGTTGTGATCAGCATAATCCTGCTCCTGCTGGCGATCGCCGTGCCCCTGTATAGCCAGAGCATCAACAAGGCTCGGGAGACCAACCTGCGCCAGAATCTGGAGACGCTCAACAAGGTCATCAGTCAGTACACGCTGGACAAGAGGAAAGCGCCACAGTCCCTGGGAGATCTGCTTCAGGCCGGATACATCGAGTCGATCCCGGACGATATTACTGGCCGCAGCGACACTTGGGTCGCGGAGCAGGACGACTCCATCATGTCCCCGGACCAGACCGACCCCGGCATCTCAGGCGTCCACAGCGGCTCGGATCGCGTTGCCAGCGATGGCACCGTGTACTCGAGCTGGTAGGGGCAGGTCTCAGGAAAACCACTGCGACTGAAGACGCAGCCGGCATTTGATTCGACAACAACTGTTCCTATCCGTGCTGCTACGCACAACGTCCACGCTCCTGAGACCTGAGACCTGAGACCTGAAACCTGAGACCTGCCCTTCTGCTACCTTATTTATTTCCCGCTGTGGAGGTTCCCTTGAATTTTCTCAATCGTTTGCAGCCCTTCGCGCTCCTGGTGCTGCGACTTGTGCTGGGGGCGATCATGATCGCGCACGGGTATCACAAGGTTTTCGGCGGATTCCAGAGTCACCAGCAGTTCGTCAGTTCGCTGGGAATACCGGCCTGGATGGCCTACCTCTCGACCGGAACCGAATTCTTCGGCGGAATCGGGATCGTGCTGGGCGTGTTCCCGCGCTTCTTCTCGCTCGCCTTCGTGATTGAAATGGCGATCGCGATCTGGAAAGTGCACTTCAAGAATGGCTTGACCGGGCAGGGAGGCTACGAATTTCCGCTGGCGCTGGCCACGATTGCGTTTGCGCTGATGTGCTTCGGCGGCGGGCCGTTCGGGTTCAACTTCGGAAAAGGCGGGGGCGGTTGGCGCAAGCCCGCCAAGAAGTGAAGAGCATTCGATTCCCAGGAGACCCAACGCGATTCTTAGAACTCCGCCAGCTCTTTCATCGCGCGAAAAAGATCGCTCACCTGCGGCAGGATCGCGTTTTCGAGAATGGGCTGGTAAGCGACAAAGGTATCGGTGGCGGCGATGCGTTTGACGGGCGCGTCCAGATGATGGAAAAGCTGGTCGGCGATCCGGGCGGCGATTTCGGCGCCGTATCCCCAGCTGAGGGAATCTTCGTAGGCGATCAGCGCGCGATTGGTTTTCTTGACCGAAGTGGCAATCGCTTCCCAGTCGAACGGGTTCAGGGTACGCAGGTCGACGAGTTCGACGCTGACGTGGTGCTCGCGCTCCAGTTTCTGGGCCGCCTGCAGCGCGCGCGGAACGACTGCGCCGTAGGTGATGACGGTCAGGTCCGTTCCCGGCTGCACGATCTTAGCCTTGCCGAACGGAACCATGAAGTCCGGTCCGGGATAGGGCGCGCGGCCGTAGGTTTCGCGATACAGGCGCTTGTGCTCAAGGAACATCACCGGGTCGTCGCAGCGGATGGCGGTGCGCAATAGGCCGGAGGCATCGAGCGCGTTGGAAGGGAAGACCACCCTCAGCCCTGGCGTGTGCGTGAAGATGCTCTCACCGCATTGCGAGTGGTAGATCGCGCCACCCGTGAGATATCCTCCGATCGCGACCCGCACCACCACGGGCGCGCAGAATGCATTGTTCGAGCGCCAGCGCACCAGCGGCAGTTCATCGCGCAGCTGCATCATCGCCGGCCAGATATAATCGAAAAACTGAATCTCGACTACCGGCTTTAATCCCCGAACCGCCATACCGGTGGCGCGGCCGACGATGCTGGCCTCGGCGAGCGGGGAATTGAAGACGCGGTCGGAGCCGAACTCCATCTGCAATCCGGCGGTCAGCTTGAACACGCCGCCCTTGCCCTTGACCAGCTTCTGCTTGACGTACTCTTCGCGGCTGGCGTCGGCCACGTCTTCGCCGAAGATCACGACGCGCTCATCGCGCCGCATCTCGTCGCGCAGCGTCGCATTGATCAGGTCGGCCATGGTCTTGGGCGGGGAAGCGGCGGGACGCTTGCCGTCTGCCCCGGCTTCGGGCGCCGCGAACGCCGGTTGCGTTTCAAACGCGGCCGTGGTGGGATCGAGGTCGGGCGAGTACACGTAATTATGGATCGTATCCGGCTGCGGGATGGGCGCTGCTAGCGCCCGGTCGGCGGCCGCCTGAACTTCTTCGTCCACTTCTTTCTCGATCTTGTTGATGCCCTTTTCGTCGAGGATTCCTTCCCGCAGCAGGAACATCTGCATGCGGGAGATGGGGTCGCGGTCGGCATCGCGCTGGCGCTCGCTGTCCGGACGATATAACCGCTCGTCGTCCGACAACGAGTGCGAATACGGCCGGATCACATGCGCGTGCACAAACGCCGGACCGTGCCCGGCGCGGCAGTGCTCGGCGGCCCGCTTCAGCGCCGCGTAGGCCACCACGGGATCGGTGCCGTCAATTTCTTCAAAATGGAAATTCGGAAAACCGGAAACCAGCCGCGAGATGTTGCCGCCGGCGGTCTGCACCTCGACCGGCACGGAGATGGCGTACTCGTTGTCTTCGACGCAGAAGAGCACCGGGAGCCGCCGGTTCGAGGCGCTATTCAACGCTTCCCAGAATTCGCCTTCGCTGGTGGTGCCGTCACCGAGCGAAACGTAAGTGATCTCGTCGCCCTGGAACTGGACGTCCTTGAATTGGCGATAATCGCCCTCTGCTTTGCGGGCGGCGTTGGGATGCTTGGCGAAATAGCGTCCGGCTTCGGAGCACCCGACGGCGTGCAGAATCTGTGTGCCCGTAGCGGAAGATTGCGTGACCACGTTGAGCCGCTTGTAGGCCCAGTGCGAGGGCATCTGACGGCCGCCGGAGCTAGGGTCGTCGGCCGCGCCTACGGCTCCCAGCAGCATCTCGTAGGGAGTTGCACCCAGCGCCAGGCAGAGGGCGCGGTCGCGGTAGTAGGGAAAGAACCAGTCGTAGCTGGTTTTGAGCGCATAGGCGGCGGCGACGCCGACCGCTTCGTGGCCGGCACCTGAAATCTGGAAGAAGACTTTCTGCTGGCGCTTGAGCAGGATCTCGCGGTCGTCCACCCGCCGCGAGGTGTACATGATGCGGTAGCCGTCAATGAGCTGCTGACCGGTCAGGCCCTGGTAGGACTTGGTCTTCTTCTTACTTTCGCTGTCGTTCAGCTTGGGATCGACTTTTGTGGTCGCCATTCCTGTCATCTACCCCGGGCAGTTGGGCCGCGTTTATTGTAAACGGGGCGGGGCAGTTGGGAATAGAAATCCGAAGTGCAGGGATTAGAACCGCAGGTCTCAGGTGTCAGGTCTCAGGTCTTAGAAAACCCGCTCGCTCGCGACAGCGCCGCCACTCAGGTCAGCAGTAATTATTAGCTCCGGGTGCGGGACTCGGCCTTCAATTCCCGAGACCCGAGACCTGAGACCTGACACCTGACACCTGACACCTGACACCTGCTTCTTTTATTCTGAACAGTCCATGATCCGCTTCTTGCGCCAGTTTGATCCCGAGTCCATCCGCCTGCTGGTCTTTGACCTCGATGGCACCCTGATTGACTCGCGGCTCGATTTGGTCCACTCCATTAACGCCATGCTGCGGCACTTCGAACGGCCGGAACTGCCGGGCAATTTGATCGCTACCTATGTCGGCGACGGCGCTCCCGCGCTGGTGCGCCGCGCGCTCGGCGATCTGAATGACGAGTCGCTCTTCCGGGCTGCATTGGAATACTTTCTCGCCTACTACCGGATTCACAAACTCGACCACACTACGGTCTATGCGGGGATTCCGGAGGCGCTGACCCGGCTAGCAGCGCCGCCGAATGGCGTGCCGCGCCAGATGGCCGTGCTCTCCAATAAGCCAGTCAATCCCTCGCGCGACATCGTGCAGGCGCTCGGGCTAGGGGACTTCTTCGTACGCATTTACGGCGGCAACAGCTTCACGACGAAGAAGCCAGATCCTCTCGGGGTTCAGACCATTCTGGAAGAGACCGGCGTAACTGCTTCAGAAGCGATCATGATTGGCGATTCGTCGATCGACGTTCTGACTGGGCACAACGCGGGTTTGTGGACGTGTGGCGTGACGTATGGATTCGCGCCGCAGACGTTGGAGGAAGTGCCGCCGGATGTATTAATCGATGCTCCGGCGGAAGTGGCGGGGTTGTTCGGCTGACTAGTGTGGCGCGGGCGCCCTGGCCCGCGAACCCATCGGCCTATTCCCAATGTTCGTTTCTTCCTGCTAATTTCAAATCACTGCTGAAATGAACAACAACGCCAACTCCTGGGGCCTCACACCCGCCGAACTGCGCAAACTGCGCAGCCTGAAGGACCCGCATGGCATCCAGCGCCTGCTCAACGACATGCCCTACCACCTGGCGGACACGGCGTGGTCTCCGCGGCGGGTTTTGCGGGAGAACACTTCACATTGCTATGAGGGCGCGCTGTTCGCGGCGGCGGCGCTGCGCGCCAACGGATACCCTCCGCTGATTATTGACCTCGAAGCCGAGCACGACACTGACCACGTAGTCGCTGTTTATCGTTTCGATGGCCACTGGGGCGCGGTCGCGAAGTCGAACTACACCGGCTGCCGCTATCGGGAGCCGGTCTACCGCACCCTCCGCGAGCTGGCGCTCAGCTACTTCGAGGTGTATTTCAACCAGCTCGGTGAGCGGACCCTACGGACATTCTCGCGACCCGTCCACATGCGCCGTTTCGACCGCCTCCACTGGATGACAACCGAAAAGCCGGTCTGGTTCGTCGCGGAGTACCTGCTGACCATCTCTCACACTCCACTGATCTCCCGGGCGCAGGCGATGCGGCTGCATCGGCTGGATGGGCGCTCGTTTCGTGCGGGCTGCCTGGACCGCGCGGAAAAATAGACCGTGTGGCGCGGGCGCCCTCGCCCGCGGGGCGGCCGGCGCTCTGGACCGGTTAATTTATGCAGTTGACTGTGCTTGCTCAGAACGGGGCGCCCTGCCAAACTGAACTGCATCACACTTCCGGACGTACATACCGCATGCGTGTCATTCGGAGCGTCATTCTTACGCTGCTGCTCCCTGGGTTGGCCTTCGGCCAGGACCCGGTCGAGCCCTCCCCTGTAGCGGCCCCTACCCCGGCGGTGCAACCCACTCAGCCTTCGCCGCCTCCGATCGACCTGAAGCCCGATGCTGCCGGAACCGTCCCGCAGGACCAGATCCGCGAGTTGCTGCGCCGGGTCGCTGAAAAGGACCTGGAAAACGAGAAGCGCCTGCGCGACTACACATATATCCAGCGCGAGGAGGAACACAAGCTCGACGGGCACGGCAAAGTGAAAAAGATCGAGTCCCGGACATCGGAAGTCCTCGTGATCTACGGCGAACAGGTCGAGCGGCTGATCGCCAAGGATGACAAGCCGCTATCTCCGAACGAGACGAAGAAAGAAGAAGAACGGATCCAGAAAATCACCGACAAGCGCAAGAACGAATCCGAGTCCGACCGCCGCAAGCGCCTGGAGAAAGAAGAGAAAGACCGCGAAGACGGCCGCAAGTTTGTGCTGGAGATCGCCGACGCCTATAACTTCCGGCTGGTGGGCGCGGAGGTTCTCGACGGGCGGGAAACCTGGGTTCTCGACGCCGACCCGCGTCCCGGCTACCAGCCCAAGTACCGCGAAGCGAAGGTGCTGCCCAAGCTGCGAGGACGAATCTGGATCGACAGGTCCGAGATGCAATGGATGAAGTTCGATGTCACGACTACCGACACCATCTCGTTTGGCCTCTTCCTCGCCCGTATCCACAAGGGCACGCGCATCGTGGTCGAGGCGACGCGGGTGAACGAGGAAGTCTGGCTGCCGAAACATGTGGCCGTCCACATCGATGTCCGGCTGGCTCTGGTGAAAAACTTTAACGAGGACGTCGAGCAGACCTACCGCGACTACAGGAAATTCCGCACCGATACCAAGATCACCGTGGTCGGAGAGACCCAATAGTCTTTGGCTTCAATCTTCGTGATAGAGCGATAGTTCAGCTGGGCTTCCGACCAAACATAGCAACCGGCCGGTAGGCAAAGTTTTGCGCATCCCAGTACTGACGTTGCGCCGCCCACCTGCCGCCGGGATCCGCCTTGATGCGCAATCGGAATCGGTACAATTACCTTGACAATCCGGCATTGGAGACACAAAATGCCGTTCGCTTGGAGCTTCAGGCTCAAGCTAGAGTTCGGGCTCGTCTAATCCCGTTCCCCCGCGTACTCATTGGTTTCTTCGGCAGTCTTTTTCTTCGTGACGTTCGAGGTTTCCGCCGGGAGCTTTTGCGCTTTCGCGTCCATGGCTCTGACCTTAAGGGTTGCGCGAGAAAGAGAATTCGCAAGAACATTTCGGAGGCAACCATGTCTAGGGCCCTTGGAAAAGCCATCGGAGAAGTTTCTGTATTAGGACAAGGAAGAAGGATCAGGATGCGGCTTGGTCCGCTGCCAATCATCTTCTTGGCAGCCAGTCTGTTTCCCGCTCTCGCGCTTGCTCAGAACGACAACTGGCTCGGTGGCGCCGGGCTTTGGAGTGATGCCAGCAAGTGGAGTGCCGGCGTGCCCACCAGCAGCAATAGCGTCTTCATTGATAACGCTAAAGCAGGCGCATCCTCCGTCACGATCAATTACAACGGAGCGCAGGCCGGAAGCCTGACGATTGACAGCGACGACAGCCTGACGATTGTGGATCCCAGCATATTCACGGTGTTCGGTCCGACCATCGCCAACGCGGGCACGTTTTCAATGAATGCGACCAGTGGCGCAATCCTGGACATCGGCGGGTCCGTGACCCTGAAGGGGAGCGGCGGGTTGACCCTGTCGAACAATGCCAACAACAGCATCATGGGATACGGACAGCCCGATAATTCCTTTTTGACGAACCAAACTACTATCCGGGGGTCAGGACACATCGGCTCGTCCAACGGCGGCGGCTTTATCAACCAAGGAACGGTCAACGCGAATCAGACAACGCCATTGAGCGTTAGTGTGGGCAACGGCGTGTTGACCAATACTGGGACACTGGAGGCCACGAATAACGCGACCTTGGTGCTTGATGGCGGCGGGACGCTTACCAATACCGGCGGGACCATCCACGCGGACGCCGGCTCCGTCGTCTCGTTGAGAGATGGTCCGATCATTAAGAATGGAACCCTGACCACTAACAGTACAGGCACGATCCAAAGCAATGGCGGCGGCAATAACGGGACCCTCGATGGCATCACGCTCAATGGCACATTCCAACAGAATACGCAGATCGAATATCTCGCCAACACGATCGCCAACAACGGCTCCTTCGAGATCAATAACGGCTCCATTGTGGATATCAGCGGAGCCGTGACCCTGAAAGGGACCGGTACGCTAACCATGTCGAATAACTCCGGCAATTCCATCATGGGATACGGTCAGTCTTCCCCTGGCGCCTCCTTAACCAATCAAATCACGATCCAGGGCGCTGGAAACATTGGTGGGAACGGCATCCCAGCTGGCAACAGCTTTACCAACCAGGCGACAATCAACGGTAATCAGGCAACTCCATTGTTGATCGCTATCGGCGGGGGCACCGTCACGAATACCGGGACGCTGGAGGCGACGAATGGGGCGACGCTGTCACTCAATGGTTCTGGGACGCTCACCAATACTGGGGGCACGATTCACGCCGATTCTGGATCTGTCGTATCGCTGGAGAGCGGCCTGACCATCACCGGAGGCACCCTGACCACTAGCGGCAGCGGAACCATCCAGGCCAATTGTTGTTTCAACGATGGCACGCTCGATGGCGTGACCAATAGCGGCACGTTCCAGCTGAACAATGGCAACATCGAATATCTGAGCGGGACGATCACCAACAATGGGTCCTTCCAAATGAATGGCGTGCCCACCGGCGGTTCTGCGATTCTCGACATTAAGGGCAGCGTAACCCTGCTGGGGAGCGGCACCCTGACCATGTCGAACGCCAACGACAACGCTATCATGGGATACGGTCAGCAAAATGGCGCCTCGTTGACTAGCAAAATCACCATTCAGGGAGCAGGAAGCATTACACCCGGCTGCTGCAGCAGTTTCGTTAACCAGCACACGGTCAATGCGAACCAGCTGACGCCATTGATCATCAACGGTAACTTCACCAATACCGGGACCCTGAAGGTAGGTAAGAAGAGCGCTATGTATATCACCGGTGGCGCCTTCACAAATTTCTCCGGCGCGACTCTCACCGGTGGAAAGTACATGGTCAACGGAACCCTCGAGTTTGATGGCGCTAATATCGTTACCAACTCGGCGAGCATCATGTTGACGGGCGCGAAGTCCCAGATCATCGACCAGAACGGAGCCAACGCGTTGGCCAACTTCGCGACCAATACAAAAACCGGCTCCTTCTCTCTCATGTCAGGGAAGACGCTGACGACGTCGGGAAATGTGAGCAACGCCGGAAAGCTGAAGGTGGGGCCGAACAGCGGTTTGCAAACCGGCAGCGGGTCTTACACCCAGACGGCGGGCACGACAACCGTTGATGGTGTGCTAAACGCACCGACGGGCGTCTCCATTCAGGCCGGAAAGCTCTTCGGCAAAGGCACAGTCGCCGGCGCCGTCGTCTCCAGTGGCGCAGTCACGGCCGGCGACACGCCGACCAAGACGGGGAAGCTTTCCCCGAGTACCTACACCCAAAATGCAAATGGCAGCCTCAACATCGCCATCGGCGGGTTAACCGCCGGCACACAATATGGCCAGCTCGCCGTGACCAACGGGGCCAGTCTGAACGGGACTCTGAACGTGACGTTAATCAACAATTTCCTTCCTGCGATTGGGGACACTTTCACCATCCTCACGTCGAGCGCGCGCTCGGCACAATTTGCCACTGTAAATGGCCTCAGCATTAACGGCGGCGAGCACTTTCAAATCAGTTACGGCGCGACCAGCGTGACCTTGACGGTGGCCTCCGGCCCCTAGTTGGTAACGCGTCGAAGCCGGCTTCCGTGGCACATTCTGAACGGCTTGCGCGCACGTTCAAGTACTTCCGTACCGTCTCTAGTACCTTGGTTACCCCAACCCCAGTGACCGGAGCATCATTCGCGTAAACACCACAAGTAATAGTGGTATACCGCCACTACAGCCCCATCGCTAGAGGGAATCTGCAACCCCGCCTTCCCGCAATTCCAGAAAACACCCATAAAACCCAGCAAAACCCGGAGATTTACGTTGACAGGCCCGTCGTACCGGTTGAGATATGCTCAGCACACCAAAATTCACTCGAACGCATTTAGATCGAGGAACTGGTTCTCCCAATTTCCTCAGCGTTGCCGGGAATCAAGGCTGTGCTGAGACTGATTCTGTGGAAAGGGCAAAACCTATGGCCGACTCGCGGGAAGTCATGAACATTCGCCAGGCTTCGCAGTACCTGGGAGTGAGTCCGGACACGCTTTACAAGTACGTGAACGAACAAAAGATTCCCGCGTTCAAGCTGGGCAACCGCTGGCGCTTCAAGAAATCGAAGCTGGACCAGTGGATGGAAGAAAAGTCCATGGAGCTGGAGCCGCGAAGCAGCAAGAAGAAACCTCGGGCGGCCATGAAGGCTGCCGGACAGCAGTAAGAGACCGGCCGGCGCAGAGCCGGTCGCTACAAAAGGCGGGCACATGTTTGGATTCGGATCGAAGACGATTGTTGGTCTGGATGTGGGCTCTTCGAGCATCAAGGCGGTCGAGCTCAAGAAGACGCGCCAGGGCATCGAAGTGGCGCACCTCGGCCTGGAACCGATCGCTCCCGATATCGTCGTGGACTCCATGATCGTGGATTCGGGCACGGTTTCGAGCGCGATTGCGAAGCTGTTCACCGATACCGAAATCAAGGCCAAGGCCGTAGCCACGGCGGTGAGCGGACACTCCGTGATTGTGAAGAAGATCTCGCTGCCTTCGATGAGCGATCAGGAACTGGCCGACACCATCCAGAAGGAAGCCGCCCAGCACATCCCGTTCGATCTGGCCGACGTGAACCTCGACTACCAGATCCTCTCCGACGACGCCACCAGCCCGCAGATGGATGTGCTGCTCGTCGCCGTCAAGAAGGACAAGATTCTGAACTACACCAACGTACTCTCGATGGCCGGCAAGACTCCCGCTATCGTGGATATCGATGCGTTGGCTTTGCAGAACTGCTACGAGTACAACTACGAACCCGCGCCCGCCCAAGTCGTTGCTCTGCTCAACCTGGGGGCGAGCGTGATGAACATCAACATCGTCAAGGGCACGACTCCCTTGTTCCCGCGTGACGTTTCGGTGGGCGGACATCAGTACACCGACTCGCTGCAGAAGGAACTCGATCTCAGCTTTGACGATGCCGAGTCGCTGAAGCTGGGCCACAAGGTCGGCACCGTGCACGATGACGCCAAGACGCCGATCCTGCAACAAGTGACCGAAATCATCGTGCTCGAAATTCAGAAGACGTTCGACTTCTTCCGCGCCAGCGCAGCGGGCGAGCACATCGAGAAGATTTACCTGGCCGGCGGTTCGGCCAAGGTTCCAGGTCTGGTGGAAGCGTTGCGCCAGGAATTCTCCATGCCGGTGGAGTTGTTCAACCCGTTCCAGAAAGTGCTGGCCCCGGTGGATGGTCCAGCGGCGGAACTGGTGGAACAGAATGCCGGGCAGTTGGCCGTAGCTGTGGGTTTGGCCCTGAGGAGTTTTGACAAGCTATGATCCGAATCAACCTGCTGGGTGCTCCGAAACCGAAGGGCGGCAAGAAAAGCGCCACTGTCAGCATGCCAAGTATGGATATGGGCAGCACCGGCACGCCGCTGCTGAAAGTGGCGGCTGCGCTGGTGATCTTCGGTGTCCTCAACGGCGCGATCTGGTACCAGGCCGACCGCGAGAAGAAATCCATTGCGGCTCAGATGCGGCTGGCGGAACAGAAAAACCGCGAGCTGGCCGACATCAAGGCACGGTATCTCGAGCGCCAAAAACAGGCCGACGCCTACAAGCGCCGGGTCGATGTCATTGACCAACTGCGCGCCAACCAGAGCGGCCCGGTCAACCTGCTGGCCATGATTGGCGAGACGGTGAACGGCACCGAAGCGGTGTGGCTCAACAGCCTGCAGGATCAAGGCAACAGCGTTTCCATTGACGGCATGGCCCTGAGCAACGATGCCGTGGCCAACCTGATCTCCAACCTGCAGAAGACCGGTTATTTCCGCAACATCGAGATCAAGGAAAGCATTCAGGACGAGCAGATCAAGGACATGCAGGCGTTTCAGTTCACATTGACCTGCGAAAAGGCGAAGTCGTAAAGGCGGACGCTATGAATTTCGGTGAATTGTCAGGTTTCAAGCTCTTGGGTGTGTTGGCGCTGGCGGTGGTAGTCGGCACTGGCGCTCTCTATTACACCGTGTTCAAGTCGCAGCGCGACGAAAACGCCGCCGCTCAGGTCAAGTTGCAGGCCAAGTTACGCGAGAACGCGGAACTGGAAGCCTACCGGCCAAAGTTGGCCGATATCGAGCGCCAGCTCGCCAACCTGAAGCAGCAGCTCGACATCGAGCGAAAGATTGTGCCCGACGAAAAGGAAGTGGACAACTTCATGCGGATGGTGAGCGGGGAAGCGCGCAAAGCGGGCATCGAGATCCGCCGCTATACTGCGCGGCCGGTGAGCCCGCGCGAGTTCTACACGGAAGTACCGTTCGAAGTCGAGCTCGATGGTCCGTACTACTCGATGCTTGGATTCTTCGACCGGGTGGGCAAGCTGGAGCGCATCGTCAACGTGAACAACCTGCTGGTGGCTTCGACGCGCAAGCCGTCCGATGCGAAAGCGAAGCACACTTACCAGTACGCGCCCAACGAGAGCGTAGTGGCCACATGCCTGACGACCACATACTTCAGCCATGACATGGACCCGTCGGCGGCGGCGGCGGGCAAGCCGGGACAGCCGGCCAAGAAATAAGGGGGGACACGATGAAGCACGGCATTCTCGTTTGCACACTGGCTGCAGGCATGGCCTGGGCGCAGAGTCCCGAGATTATCCAGAACACGCGCACCACCATGAACACGGTGCAGAAGAACGCCACGGCCGCCTCCAACCAAGCGCTCGGGATCAACCAGCCGCTGGCGAAGGACGCGCATGCTGCGGCCAAGCCGACCGCGATACCGGTGAAGGCGAGCCCGATGGCGGTCAAGACCGGTGCGGCGCCATCCAAGGCGAGCGCGGTTCCCGCCAAGGCGAGCGCGGTTCCCGCCAAGGCCAGCGTGGTTCCCGCGAAGGCCAGCCCCGCTTCTGCCAAGGCCAAGGTTGCTCCGGCGTCGGTGACGGCGAAATCGGCTGCAGCCCCAACTCAGAAGCAGACGGCCAAGGCAACCCCGGCACCCAAAGTGGCGGTCAAGAAGGTTGCCGCCAAGAAAGAAGCCAAACCGGCGGCTGCCCAGAAGAAAGCAGCGGCGGAGCCGAAAAGCAGCGCACCCGCAGCCAGTAGCAGCGACGCCGGCAGCCAGACCGATGAGGCGAAGGCAAGCGACGACGATTCCGACAAGGACAAACAGGACAAGAAGTGGAGCATGTCGGGCAAGCGCGATCCCTTCATCAGCCCGGTGGTGAATCGAGCCGGCGGGTCGGGATGCAGCACCGGCAAGAAGTGCCTGGAAATCGGCGCCATCAACCTGCGCGGAGTGGTTCATTCCGACGCCGGCTTCATCGCGGTGGTGACCAACAGTTTGAACAAGGCGTACTTCCTGCGGGAGAACGATCCGGTATTTGACGGCTACGTGGTGAAGATCACCGGCGATTCCATCGTTTTCAAGGAAACGCTGCAGGACCGGTTAGGCAAGTCGTTTACGCGCGAAGTAGTGAAAAAGATCACGACCCCGGCCGTGTAGGCCAGGGTGGAGCTCGAAGAAATACAGGGGGCGAAAGAGCCTCCGATGGGGAGATACGAAATGCGAAAGCAATTGCTGGGTCTCATTCTTCCGCTGCTGGCGTTCGTGCTGATCGCAGCCGCGGCTGACATGCCGGGCAAAGGGGTGGCTGCGGCCGCCGCTTTGCAGCGGCTCGAGGTGGCGCACAGCCAGGACGGCTTGCGTGTCGAGTTCACCGCCAAGGGCGTAGTCGCGCCCAAGGTGACGACGCTCGACTCCCCGGCGCGCATCGTCGTTGATCTTCCCAACACCGTGATGGCCACGGGCCAGCACCAGATCAGCGTCGGCAGCGACGGCGTGAAAGCGGTGCGCATCGGCATGAACGGCCAGGTTCCGCCTACCACGCGCGTGGTGGTGGATCTGGACGCGGCGCGCCAGCCCGAGCTGGTCGCCGGCAAAGACGGCCACTTCACGCTGAAGATTCAGGATGCAACGCTCGCCAAGAGAGCATCCGCGCCGCCCGCCGCCCAGCCCGTAGCCGCCAGCCCTGCGCCGAAACTGGCGCCGGCTGTGGCTCCGGTCACGGCGACTGCGCCGGCCCCCGCCTCGACAGAGGCTTCGGCCAAGCCGGTGGACTTCACCTTCGTCGAGCCCAAGTTCGTTGCCAAGGAAGAGAAGGCCGCTGCGGCCGTCGAGCCTGCTGTCAAGGCCCAAGGCGCCGCCGCGCGCTTTGCCGACAAGACTGCCGCCGAACTGGTCGCGGTGAACAGCCATGCCACCATGCGTCAGGATGCCGGCAGCGGGCAGAACATTCAGCCGGCCGTAAACCTGGCCGCCGAACAAAAGGCCCAGATGTCGCAGAGCTCGGCGAACAGCGGCCCGAAGTATACCGGCGAGCCCATCTCGGTCAACCTCAAGGATGTGGATCTGAAGGATTTCTTCCGCCTCATCCACGAGATCAGCGGACTCAACGTGGTTCTCGATCCCCAGGTGCACGGCAACCTGACCATCGTGCTCGACGACGTGCCGTGGGACCAGGCACTCGACATCGTGCTCAAGAACAACGATCTGTCGCGTCAGCTCGAAGGCAACGTACTCCGCATCGCGACCGTGGACACCTTGAAGAAAGAAGCTGAGAACCGGCGCGCCCAGATCGAAGCCGAAGCGCTCGCGGTTGAGAAAGTCACGATCACGCGCTTCCTCAGCTATGCCCACTCCAAGGACGTAGTGCCCACGATCAAGAAGTTCCTCAGCCAGCGCGGCGACGTGGTCTCCGATGACCGCACCAACGCGCTCATCATTTCCGATATTCCTGCGGTTATGCCGCAGGTGGACCGGTTGATCCAGCAGATGGATCGTAAGACCCAGGAAGTCGAAATTGAAGCGCGTGTGGTGGCCGCCACTCGCAGTTTTGCCCGTGATATCGGCACCCAGCTTGGCTTCGGATGGGGCAATGGGCCAACCGCCATCGGCGGCGTGCAGGGCGTAGGCATTACGCCGACGACGATCAGCAATGGCTTCGTGCCCAACCCGTTGTATATCGTCTCCGGCGGGGGCACGTCTGGAACCCAGATCCCGTTATTCTCGAACCTGGGTTTGACGCAGCCGACCAGCGGTTTCCAGTTTGTAAACGCAACCAACAACATGCGCATCGACTTCCTGTTGAGCATGGCCGAGTCGCGCGGGCTGCTCAAGATTCTTTCCCGTCCGCGGGTGGTCACGCAGAACAACATCCAGGCAATCGTGAAGCAGGGCGTGCGCGTGCCCATCGTGACCCAGGCCCAGTTGGGCGGTCCGCCTACGGTCACCTACGTGGACGCGTTCCTCCGCCTGACGGTCACTCCGCAGATCACGTCGGAAGGCACCATCTTCCTGAACGTGGATGTGGAGAACACGACGCCTGACTTTGGCCGGACGATCCAGGGCAACCCGACTTTAATCACTCAACAAGCGACCACGCAGGTCCTGGTCACCGACGGTGGTACCGTCGTGATCGGCGGCGTGATCCAGACCCTAAACTCTCTGAGTATCTCTCAGGTGCCGCTGCTCGGCGACATCCCGTACCTCGGCAACCTGTTCAAACGGCGCCAGGTGTCAACTTCCAACCAGGAGCTGATCTTCTTCATCACGCCGCGGATCATTCAGACATAACCAGAGGTTGAACCAGCCGCCGCCGGATTTCTCGAAGAACCTGTCGAGAAGCCCGGCGGTTTTGTGTTGGGTCAGGTCTCAGGTGTTAGGTCTCAGGTGTCAGGAAGACCGGCACCGGCATGACCTTTCGGAGATCCGTTAGAAGGCATTCGATCTAGGGACCTGATCGCCGAGTAGACCTAACACCTGAGACCTGTCCTGCTACACTCCTCCCATGGATCACTCTGGCCGGCTGCGCCGTCTTCAGGCGGCGCTCGAAGAGAACAGGCTGGACTGGCTGCTCGTCACTCATTTGCCGAATATCCGTTACGTGTGCGGCTTTACTGGCAGCGCGGGGGCGTTGTTGATCGGCGAGCGCGGCGCAACCTTCTTTACCGACGGCCGCTACACGGCGCAGTCGCGCGCGGAGGTTTCAGGCGCCAGGATCGTGATCGCCCGCAAAACTCCAGCGCTCGCGGCCGTAGAGTCTCTGCCGGCCTCGCGGAACAGGTCACCTTCCAGGCTCGGGATTGAGGCGTACTCGGTCACCGTCGGCATGCGCCAGCAGCTGGCAGCAATCCTGAAGCGCAAGTGGAAGCTCGTTTCTGCGCCTCCTCTGGTGGAGCGAGTGCGCATGGTCAAGGACAAGGAAGAAATTCGGCGGATTCGCAAGGCGATTCAGCTCGGCGCGGGGTTGTTCCGCATCGCGCGAAGAAAGATCCGGCCCGGTGTAAGAGAAGTCGAGGTCGCGGCGGCCATGGAGTACGAAGCGCGGCGTTCCGGCGCCGAGGGCATGTCGTTCTCCACCATCATCGCGGCCGGCAAGCGCTCGGCGGTCGTCCATGGCCATGCCTCTGATGCCCGCATCCCGCGCCGCGGATTCGTGGTCTGCGACTTCGGTGTTATACTCGCAGGTTATTGCTCGGACCGCACACGCACCGTGCATGTAGGGCGTCCTTCGAGTGAGGCGCAGCAGATGTATGCGGCCGTGCTGGAAGCGCAGCAGGCCGCCATCGCCCAGGTTCGGCCCGGCGTCACTGCCTCTGCCGTGGACGCGGCGGCGCGCAAGGTGCTGCAGAAGTGGCACTTAGCCCGGCACTTTACCCATTCCACCGGGCATGGTTTAGGATTGGAGATCCACGAGGCGCCGCGCTTGGCCGCGGGCCAGACGCAGAAACTCGAGCCGGGCATGGTGATTACAATTGAGCCCGGCGCTTATATCCCGGGCAAGCAGGGTGTACGGATCGAAGACGTGGTCGTGGTCACCCCCGCAGGGTGCGAAGTGCTGACGCCCACGGATAAGGAACTTATCGTTATTTAATTGCTCGACCGGGGCCGAGACGGTTGCCCGGTTCCCGCTGCGCCGCCGGCGGGATGTTGAGAGCGGAGCCCGCCACCTACGATGAATCAAAAAGAGCTGAAGGAACTCATCGAGTTTTTGATCGAGAAGGACATCGCCGAATTCGAACTGGAGCGCGGCGATGTCAAGGTGAAGATCAAGCGCGCCGCCGAGCACGTGCCGATGCCCGATGCGCGTTACATGGCCGTCCATCCGGCAGCGGCCCCGGTGCCAGGGGTTCCGCTAGCTGCTTCGCCCGCCAAGGGAGAGCCCGCCGCGGCCGCGCCGCCCGAGGAAGGCCTGCACGGTGTGCGCTCGCCGATCGTCGGCACGTTCTATGAAGCGCCTTCGCCCGGGGCGCCACCCTTCGTCAAAGTTGGCGACCGCGTGGAGATCGGCCAGGTCTTGTGCATCGTCGAGGCCATGAAGCTGATGAACGAAATCGAATGCGATGTAGCCGGGGAAATAGTCAAGAAGCTCGTGACCAACGGCCAGCCCATCGAATACGGACAGGAACTGTTTTCTATCCGGCCGGCAAAATGAGGGACGCAGACTGCCCGCCAAATCAGCTCTGAGGAACGTCCGGCCTCCTCGAACAGCCGCTTTTCCTGAGAGCTGAGAGCTGACAACTGAGAGCTCACACGAACCCATGTTCAAGAAGATTCTGGTAGCCAATCGCGGCGAGATTGCCCTGCGCGTCATCTGCGCGTGCAAGGAATTGGGTATTCGCGCGGTCGCCATTTATAGCGAGGCCGACCGGCACTCGCTGCACGTCCGTTTTGCCGATGAAGCGATCTGCATCGGTCCGCCCCAGCTTTCCCAGAGCTATCTGAACATCCCGGCAGTGATCAGCGCGGCGGAGATCGCCAACGTGGACGCCATCCACCCCGGTTACGGCCTGCTGTCGGAGAATGCCAACTTCGCCGAAGTCTGCGAGACCTGCCACATCAAGTTCATCGGACCCACGCCGGATGTCATCCGACTGATGGGCGAAAAAGAAAAGGCCCGCGCCGCCATGAAGCAGCACGGCGTGCCCATCCTTCCGGGCTCCGACGGCGTGGTGGCTTCCGACGCGGAGGCGATGGAGTGGGCGCGCCAGGTCGGGTTTCCGGTCATCATCAAGGCATCGGCGGGCGGCGGCGGACGCGGCATGCGCATCGTGCGCAACGAAGAGGAACTGCCCGCCCTCTACGTCCAGGCGCAATCGGAAGCGTCGAAGGCTTTTGGTAATGGGGACCTCTACATGGAGAAGTACGTCGAGCACCCCCGCCACATCGAATTTCAGGTGCTCGCCGACGAGCACGGCAACGTAGTGAGCCTGGGCGAGCGCGAGTGCTCCATCCAGCGCCGCCACCAGAAGCTGCTCGAAGAGTCACCCTCGGTTCAGGTCTCACCCGAAATGCGGCAAGAAATCGGCGACATCCTCAGCAAGACTCTGGCCGCGGTCGGCTACAGCAACGCCGGCACGGTCGAGTTCCTGATGGACCAGGATCGCCGCCTCCACTTCATCGAGATGAACACCCGCATCCAGGTGGAGCATCCCGTCACCGAGATGGTCACCGATGTGGATTTGGTCAAGAGCCAGATCATGATCGCCGCGGGAGAAAACCTTGCCGACGTCCTGCAAGGGCCGATCGTGCATCGCGGACACGCCATCGAATGCCGTATCAATGCCGAGCATCCCGAGAAGTTCACGCCGTCAGCGGGAAAGATCACCACCTTCAATCCGCCGGGCGGCACCGGCGTGCGCATCGATACCGCCGCCTACACCGAAGGCACCATCCCGCCCTACTACGACTCCCTCATTGCCAAGCTGGTGGTTCGCGGCAAGGACCGCAACGAAGCCATCTCGCGCATGGGCCGCGCGCTCGAGATGTTCATCATCGAAGGAATCCATACCACGATCCCGTTGCATCGCCGCATCCTCGCCGATCCCGAATTTCGCGCAGGCAAGTTCGATACCGGATTCATCGAGAGATTTCTCGCGAAGAAACTGGAGATGGCGGGGTGAGAACTAACGCGCTGCTGGAACCAGCCAAGCCAAACCGTAGCCCTAATCGAAACCATGTCCTCAATCCAGCTCCCCCGGCTGTACGCGATTCTCGACGCTCCGCTTTTCCCCGACGCTAGCGGGCTGTTCGCGGCGGCGGCGGAACTCGCCGCCGGTGGTGTCACACTGCTCCAGTACCGCAATAAGTCCGACAACGCCCGCCAGATGCTGGAACACGCCCGCGACCTAAAACAAGTTGTTGGCGCCCGCGTCAAACTCATCATGAACGACCGCGCCGACCTGGTTCTGGCCGCTGGCTTCGACGGCCTGCATATCGGGCAAGACGACCTTTCCCCCGAAGCGGCCCGCCGCATCATCGGACCGGATCTGTGGCTTGGTGTCTCCACGCATAACCCCGAGCAGATCGCCCAAGCCGATAAGACTCCTGCCGACTATCTCGCAATAGGCCCCGTCTTCGCCACGGCCAGCAAAGCGAATCCCGACCCGGTGGTTGGCCTCGACGGAGTGCGCCGGGCAAGGAAACTGACTCGCAAACCATTGGTCGCGATCGGCGGAATCACCCGCGCCAATGCCCGATCGGTGATCGAAGCCGGGGCTGATAGCGTGGCGGTGATATCTGACTTGTTACGGGATCCCCGCAAATCAGCAGAGGCATTTTTCGAGATTCTGAGGTAAATTTGGAAGCCTTGTGAAAATTAGGCGGGCAGGAGTGCCCGCCCCAAACTCGAGCCCAGGAGATTCGTGAGTACCGACGTCCGACCGCCAGCTCCCGCAACCCGCGCCGACGATTGGGCCATTCACACCCATCAGGATAAAGAACTCGTCAAAGGTCTTGGCCTGACCAGCGCAACCATGCTGGTGATGGGTTCCATGATCGGCTCTGGCATCTTCATTGTCTCCGCCGAAATTTCTCGCGAAGTGAGTTCGCCCGCACTGCTCATTGGCGCTTGGGCGGTTACCGGATTCCTGACGATTGTCGGCGCCCTCAGCTACGGCGAGCTCGCCGCCATGATGCCTCGCGCCGGCGGACAGTACGTCTATCTGCGCGAGTCGCTCGGCCCGCTCTGGGGATTTTTGTATGGGTGGACGCTGTTTCTGGTCATCCAGACCGGAACGATTGCCGCGGTGGGCGTGGCCTTCGGCAAGTTTCTTGGAATTTTCTGGCCAGCCATCTCCTCCAGCAACTGGATCCTGCATTTCTGGAAGGTCCCGAAGTTCACGATCGGCCCGATGGTTCTGGGCGGCATGGATGTCGGCCTCAACACCCAGAACCTGGTCGCCATCCTCGTGGTGGTGATCCTCTCGGTCATCAACATCTTCGGCATCAAGACGGGCGCACGCATCCAAAACGTCTTCACTGCCGCCAAAGTTTCGGCATTGCTGGGCCTGGTAATTTTCGGAATCCTGCTCGGGCGGAACGCGCAAGCCATCGCCGCCAACTTCGGCGCTAACTTCTGGAAGAACGCCGGCCTCGGCACGCTGCATGACGTAGGCGGCGGAGTGCTCGTCTCCACTCTCACCGTACTGGCGATTGCGCAAGTCGGTTCGCTATTCTCCGCTGACGCCTGGAACAACGTCACGTTCACTGCCGGTGAGGTCAAGAATCCCAGCCGCAACCTGCCGCTGTCGCTGGCGCTGGGAACGGGCGTGGTGATCGCGCTCTACATCGGCTGCAACTTCATTTATCTAAGCGCGCTTCCGCTGGCGGGTAGCCCTACCGGAACGACCCTGCTCGAGCGCGGCATCCAGTATGCCGCCGAAGATCGCGTCGGCACCGCTGTCATGACCCAGATGTTTGGCGCAGCCGGTGGTGCTCTGATGGCCATCGCAATCATGATCTCCGGCTTCGGCTGCTGCAACGGCCTGATTCTGGCGGGCGCGCGCGTTTACTATGCCATGGCCAAGGACGGCCTCTTCTTCCGCAGCGTCGCCCGGCTGCATCCCAAATACAAAACGCCGGCAGTTTCGTTGATGGTGTCGATGGTCTGGACCTGCATCCTGTGCCTATCGGGCAGCTACGGCCAGCTCCTCGACTACATCATTTTTGCGGTGCTGGTCTTTTATGTTCTAACGATCGTCGGACTCTTCGTCTTACGGAGGACGCATCCCGAAGCCGAGCGGCCGTACAAGGCCATCGGATACCCGGTGTTGCCGGCAATTTATATCGTGATGGCTTTGTTTATCGATGTTGCACTGTTACGCTACAAACCGCAATATACCTGGCCGGGGCTGATCATTGTGCTGTTGGGCATCCCGGTGTACTACCTGTGGTCGCGGCGGAGACCGCCCGCCGCAGAGCAGTCGATTCCGCAATAGGAGAGCGTTTTCATGGCGAATTTGTCGGCAACCAAGTCTATAGACACCCTGATGCAGGAGGCGCAGGAGACCAGCGAGCATAGCCTGAAACGCACGCTCGGTCCTGTCAATCTCGTCATGCTCGGCATCGGCGCGATCATCGGTGCCGGTCTGTTTGTGCGGACAGCGGCCGCCATTGCTGATCGTTCAGGGCCGTCGGTGACGCTCGCCTTTATTGTCGCAGGCTTTGGTTGCGCCTTTGCCGGACTCTGTTACGCCGAATTCGCTTCCATGATTCCGGTTGCGGGGAGCGCCTACACCTATTCCTATGCCACCATGGGAGAGTTGGTAGCCTGGATTATCGGCTGGGACCTCGTGTTGGAGTACGCGGTTGGTGCCGCCACGGTCTCCATTGCATGGAGCGAGTACTTCAATCGCGTGCTCGATTGGTTCGGCACGCGGATCCCCTATCAGTGGAGTCACTCTCCTCTCGAAACGGCAATGGACACAGGAACACGTGGAATCATCAATCTTCCGGCCTTGCTAATCCTGTTGCTCCTCTCCGCTCTTCTCATCAAGGGGACTAAAGAATCTGCGATGGTCAATGGTTTCATCGTGATCCTGAAAGTCACGATTGTCATTATCGTCATCAGTGTTGGTTGGGGCTTCATGAATCCCGCCAATCACACGCCGTTCATTCCCGCTGCCACGACCTATGTGACTCCGCAAGGTATAACTCACCATTACGGCGGCTTATTGGGCATTCTCGGCGCGGCAGGAGTCGTCTTCTTCGCCTATATCGGTTTTGACGCGGTTTCCACGGCAGCCCAAGAAGCGAAAAACCCGAAGCGCGACATGCCGATCGGCATCTTAGGCTCGCTGGTGATCTGCACCGTCCTCTACGTTCTTTTCGCGTACGTCCTCAGCGGCGTAGCGACGGTCGACGATTTTCGCTCGGCGGGTCGTGAAGCATCGGTCGCTTTCGCGATCACAAAGTACATGCATGGCTATGAGTGGCTGTCGAAATCCGTCACGGTCGCGATTTTGGCTGGATTCTCTTCGGTGATCCTGGTCATGTTGCTCGGCCAGTCGCGAGTTTTCTATTCGATGAGCAACGATGGCCTGGTTCCAAAGGTCTTTTCCGAGGTCCATCCCCGTTTTCGCACACCCTATAAGTCAAACATGCTGTTTTTTGTGTTCACGGGATTATTCGCGGCGTTCCTTCCCGAGGACATCGTGGGCGAAATGACCAGTATCGGGACGCTGTTTGCGTTCGTTCTGGTATGTATCGGAGTCTGGATCCTGCGTCGCCGACGCCCAGACCTGCAACGCGCCTTCAAGGTGCCCGCTGTGCCGTTGGTTTCGACGGCAGGCGTCATAATCTGCGGTGCGATGATCTATGGCCTCGGTTGGACGAATTGGTTGCGTCTGTTCGTCTGGCTGATGATCGGCCTCGTGATCTACTTCAGCTACGGACGCAAACACAGCAAGGTGCAAGCGCTCAATGCGCCGGCGCCGAAGGGCGCGCCCTCCATGGCGGATTGAGACCATCTGAATTTTTTGTTAGGAACGCCACTGTTGTCTAACTGGTGGCGACTTGTTCATCACTGATTTCTGGTCTCCTGTAATTTTCGCGCCACCGCTGTCACCGCCCGTCGCGGCGAGAAGCGCACCGACTGCGCCAGCAGCCAGTTCCGGAATCCCGAGATCGCCACTGGCTTTCCCGCTATCAGCGCGCGGTACCCATCCTCGGCAACGGTCCGCGCGTCCATCGCGCCAAATTGCAGCATCCGGCTGCTCAGCATGTTGGCGCGTTTGTGGAACTCCGTCATGGTTGGCCCTGGACACAGACAAGTCACCGTCACGCCGCTTCGCTGGAGTTCGTTCGCAATCCCTTCCGAAAAATGCAGCACGTAAGCCTTGGTGGCGTAATACACAGCCATCAACGGCCCCGGCTGAAACGCCGCGGTGGACGCCACATTCAGGATGCGTCCGCTTTTGCGTGCGACCATCTCGGGCAGATAGAGGCGTGTAAGATGCGTGAGAGTTGTGATGTTCAGCTGGATCTGTTGCAGACACTCTTCCAGATCGTTCTCCGCAAATAAGCCGAACTGGCCAAAGCCGGCGTTGTTGACGAGCGCGTCCACGGTGATGTCGGCGCGTGTGGTCTGATCGTGCACATAGGCTGCCGCGCCGGGCGCAGCAAGGTCGCTGGCCAGAATCAACGAACGCGTTCCGTGTGCTTTCTCCAGCTCCGACGCGAGTTGACGGAGCTTGTCCCCGCTGCGAGCGACCAGAACCAGGCTGTATCCTTCACGCGCGAAAATGCCCGCAAGTTCCTGGCCGATGCCGAACGAGGCGCCGGTAATGAGAGCGGTTTTGCGGTCGGGCATGAAAATTTCCTGTCGAGATCAAGAAAGAAGGCGGGTCCAGGGACCCGCCTCCAAGACTGCAAAGCAACGGACCTAGGCAGGTGCTAGCGCTGGCTCCACTTCGTAGATCGAGTGCCACGAAGTCGCGGCCTTCAGCTTGCCGTTGACGTTGTTGATGTTCTTCACGCCCTCAGTCTCCAGCCATTGGCGGAAAGCTGCGGCGCCCTGCTTAGCGTAGACCGGGATGCCGTCTTTCCAGGTCGCGCGTCCGCAGAGGACACCGTTGAACTTCACGCCCGATTCTCCCGCCAACTCCAGCGTCTCGCTGAACTCCGCGTTGCTCACGCCCGCCGAGAGATAAATAAACGGCTTGGTCGCGACGCTGGCGGCCTTGTGGAACAGGTCAATCGCTTCTTTCTTCGTGTAGGCCTTCTGGCCGGCGAATGACTTGGTTCCCTCGACGAACTTCATGTTCACCGGTACTTCAACCTTGAGCACGTCCACCCCGTAGCGATCTTTGCTGAATTCCTTCATGCTCTCGGTGACGATCTGCGGTTTCTTCTTGGCGTAATCCAGTCCCTTCTCATCCGCGCCCTCTTCGTAGCCGACAAACTCCAGGAAGTAGGGAATGTCGTTGGCGCGGCACTCGTCGCCGATACGCTCGACCCAGGCGTGCTTTTTCTGGTTGACGTCCTTGGGATCGAAGGGCGTGTAGTAGAGCAGAATCTTGACGCAGTCGGCGCCCGCTTCTTTCAGCCGGCGAGCAGACCAAAGGTCGAGCAAGTCGGGAAGGCGTCCGGGGCCGGTTTTATCGTATCCGGTCTTTTCATAGGCGAGCAGCAATCCGGCATTCTTGGCGCGACGCTTGGAGGCGGGCAGACCCCACTCCGGATCGAGCAGGATGGCAGTGGCATGCGGAGTGAGAACTTCAGTGACGAGAGACTTGAATTCTTCCATCATCGCGTCGGTGACTTCGCCGCCCTTTTCTTTGCCGAGTGCCTTCTGCAGCGACCCGCGCTGATCCATGGCAGCGGCGGCAATCACGCCGCGATCGTTCGAAACAGCTTTGAGCCCCTTGAGTTTTCCAGGGGTAAGTTTCATAACGTCCTCCAGATGAGTGTCTTTCGATGATTACACTGCAACCAGCAATTCTAAACCAAAGGGGCGCCGGGCTTTGGACATTGGGCGCTAGCCATTTGTCGAAAGCCCAAGGGTCAAGCTTGCAGCCACCGATGGCCCTACTGGCGCAGCGCCAGCGTTCCCAGCAACGCCTGCTGCTTCGCGATCAGGGACTGAATCCCTTGCCGCGCCAGCGCCATCATCCTGGCGAGTTGCCCATCGTCGAACACCTGGTGCTCGGCCGTAGCCTGCAACTCGACAATCTTGTTGCCCGCGGTCATGACAAAGTTCATGTCCACGTCGGCGCGCGAGTCTTCTTCGTAGTTGAGATCGAGCAGCACCTCGCCATCCACAATGCCCACGCTGATGGCCGCGACAAAGTCCTTGACCGGCACCGAGGTCAGCGTGCCGGCTTCGATCAGACGCTGCAAAGCCAGGCCCAGCGCAACGAAGGCGCCGGTGATCGAGGCGGTGCGCGTGCCGCCGTCGGCCTGAATGACGTCGCAGTCAATCCAGATGGTGCGCTCGCCGAGCCGCTTCAGATCGGTAACCGCCCGCATCGAGCGTCCGATGAGGCGCTGGATTTCCTGCGTGCGTCCGCTGGGACGTCCCTTGGCGGATTCGCGCGGAGTGCGCGTCAGCGTCGAGCGCGGAAGCATTCCGTACTCGCTCGAAATCCAGCCCTTTCCCGAATTGCGGAGGAACGCAGGCACGGCCTCTTCCACCGAAGCCGTACAGATGACGCGGGTGTTGCCCACTTCGATCAGCGACGAACCTTCGGCGGTCGAAATGAAGTCGGGGACAATGTTGATCGGACGAATCTGGTCAGAAGCACGGTTGTCGCTGCGAAAGATCATCGCCAGCGATTCTAAATGGGTGACAGGCATATGGACCTCCCCAGATTTGATCTATTAACTACCTGGTACCGGGGGCAAATTTACATAGTTCAGGGCACAAATCTATCAGCTACTGGCCAGGCTAACCACCTTATTTAGCAATAACATCCCATGATTGTTAAGGTGGCACCGAGGTTGCAGCCCCATTAGTGCTATTTGAGCAGCAGAAACCGGTCCCTTTAGAGGGTGGAGGACAACCCATGAATAGAATCACGATCCTGGTATTCAGTGCGGTTCTGTTTGCAGGGATGTGCTGGGCGCAAAGTTCAGCAGGCGCACAAGCGAGCACGTCTGCAAGTCAAAACACACAAGTTTCGGCCGACAAGTCTGGCGCACAGGCGAGTTCCAAGACGGACGCAAAAGCATCGCAGGACGCCACCGCGTCTGGCAACAACGGCCAGGTGTCCGCCGCGAATCAGTTGAAAGCGGGCAGCACGGTGCAAGCTGAGCTGACCAAACCGGTCGACGTCCGCAAGAACAGGCCGGGCGACGAAGTGGTGGCGAAGACTACGCAGGACGTGAAATCCGACGGACACGTTGTTCTTCCCAAGGGCTCGAAGATCGTTGGCCGGGTAACTCAGGCACAGGCGCGCGCCAAGGGGCAGGAAGAATCGCAGCTTGGAATGGTCTTTGACCATGCCATCCTGAAAGACGGTACGCAAATGCCGGTAGCCTTCACAATTCAGGCGATTGGCAGATCCGAGTCGGAAGCGGCGGCTGCGGCTGCCGCGGAGAACGACAACGTGATGGCAGGAGGCAATGCCGGTGGAATGACATCGGCTGCTGGCAATGCCGGAATGCAGGGTCGTGGCGGCTTGGGTGGCGTGACTTCGGCCGCGGGTAGCGTCGTCAATACCACGGGATCAGCCGCAGGCACCACATTGAATACCGCGGGCAGTGCAAGCGCGGGCGTAACCGGCAGCTTGGGTGCGACCAGCCAAGGAGTGGTTGGACTGCCGGGGATGACGTTGTCCTCGGCGACTTCGAGTAGGGCGGGTGTGGGGTCGGTGATCAGCTCGAAGAACAGCAACGTCCGGCTGGACAGCGGGACGCGCATGATTCTCGGCGTGAGTAAGTAAAGCTGTCGTTGATGGAAGAAGCGGCGGGCGCAGCCCCACAACGCGGCGATGTGGCGACCAAAACCCATTAAGAGGGAGATGGAAGTATCCCCACGTCTCGAAACCGCGAGACGTGGGGCACTGGCGATGTGCCGAGTAAACCTATTGAGAGGGGAGAAGGAAAGGCCCCACCTCTTGAAAAACCGCGAGACTGGGAACACCCGATTGGCCGAACACAGACTTTTCAGGACTTCTCAAAAAACTTTCCAGACGTAGTGTCCCAATAGAGCGATCAACAACGCACCGCCAACGCCACAAACCCAGAAGAGAAAATTGGCCGTCAATTTCGGGGAATTGATTTCCTTCTTGTCCATCGTCGAATCCATGGGGGAGGGCCGGAACGGCTATCGCCGATCTTCGCGCTGGAACCCTGGTTGCTTCTGTTGAGGGTCGGGCGTCCGGCTGCAAAGCTCCGCAATCATTGGCAGCAACTCTCGGTTGGCTTCCAGCTTCGGTACAAAGGCATCGACCAACGCCAACGCATAGGTCGGTACTTCAGTGCCGGAAAGCAATATGATCATCAGTTCCGGCCGGATGCGTTTTATTTCTGCAGCAACCTCGTGTCCGTTCATCCCGGGCATCTCGTAGTCGAGGAGCACGGCATCGCACTCGCACATGGTCACCAGTCTGAGTCCTTGCTGCGCCGACGCTGCCGTGATCACCGCGTAGCCGTGTTTTTCGAGCAGCATTTTCTCGTAGCGCAGGATCGCTTCATCATCGTCAATGCACAGAATGGTTCTTTTCTGGGGTGGATAAGTTGAGAACATTTTGGCCTCCTGCCAACATCAGGCCACGACTCAAGCGCGTTCTTATCTAACTCGCGAGTCTGATGCCACGCTGATACCCCAGCGCGATGGGTAGAGATATCGGATCCTCACAAACAGTTCACTTAAGCTCCCAACGCAGGTAGCCCAGCCTCGGCGAAAGGGGGAAGGCATCTCGGCGCAATAAGGCTGAGCTACCGCATTTGGCCCGCTGTCGGTTGCTTGAACAACCCCAATGTACCCTTGGAGAAGTTGCCCATATTTTGCCGAAACGCCCCAGCCCCCGTCTGTCCAAAAGTGCACACTTTACTAGTTGCTTATTGGCGGGGATGATACGCCGGCCTCACGTCCGGCCAAGGAAAAGTAGGTCGTAGAGACGGCGTTGGTGTGTCACGGGCAACCACAGTCACCTCGATGCGGTATGGGGGTCCTCCGCCGAAGAGTTAGGCCATCCGCCGAAGACGGTCGGGCATTCCTCCCGGTAACCTTTTCCGCAATCTTTCGTCCAATCTCAAAATGTCTGTTGACGTTTGTCGGCGCACACATCGGGTCACACGCCTGCTCGCGACCTGTCTCTCACTCTTGGCATGCTCGCGCCTTCCTCTGCACAGCGCGGCGCTATGACTCTTGCCTACCAACTCACTCACGTCGACGCCGGGGAGCCATTCCCCTCGCCGGACGGCAAGAAGATCGTCTTCGAAATCAGCATTGCTGGTTTTTATCAGCTCTTCATCATGAATCCTGACGGGTCGAGCCAGGTGCAGATCACGCACGATGCGGCCAATCACAATACTCCGGCGTGGTCTCCAGATGGGCGCAAGATCGCTTACGTTTCGGACAAGGGCGGGCACTCCGCTATTTACATCATCAACCTGGGGACGGGTCAGAGACCCGTCGCTACACTCGACGGCACGGGCGAGGAGCGCGTCACGGATGATAAGTACGAGTACAAGCCAAGACAGCAGGTCCTTCGCTCCGCTCAGGATGACACGTAGGAGGGAGTGGATGAGCTGAATAGAACTGAAAGAAAAGAGTCCTTGCCCCGCCATCCGCATCTCATCACTATCAGGCTAAGTTTGATTCGCCCCATTTTGGGCTGGACCCGTCGATACTCTCTGCGTTGCCACCTCACAGTTAAAGCCAATCTTCTCAGCAGGAAATTCAAAAGAAACAAGGTAATACCCAATGGAACAAGGAACCGTGAAGTGGTTTAACGACGCGAAAGGCTACGGCTTTGTGAGCCGTGCCAGCGGTGAGGACGTATTCGTCCATTTCTCCGCGATTCAGTCAGCCGGCTTCAAGAGTCTTCAGGAAGGCCAAGCCGTGCAGTTCGAGGTCGTGAAAGGCCCGAAAGGCATGCAAGCTGAGAACGTTCAGCTCCTGTAACTGAACCCAACGCCCTGCCCTTGGCGCTTTCTGCCGAGGGTGGGGATTCTTGCGGCCCGGTCACTGGTAAACTGAGAAAAGAGGTTCGTTTGGCAAAACATCTGTGTCTGCAGTGTGGTGGTGAGCTGGGCTTATCCTTCAGCCCTTCCCGCATGAACGCCGCGAACGCCTCCCGGACTCCCATGACGGGATGGCGATGCAGTACCTGCGGAGCAACCTTCAGCAGCGAACAACTGCGCGCCGCCAAGGTCAAGCCAGTGCATCCCACGCCCTCCAAATTGAATACTCCCTGCTGAGCATCTTCTGCGCGGCTCCCCGCCAATTGGTATATCCTGACCGTATGGATCATCTAGGGGTTCTCCAGGAAAAGATCGTGAGTCTGCGGGCTGAGATTGCTGCAATCCACGAGCTGAACCAGCAGTACCGGCGTCAATCGGGCAATCGAACCGTGGACCAGGTTGCGCACGGGCAGAGGCATGAGCGGCTCCAGGATATCCAGAAGGAACTGGGCCGGCTGGCGGCGCTGGGCCGGTCGGTCGTTTCGGTCCATCAGAGACGAGAAGAGAACCGCGCCCGTCTGCAACTGATCAAGCACTCGCGGGCCTCGTAACTTCCACCCCGAACCACACTGTGCTCTAGCAGAAACCGACGCCATCGTGCACCCTACAACGATGCCCTGATACGAATCTCAATTACTGCGCCGCCTGCGCCACCGCTTGGCCTACTGCGTTCACATCGAAGAATTCATTCAGGTCAGCGTGGCCGGCGAGGGTCTCGCGGGTGTTGCCTTCCACCAGAATTTTCACGCGAGTGATGCCGGGGACGTTGACGGCCAGAGTTTCGACCAGCGAGTTGACGGTGAGCTGCTCGCCGAGAATACCGGAACGATGCTGGTCGGCAAAGGCGGCGTTCAGGTCGATCACGGCGGCGCCGGGATCGATGAGGTAAATGCTGCGGATGTCAGCGGCCGGGGCGAGAGGGTGTGGAGAGTCCGGCTGCTGGTAGATGCGGAGGAGCGCGCGCAGCAATTCTTCGGCGCGCTGCTGGCGGCCTCCGGGAAGAGGAATCTGGGCGGATTGAGAACGGAGCACGCCCGCGTCATCATCGGCGACGTAGAGTGTGACAGTTTCGGTGGGGCCAAAGGCCGGGGCCGTGACGGGGCGGGTATCGGCGGCCAGGCGCTGCATTTCGGCGGCGCTTCGGCTTACGTGTCTTAGATAGAAGCCCATCGCCAGCACGATCACCAGCATCACGGCCACGCCGATCATGAGGTGGCGGGGGATCATGGCTGGACCCCTAGGCGATCGCGGAGGGAAGCGACCGCGTCGGCAATCGCGGCGGCAGCCTTCTGCTGATAGTTGGCGGAGGGCAGGTCGGAGACACCATTCGATCCGGGCCCGAGCTCGACCGCGAGGGCGGGCATGAGGAGATTGTTTAGCGGACGCAGGGAAGCGGAATATCCGCGAGCGGGGAGCTGATGCTTCTGCATCTCGCTTACGATGGCGGCAGCCACATTCTGGCTGACCGTCAGCGCTGATGCCTGGGCGGCATTCCAGGTATGAAACGGCCCCTTGGTTGGACCCTCGGGCGGAAGCAGCGCAGTGTACACGCGCGCGCCGCTCCCCTGCGAAGCGGCGTGCAGGCTGATGTAGAAGGCGGCGCGAGCGGCGTTGGCGGCGCCGGCCCGCTGATCGAGGGTTAAGGTGTCGTCGCCTTCCCGCAAGAGGGTGACTGAAAAGCCTCGCTGCTCGAGCTCGTGGCGCAGCAGGCGGGCGAATCCAAGGGTGACGTTTTTTTCGGCCAGCGTTTCCGTCAGGGCGGCGCCGCGCTCGGTTCCGCCGTGGGCAGGATCGACGACAGCGAGAATGCGGCGGGGGACGGCGGCGGGCGTTGGCGGCGAGCCGCCTGAAACCGGGGTCCCGTCCGCAGGCGGTGTTTCGGTGACTGGCAGCGGTGCGCTAGGAGCCGCTGCGCCCCCAGTTGCAGGAGTTCCCTGCGACGCAGCCGAGACCGTGATAGTCCGCCCACTGTTGCTGAAGCTGGCCATCAGCGGGGCACTCGCAGCGACGGTCAGCTCGGCCGTGCCGTTGCTTTCCGAGAAGCTGGCCTGGGTAATGATCTTGTTGTCGAAGGAAAGGGACTGGGTTCCGGGCGGTACCAGCGGCTCGCGGCTGAAGACCATCCGGAGTTTGCCGGGCTCGGTGGAAATTGTCGGGTTAACCGGCGCGGTGAAGTTCAGCACCAGGCGCGGTGGGTTGCTGGAATCCAGCTGGGCGGTGACCTGGGTGGAGACGTCGCCGATGAACAGGCGGCGGGCGGCCTCGTGAAAGTTGACCGGGTTTCCGAGAAAGCGCGGCAAGAGCGTGCTGAGGGAGCCTACGAGGACCAGGCCGCGGGAATTTTCGATCAGAAAGGGAGCGGTGAGATCGAGATCCTGGCCGCGGATTTTGGCGCGTGTTCTTCCGGCCACGAAGTCGCTGTCAATATTGTTAAAGCGGAGTTTCCAGTGCCGCCCCTCCACTGCGGCGCTGACGCGGCCAAGGGGCTCGAGCACTTCCAGCAAGCCCACATATTCGCGGCCGGTGCGATCAATGACGGGCAGCGTGTAGGTGGCAACGGAAGAGTAGATGGAGAGGCGCTTCTCGTCGCCGGAGGGGACAGCGGCCAGAAGGACAAGTGCGGCCAACGCGGCGGCGAGCGTCCTGGTCGTCGTCTTGGCGGTGGTGGTGGGCACCTGTCGTAAACGCTACAGTGTCGTGCCCGGCCTGCGCCAGAGTTTTTCCTATTCCATCGCGTAAATCGTGAGGCCGCTCAGCAGTTTGGGGTAGAAGTCGGTGGATTTCTGCGGCAGGACTTCACCGGCGAAGGCGATGTCGCGCACCTGCTCGATGCGTACGGGGTTCATCAGGAACGCGGCCTGCGCCTGCCCGCTACGTACCTGGGCCAAGGCATCGGCGGCATCGCGATGATAGGAGACGTTCTGCTGGTTGCGAGTGGCTTCCTCGGAAATCTTGAGGACGCCTTCCAGCAGGCATTTGTGCAGCTGCACCACATCGAGCGATTGCTGGCGCAGGGAAAGGCCCGCGAACAGGTTCGTGCCGAGCGCCTTCGGCGTATGCATTAGAAAGACGCGTTCGGAGGTGGCTGCGATCAGGGCTGTGCCAGCCTGTACACCTTCGCGTAGGATGGCCGCGGCTCGCGACGCGTCGATGCTAGCATCAATTTCTTCTACATTGAAAAACTGACGTGCCCCGCCTTGAAGGTGCGCCGAAGAGAATGACGGTAGCCCGAAAACCACGCGGTGGGTCGGCAGAATGACCAGGCCCGGACTGTTCATGTCGAAGAAGGTCATCATCATCGAGTCGTAGGGAGCGTTTCGGGCGCTGGGATTTGCTGCCCGGCGCTGGTCGCGGTAGGCGAGCGCGGTCTCATAACGATGATGCCCGTCGGCGATGATCAGCTTCTGGTCCCGCATCTGAGCCTGAACCGCGGCGATCGCCCCTGGGTCGGAGATCTTCCAGACCCGGTGGAGCACGCCGTACTCATCGCTGACCTCGATCTCGGGAGGGACCGCCGAATGGATCTGGGAGTCGATCTCGGGCGAGCCGGTGTAAAGCATGAAGATCTGCTCGAAATGGGTGTGGGTTGCACGGAGTAGCTCCAAGCGGTCGGCTTTGGGCCCGGAGTGGGTTAGCTCGTGGGGGAACACGACGCCGTCGGCATACTCCTCGAGCTGGCCCAGGGCGATGAAACCTTCCCGCTGGGCCCGCGTCTGATTGGGCGGAATAGTGAAGGTCTGGGAATAGCGATACAGGGAAGGGTGGGGATCCTGGCGCAAAATGCCAGCCTGTCGCCAATCGCTGAAACTGGCGGCGGCGCGGGTATAGACGTTTTCGTGGTCCCCATCTCCGGGCAGGCGCTTACCCAGAATAATCCGCACCAGGTTGTAGGGGTTGGCCGCGTAGTAGCGTTCCTGCATCTCAGGGGTGATTTTGTCGTAGGGTTGGGTCACCACTTTCGTAACCGGGATCTGGTTGGAGGTATAGCGCAGGGCTTGGAACGGAGAGATGATGGCCATGGGTAAGGGCAGAATTGTAGCAGGGGGCAAGGCTGGGCCGACCGCTCCCCAAAAATTGGTCAGCGGGCTGATATCCACAGAAGCCATTACGCAATTTAATCGGCGGATGCCGCCAAAGGCCGCGAGCAACAGCGAGTTTCGGCCAGGAAAGGTAAATCGCGGGGCGGTTGGACGTTTTCGGAACGTGTCCTAAAAACTCAGGCCACCGATCGCGGATTGTGCTAGTATCCGGGTCAGAAGAGGTTTCTATGGCCCGCTTTTGGGGATGCGGGTCATCTCGCTCCCAAACGCCAGCTCGCTCGTTTCTTTCGGGTGTGGGGCCTATGTTGTACGAAAAAGGGTGGTCGGCTCAGCTCGTCCTGGCAGTTTTCCTGGTTGCAATAACCTTCAACGTTCTCCCTGCTTTTGCCCAGAATTCTACTGAAGACGTACACATCCAGCCGCGTGTACAACCGCCCGCCTCCAAAGAGCCGGAAATTGATCCCGCGTTCAAAACCCACACCAAGCCTTTCAAGGTGGACGTGGAAATGGTGCTGGTACCGGTCACGATTACCGATCCCATGAATCGGCTGGTGACCGGGCTGGACCGCGACAACTTCAATCTCTTCGAAGGCAAGGAGCAGCAGGAGATCAAGACTTTCTCCAGCGAAGACGCGCCCGTGTCGCTGGGCGTCATCTTCGACATGAGCGGCAGCATGAGCAGCAAGATCGAACGCGCCCGTGAGGCGGTCATCGAATTTTTCAAGACGGCCAATCCCCAGGACGAGTTTTTCATGGTCACTTTCGCCGACAAGCCGGAAGAAATTTCCGACTTCACCACTTCAGTCGAGGACATCCAGGGCAAGCTGGTCTACACGGTTCCCAAGGGACGCACGGCGCTGCTCGATGCCATCTACCTGGGCGTGAGCAAGATGCGGCAGGCGCGGTATGCCAAGAAAGCGCTGCTGATCATCTCCGACGGGGGCGACAACCACAGCCGATACACGGAAGGTGAAATTCGGTCCATGGTGAAGGAAGCGGACATCCTCATTTACGCGATTGGCATCTACGATCACTACTTTCCCACCGACGAAGAACGGCTCGGCCCCACCCTGCTCAGCGACATCACGGAACTGACGGGCGGGCGGGCCTTTACCATTGATAACCCGAATGACCTCGCGGACGTTTCCACCAAAATAGGTATCGAGTTGCGCAACCAATACCTGCTCGGCTACCGTCCAAAGAACCCAGTGCGAGACGGCAAATGGCGTAAAATAAAAGTGAAGCTGATTCCGCCGAAGGGATTGCCGCCGCTCCGGGTTTACGCGAAGACGGGTTATTATGCGCCGACGGAATAGATATCTCCTCCTTGCACTGCTTCTTCTGACTACGCACTTTCTGGCGCAATCCGGAGGAACACCGCCGGACCAGAAGCCGCCGGCAAGCTCCGCGAATCCGCAATCTCCGTCCACTCCAGCGCCCGGTACCCCTCCCGCCCCCGGAGGACAAGCCGCAACGCAGGGCGCCGGTCAGGAACCCGAGACCGGCGACAGCGGCGTCTTCGTCTTCCGCAAGCAGGTGGAAGAGGTGGTGCTGCACGCCACCGTCATTGATGACAAACAGCGTTTCGTCACGAACCTCGAGAAGAACGCTTTCACGGTGTACGAGGACGGACATCCGCAGACCATCACTTCTTTTCGCCATGAAGACATCCCGGTCTCGATGGGCATTGTGGTGGACAACTCCGGTTCCATGCGCGAGAAGCGGCAGAAGGTCAACGCCGCGGCCTTGAACCTGGTGCGCGCCAGCAATCCCAACGACGAAGTGTTCATCGTCAACTTCAACGACGAGTACTACCTCGACCAGGACTTCACGGCAAATATCAACAAGCTGAAAGAGGCGCTGGACAAAATTGAGGCGCGCGGAGGCACGGCGCTGTACGACGCGGTGGTCGCGTCAGCGGATTGGCTGAAGCGGGCAAAACTCGAGAAGAAAGTCATTTTCGTTGTGACTGACGGCGAAGACAACGCCAGCAGCCAGTCTCTGGAACAAACGGTGCGCCGCCTGCAAGCTGAAAACGGGCCGACCGTGTATGCAATCGGAATTCTGGGTGACGAAGAACACCCCAAGCGGGCCAAGCGCGCTCTGCAGGTCATGTCCGATAGGACGGGCGGCATTGCCTTTTTTCCCAAGACGCTCGATGAAGTGGATGCCATCAGCCGCAACGTTGCCCATGATATTCGCAACCAGTACACCATCGGATACAAACCCAGCACGCCCAAAAACCAGGGAGGCTACCGCACGGTGAGAGTGGATGCCAAGGCGCGCAGCTACGGCAAACTCATCGTCCGCACCAAGAGCGGCTATTATGCCGGCACCGAGGCTGCTTCGGGAACACAATGATCGCGTGACATGTCGCGCATTTAGCGCCCCGAAAGAATGGGCGGACTATTGGGTTTCCAAATTGCAAATTACCAATTTGCAAATTACGAATTCTCCGCATTGACGCTTCCCACCCCGCTTCCATACTCTGTAGAGTGCCCTTAACGACCTCCACCTCCCGCCTGCGCGTCAGCGACGACATCACCAAGCTCGTAGGCGACACTCCGATGCTGCAGTTGAAGAAGCTGGTTCCGGCGGGATCGGCAGACATCTTCGTTAAGCTGGAGTACCTCAATCCGGGCGGCAGTGTGAAAGACCGTGCCGCCATTGGCCTGATCGAGCGCGCTGAGCGGGAAGGGAAGCTGCGGCCCGGTGGCACCATCGTTGAGGCCACAGCAGGGAACACGGGGATCGGTCTTGCGCTCATTGGAGTCAATCGCGGATACAAGGTGCGAATGTTCGTGCCGGAAAAGTTTTCCGAGGAAAAAGTGTTGATCATGCGGGCCCTCGGCGCTGAAGTGATCCGCACCCCGGAGGACGAGGGCATGCAAGGCGCGATCGAGCGCGCCAATGAGCTGGTGGCGTCCGATCCCGCGGCGTTCATGACCGGCCAGTTCGAAAATCCTGCCAATCCCGACTATCACTACAAAACTACCGCGCGCGAAATCTTCGAACAGATGGAAGGACGGATCGACGGCGTCACCGTGGGCTCCGGTACAGCGGGGACATTTACCGGAATCGCCCGCTTTCTCAAAGAACGACTGCCGAAGGTGTACATGGTTGTGGTGGAGACCGAAGGCTCGGTGCTGGGCGGCGGCCAACCGGGTCCGCACAAAGTGGAAGGGATCGGAGCCAGTTTTATTCCGAAGAACTTCGATGCGTCGGTGTGCGATGAGATCATGATGGTCACGGACGATCAGGCGTTCGGCATGGTGAAGGAACTGGCCGCGCGCGAAGGCGTCCTCGGAGGCTCCAGCGCGGGCGCGAACGTGTATGCCGCGTTGAAAGTCGCCAAGCGGCTGGGGGCAGGGAAGCGGGTGGTAACGCTGATTCCCGACTCGGCGGAGCGGTATTTGTCAAAGAAGATTTTTGAGGGCGGAATTTAGCAGTCAGCACTCAGCAGTCAGCACTCAGCCAATCGAGTCTGATATGCCAAGGGCAAAACATGCTAACGACTGAAATTCTGAATGCTGAGTCCTGAATGGTGAGTGCTGACTGCTCGCCAGGAGTTTCCATTGACTAGACCCCACATTGGTTTTGCCACCAAGGCCATCCATGTCGGACAGGAACCCGATCCTGCCACCGGCGCGGTCAGCGTGCCGATTTATGCAACTTCCACTTACGTTCAGGAAGAAATCGGCAAGCATAAAGGTTACGAGTATGCACGCGTGTCGAATCCGACGCGCGACCGGCTCGAAACCAATCTGGCTGCGCTCGAAGGCGGTACGGCCGCGAAAGTGTTTGCCAGCGGAATGGCGGCGATCAACGCCATCGTCACCATGCTGAAGGCCGGCGACCACGTGGTGGCGGGGCATAACCTCTATGGCGGCACGCCGCGGCTATTTAATCAGGTCTTCGCCAACTTCGGCATGGCCTTCGCGTACGTTGATACTTCCGACGTCAAGAACGTGGAGCGCGCGCTGCAGAAAAACACGCGATTGGTGTATCTGGAGACGCCTACCAATCCGCTGATGGAACTCTGCGACATCCGCGCCATCAGTGATCTTGCGCATCAGCGCGGGATTGAAGTCGTGGTGGACAACACTTTCATGTCGCCCTACTTTCAACAGCCGATTGAGCTCGGCGCGGACATGGTCGTGCACTCGACCACAAAATTTCTGAACGGACATAGTGACGGCCTGGGCGGAGTGGTCGTCTGCACGAAACCCGAGCAAAACGAGAAGCTGGCTTTCCTGCAAAAAGCCGCGGGGGCGATTTTGTCGCCCTTCGAATGTTGGCTGATTCTGCGCGGCGTGAAGACGCTGGCGGTGCGCATGCTGCAGCACGATTGCAATGGACGCAGGGTCGCTGAGTTTCTTTCCAAGCACGAGAAGGTGTCGAAGGTTTTTTACCCCGGACTGCCCGACCATCCGCAGTACGAGCTGGCCAAGCGCCAGATGTCCGGATTCGGGGCGATGATTGCATTTGAAACGGGCTCGCTCGCGAACGCGAACAAGATGCTGCGCAAGGTGCGCGTCTGTTCGCTGGGCGAGTCGCTGGGGGGAGTGGAAACGCTGATATCACATCCGGCGACCATGACCCACGCCGCGGTGGGCGAAGAGGGCCGGCGCAAAATCGGTATCACCGACGGCATGGTGCGCATTTCGGTCGGCATCGAGGACGTGGAGGACATCGTTGCCGATCTGGACCAGGCGCTCGCGGCTATCTAGGGAAAGCTGAAAGCTCTCCTGATTCTTGTCATCCTGACCCTGAGCGAAGCCGAAGGGGAGGGTTCTGCAGTTCGCTTGCACCCACGCGAAAGCAGGTCCTTCGCTTCGCTCAGGATGACAATCAATATTGAATTGCTCACACTGCTAAGGTTGGGCGCCGTCCGATTGTTTCCGCCGCCATCCGGGATAGAAGTTGCCGATCGAATAGGTTGCCCCGAAAAATGCATGCCGGTGCGGTCCTCCGGAAGTGAGGCCGGCTTCAAAACCGCCGTCGATCACGAGCCGAGGATGAACGGTGTACGTGAGTGCCCAAAGGGTAGAGGCGAAGCCGGGTGTAGCTTGGTTGAGGCGGGTTTCGCCATAGAACTCTCCGGTGAACTGAAGTGGTCCGCGAATCGCGTGTGAGAACGCCAGGTTGAGCTGATCATTATGATCAAAGCCCTGCGCGCTCTGGCGGCCGAGCCCGAAATGCGTGACGTTGAAATCGAAATGAGTGTGCAGGATGTCCTTGCTCGCCAGAAAAGTTAAGGCATGGTCCACGCGGCCGCTTCCCAGGCCGTCTTGACTGCTGGCTGATGGGATTTTTACGGCGTAGGCGAAGGCGAGCGTTGGGATTCGTTTTGTCTGCCGGTAGATGCGAAATTGCGGGCCGATCCAATTGTCGCCGAATCCGCGATGGGTGCCGCTGCCATCCGTCTGCGAGAGAAACGAGGTCGTATTCCAGCGCAATTCGACATCGCAAAGCAACCCGAATTTCAGGAGCCCGCCGAGCGAAGTCTGGCGAACGGTTTCTTCGGGCCAGAACCGGTCCCAGCCGTACTCGAGTTCCAATACGCCGTATTGCGTGATGTCCGCGGGGTTGGCGACGGTGGGACGATTAGGATTCGCGACGATGGAATCGGCGTAGCAGCCCGTTTGCTTTCCGATCCACTGTGCCTGAGCAGGAATAATCGCGGCCAGACAGACCGCGAGCAGCGCCATCAGCCGCAGAGAGACTCCGTCACCGCTCGTGATTCCTTTCAGGGCTCGGGTCAGAGATCTCTTAGGCAGGGTTCGGCACGCCTCCGACTGTCCTTTCATCGGCACACCTCAGATTATCCTTTAAGATGAATTTTCCGAAAGCGCAGCACTTGGTACCCTGATGACGCCTCCGCACACGTCCCACGAGTGGAACGCCGAGGAATACCATCGTCTCTCCGCGCCACAGTTTCAGTGGGGACAGCGCGTGCTCAGCGAACTGCGTTTGTGCGGTGACGAGTGCGTACTCGATGCCGGCTGCGGTACGGGGAAGCTTACGCAACTGCTGCTACAAAATCTGCCGCGCGGCCGGGTAGTCGGCATGGATCTTTCGCGCAATATGGTGCAGCACGCCCAGAAGAACCTGCCGCCGGAGTTCGGTGACCACGCTCGGTTTGTCGCCGCCGATCTGATCGCGCTTCCTTTTCGTGACGCTTTCGACGGCATTTTCAGTACCGCGTCCTTTCATTGGGTTCTTGATCACGAAGCGCTTTTTCACAACCTCTTTGCGGCGCTTCGTCCGGGCGGCTGGTTGCAGGCACAGTGTGGAGGAGGGCCGAACCTTGCTCGACTGCGGGAGCGCGTGCGGACACTTTCTCAGACGCCGGATTTTTCGCGCGGGCTCAGCGAATTTCCTGAGCCGTGGTTTTTCTCCGATGCTGAAGGTGCGGCTTCCCGGTTGCGCGCCGCCGAATTCCGCGAAATCCGGACTGGCTTGGAACAGACGTCTTTCGCCGTGCCTAGCAGCCAGGAATTTCAGAGCTATCTGCGGACGTTCGTGCTGCATCGCCACCTCGAGCGTCTGCCCACCGAGTCTCTGCGCCAAAAGTTCGTGCAAGAACTCGCTGACGCTTCGGCGGGCGATAATCCTCCGTGGACACTCGACTACTGGCGTCTGAATCTGCGCGCCCGCAAGCCCTCGTAAGCGCCCCGGAATCCGCCGCGCGCTCGGTGCCGTAAAACCTCGAGTTACTTCGGTAACAGTCCCTGTCCTCTCAGCACCTTTCGTGCACGCTCGTACTCGGCGAAACTTTTCGAGGCCCTTAGTGTTCAAGCACACGTAGGCAGGAAGCCTCAGGAGAGAGACAGACATGCGACGAAGCGTATTGAGTTTTGGGTTCATTCTGCTGGCCGGTACGATGGCTCTTGGTCAAAACAGCCCCGCCTCTGCGACCGACCTTTCAAAGGACAAGAAAGACATCCGGCACGATCGCCGCGATCTGCGCAAGGATCGCCGCGACCGCAATGCTGACGTGCGCGATGCCCGTAAGGACCAAAAGGACATCAACCACGATCGGCGTGACCTTAATAAGGACCGCGCGGACCGCAATCAGGACCAGCGCGACATCAATCATGACCGCCGCGATCTCAACAAGGACCGCGCCGACGTCGCACGCGACAGGCGCACCGGCGACACTGCCGATCTTGCCAAGGACCGGGCCGACGTTCGCAGCGACAAGCGCGACTTAGCCAAAGACCGCTCCGATCGGAACAAAGACCAGCGTGACATCAACCACGACCGCCGCGACCTGCATCAGGATCGCCGCGACCGCAACGCCGATCTGAAAGATGTTCGCCACGATCAGCGCGACATCCACCACGACAAGAAGGACATCCGGCACGACCGGCGCGACATTCGTCGCGACAAGCACGGAAAGTAACTCACCCGTTGAGGCGAGGGCGGCGAGCCGGACTCGCCGCCTTTTTCTTTTGTGCGGTTTCAGGTTTCGTCTGAAATCTGCGAGACCGACCCGGCGATCCATTCCAGGTAGGCGGCGCTGCCGTCTTCGATTGCGATCTCGATACACTCAGGCAAATCGTAGGAATGCAATTTGCCGATCGCATCGCGCAGTTGCTTGAACGCATTGGCCGTGGTCTTGATCACCAGCAGCCATTCGGTTGCAGTCTCGACTTCGCCTTCCCATCGGTACACCGACTCAATCTGCGGAACGATGTTGACGCATGCCGCCAGGCGGCGCTCCACCAGTTCCTGCGCAATACGGCGCGCTTCTTCCGGGGAGCTGCAAGTGGTAAGAACAAGTCTCTTGTCGGTCATATAAAATCAGGCGTTACATTTTCCTACTCGAAGCATACGGGGCAAGCCATGGCGACGCAAATCAAGTTTGGCACCTCCGGCTGGCGCGCAGTGGTGGCGCAAGAGTTCACGTTTGCGAATGTGCGCCGGGCGGTACACGGGATCGCGCGCTATGTGGTGTCCCAGAAGGCGAAATCTCCGAAGGTGATTGTGGGGCGCGACCCGCGCTTCCTCGGTGAAACGTTTTGTGCGATGGCCGCCGAAATCCTTTCCGGTTACCAGATCACGCCGCTGGTCATCGCCGAGGCCGCGCCCACGCCCGCCATCTCGTATGCGGTTACGCAGTCGAGAGCGGACGGCGCCATCAACTTTACTGCCTCGCACAATCCGCCGGAGTACAACGGCATCAAGTTCTCGACGCCTGACGGGGCGCCCGCACTGCCGGAAGTCACGAAATCCATCGAAGCGGAGATCGCTGCCTACGATGAAGGGGGGACGGGTCAGAGACCCGTCTCCACACAGGCCAAGAGAGAGACGCAGTCTATCGATCCCCGCCGCATGTATCTTTCGCGGTTGCGCGGGATCGTGGATCTCGACGTAATCAAGAAAGCTGGGCTGAAAGTTGCTTTCGACCCGTTGTGGGGCGCGGCGCGCGGATATTCGGATGCGCTGCTGCGCGAGGCGGGCGTTGAGGTTGCTACCGTACACGACTATCGCGATGTTCTCTTTGGAGGTTACGCGCCCGAACCCGACGATCACCTGCTCGAAGACCTCCGCCAGAAAATGCGCGAGACCGGAGCGCAGATCGGCATTGCGACCGACGGTGACGCCGACCGCTTCGGCATCGTCGACCAGGACGGCACTTTCGTGCAGCCGAACTACATCATCGCGCTGCTGTTCGATTATTTGGTGGAAAGCCGTGGGTGGAGGAACGGCGTTGGGAAATCCGTTGCTACCACCAACCTTATTAATGCGCTGGCGGAAAAACACAAGATCGAACTGCACGAGACGCCGGTCGGCTTCAAGTACATCGGCGAACTGATCAAGGCGGACAAGATCCTGATCGGCGGCGAAGAAAGCGCCGGGCTGTCCATTCGCAAGCATATCCCGGAAAAAGATGGCGTGCTAGCAGGCCTGCTGTGCTGCGAAATGGTGGCCCGCCGGGGCGCTTCGTTGAGCAAACAACTCGAGAACCTGTTTGCCGAAGTTGGTTCCTACTACCCCTTGCGCGAGAACTTCCGCTTGACGCCCGAGGTGAAGGCGAAGTTTACTGAAAAGTTACGCCGCGATCCGACGGAATTCTGCGGCCACAAAGTTGCAAGCGTGGTCCGAACCGACGGGCTCAAGCTGGTGCTCGCCGACGGATCGTGGGTGTGCTACCGCCTCTCGGGGACGGAGCCGGTGGTGCGGGTGTATTCGGAAGCGCGCAGCAGGGAAGGGCTCGAGAAGTTGAGCGCGGCAGCAAAAGCATGGATCTTCGACTAGGACCACCGCCCAGAAAGCGCATTCTTCTGCGCCCGTACTCCGGAGATGTTCTGCGCGCGGTCATCGAGCAGCAGGCCCCACGGGCGGAGGAATTCGCAGCCCGCTACGTGGAGCGGACGCGCCCGTTCTGGACGTGGTTCGCCGCTGAGTGGCGGCGATTGGGCACGGCGGCCGCGTTGCTGCTCACGTTGGGGCTGGTCCTGCACGCGATGTTTGGAGCCAATGGCATGGTCGTGTACCAACAGAAGCGTGCCGAACGGCAGGCGCTCCAGAGTGATGTTGAGCGACTGCAGAAAGAGAACGATCAGTACGTCGAAAGGATCAAGGCACTGAAGACCGACCACCGCGCTATCGAACGAGAGGCGCGCGAACAGCTGCACTACACACGGCCGGGGGAGTTTGTCTATGTGGCGCCCGATCCGCCCCAGAAGCCGCCCACATCCCGCGCCAAGAATGGGAAGTAGGGCGGGTCTGTTCTTCGCGTGCGCCGGCTGCCGGGTTGTGATAGAGTTCAAAAATCCTTTGGGCGTCACAATTTCTTCATTAGAATTTTCAAGGAGGATGGCATGCGTAAGGTTCTGTTTACACTAGCTGCGCTGGCATTGGTTTCGCTGTTGGCTACAGCTTCGTTTGCGGACGATGCTACGACCGTGAACGGCTGGATCAGCGATTCCAAGTGCGGCGCTAAGGGCGCGAATGCGGGCGCAGCCGAATGCACCAAGAAGTGCCTCGCAGCAGGCGCCAGCATAGTCGTTGTCACCGACCAGGATCAGAAGATTCTGACCGTGGAAAACCCCGACGCCCTCAAGGGCCATGAAGGGCACCATGTCGCGGTGACAGGCCATGTCAATGGCGACAAGATCCACGTGGAAAGCGCCAAAATGCTGTAGGGTAGGCCACGAAAGAGACTACAAAAAGGGCGGCCGAGGTGGCCGCCCTTTGTTTTTTTAGCTCACCCACAAAGAAGCGCTTGGTCTGGAGAAGGCTCATGGCGACCGCCACAATTCCTGTGCCCGATTCTGGTCGCAGGCTGATTGCATCCCCGCGCCACACGGTTGGACTGCTGCTGATCCAGTTCGGGCTTGCCGCGGGGGGTGCATATTTGCAAAGCAGGTCCAGCGGTGGGCCGAATCTGGCTCCCGAGCACAGCGGAATGGTGCCGCTCTATGCTGCCATGATCGCCCTGGAATGGGCACTGGTGTGGTACGTATGGGGCGGCATCCGGGATAAGGGACACCGTTTGTTCGATCTGGTCGGCGGAAGATGGAGTAGCTGGAAGAATGTAGCTGTGGACCTGGCGATCGCGTTTCCCTTCTGGGTTTTGTGGGAAGCCACCGCGCGGTTGGTTCATTTGGCGCTGGGGGAAAGTCACGCCAAAGCCATCCAGGTGCTCCTTCCTCAAAGCTGGCTGGAAATTGTGTTATGGCTGGCGCTTTCGGCGTCCGCCGGTGTTTGTGAAGAGATTGTCTTTCGCGGCTATTTCCAGAAGCAGTTTCAAGCACTCACTGGAAGTGTTGCGCTGGCCGTGGTTCTGCAAGCGCTGGTCTTTGGTGCCGGCCACGCCTACCAGGGTATGAAGCAGGTTGTTGTGATTGGCGTGCTGGGTGCGCTTTATGGGGTGTTGGCAGCATGGCGCAAAAGTTTGCGCCCCGGCATGATTGCGCACACCTGGTCAGACGTCTTCGGTGGCCTCCTTGGGAAGTGAACTCGGCTGAGAGCTACGCACAGGCGCAGGAATGCAGAGCGAATTTCCTAATTGCAAACCAGTCTTAGGGCGCAGTCGTCGGCGCGGAAGGGTTGCTAGCGCACCACACCCTCAACCGGAGAACTAGCCGTGGCGTAGAGCTTGCGCGGCATGCGTCCCGCGAGGTAGGCCTGACGACCGGCGAGCACCGCGTTCTTCATCGCTTCGGCCATCAGTACTGGTTCCTGCGCGGCTGCAATCCCCGTATTCATCAAGACCGCATCGTATCCGAGCTCCATGGCAATGGCCGCGTCGGAAGCCGTGCCCACCCCCGCGTCTACAATCAGCGGTACCCCGGTGATCATCTCGCGCAGGATGCGCAGGTTGACGGCGTTCTGGATCCCGAGTCCACTGCCGATGGGCGCGCCCAACGGCATGACGGCGGCAGCACCGGCGTCCACCAGCCGTTTCGCGAACACAATGTCGTCGGAGGTGTAGGCGAGCACGGTGAATCCTTCTTTTACGAGGACGCGGGTAGCTTCGAGCGTAGCCTGCACATCCGGGAAGAGCGTGGCCTGATCGCCGATCACTTCCAGCTTGACCCAGTCCGACAGCCCGACCTCACGCGCCAGACGCGCGGTGCGGATGGTTTCGTCAGCGGTGTAGCAGCCAGCGGTGTTGGGCAAGAGGAAGTATTTGTTCGGATCGATGTAGTCGAGCAGCGATTCTTTGCTGCGATCGAGATTAACGCGCCGCACAGCAACGGTCACCATCTCGGCGCCGCTGGCCTCGAGCGCGCGGGCGTTTTCCTGGAAGGAACGGTACTTGCCAGTTCCAACAATCAGCCGGGAGCGGAACTCGCGGCCTGCGATGATCAATGAGTCCGTCATGAACCTATTGTAAGGCCATGTTGTAAAGGTATGGACCACCCTCCTCGGGATTCAGCCACAGGCACGCTTTCAATCGGTATGATTCCCATCGCTGGGAGTTTGAGCATCGTGGTGGCAATTGGCACACAATACAATGTAGTCTGGACGGCCATACTCATGCGCGATTCTCTTTTCCTTCGACTCTTCGCCGGTGTGCTAGTGGTGACTGCTGCAGCGGCGGCGCAGGAATCTTCGCTCGATTTGCATCAAGCGCTGGCGGCGGCGGAGGCCGGCAATCTCGAACTGCGGGCGGCCCGCCAGCAGCGCGCGGTCGCGCTGGCCGGGCTGAGAATTGCTGGCCAGATTCCGAATCCCACGGTCAGCTTTGGCGCGGCCCGCGATTTGCCGCACGAGAGTTTGCTGTGGGACCAGCCGATCGAGCTAGGCGGCCAACGCGGGAAGCGTAAAGCGGTCGCAGATGAAGAGCGGAAGGCCACGGAAATTGATGTTGCAGTCTTGTCCCGGCAGATTCGCCGCCGCACCCGGGACGCTTTCTATCGCGCGATTCTGGCGCGAGCGCAAGCCGAACAGTCCAAGGCGGCGCTTGATCTGGCTACCCGTATCACGGAGGCTGTCCGGCAGCGGTTTGAAGCGGGAGACGTGGCGCAACTGGAAGTGATCCAGGCGGAGGTGGAGGCTGCGCGGGCCACTGCGGAATACGAAGCGACGGTTCAAGCTCAGAAAATAGCGGACGCACAACTCGCTGCCTTGCTGAATCGCCCGCTGGACCAGGCTCTGAATCTGAACGGCCGTCTCGAAGACCTGCCCAAAGCGGAAACGCTGCCAGCAATAACCGAAAAGGCTCTGGCTTCGAACGCGGAGATCCTGCGAACAGCGCAGGATTTGGAGATCGAGCAACGCAGGCTCAGCTTGGCGAAGGCGCAGCGCATTCCCAATATCGCCCTGCAGGCCGGAGTTGATCTGAACGCGCCGCCCGATTTCAATGTCGGCCCGCGGGGACAGATTGCGGTTTCGCTGCCGCTGTTTTATCACGGACAAGGCGAAGTGGCGCAGTCGTCGGCGAGACTGGAATTTCTCCGGCTTTCGCTGCAGGCGCAACGGAATAACGCTTCTGCACAGACGATTGCCGCCTACTATGATTATTTCGCCAGGGCGGGGCAGAGCGCGCAGTTCGGGCAGCGAATCGTGCCGAAGACTGTGAAGCTGGAGGAAATGGCGGAGGACAGTTATCGCTCCGGCAAGAGCAACCTGTTGACGCTGATCGACGCCCAACGAAGGCTGAATGAAACGCGCAAAACGTATTTGGATAGCTTGTTCGCCGTGCAAAGTTCGTTTGCGGTTTTGGAGGAAGTGGTGGGAGCATCGCTTGATTGAAGACAAACTCCGTTCGCAGGCCTGGTGTTTGCTGATCCTTGCCGCGCTGCTTTTGGCTGAAGGTTGCGGCAAGAAGGATCCCGGCACGGAAGCGACCGCCGTGCCGGAGGTCACCATTACAGTTGTACGCAAGGCGCCTCTCAACGATAGCCTGCGCGTGAGCGGCAACCTGGCAGCGCTTCCCAACCGGGATGCGAAGATCTCCGCGCTCGTCCCCGGAAGAATTCAGGCTGTGTTGGTCACGGAGGGAGACTCGGTGAGCGCAGGTCGGATCCTGGCGATGCTCGACAGCACGTCTCTGCAGGATCAATGGCGCCAGGCGGAGGCCGCGGTGGCGCAAGCAAAAGCGAATGTCGGGAATGCCAAACTTTCCGCCGAGCGAAATGAAGGTCTGCTGCAGCGCGGCATCGCGGCGCGCAAAGAACTGGAGGACGCGCGCACGTTGCTGGCCGTGAACGAGTCGCTGCTGAAACAGGCGGAAGCGGCTCGATCGGCGGCGCAAACTCAGCTTGCCCGATCAGTTCTGCGGTCTCCTTTCGCCGGAACGGTGGTCCATCGTTTTCTCGGGGCAGGAGAGCAAGTGGATGGAACGAGCAGCCAGTCGGTCGTCGAGGTAGCCGACGTCAGCGTGCTGGAACTTCTGGGCACTGTTCCGGCTTCCCGGCTGTCGGAGATCCGCAAGGGAGCCGAATTCAGCTTTCAGACGTCGGAAGTTCCAGGCGCCACGTTCCAGGCCCAGCTAGCGGCTGTTCTGCCCTCGGTCGATCCCGCAACCGACAACGGAACCGTGCGCATCCGGATCAAGAACGCTGGTCGCCTGCTGAAGCTCGGCATGTTCGTGTCGGTTGACCTCCCGCTCGCGGAAGCGGTTACAGGCCTGGTGGTTCCGCGGCAGGCCGTGTATCCGGACGAAACCGGCGAACCCCATGTTTACAAAATTTCCGGAGATGACGCCGAGTTCGTGCCGGTGCGGTTAGGGGCGCAGGCGAAGGATCAGGTGCAGATCCTATCGGGGATTGCGGAGGGCGACAAAATCATTCTGACCGGCGGATACGGTCTCCCGGAAAAAACCAAAGTCCGCGTAAAGCCATGAACTTTGTCCGCTGGTGCCGCCAGAACAGTCGGGCTGTATTCCTGCTCGTTGCCGCGCTCACGCTGGCCGGCGTGGTTGCGCTGTTGCAGCTGCCGAGCAACATCTATCCAGAGCTGAATTTTTCCAGAATTATCGTGGTCGTTCACGCCGGGGATCTCTCCCCGGACCTGACGCTGCTGACCGTCACTCGCCCGATCGAAGAGCAGGTAAGTACGGTCCTCGGCGTCCGCAGGGTGCGCTCACGAACCATTCGCGGCGGGGCGGAGATCTCGGTTCTGTTCAGCCAGGATATGGATATGCAGCAAGCCCTCCAATTGGTACAGGCGCGCGTGAATGAAGCCCGAACGTCAATGCCGGCAAACGCCGAAATTGAAGTCGAACGCGTCACTCCAGCGGTATTTCCGATTCTGAGTCTGGTCCTCAACGGCAACGTCCCGAACGCGGATCTGCGCGATCTTGCGGTTTACAACCTGAAGCCGTTGTTTAGCCGGGTACCGGGCGTGGGCCGCGTCGAAGTCAACGCCAGCGATGTGCGTGAGATCACGGTGGCCGTTGATCCGCAGAAGACGCTGGCCCACCGCCTCAGCCTGCCGGAGATCGCCGAACGGTTGCGGGCCACCAACAACGTGGCCAGCGTGGGCCGCCTCGACAGCAACTATCAGCAGTTTCTCGTTCTCACGAACTCACAGTTCAAAAGCGCGGAAGAGATTGGAAACGTGGTCGTGAGCAACGACCCGCAGAGTCCCGTGCGCCTGCGCGAGATCGCCACCATTCGCGAGGGAGTGCAGGACCGCAGGGTCCTGGTAACCGGGAACGGCCGGCCGGCCGCGATTATCAACGTCACACGCCAGATCGGCGGCAACATCGTGGACATCTCCGACCAGGTCAAGGCGCTCGCATTTAACAGCAGCAATGCGATTCCAAGTACGCTGCACGTTTCCACGGTGTATGACCTCGCCGAGTTCGTGAAGGAGTCTATCGCCGGCGTTCGAGACGCGGTGCTGATTGGCGGTTTCCTCGCAATCGTCGTACTCTTCGTGTTTCTCCGGCAGGCGCGCATAACCATGGTCGCGGCGGTGAGCCTTCCGCTGACGGTCATGGCGACGTTCTTCTTTGTGAAAATCCTGGGTGGCACTCTGAACTTGATGTCACTCGGAGGACTCGCCGTTGCCATTGGACTGGTGATTGACGACTCCGTGGTGATCGTGGAGAACATTTACCGTCATCTGGGTACGGGGGAACCGGTTCACGACGCCGTCCAGAAAGGCACGACGGAGCTGATCGGAGCGGTGGTTGGCTCCACCCTGACCACCGTCGTGGTCTTTCTGCCGCTCGGCTACCTCAAGGGAACGGTCGGCGATTTCTTTTCGGCGCTTTCCCTCACGTTGGCCGCATCCGTGCTGCTCTCGTTGCTTTACTCCCTCACGCTGGTCCCGCTGCTTTCGGAATACCTCCTGGTCAACTCACAGTTTCGAGAATCGTCCGCCCGCTTCATTGAGCCCGTGAACCGCTTGTACGAGCGAGGGATTCGCTGGGCGCTGACGCACAGAAAATTAGTAGGGCTAGGGGCCATCATGCTGGTGGCGCTGCCCGTGCTGGCGTATTTCCGTTTGAGCACAGGCTTCCTGCCGGAGATGGATGAAGGCGGCTTTGTCATCGACTATCTGACCCCGCCGGGGACGTCGTTGTCACAAACCAATGCTCTCGCTCAGCAGATGGAGCAGAAGGTAGCGGCATTGCCGGAACAATCTGCGTTCTCGCGGCGGACCGGAGCCGAGCTCGGCCTCTTTGTCACGGAACAGAACAAGGGTGACATCCTGGTGAAACTGAAGCCGCGTGCCGCCCGGAGCAGGAGCGCGCAGGAAGTCATCGAAGATCTGCGCTCGCATATTACGGGCAGTATTGCCGGCGTGGATGTGGAGTTCATTCAGCTTCTTCAGGACATGCTGGGCGATCTCGAGGGCTCACCAGAGCCGGTGGAGGTGAAGATCTTTGGCAGCAATGCGGATGAGCTCAATCGAATTGCCGACGATCTCGCACCCAAGATTCAAAAGATCAAGGGCATCGTGGACTTCAAAGGGCCCCGCCGTGGAAACCCGGAGCTGGTAATCAACGTCGATCCCGGACTCGCTTCCCACGTCGGTTTGACGGTCGATCAGGTATCGCTCCAGGTGCAGGATGGATTGCTGGGCGCTGCTTCTACCGATCTGCGCCGGACCGACCGCCTGATTCCGGTCCGCATCCGCTATCCCGATGAATTCCGATACCAGGAACAGAACATCCGTCAATATCCCATCCTCACCCCCAACCGGCAGATCGTTCCTCTGGAAGCGCTGGCGACCATCACCAAAGAACGGGGCCAGAACGCACTGCAGCGCGAAAACCAGCGGCTGATGGTGACGCTGACCGCCAGGCTGGAGAATCGTGACTTAGGAAGCGCCATTGCCGAGGTAAAGAAAGTCCTTGCCGCGCAGGCACTGCCGGTCGGCTACCTCTACGAAATCGGCGGCCAATACGAGAGCCAGCAGGACTCCTTTCGCCATCTGCTCTACGTCCTGGGCCTGGCTCTGGGTGCGGTATTTGTCGTGCTCGTCATCCAATTCCGCGCCTTCTTGCCGGCACTGGTGATTATTTCGGCCGCTCCGCTTTCGATGGCGGGGGTGTTCCTCTTGCTGCTGTTGACGGGCACGCCACTGAATGTGTCCTCGTTTATGGGAATCATCCTGATGGTGGGCTTGGTGGTGAAGAACGGGATCATCCTGTTCGAATACTACGAGCACCTGCAGGGCACCCACTCCGTTGCCGAGGCGCTGGTGCAAGCCGGACGAATCCGGGTGCGGCCCATCCTCATGACGACGCTATGTACGCTCTTCGGCCTGTTACCCCTGGCGTTGGGAATCGGCTCGGGAGCCGAGTTGCAGAAACCGCTGGCCATTGCTGTGATCGGCGGGCTCAGCTTGTCGATGCTGGTGACGCTGGTCATCATGCCGGTGCTGTTTGTGACCGTGCGGCAACGATCTAGGTGAAAGCGGCGGCATTAATCACATGCCACAATCATGGCTCTACCGTCTGAAAAACCTTTCCAGTGCTTTTCTTAAGAAGCAGGTCTCCAACATAGGTAGCCTTGATAGTGTGGGTCCCTACTGAGAGCGACGAAGTCGTGAACGCTGCCATACCGCCAGATAAGTGCACTGATCCCAGCAGCTTCGTTGAATCGAAGAATTTCACGAGTTCGCCGTCGGGAATAGGACCAAATTTTGATGTCACAGTGGCTGTGAAGGTGACCGGCTGGCCGGCATGAGAGGGAGAACCTGAGGTTGTCACCACGGTTTTCGTCGCGCCTTGAACATATTCAGTCAAGACGGATGAAGCGCTGACGGAGTTGTGTATGTCTCCCGAGTAAACGGCGGTGATTGCGTGAGTGCCAATCGTTTTGTAGAAGGTGCTAAATGCCGCCTGATTTGCCGTTACGTTTACGGTTGCGATGGTTTTGTCACCGTCCTTAAATGAGACGGTTCCTGTCGCATCACCCGCTTGAGTAGTCACGGTGGCTGTGTAGGTTACGGTCTTCCTAATGCCGATCGGATTCGCGCTTGAGACCAACGCTGTCGTTGTAGGTGTGTGGGGGCCGGTGTTATTGAGCAGGACACCCAATGAGCCCGAGCCGTTTGCCACCGCCACATCGGGCCGCCCGTCTCCGTTCAGGTCCCCGATTGCTTCTGCCTCGGCGCCGAATGCTCCGGAGTCGAATGTCAGAGGGGGTTGGACGGTGCCGTTTCCATTGCCTAGCAGCACGGCCACCTTGCCGTTACCATCGTTGCCTTGAACAAGAGGTACTACCAGATCCGGGCGGCCGTCGCCATTTACGTCGGTAATTGCGCATGACAGGGACCCACCGCCAGGGTCGTAGCTCACTGGCGGAGCAAAGGTGCCGTCCCCCATGTTCAGTAGAATACTGCTTGGTGTAACTATGTCAGGTTTACCGTCGGCGTTGAGGTCACCTACGGCGAGTCCCTCGGCCCCGGTAGCGTACACAATCGGAAGTTGGAGTGTTCCATTTCCGTTACCGTACAATACGCCAACCGTTCCTGTCACGCAGTTTCTTGGGTCAGCACAGGTGTTTGCCACAACCACGTCGAGCTTACCGTCACCATTAAAATCTGCAATCGCAACAGAGTTCGCACCTGTACCTCCTGCAGTGTATGCGACCGGGAGTTGGAAAGTACCGTCGCCATTGCCTAACAATACTCCAACTCTTCCAACCCCATTGCAAGCGTTTGAGCTGTCCGGCGAACAGTTGGCGATGACCAGATCGAGATGACCATCGCGATTCAGATCGCCGACCGCTACCGCGCGAGCTCCGTATGCGCCTGAATCGTAGTTCACAGTCGGCTGAAAAGTGCCATCGCCGTTGCCCAGCAGCACACCCACCGAGCCGTCGCCACCTGCCGCACCTTGATTAGCGACTACCAGGTCGGGATGGCCATCCTCGTTCAGATCCGCCACCACAACCGAATTAGCAGCACCGCCCGAGAAATAGGTGCCTGCACCCTGAAACGTGCCGTCGCCATTGCCCAGCAGTATTGCCACGGCTCCATATGGGTAAGCTGTCAGCACTAGGTCCAGCTTGCCGTCTCCGTTTAGATCACCAGTGGCCACCCCAGTAACGCCACTTGCTCCGGACACGATCGGTGCCAGTAATAGGGGATCGGTCAAATCTGGTAATGCGGATTTGGGTGACGACGGCCTGATCGCTCGTGCCGGGAATCTGGCTGGTGAAGCGGCGAAAAGGGAGATACATAGAAGTATCGAGGAAAGTGCAAGCCCACAAAAGGTAGAACCAATCTTGGCATTCGTCCGGTCCATGGGGGGCCTCAGGGGCCTTGGGCTGTTGCTCGGGGGGAACTAGGGAGGGCAGATTAGAGACTCTGCCGGACCTTTCCGGGTGGACGAACACTACACCCGTGCCACTGACCTGTCAAGGAATTTGAGATTTCAGTTCCCCGGCCTGGGCTGGAAATCCAATCCTATCCCGAGACCGCCTCCGCCTTCTCATACATGTCATCAATCAAAGCGCGGTAGCGCTCTTCAATGCCGCGACGGCGAACTTTCATGGTGTGAGTCAAGGTTCCGGCGGACGCGGAGAACTCTTCGGGCACCAGCAACACGCGCTTGAGCTTTTCAAAGCGCGCCAGGTTCTTGTTCGATTCTTCAACAATGCCCTCGTAAAGTGCCTGCACCTTAGGACTCGCGACCAGGTCCGCGCGCGAAGCGAAGGCAACCTTGTTCGCCCGGGCCCAGTCTTCGAGAACAGGGAAGTGAGGCGAGATCAGCACCGCCGGAAACTTCCGCCGGTCGCCGAGCACCACCGCCGTTCCAATAAGAGGATTCAACTTCAGCGAATTCTCGATTGGTTGGGGTGCGATGAATTTCCCTCCAGAAGTCTTGATCAGATCTTTCTTACGGTCGGTAATAGAAAGGTAACCTTCGCTATCGAGATTCCCAATGTCGCCGGTCTTAAACCAGCCGTCCACGAAGGCGTCGCGCGTTTCCTGCGGCCGATTCCAGTAACCCTTAAAGACCGACGGTCCGCGCACCAGGACTTCACCGTCGTCGGCAATGCGGACTTCCACATTCGGCAGCGGCTTGCCGACTGTGCCCAGTTTGTGGGCGCGGGGAGTATTCACCGCAATCACCGGCGAAGTTTCCGTGAGTCCGTAGCCTTCGTGAATGCGAATGCCGATGTCGGCGTACCATTCCGCGAGCTCGCGGCCCAGGGGGGCGCCTCCGGAAATGAACAGCTCGGCCTTACCACCCATCCCGGCGCGCACCTTCGAGAACAGCAGCCGGTTCGCCAGCGTCCATCCAAACGAGCGCGGCTGCTCTCCCGCTAGCGTTTCATTCCGGTGCGCCCGGCCCACCGACAGTGCCCAGCGATAGATCGCGTTTTTGGGAAAGTCGGCGGTCTTGACGATCACCTGACGGCGAATCTTTTCATAAACGCGGGGGACGCCTACAAAGATGACTGGCTGGACCTCGGTCAGGACCTGTTCCAGTTTCGACATGTCGGGACAATAAGCAAGCGCGACGCTGCGATACAGCAATGCAAAATCCACGTGCCGCGCCGTGACGTGCGAAAGCGGCAGGAACGAAATACTTACTTCATTGTCTGCGAGTCCGAAGCCTTCGAGAGAACAGGCGATATTGGACGCCATGTTGGCGTGGGTGAGCATGGCGCCCTTGGAATTTCCTGTGGTGCCGGACGTGTAGATAATGGTGGCCAAGTCGTCCGGAAGAACGGAGCGGGCGGCGGCTTCGAAAGCGGGATCGGGCGCGGTCGGGCCCTTGAGCATCAAGGGTTGCATCTGCAATGCCTGCGCGGTTTCAACCGCATCCATTACCAGGACCCGCTCCACGGGCGTTTGTTCCCGGACCGCCAAGATCTTTTCCAGTTGCGTCTGGGTCGAGACGGCGATTACACGCGCGCCGCTGTCGTTGAGGATGAAGGCAGTTTGATCCGCCGTCTGTGTTGAATAGATAGGGACGGTGACTGCGCCCAGGCTCAGGACCGCGAAATCGGTCATGGTCCATTCCGGACGATTCTCACTGAGGATTGCGATCCGGTCGCCTTTGCGCATTCCCCAGGATTCGAGCGCCCGCGCCAGGCCGACGACGTTGCGATAAAGCTCCGAAGACGAGATTGGGACCCAGCCCAGAACCTTGCGCTGGAGCATGACGCGGTCGCGGGGATGCGCGCCGACCGCAAACAGAATGTCGTTCAGAGTCTGAAGGCTCATCCCAGAAAGGAGTCTCACAGACATTGTACAGAGCGCGACACAGGCTGGAAGCGAAAGCCAGGCCCGGGGATTCAAGTCGGCAATCAGCGAAAATACTTTGACCCTACCCGGCTTCCAAGATAGCCTAGCGGGAGTGGGGGTGACTTTCTGATGAAGCGCAAGTCCATTGTGATGGTGCTGGGAGCTGGGCTGCTGGTGGCGGCGACGCTGACGCCGCGTCTGTCCAATCAACTGCGAGCTGAGGGCAACCAACCCGCGCCGCCGAACCTGAAAGTCGGCGACGTGGCGCCCGACTTCAAACTGCAATACTTCGACGGAAACGACCTGAAAGATGTTTCGCTAAGCCAATACCGCGGCAAGAAGAACGTGGTGCTGGCGTTCTACATCTTTGCCTTCACCGGTGGTTGAACCGCGCAGATGAAGGCCTTCCAGCAGAACCTGCAGAAGCTGGAAGCCGCCGACACCCAGGTCCTGGGTGTGAGCATGGACAGCGCCTTCGCCAACAAAGCCTTTGCCGACTCGATCGGAGTCACCTTCCCGCTGCTGAGCGACTGGGGCGGAGACGTCACCCGTCAGTACGGCGTTTACCTCGACAAATACAAAGCCGCCCGCCGGATTAACTTCCTGATCGGCAAAGACGGGAAGATCTTGGAAGAACAGTTGGACAGCGCAGCCATTGATCCAACAAAAATTGTGGACGCGTGCGAGCGGAAGAAACTGAATCGCTGAGCCGCGGGCCAGGCGAGAAGAAAAAAATCGAGAAACCGCACGCAGTTTTTGCAGAGCAACCGCCGGTGCCTCACGGAGCCGGGTTTGACCCTCCACCACCCCGCTGATATGATTTTTCTGCGGGGTGGAGCAGCCTGGTAGCTCGTTGGGCTCATAACCCAAAGGTCGGTGGTTCAAATCCACCCCCCGCAACCAACCTCATACTACTGAATTAAAAAGGGTCAGCGTGTTTGGCGCTGGCTCGTTTTCTTGTCCATTTCGTGCAGTAGCGTGCAGAATTCTCCCAAGGTCGTCTGCAACTCTGCGTTCGTCAGCCGTGACTGCGTGCGTGTAGCTCAGCGTGGTTTGCGCCTCGGTGTGCCCCAGCCTGTTCAGCCGGACCGCCATGGGCGCACCAATCTGATCCAGCAGCGTTGCGTTGCCATGCCGAAACGCATGGAAACCACACTGCGGGATTCCCAACTTCTTGAGCAAAGGATGGAATTTGCGCTTGCGAACCAAACTGTGATCCCAGGGGGTGCTGCTCTGGGTTGCAAAAAGCAGTCCCAGTGAGTTTGGTCGCCACGTTCGCAGGTACGCACGCAAATGCTCCACCAACTCTGCCGAGATCGGAAAACGGCGATTGCCCTTGCGAGATTTCACCGTCTGGACCTGGCCGCGCCACACGCTCTGACGAACGTGAATAACGGCATTTTCCAAATCCAGGTCGGCAACACGCAAGCCGCAAATCTCGCCGCCCCGGATTCCGGTCTCTGCCAGGATTGAATAGAACGTCTTGTGTGGCTCACTGGCAGAGGCAACAATACGTTGGGTCTCCTCCAACGAGAATGTGAACGTCTGGACCAGACCGCGCTTAGGAAGAACGAGCCCCTCGAAAGGATCGTGAGCCACGTAACCCCACGAGCGAGCACTACTCCACATCATGCGCAGCGTCGCGACCAAGTTCCGGATCGTTTTAGCGTTGCAGTGACAACCGGAAACAAATGCCTGCAACCTCTGACCATCCAAGTCCTTAAGCGCGCAAGTGCCCAGTTCCGGCAATAACCGAGTCCGTAACTGGCTGCGTGTCGAGCTTTGTGTGCTGGGTTTGTGTTGTGACAGGACCGTCGCATCCCAGCGGTTTGCGAATTCCGCAAAGATGGCGGTCGGCCTTGCCCGGTATGTTGGACTATTGATGGTTGACAGATGAGCATCTAGAGCGCGCTGGGCGAGCTTCCGCGTTGGGTAGTCCTCGGTTGTGCCCAGGACCTCCCATTTGTACGGACGGGTAATCGTTCCATCCGGCTGAATCACGTCTTCCCGCCACCTGCCGACCCAGAGCCCATTTGCGGGGATACCTCGATTGGGAACGAGGCTCCCCTTCTGGTAGCGTCTTCGGGCCATTGATACCTCTTTTGGCCCGTTGACCCGTTGCCCTTGGCTCGGAATTGTAGCAGGAACCGTCATGTGCCCAGAGCACCGCTCACTGCCAGGACCGAAGTGCCCTGCCTCCTATACCACCCTGGCATAACTACCATGTCAACATGGTAAAATTGTGACCACAACTTGAAACCGGTAGTTGTGCCGACGATGAAGGCGAAAACGCTGGGGATCATCGAAGAGGCGTTGGTGCAAGGGCTCCGCGAAGCCGGCGTGTCGTTCCGTCGAGAGGAGCGCGCCTTCGCCAGAAAGCTGACCTCCGATAAGACCTTCCAGCGTCTAGCTGACTCACCGGATTCGGCTAAGGACCTGTTCCTGAACGCAATGGTGGCCGCGTTCCTGGTGAGTTGTAAGAAGAGTCCGGAGCCCAGCCCAGAGAAACTCAACGAACTTCTGCAGCAGGTCCCGGCCATCGCCTACGAACTGCGTTCGAGCATTTTGAAGGGCGTCCAGCAAATGGCGAAACAACTGCCGCGCAAGCGCGGAGGTGGGCCGAAGCCGCGCCTGGCCACGCCCGCGGAGAAGAACCAAGCCTGCGCGCAAATCGCGGCGCTGATCGGCCAGAGGGTGAAGTCGAGCGAGGCCATCGCGCGGGTCGCGCGCTCGGCCCGGGGCGGGGAGGGAGTCAGCTACCGGACCATGCAAAGAATATGGCACGGTCGACCATACTAAATCGGGGCGGGGCCGAGCACTAATATATCAAGGTTGTTTTCCCTTCAACGGTGGTTTGCAAAAGGGCGAAATTATGCGAATTTTGTTTTCCTTTGCTCTAGCACGAACGTTCGTGCTATTACATGGGAAATCACCATAGAAGCGGGCTTGAATGAGAAAACAGAGTCCCGAGCGACGTTCGGAACCATCCTCGCGCGGCGGTCAGACCCGGGATGGGATCCTTTCTAAGGCGGTCGAGATCGCTTCCCGCGAAGGACTAGAAGCTCTGACCATCGGACGACTCGCTGCGCAACTGAGAATGATCAAGAGCGGCCTTTTTGCTCACTTCGGTCCAAACAAAAATTGCAACTGGCTACGATTGAGCGGGCGAAAGAAGCCTTCTTCAACGGCATCTTGATTCCGGCCCCGACGGAACCAGAAGGCTTGCCTCGGCTGTGGAGTCTGTGTGACTCGTGGATGAAGGGCATCGAGCAAGAAGAAGGTCCCTCCGCCCACTTCTTCACGGCGGCATTGTTTGCCTATGGTCGTCGATCAGGGCCAATAGCGAGAGAGATCGTGACGGCGATGCTGGAATGGTTAAACGTCCTGAAAGAAGCTGCGCAAGAAGCGAGAAAGCTGCAGGAAGTCGAGTCTGAAACTGACCCCCAGGAGACCGCTTACCAGTTCACGGCCATCCTGATTGGAGCCTATAGTGTTTACTTGCTCGGAGAACGAAATGCTTTTGCCGAAGCCCGGACTGCAATTCTGGGCGGGTTTCGGAGTCTGGCAACTGACGAAGTCCCAGCCGACGCACTGGAGTCGGTGAAAGCCTGGCGGAAGCATCTAGGGAACAAGGATCGGAGGAAGTGAGAGAGCAGTCCTGCTTGCTGTGCCGAAATCCCGCCACACGATTAAGAACCGCCTTAAGGCTGCCATCCTGGGAGTCTGTCCCGCAATTTCGAATCACGCAAAATGCTGTCTTGCGCGTGTCGTCATCGTGAAAAAACACGCTGGACGGCGCGAGATGGATGATTAGGAATTTTCAAACTCTGTGTTTTCAATGAGTTGCGGTAAACCCTGAAGGTATTTTTCGTAATGCGAATTACGCGCAAACAATTTGCGTGCGTGTGCGCCCCCAATTGTTTCGGTGAAAACTTAGAATTTTGTGTGCGCGCGAAAGAAAAATGTAAGAAACGCGAAAAAACTTGGCTCGCGGTAGTTTGAAAATTAAGACTAAAGGCTCTGGGAACGGAAATACTTGAGGCGGGCATGGCCACGCTGGGTCAGTCGGTACGTCAGGTTCCCGCGCCGTACATTGGGCCCGGTTTCTAGCAGACCCTGGCGTTTCAACCGGAGTAGGTAGCTGTACACTGAGCGACGGTCGGGACGTGGCTTTAATACCAGCCACACACGATCCGGCGTAACAAGACTATTGTTGCGCGCGAATATTTCCAGAACCTCGGGCCTGGACATGGGAGGGAGGGGTCTGTTTCAGCTATCATACACTAGCAGAAGACAACGAGGAATTTGCGCCTTTCCTAATTGTGATTCTAAAAACAAATTCGGAATCACAATTTCTGTCCCGACCCGAATCGAGCGAACAAAATCGGCAGCCCGAAAGCGATTCCCAAACAGAAGTAGCAGTCCCCGGCGCAAGTGTGCCGAAAGGCAATGGTTTCGGCACAAGGCCGGTTTGCCGGATTACTGGTGAAATGGGGATATTACGCCAACAATGACGCGCGGCTGTCCCGGCCAATCTGATTCTGGTAAAGCGGCCCTCCGGAAATAGCTTCGGAGTTGCCGCTTCCGTGCTCAAAGCGCCCGCAGTTCTGCCAATCTATCGACAAAAAAAGGTAAAATTTGCCAGCTAAGCGAAGTGCGAGGGGTCCATGCTGACGTGGCGCGCGCCCTGGTGGATGTATGTGGTAGCGGCCGTATATGCAGTCACGTTCTTGTTCAATACGCGGCAGGAGTTCTGGGGGCCTGCCAGCGAAGGGTGGGTACCCTCGGGGCCTTTCAAAGTCACCAGCGTGCTGCCAGGCGGGCCGATGGACAAGGCGGGTCTACGGCCGGGTGATGTCCTGGAAGCGGTAGATGGGCAGCCTCTCAATGGGGCGGCCGATTGGTTCTTGGCGCGAGCGCATTTTGAACGGGACCACCCAGTCGAGCTTCAAGTGCGGCGCGGCGAGCAACACCTTGCATTGAGGCTCGTGATCGGCGCACCTGTCTGGCGGACTTGGAATCGAGCGGATTATCTCCCTGCGGTTGCGCTTTATGTTGCCCGCTTCGTCCTGCTGTTGCTGGCGATCCTTGTCGGGTTCAGTCGTCCCGAACAGCTCAGCGCTCGTCTTGCCGCCCTGATGTTTGCAATAGGAGCCGTTGCCGAAGGGTATCCGAGCTCTGGATGGGCGGCTGCGCTTCGTCATTTGCCCGCCGTGCTTGCGATTCCTATAGGTCTGGCCACGGCCTCCTGCCTATTGGCGTCCGTAGTTTGGCTGGCGTTTTTTGCGAGCTTCCCCCGACCTCGGCTTTCGCAACGGTCGCGATGGGTGCTGGTAATCGTGCCCCTGGTGCTTTTTGGAATCCCGATTGTGGCCTCAGTGATCGCTATGATCTACGCACCATCCGTCCTGGCCAGACCTTGGCCTGTGGTGCTATCGGCGGCCCCAGTGCGCTTGATACAAGATATTGCCGGCGTCACCCCTTTACTGTTTCTCAACGAGTTCCCGCTTTATCAGCCAATCAGGCAAGCCAAGTTCTTGGAGGTATGGCTCGTGGTTACGATCCTCTATTTTGCGGCAGGCTGCCTGATGCTAGTGGCCAACTATCGCCGCCTTGATGACCCGCAGGCCCGGCGCCGCGTGGGCTCGCTGTATGTTGCTCTTGTGGTTTTTGCAGTCGTGGTTGCCCACAATTTCTTCGTGCGAAATTGGACTAGCTGGTTTGGAAGCACGCCGCCAGCATTGTTTTCGGGGGCGGGCTTTGTGGGTGAGACTCTCCTGTTCTTGTTCATACCGCTGACCCTAGCGTACTGCGTCCTGACAGAAGGCCCCGCACGGACGGGATTAACAAGCAGACGGGGCGGCGGCTAAACTCTGGAGCGTGGCCGCGAAGCGCTCATCCCGAGCGGATGACGGGCAATACGGAAGTAACTGTCGAAAACAGGCGTTTACACTCACAACCCGGTCAATGAGTGTAATCGCGATTTTTCGCCAACAATAGGGTTCGAGACCCGGACTATCCTGTTATCGGGGGATCGTGGGAACACATGCCTCGAAAGCCGAGGCATGGGCACCGGCCATTGTCATTGAATCATTTGCTTGCGAAGTGATAGGTTCCGCTCAAGTCGAAGTCTGAACCGGACACATACGACTCAACGAGCCGGGAGTGGAACCCGGCCAACGTCCCGATTCCATCAGAGAACGTGCATAATCCGATAAGGGTGGTCAGATCGAGGGTGCAACGGCCGACCGCCCTGTTGCCGTTCCCGGCGTCGAGGACGATGTTACTATCCAGCAGTCCGGTCGGAATATCAACTGCCTGATCAAAGAAGACCTTCGACCCGACGGGGATCTCCGCGAGGTTCGACTCCGTGATCGTGGCGAAGGCACCGGGAAGGCCCGTGTACTCTGAAGTGTTCTTGATCAGATGGAGCTTCCCGGAGCGCGCTGAATCCAAAGCCGCTCCCGACAGCGCGAGTGTCAGGACTATAGAGCTCGCGACCAGCATGCGGACGAACAGGGTCTGACTGCGAATTGCTTTCATGGTTCTCCTTTTGGTGGACGGTTGTAATAGCTTGCCTTGACGGTTCGCAGCCACACGCTCTGCGGTGTTCCTATCCCTAGTTCAAGCCAGGTTGGTCTGACAATGGCATGCAGGTGATTTGGAGGTGACATCTTTGTCCCATGGCTAACTTGTGGTGCGCCAGTTGTTTACTGGTCGGCGACTGTGGAGCATGGCGCGGAACAATGGGGGGATGGTAAACTCTCGCAATCATTGGGGCGTGGTCTGATGTCCCTACCCTCTGGGTCGCAGGACAAGGTTCGCTTCGGCGCCTTCGAACTAGACTTACGTACAGCCGAACTGCGGACCAACGGGCGCGAGTTGCCCATCCAGGGACAACCCTTCCAAATTCTGATCGTATTGCTGGAGCGTCCTGGTGAGCTAGTCACGCGCGAAGAGTTGAAGAAAATACTTTGGACCTCCGACACGTTTGTCGATTTCGAGCATAGTCTGAACAAGGCAGTGAACCGGCTAAGGGAGGGGCTGGGCGACAGCGCCGAACAGCCGAAGTTTGTCGAGACCCTTCCCCGGAAAGGATACCGGTGGATCGGACCAGTCATCCGGAACGGAAATGGTAATAGCCCTGGCGAAAGTAGCCTGGTCGTTCCGGAAGCCGAGCACGCATCGGAAAGTGAAGGTCACAGGCGAAAATTCTGGAAGGTCGCCATCCCCGCGAGCGGCCTCATTGTTGCTGTCATCATAGGATTCTTCATCCTTCAGTCGCGCCGCGCGCCTCCGCTCACGGAAAAAGACTCCATCGTGTTGGCAGACTTCGTTAACACCACTGGCGACCCGGTCTTCGACGACACGCTCAAGCAAGCTCTTTCGGTACAGCTTTCCCAGTCACCTTTCTTCAACTTCCTGTCGGATCACAGGGTACGCGAGACACTGAAGCTGATGGGACGCGCTCCTGGGGACCGGCTCACTCCAGAAGTGGCGAGAGAGATTTGCGTGCGCAGCAGCAGTAAGGTCCTGTTGGCAGGCTCAATCTCCAGCCTTGGCAACCAATACGTAATTGGATTGAAAGCGATGAACTGCAACTCCGGAGAGGTATTCGCGCAGGAGCAGCTTCAGGCGGGAGGCAAGGAGGAAGTGCTGAAGGTACTTGGCCAGGAAACCACGAAACTGCGACAAAAGTTGGGCGAATCGCTGAGTTCGATCCAGCGATTCAACGTTCCCGACCAAGTTACGACGCCTTCGCTGGATGCGCTGAAGGCTTGGTCCGCGGCAGAAGCCGCCCGATCTGAGAAAGGCGATCGTGCATCCCTTCCCTTCCTCTGGCGCGCTATCGAACTCGACCCCAACTTCGCTATGGCACATGCCAAGCTGGCGACCGTGTATATAAATCTTCAGCAAACCAGTCTATCGGCGGCGAGTATCAAGAGAGCCTATGCTTTGCGCGACCGGGTTAGCGAGAAGGAGAGATTCTATATCGAATCTCACTATCATCAGTTTGCCGATGGAAACTTTGAAAAGGCCAATCAAGTGTACGAGCTTTGGGCGCGAACCTATCCGCGCAGCGGCACACCCTTTGTCCAAATGGCAGCGATTCACGGGACTTTGGGGCAATATGACAAGGCGATCGGCGAAAGCATCGAGGCCCTCCATCGCGCGCCGGATAGTTATGTTGCTTACGCCAACCTTATAGGCCTTTACACGAGCTTGAATCGTTTCGATGACGCTAAGGGCACCTATCAGAAAATGCTTGAGAGCAAACTTGATTACCCAGACGTGCATGTTTACCTTTATGCGCTTGCGGCGGCACTAAGGGATGCGGCGGAGATGCATAGGCAGGTGATCTGGGCGAACGGCAAAGTGGGAATCGAAGACATCATTCTCGCTGAACAGGCGGACACCGAAGCATTCTATGGGCGTCTTGACGAGGCGCGGGAATTCTCCCGCCGCGCGATCGAATCTGCACAGCGGGCCGGGAAGGGAGAAACCGCGGCCCTGTGGCGAATAAACGAGGCTCTGCGTGAAGCGGAGTTCGGCAATTGGCAGGTGGCCCGGCACGGAGCCGAAGTGGCGCTGGCCTTGAAGTCAACACGAGAGGTACAGATTCTGGCGGCCCTAATACTGGCGCAATCTGGAGATGCCCAGCGAGCTCAGAAAATGAGCGACGATTTGGCTCGACGCTACCCGCTCGACACGCTTGTTAATGGATATTGGCTCCCGACCATACGCGCTGCCATCGAACTTGATCGCAACAACGCTGCCGAAGCCCTCAAGCTACTCCAAGAGGCGACCTCGTACGAATTAGGGGCTGACCCATACACGCCAGAATGGGCTGCGCCCCTGCATCCCGCATATGTAAGAGGCGAGGCCTATTTGCAACTGCACAGAGGCAAAGAAGCAGCGGCGGAATATCAGAAATTCGTCAATTACTGGGGCGCAGTAAGAAACTTTCCCCTGGGTGCATTGGCGCGGCTTGGCCTTGCCCGGGCATATGCGGAGCAAGGAGATTCGGCGAAAGCCCACATTGCGTATCAGGACTTCCTTACCCTCTGGAAAGATGCCGACCCTGACATTCCGCTCCTGAAGCAAGCCAAGGCGGAATACTCCAACCTCCAGTGAGCACCGAAATACATATTCCGGTCCCGGTGTTGGGGCCTCCAACGCACCTGTTGTAAACAGATGGGATGAGAAGGCCGGTCTCCGGCGGGATGCGATACGCTCCCAAGTTATCGACGCGCTTGAAGCGCAAGAGATAAAGGAGACCGGCAATGAAGAAGATTAGCACCGCAGCGGCACA